>SZPG01000029.1 GCA_030263595.1 Chloroflexi bacterium CFX6
GGCGGCATTCTCGATCAATTTGTCCTCTTCGTAGACTTCGATCGTCGCTAGAGCCGCGGCGCAGGCAAGCGCATGACCGTTATAGGTCAGCCCGGCATAGAGATATTTGTCGTCGAAGAATTTGGCGATCTTATCCGAGACGATCACCGCGCCGAGGGGAACGTATCCGCTGGTGATGCCTTTGGCGGTGGTGATGATGTCGGGAGTCACGTTCCAATTATCCACGGCGAACCATTTGCCTGTGCGACCCCATCCGCTCATCACTTCATCCGAGATCAGCAGGATGCCGTACTTGTCGCACAGTTCACGGACACGGGGCCAGTAATCGTCGGGCGGGACGATAATCCCGTTCGAGCCGACCACCCCCTCCATGATGATGGCGGCGATCTTGTCCGGCCCTTCATATTTGATGACTTCTTCCAGATGCGAGATACACTCGCGTTTGCACGACTCCGGCTTCTGCCCGAACGGACAGCGATAACAGAACGGGTCCAGGAAGTGGACTCCGCCCGGCATGACAGGTTCCACGGCAAGGCGGCGGTAATCGCCAGTCAGCGCGATCGAGCCATGCGTCGCGCCGTGATAGGAACGATAGCGCGCGAGAATCTTGTGACGCCCCGTGTAGAAACGGGCGATCTTGATGGCGTTCTCGTTCGCTTCCGCGCCGCCGAGCGTGAAAAAGGTTTTCTTCAAGTCCCCGGGCGTGACATCCGCCAGTTTTTTGCCGAGCAAGCCGCGCGCTTCGGTCGCATTGCCGGGATGCGTGAACGTCAACTTCGCCGCCTGCTCTTGAATCGCTTCGACGACTTTGGGATGTTGATGTCCGATATTGGTGTTCATCAACTGGGACGAGAAATCGAGATAACGGTTGTCGTCCGCATCCCAGAAGTACACACCTTCGGCGCGCGTCACGGGAATCGGATTCACCTGTCCCTGCACCGACCAGGAGAAGAAGGTGTATTCCTTGTTGAGGTCAATGATTTCTTTTGCAGTGAGAGGCATTGGAACTCCTGTTTTGTAGTCTTATAGTCTTGTAGTCTTGTAGTCTTATAGTCACATAGTCTCATGGTCTTATAGTCTTTCGGATTACTCTCGGCAGAAAAGGGAGGAATGAGCGAGACGGCGGGATCATCCGATGACAAACTAACAGACCATCCGACTCTCCGACTATCAGACTCTCCGACTATCAGACTCTCCGACTATCAGACTATCAGACTATTTGACTCTCCGACTACTTGACCGACTTCACAATCTCCGCATACACATTCAACGTCTCATCAATATCCGCGTCGGAGTGCGAGTAACACAGGAACCACGGCTCGCGGGCGTCGTGATCGGGCATGACCCCGCGTTCGATGGCTTTGTCCGCGAGGCGAAGGTACAGGTCGTGATCGCTCTTCACCCACTCGCGCTGATTGGTCACGGATTCGACGCCGAGCGCGAAAGAGAACATGGCGGGGTATCCGGTCATTGCAGCGGGGATGCCGTTCTCCTCGAAGATTTCTTTCAAGCCGTCCATGAGTCGTCGTCCGCGCCCTTCGATGGTCTTGAGGATCGGCTGGGATTTGAGCAGTTTCAACGTGGCGTACGCCGCGGCGACGCCGGGCTTGTTATTGGTGTACGTCCCGCCTTGCGCCACTCCATGCCCGATGATGGACATGATCTCGCGCTTGCCGCCGAACGCCGCTATCGGGTAGCCGTTGCCCAGGGCTTTGGCATACGCGACCAGGTCCGGTTCGAGGCGATAGTATTCCTGCGCGCTGCCGTTCGCAATGCGGAATCCCGTCTTCACTTCATCCAGGATAAAGACACAGCCATACTCTTCGGTCTTCTTGCGAATCAATTCAAGGAAGCCGTCCTGCGGATTGATCGCCGCGCAATTCCCCTGGCACGGTTCGGTGATGACCGCCGCGATCTGTTCGCCGTACGAACGCATGGCGCGGTCGAAGCCTTCCATGTCGTTGAACGGCAGCGTGATGATAAATTCGCGCATCGCCTTGGGAATGCCCGACGACGCGGGAACGGGGATGGGACTGCGGGAATTGCCGTACGCCTCCGGCGGCGAATAGGTTGACCACAAAGTGTGATCGTGGAAGCCGTGATAATTGCCTTCGAATTTGAGGATGATGTCGCGCCCGGTGTATGCGCGGGCAACGCGGATGGCGTGCATGGTCGCTTCGGTTCCCGAACAGGCAAAGCGCACCATCTCGATCGCGGGCGACATCTCGACGATCATTTCGGCGACCTCGACCTCGAGTTCGCCCGTCATCGCGAAGAGGATCCCTTTTTGGATCTCTTCGATCACCTTCCGATCCACTTCGTCGAATGAATGTCCAAGTATGATCGGACCGAACGCCATTCGATAGTCAATGTATTTCCTCCCGTCCACGTCCCACAAATGAGAGCCTTTAGCCTTTTCGACGTACGGGGTTATCCCATCGCCCCAGTATCGAAAATTGGAATTGACCCCCAGCGGAATCGTTTCCTGAGCCCGTTTTTGCAATGCGCGCGTTTTTGAACCAAACATGATTTCACCTCAAAAAGGATTATTCGGTTTCCGTCGTTCCCTTCTTCTCCGGCAATTCCTGCGCGATCCTCTCCGGGACGCGCCATTGGTACACGTCCTTGACGATCAACGGCACAATGGACGTGGTGGTCTTGCGAACGCCGGGGACCTTGCGGACAACCTCCGTGATGAACTGATAGATCTCCGCCGTATCCTTCGCCACGATCTGAATACTTACGTCTGATTCCCCGATCCCGCACGCCACGTAACTAACGTTGTCGAAGTTCGCCATCTTCTTCGCAACCTCAAGGATGCGATCCGATTCGACCTCCATCCAGACATCCGCGATCGTGGTCAGCCCGAACGCCTGGGGTTTGGCTACCGCGCTGATCTGGATGATCCCCGCGTCCACCATGCGCTCGATGCGGTAACGGACCGCGCGTTCGGATATATTCCCGATGCGACGCGCGATCTCCGACGCAGGCATACGCCCATCTTCGAGAAGGATATTGACAATTTTGATGTCGGTTTTGTCAAAATTAGACATATCAACTGCCCATTTGTTTCCGAAAGGAACAACGCCTGCCAATGGTACGCTGTTTCCCGCATCGCGTCAAGGGATTTGGATTTTTCGACACGGCACACGCGGACGAACACGATGCGACCCGGAACTTATAACTGATGTTACGCACCGTCCCGAAGGTTTGGGCGGTAACCAAGCCTGATTCACGAGAACTTCGGGACGTTTTGCGCAAGGTGAGTTATTAATTGATGTTACGCAGGAAAGATTATCGGTTCTTCGGGATTAAGCGGGGTCGGAATACACGGATTCCACGGATTGACGGATTTTCACGGAAAGATCAAAGAAATATCCGTGCTTTTCCGTGAAATCCGCGTCATCCGTGTCCAGCAGGGCTTTTTCATGTCGCTCCTGCCCAGGAAACGCCTGAAACGCGAGACGCTACGCAGTCTCGCGTTACGGGTATCATTGCGTAACGCGAGTCATTAAGTCTGCAAGTCGCGTTCAACGAATGATCGAAATGGATTTCACATTGACTTATGTTTGCCTAACATGTATAATCGCCATTCGGCATTATCTCAAACGCAGGAGTTAATTATGGAAAAAGTCAACACCGCGCCGGAAGCGGCGCTGGAACCAAAAACGAAATTGAGCGGCAGGATCATCAAGACCACTCTTGCCGGGGCGATCGTGGACGTGGGTCAACCGTTGCCCGGCGTGATTCACATTTCGCAACTCAGCAAGGACCCCGTCAACAAGGTCGAGGACGTTGTGAAGGAAGGTCAGACCGTGGACGTATGGGTGCGACGCGTAAGAAAGGATCGCATCGAACTGACTATGATCGAACCCCTTGCCCTCGAATGGAAGGAGATCGAGCCGGACATGGTCGTAAAGGGAAAGGTCGTTCGTCTCGAACCTTATGGGGCATTCGTGGAGATCGGCGCGGAACGTCCCGGCATGATCCACGTCAGCGAACTTGCCCACGGATTCGTCAAGACCCCCGGCGAGGTCGTCAAGGAGGGCGACGAGATCGAAGCCAAGGTGCTGGAGGTCAACCGCAAGAAGAAGCAGATCAAGTTAAGCGTCAAGGCTTTGGAACCGGAGGTCGCGGAATTCAAACCGGCGAAAAAGGAACATAAAAAGGGAGGCAGGTCGGGGTCGAAGAAGGAAGCGGCGGAAGCCGTCGAGCCGGTAGAGCACAAGGAACCCGAATTGACCGCCATGCAGATCGCCTGGCAGGAGGCGTTGAACCGCTCCGGCGACAACAAGGAATTCAAGATCAGAAAGACCAAGACCGCGGTTTCGCAAGAGCAGGAAGAACTGTTGAACCGCACGCTGGAAAAACGCCTCCCCACCGGCGGATAAATATCCCGCGCGAGCAAAAGAGCGGATTTACATCCGCTCTTTTGATTCAAACAGGGACCTCGCTCAAATATCTCGCGTACGCCTCGGGTCTCAGGAACAGGAGAATAAACACCGCCGAAAAGAATCCGCCCAGGTGCGCCCAATAGTTGATCCTGTAATCCGCGTACCCCAGCAGGACCTCAACGGCGGGGATGATTTGAATGCCGAAAAAATAAAGCACGATCCAAATGGCGCGGATGCGGGGCCAGATCGGAAGAATGTTCACGAACACCAGCGTCCGAATCCTGCCGCCCGGATACAACAACAGGTACGCTCCCATCAAACCGAAGATCGCGCCGCTCGCCCCGATCCCCGGTATCGGCGAATCGGACAGGACAACGACGAACAGGATGTTCGCCCACGTCCCGGCGAACAGGTAAAAGGCGAGATAGCGCAGGGGACCGCACGCGTCCTCCACGCGCCTGCCAAAGACCCATAACGGCAGCATGTTCCCGATCAAATGCAACAGGTCGCCGTGAAGGAACATGGCGGTGACATTCGAGATCACCCCGCCGCCCACCGTTTCCCTGATCAGGATGGGAGTCGCGCCGAATTTCATATAGTAACTCCAGTAACTGTCAACGATGTAAGGCTCGACGTAATAGATAAAGCAGTTCGTCACGATCAACAGGACGGTGACGATCGGGAAGAAGGAATAACGGTTCTTTTCCGTGTCGTTTAGAGGGAGCATGGCGTCGCGTCAAAACAATCGGGGAGGGGTTTGAAAATCGGACAACCGCCTGAACGAATCGATCAACAACAGGAGGATCGGGATCAGGATCATCAACCAGCCGACCAGCCCAACCATAAAGCGGGCGGAGAGCGTCCCATCCCCGCTCTCCGTGAATAAATACTTCCAGATCGCGTGCCGCGAACGCACCTCCGCCACCGCGACCAGATAACCGCCCAGCGCCACCCACGGAAACGCGAACCACACATAACTCGTCAGATGCCCCAGCGGATCCAATCCCACCTGGATCAACGCGAGGCTCAGGTACAGGAGGATCCACGGGAACGTCAGGCGGAGGATGGAAGCGCGCGGCGATACGTAACGGATCCCATCCGCTTGAATCTGTTCGATGCGTACGATCTGCCTGAATATCTCGTTGAAGGTCCGGGTGTCCTTTGCCTTTGCCGCCTCCACCTTGTAGATCATCAGGGCTTCGTCGAGGTTTCCTTCCTGCTCCAGAAATCTGGCTTGTTCCAGCGGGTCGTTTCGGGGAGTTCGAACTTGAACCATTCTCCCGCTGACGTTGGTCGAACGATTTCCTTGCCTGAGCCTTTCCAGATAACTGCGCGCCTTTTCATTGGACGGATTGATCGTCAGCACGTTTTCGCAGGCGACGATCTTGTCCTCGAGCGAATCCACAAGTCCCGCCAGCCACATCCAGGCGAGTTCGCTGCGCGGGTCTTCGTCCACGACGCGCAAAAGGATATCGCGCGCCTCCTCCCGTTTCCCGGCGCGCGCCAAACCGATCGCGTAACGAAGTTGATCGGATGAGGTCATCCCATGTTTATCCCGCCTCCTGCGACGACTGCAATTCCCGGATGAATTTTTCCTTGTTAGCCGCCCGCGATGTCTTGCCGCTCGATGTCTTGATGATCCACTTCGGACCGACCACCCTGACGTGACGCAGGGCGATGGCGGAATTCTTCGTCACGTGCAGGCGGATCGCGTCGGCAATTTTCTCTTGCTCTGCCGGGTCCTCCGCATCCACTTCCGCGATGATGACGACCTCCTCCGTTCCCTGCGCTTCGTCGAACATTCCAAAGGCGACCGCCCGTCCCGCGTGAACGCCCGGCGCTTCACACGCCAGCGCCTCCAAATCCTGCGGGTACACGTTCCTGCCGCCCACGATGATCATGTCCTTCTTTCTGCCCGAAACAAAAATCTCGCCGTCCGCCATATACCCATAATCGCCCGTCAAATACCAGCCGTCCAAAAACGCCTTCCGCGTAACATCCTCGCGATGGTAATAGCCGGTCAACATGCAATCGCTTTTCAGGGCGATCTCGCCGACGACGCGCTCGGGAACCTCCCCGCCTTGTTCGTCGAGGATGCGGATCGCTACGTTTTCGAGCGGACGCCCGGACGACATCATCCTCATCGCCGGACGCCCATCGAGCGGACTCGCCGCCACGCGCTGGACCATGAACGACTCACGGTCAATCTCATCCACAACCGGCGCGGTCCCCAAGCGGCTTTGGGTCACGCCGAAAACGTTTTCCGCCATCGCATACGACGTTTGCAGCGCCTCCCATTTCAGCCCGTAAGGTTCGAACCGTTCATAAAAAGCCCGATGACTCTCGAAACGGACAGGCTCCGAACAATTGACGACCGCCCGCAGCGAAGACAGATCCACGCCCTCGAGATGACGGTCGCGGATCTTCTGCGCGCAAAAATTGAACGCAAAGTTCGGCAGCCACGTCAGCGTGCCGCGATATTTCGTCACGGAGCGCATCAACTTGTACGGCGCGCGCACCCAATCGAACGGCGACATCAACACCAGCGGAATCCCGGACAGGATGGGCATGACGAACCCGGCGATCAACCCCATGTCGTGATACAGCGGGAGCCAGGAGACGATCACGTCCTCATCGTCGAGCGAAAGGGCGCGGCTGTAGGCGTCCAACTGATTGAAAACGGAACGATGCGAAAGCGCAACGCCTTTTTGCAAGCCTGTCGTCCCCGAAGAATGTTGCAGGAGAACGATGTCCTCGGGTTTCCTCCGAAAACCGGCGAGCGAATCGAAATCCAATTCCTTTTGCGGTTCGACCTGGTTGGCGACGATCACCGAGCGAACTGAATCCCCCTCCCGTATCGCCGAATGGACTTCAGCCTCGAATTCAGGATACGTCACGATGGCGGAAGGCTTTGTTACAGACATCAACGATGCCAGATCCGCGCGGTACCGTTCGGGGGAAAGTTTCTCGGTGAGGAACGGCATGATGGAGGGAATCGCCCCGTGCAGGATCGCGCCCCAGAACGCGTAGAGCAGGTCTTCGCCGTGTTGCAGGATCAGCACGACGACCTCGCCGGGTTGAATTCCTTCCCGGGCGTAGGTTTGCGCGAAGGATTGGGAACCGCGCAAAAGCCCATCGAGCGTGACGGACAAATCGTCGGCGTGGGGAAATTGCAGGGTGACAGCGACCCGCTCCGGGGCTTGCGCTGAGCCGTGTCGAAGTGTCCGCGCGTAAAGCGTTTTTAATCGTTCGGGAAAGATCATGGTTGGCGGGATTCGATCAATGAGGCGAGTTGGGTCAAATTGTCGAAGGTATCCGCATTGAGTTCGGTATCTTCGATGCGGACTCCGAAGTTATCTTCGACGAACAACGCGACGTCCATCAGGCTGAACGAATCGATCAAGCCGCTGGAGATGAGAGGTTCCTCGGGGGAGATCACGCGCCCCGGCTGTTTCAAGATATCGTTTGCGAGAAAAGCGGAAAGTTTTGCAACAAGATCGGACACGACGCCTCCTTAATTTTTCGAGCGCAGGTATGCCTCCATGAATTCGTCGAGGTCGCCGTCCAGCACAGCCTGCGCGTTGCCGGTCTCGTGATCGGTGCGATGATCCTTGACCATTTGGTAGGGATGCAGAACGTACGAGCGGATCTGGCTTCCCCATTCGGCTTTTGTGTATTCGCCGCGCAGGATGGCGCGCTCCTCCTCTTTTTCCGCCTGTTTGAGTTGAAGCAGGCGCGCCCGCAGGATCTTCATGGCGAATTCCCGGTTTTGCGTTTGCGAGCGTTCGTTCTGGCACGTGACCACGATGCCCGTCGGGATGTGCGTGAGGCGGACGGCGGTCGCGTTCTTTTGAACGTTCTGCCCGCCCGCGCCGGATGAACGATAGACGTCCATCTTGATCTCGCCCGGATCAATTTCGATCTCTGCTTCGTCCATCGCCACCTGCGGCAGGACCTCGACCAGCGCGAAGGACGTGTGCCGGCGATGCGCGGCGTCGAACGGGGAAAGGCGCACGAGGCGATGCACGCCCTTCTCCGAACGCAGATAACCGTAGGCGTATTCGCCGTTGACCGCGATGGTTACGCTCTTGATGCCCGCCTCTTCGCCCTCGGTATAGTCGAAGATTTCGGCTTCGTAACCGCGCGCCTCCGCCCAGCGCAGGTACATGCGCTCGAGCATCGCCGCCCAGTCCTGCGAGTCGGTGCCGCCCGCGCCGGCGTGGATGGCAAGGATGGCGGAGTCGTGATCGTATCGGCCGGAAAGCATCGCGGTAAAGGAACGTTTCTCGAGCTCGGTCTCGATGACGGCAACCTCGGTTTCCAGTTCGCCGCGCAGGCTTTCGTCGTCCAGTTCGGCGAGTTCGAGCGCGTCGTGCAGTCGGCGCGAAAAACCGCGCCACGATTCGACTTCGTTCCTGACGTTGTTATATTGCTTCATCACCTTTTGGGCTTCGGCTGGATCGCTCCAGAAGCCCGGCGATTCTATTTCCTTTTCGAATTGCGAGAGTTGGGCTTCTTTACCGGCGAAGTCAAAGACGCACCAGTAATTGCCGGGTTATGTCCTGCGCGGACTTCAAACGGTTTACGAGGTCTTGCATGGTTTCTCCTTGTTGTGGATTGCAACGGCTTGCCGCCGCAACGCAGGAGCAAGTTCCTGCGTTCCAAAATTATTTTCCTAAAATTCCTTGAACGAAGGCATCGGGGTCGAAGGGCGTCAAATCTTCGGGTTTTTCGCCGAGACCGGCAAACAGAATGGGCAACCCCAGTTCGCGCTGGATGGCGAACGCCATGCCGCCGCGCGCGGACGAATCCAGTTTGGACAATATCACGCCCGTCACGCCCACCGCTTCCCTGAACGCCTTCGCCTGTTGCAGCGCGTTCTGCCCGGTGGTGGAATCCAATACCAGCCAGACCGCATGAGGCGCGCCGGGAAGCGCCTTGCCGATCACGCGATGAACCTTCTTCAATTCCTCCATCAGATTGAAACGGGTGTGCAAACGCCCGGCCGTATCAACCAGGACGAGGTCAACGTTTCGCGAGACGCCCGCCTGGACGGCGTTGAACGCCACCGCGCCGGGATCCGATTCGGGCGCGCCTGCGATCACGTCCACCCCGAGCCTATCTCCCCACACCTGAAGTTGATCCACCGCCGCAGCGCGGAACGTATCCGCCGCGCCGAAGAGGATACTTTTGCCCTCGGATCGAAAACGTTGTCCGAGTTTGGCAATGGTGGTCGTCTTGCCCGAACCGTTGACGCCGACCATCATGATCACGGACGGTTTGTTCGTCCATGCGAGGGTCGGCGGGTCGGTCAGCCGCGAGCGGAGTTCCGCCTGGAGCGCCTCCCAAAGTTCGTCGGAGCGGGTCAAGCCCTCGGTCCGCACGAGGCGTTGAAGCGATTCGATGATCCCGGTCGAGGTCTCGATCCCCACGTCCGCCTGGATGAGAAGCGTCTCCAATTCGTCCCACGTATCCTGTGTAATCTCCGTCGCGCCCAGAACGGACTTGAGCCTGCCGAACGCGGCTTTGCCCGTTTTGGCGAGTCCGCTTCTCCATTTTGTAAATATCTCTGCCATGACGGGCGGATTATATCATGGGGTATTGTGTTATACTTTTCGACCGTTCAAGGGCAATTATGTAATTTGCCCAAAATCAATAAATGAAGGTGTAACAGAATGTCAAACGAACCCATCAACGTCACAGACGCCGCTTTCGAGAAAACCGTGCTTCAATCGCCGATCCCCGTCATTGTGGATTTCTGGGCGCCGTGGTGCGGGCCCTGCAAAATGGTCGCCCCCACCCTCGAAAAACTCGCCAGGGAATACGAGGGCAAGGTGCTTATCGCAAAAGTGAACACCGATGAAAACCCCGAATGGATGATGAAATACGGCATCCAGGGAATCCCGACCATGTTGTTCGTCTCGGGCGGCAAGGTCGTGCATCGGCAGGTCGGCGCGCTGCCCGAACGCATGTTGCGCGATACGGTATCCCAATTCCTGGAGGTCGTCGGTCAGTCGTAGCCCGAAGGAGGGCGCAATGAAAAGACTTTTCGTTTTTACAACGTTGCTGGCGGTTCTCACAGGTTCGTGTTCGGCGCTGCAAACCCCGCCGGAGTCTGGATCGCCGGTGGATATGCAGGCGACCATTGACTCCATTGTCCGCACTGCCTCCGCGCAAACCCTGGCGGTTCAACCCTCGCCGACAACTGCCCCAGCCACCGATACAGCGATCCCAACCTCAACCTTTTCGCCGACCGCCGAAGCGCCCGACGCGTCCTCCTTAACCTCCGCCCCCAACCTGACCACGACCCCGGCCACCGCCACCAGCGGACCGGGAGACATTCCAACCGAAACGCCCACGGCAACGAAAGCCGTCTCCGCGAACCTCACGCAGTCGCCGACGCTGGGTCCTCTTTTGTGGGGTACCCTGCCCCCGGCGGTCCCGTTTGCCAACATCACCATCGTGAACAAATCCAAGACACAGGTGTACATCTCGCTTCAAAACCAGCCGCCGGACAGGCAGGTCGCGATCCTGGAATATCCGGTAAAAGGTCACGTCAAGGTCAAAGCGCCGCTTGGATATTATCTCTACGTCGTGTGGGTCGGCGGGAGGAAGATCGTCGGGAATTTCACCCTCCACGCGGACGACGAACTCACGATTGACGTTTATAGAGACAGAGTCGAAATCAAGCAATAAGGAAATCCGAACAGAATGAAATCGAAACTCCGGGCGGGTATCGTCGTACTCAGCCTGTTTCTTCACGCGTGCGGCAGCGCGCCTGCCGCGCCGACCGTCAACGCGGAAAGCATACAGGCTTCCGCCGTCGCGGCGGCGTCCACCATGGTTGTCGAAACGCAGGCGGCGGCTCCCACCGATACCCCCATCCCTCCCACCGACCCGCCCAGCCCCACTGCCCTTCCAACCGATACGCCTCCCCCCACCGAGACCCGCGTTCCGGCGACTCCCTCCCTCACGAAGGATCCGTGCGACAAGCCTCTCACCTCCTGGCAGGGACCCTCCGCTCAATTGAGCGTTTCTTACGAATACAGCCCGCAGTCCAAGGACGATAAGGTCGTTGTCTCGTTGTGGGTGATGAGCGACCTGGGCGAATGCGGTTTCCTTTCCAGCCTGTCAACGGGACCCGTCGGGCAATACTCGGCGGCGGCTTACGTGGACGGCGCACAGGACTTCAAAGTTTTCGGCGGCTTCCGCATCACCGAAGCGAACTGGAAAATTGTCGTCCGAAATGATAGTATTGTCGCGCTGGGCAGTTGCTACCCGAATTGTTAATTACACAGGAGAAATAGATCAAAATGAAACGCTTCACGATTATTCCACTTATGGCGCTGATCATGGCAATGATCATCAGCGCCTGCGGCGGCGGAACGCCCGCCGAACCGACGGTAAGCCCGCAGGACGTTCAAGCCTCGGCGGTCGCCGCGGCGCTCACCATTGTCGCGGAAACGAATGCGGCGATCCCCACCAACACACCCCTCCCACCGACCAATACGCCGGAACCAACGCCGCTGCCGACAGATACGCCGGTGCCCTCCCCCACCCTGGATCCGGCTGTCATCCCGACCTTTACGTCCGCCCCACAGGCATCCACTACACAGAATCCCTGCAACCGCCTCCTCCCCAACCCCGTGGTCGGGCATCCCACAAAAATAAGGATCTTCAACAACACAAAACTCGACGGTGTGAAGATCTCCCTCTACTTCGAAAATACTGCGTTTGGCGAATGTGGATTCGCGTATATCCCGATATTCAGCAAAAATCAGTCTGAAACATACACTCATCTCACCCAGGGAGCGTACACCATGTATGCGTGGACGGATGACGGAAAACTAAACGTCGGTCCCGCCTTCGTAAATATCACGGGCCCCGACCTGACGACTTTCGAGATCCGTGATAACTCCATCAATATTTCGGGTCCGTAGGGTCGAAGATAAACCGTCCCGAAGGTTTGCTCGAAGAAACATCGGTCGCTTGCGTCAACCTTCGGGACGGTTTCAACTCGCCCGAATCAAAAAGCCGGCGGTATCGCCGGCTTTTTGATTCCTAATGCGAAAGTATCTGCGAGAGGAACAACTTCGTCCGGTCCTCCTTCGGATTTTTGAAAATCTCCTCGGGGGCGCCGCTCTCCACGATCTGACCCTGGTCGAAGAAGAACATGCGGTCCGCCACAGCGCGGGCGAAACCCATTTCGTGCGTGACCACCAGCATGGTCATGCCCGATTTCGCCAGTTCGATCATCACGTCCAGCACTTCCTTGATCATCTCCGGGTCGAGCGCGGAGGTCGGCTCGTCGAAGAGCATGATCTTCGGCTGCATGGCAAGCGAACGCGCAATTGCCACACGCTGCTGCTGCCCGCCCGAAAGTTGACCGGGAAATTTGCCGGCTTGTTCAGGAATGCCGACACGTTCGAGTAATTCCGTGGCCACCTTCTCAGCCTTGTCTTTGGGCCATTTGCGTACCCAGATGGGCGCAAGGGTGATGTTCTGCATCACGGTCAAATGAGGGAAGAGGTTGAACTGCTGGAACACCATGCCGGTTTCCATGCGGACCTGCTCGATGTGACGAACGTCGTGGCTTAACTCAATGCCATCCACGATGATCTGTCCCCGTTGATGTTCCTCGAGACGATTGATCGTGCGGATAAAAGTGGATTTGCCGGAGCCGGAAGGACCGAATATGACAATCACTTCACGCTTCTTGACCTCCATATCCACACCTCTGAGCGCGTGGAAATTGCCAAACCATTTATGAACATCTTTGCATACGATGATCGGTTCGTTCATGGGAGGAACCTCATTCACTTTCGACCACACCCAGGCGCACTTCCAAACGGCGGCTTGCCTGGGACATGGCATAACTGAAGACAAAAAAGAACAAACCAGCAAAAAGGTATATCTCTCGCACCGCGCCAAGATAATCACGCGCTTTGATCACACTCTCCCCTACGGCGAGCACATCCAGCAGCCCAACAATCGCCACCAGCGAGGTGTCCTTGAAGATGCTGACAAACTGACCCATGATCGGGGGAATGACGGCGCGCAGCGCCTGCGGCAGCACGATCAAACTCGTCACTAGGAACTCATTCAAGCCGAGCGCCCGGGCTGCTTCGACCTGTTCGTTACGTACAGCCTGCAGCCCGCCGCGCACGATCTCTGCCAGGTAGGCGGCGGTGAAGAGCGTCATTCCGACCATGGCGCGCAGAACCCGGTCGATGCTAACCTCAAGAGGCAGGAAGAGCGGCAGCATCACCTGAGCCATGAAGAGGATCGAGATCAGGGGCACTCCGCGCACCAGCTCAATGAACAAGACGCTAAACCATTTCACGACAGGCAGCGAGCTGCGTCGTCCGAGTGCAAGCAGCACGCCAATGGGAAAGGAGGCTACGATGCTGACCACGGCTAGCGACAACGTAAGCAAGATTCCGCTCCAGATATTGGGCGGCACAATCACGAGCACTTCAACTGGATCAACCGCTTCGTTGCCGACCTCGAAGGTGGTCAGTACCATCAGGATGATGGGGAGGCTTATCAACCAGATCGCTCCGAGCACACGGGTACTCCCGCCTACATTAGCAAAAGCCCGCCCCACCGCGCGACCGATGAGCAGGCACAAACCGAATGTGAGCAATAGCGGGAGTGCCATCGGTGTCCTCAGTCCAAAGATCCAGGGCTGGCTTAATGTACTCAGGGGAACCATGAGGGCGAGAATGACCAGCGTGCCGATGTTCGCCAGGATCCGGGAACGGCGTTTCTGGAAGATCATCCAGGATGCGCCCGCCAGTAGACCTGTAAGCGTGAGCGCGGCATTTGCCCGCCAGGTTTGGTCAAGCGCGATGAGCACATCAGGACGGACGATGTAATACCCAATATTATTGACGATGGTACGGAAGCTGGGAAGGGTGATGCCGCGTATCAGGATGGTCAGCGCGAAGGGCATCAACAGCCAGCCGACCAGTAACACCTGACGCACGCGTGGATTCCCCTGCCGGGACCACAAAGCCCAGGTGAGCACGCCCATCAAGACGATCAGGATCAAGCTCACGCCCAGGCGCCAGACCTCGGTGCCAGGGTAACGACCCCAGGTCAGAACGCCCAGGTTGTTGGTAACCGCCGACCAGTTCGCTTCCTGTACAGACCAGATCACAAACGAGCGCGCGAAAAAGTAGACCAGGATCAGGGTGAGGATCGTCAGCAGGCTGTTGAACCAATTGCTGAACAGGTTGGCGCGCAACCAGCCCAGGACTCCCAGGGAGGTAATCGGCGGTTTGATCGAGGACCTTTCTGCGTGTTCCATAGGTCTCCTTACCGTTCCGGGATCTTCAGGCGGGCATTGAGAGCGTTCATCACAGCAGAAATCAACAGGCTGATCAGGAGATAGGTTGCCATCATCAGGCTGATCACCTGCACCGCCTGACCGGATTGGTTGAAGATCGTGGATGAGATGTTGTACAGATCCGGAAAGCCCACTCCTACGGCAAGACTGGAGTTCTTAGCCAGATTGAGATACTGGTTGGTAAGCGGGGGGATGATTACCCGCATAGCCTGGGGCAGGATCACCAGACGCAGCACCTGCGCCTGGGTCAGGCCGGAGGCTTTTGCAGCTTCGAGCTGTCCCTTGGGAACCGCCAGGATACCAGCCCGAACGATATCGGCGATGAACGCCGCAGTATAAAGCACGAGTCCGAAGAGAATCCCGGCAAACTCAGGTGTCAGACGGGCGCCTCCCTCGATGCGTAAGCCTACCAACTCGGGATACTCGAGTGTATAGGGGTTTCCCGGGAGCAGGATCCAGCTCAAAAGTGGTACGCCGAAGATCAGAAAACTCGCCTTTAGACCCGGGCGAGTCTCTTCTCCGGTCTGGATGCGCCGCTGAAGCAAAACGCGATAGAGGAGGATCCCACCGACCAGCGCCGCCCCAGTGAGCGCCAGCCAGAGCATGGAGCTCTCCTGGGGTACTGCCCGAGGCAGGAAAAGGCCGCGGTTGCTCAGACTGAACGGACCCAGGATCAAACGATCCTGGAGTGAGGGCAATTTTAAGATAATACCAAAGTAGATAAAAAATAACTGCACCAGCAGCGGCGTGTTGCGCATGACCTCGACGTATGCGCCGACGAGATTGCGCAACAACCAGTTGGTCGAAAGCAGGGCAATGCCAGCCAGGATACCCAGTACGGTAGCCAGGACAAGACCAAAAACGATTACGCGGATCGAGTTTACGAAGCCGACAATGTAGGCGCGCCAGAAGGAATCGGTGCGTTCAAAAGGGATACCTTCCCCGATACCAAAGCCAGCGGTGCGTTGGAAGAATCCAAAGCTCAGGTCCAGCCCGCGTTCGTCGAGGGATGTCATTAGATTACCGATCAGCCAATACCCGGCGATCAGCACCAGGGTGACGAAGATTATCTGGGCGAGCGCCTGCAAGAAGCGCGTGTCTCGCCAGAAGGACCAACGGCTATGCTGGAGCGAAGCGGTTTCAGGGGTGTCTGTTGTCATGAATTCGAGGTTGCAGCCCTATCCGCAGATAGGGCTGCAATCTATAACCCCAAGTGTCAGGTCTAGCGCCAGGGCGGCGGGTAGAGCAGACCGCCATCCTTCCAAAGCGCATTGAATGAACCTTCACGCGGAATGTCGGTGCCTTCGGGTCCCAGGTGGCGCTGGTAGATCTCGCCGTAGTTCCCGACCGCCGCGATCACGTTGACCATGAAATCGGGTTCCAGGCCTAGCAGTTCGCCGAAGGAGCCTTCCAAGCCCAGCAGGCGGGCGATTTCGGGATCTTCAGGCGTACCAGCCGCAATTTCAGCCACGTTTGCGGAAGTGATGCCCTTCTCCTCAGCGATGATGACGCCGTTGACAACCCAGCTGACCAGGTCGCCCCACTGTTGATCGCCATGCGCCCAGACCGGTCCAAGCGGCTCCTTGGACATGGTTTCGGGCAAGATCACGTGATCGTCAGGGTTAGCCATCGTCGTGCGCAAGCCGGCCAGCTGTGACTTATCGGAAGTCAGTCCATCACAGCGGCCTTCATCATACGCCGCAGCGGTCTCATCTGAATTATCGAAGACCAGGGGCTCGTAGGCGAGGCCGCGAGCGCTGAAAGCGTCCGCCAGGTTTAGCTCGGTGGTGGTACCGGAGAGCACGCACACCGTGGCGCCGCCCATGTCTGCCAGCGAGGTGAAACCGCTATCCTTGCGCACCAGCATGCCCTGACCATCATAGAAGGTGGTCGGGCCAAAGTCGGTGCCCAGTTCCACGTCGCGTGAGAAGGTCCAGGTGGTGTTTCGGATTAGCACGTCAATCTCGTTGGTCTGCAGGGCTGTGAAGCGTTCTGCCGCTGTCAGCGGGCGGAATTCGACCGCGGTGGGATCGTTGAAGATAGCCACAGCCAGGGCGCGGCAGAAGTCGGTGTCAAACCCGGTGAATTCCCCGGCTTCATTGAGGAAGCCGAATCCAGGAACGCCCGCATTGACGCCGCAGCGAAGCACACCATTGCTTCTGACCGCTTCCAGGCGAGCCGACTCCATCACGAAAGAGACCGGGACGTTGACCTGCACTTCCTGAGTCTCGATCACTGTCACTTCCTTAGTTTCGACGACGGTCACGATTTCGGGTTCGACCGGGGCGCAAGCGGCAAACACAAGGCTGGCAAGGATCAACATCCCCGTAATCGCAAAGAGTTTACGCATTTTCTCCTCCTCGAGAAATAGGTATGGGTTTATACGACGGTTTGGGCAAGATCAGTTATATCCGCTAAAGCCACCTCCTTTCAAAAATGGTTTCACGCATTATAGTATAAAATCCGCGAATGAACAGGTTGTTTACAGATTCTTTCAAGGTTCCGCGCTCACGGAGGCAAAACGCGCGTTCGTCAATTTTGCGAGATCGTCCACCGACAGTTTGATGTTCAAGCCTCTCTGTCCGCCCGACACGTGAATCTCAATGTAATTTTGCGCGGAGGAATCGATGACGACCTGAAATCCCTTATTGATGAGAGCGAGCGGAGAGATTCCCCCCGCCTGCAAGCCGGTCAACTGTTCCGCTTCGCGTTCGGTGGGCAGATGCACCTTCTTTTCGCCCAACGCCGCGGCGAGGGCTTTTAGATCCACATTCGATGGACCGGGGACGAGCGCGAGCAATGGTTTTTTGGGTTTGTCGCGGGCGACGACAATGGTCTTGAAAACAGAAGCAGGCTCGACGTCGAGAAGACGCGCCGTTTCCAGCGCGCCAAGTTTTTCGCCGGGGAGTTCGTACGCGGTGTAGGAAATCCTGCGGGAATCCAGCAATCGGGTGACGTTGTTCCTGATCGGCATCGTTCTGGATTTTACCAGCGAATGAAACGCGCTGCATCTCCGATGTCGCCGCCCCGCCTCCCGCATTGCAAAAGCCTGTCACGCCGCCGACGGGCTTTTCTTCCGCGCTCACGAGCGTAGTAAAATACTCCGCGATGAAAGACGCGAATACGGTCGTCCCCTTCGATAAACTGATCGAACAACTCCCCGAGCATTACACGCTGGCGGACAAGGAGTTGGTTCAACGCGCCTATCGCATTGCGGAAGAGGCGCACCGCGGGCAAAAACGCCATTCGGGGGAACCGTACATCAATCATTGCGTTGCCGTGGCCGGCATCCTGGCGGACCTGCGCGTGCCGCCCGAGGTGGTCGTCGCAGGACTCCTGCACGACGCGGTCGAAGACACCTCTCTCACCCTGGAGGACATCCGCCGCGATTTCGGGGATACGGTCGCCAACCTCGTAAACGGCGTGACCAAACTGACCAAACTGCCGCGCGTCTCGCGCGGCGACCAGCACAAGGAAACCGGCGACGAAAGCGGTAACGGCTCGAAACCGCCGGAGGAGCCGGAACACCCGAAGCCGCGCAAACAGGACCTCAAATCCGAAACCCTGCGCAAGACCTTCCTTGCCATGGGCGAGGACGTGCGCGTGGTCTTGATCAAACTGGCGGACCGCCTGCACAACATGCGAACCCTCCACCACGCCCCCGAGGAAAAGCAAAGGCGCATCGCCAAAGAGACGCTGGATATCTTCGCCCCGCTCGCCAACCGCCTCGGCATCTGGCAGATCAAGTGGGAATTGGAAGACCTCGCCTTCCGCTACGTCAACCCGGAAAAATACAAGGAGATCGCGAACCAACTCAGCGAAAAACGCCCCGACCGCGAGGCGCAGATCGAAGTCATCAAGGACTCGCTCGTCAAACTTCTCGCCAGGAACAACATCCACGCCGAGATCAGCGGAAGACCCAAACACATCTACTCCATCTACAAGAAGATGATGAAGAAGGGCAAGCCGTTCGACCTGGTGCGCGACGTGCGCGCCGTCCGCCTCATCGTCCCGGACGTCCCGTCCTGCTACGCCGCCCTGGGCGTGATCCACACCCACTGGCGCCCCATCCCCGGCGAATTCGACGATTACATCGCCGCGCCGAAGGACAACTTTTATCAGTCGCTTCACACGGCGGTGATCTACGACGACAAGCGCCCGCTCGAAGTACAGATCCGCACGCCCGAAATGCACATGAACGCGGAATACGGCATCGCCTCGCATTGGAGGTACAAGGAGGGCGGGCGCATCTCGGACAAGGCGTACGAAGACCGCATCAACTGGCTCCGCAGCATGATGGAATGGCGCTCCGAAGTGTACGACGCGCAGGAATTCGTGGAAGGCATGAAGACCGACGTCTTCCAGGACCGCGTCTACGTCTTCACCCCGCGCGGCGACATCATTGACCTCGCCGCCGGTTCCACGCCGATTGACTTCGCCTACCACGTCCACACCGACATCGGTCATCGCTGCCGCGGCGCGCGCGTCAACGGAAAACTCGTCCCGTTGTACCAGGAATTGAAGACCGGCGACCAGGTCGAAATCCTGACCGCGAAGCGTGGAGGTCCAAGCCGCGATTGGTTGAACCCAAATCTCGGCCTGGTCAAAACACAGCGCGCGCGTTCCAAGATCAAAGCCTGGTTCAAGAAACAGGAGGTGGAGCAGAACCTCGCCCAGGGACGCGCCACCCTCGAACGCGAACTGCAACGCCTCGGCATCACCGGCATGAACTTCGATAACATCGCGCGCGACCTGGGCTACAAAACGCCCGACGAATTGTTCATCGCGCTCGGCACCGGCGACCTGTCCATCAGCCGCGTCATCCGCCGCTTCGCAGAGACCGAGGAAAGCGCCGACGTGCTTGTGGCGGGCACGCAGGCAAAGGAAACCGTCAGCACCGATACCATCGAGGTCGTGGGCTTGAAGGGCTTGCTCTCGCAAATGGCGAAATGCTGCAACCCCATGCCCGGCGACCAGATCGTCGGCTACATCACGCGCGGGCGCGGCGCGACCATCCATCGCCAGGACTGCCCGAACATTCTACGCCTCAAGGACAAGGAAAGACTCCTGCAGGTGGATTGGGGAAAACTCGAACGCACCTATCCCATTCCCATCAAGGTCAAAGCCTACGACCGCCAGGGTTTGATGGGCGACATCTCCACCCTGCTCGACAGCGAAGGCGTGAACATCGCCGACGTGTCCGTCAATTTCAACCGCACGCTCGCCGACCTCAACCTGATCGTCGAAGTGAAGAACCTCGATCAACTCAGCCGCATCCTCACGCGCATCGAAAACCTGCCCAACGTTTTGGAGGCGCACCGCGTAAGACCGGGATAATACAATTTACGATTGACGACTGGATAACACAACATGTCTCTTCTTAGCGTTGACCAGGCACGGGAAAGAATCCTCTCCCACTTCGAACCCGTCGAAACCGAGACCCTCCCGCTGACGAATTGCATACACCGCGTTCTGGCGGCGGATATTAGCGCGGCGGACGACCTGCCCCTCTTCGACAACTCCTCCATGGACGGATTCGCCCTCCGAGCCGCGGATACATCGAACGCCGCGCCCGCTTCACGCGTGACCCTGCGCGTGGTCGCCGACATCCCGGCCGGATCCGCGCCGAAAGTTTCCCTCGCCCCCGGCGAAGCCGCGCGCATTATGACCGGCGCGCAAATGCCCACCGGCGCGGACGCGGTCGTCCCGGTCGAGGACACGGACTTCGACACTCGCGCGCCCGGAACGCCCGCGCCGGCGACCGTCACCCTCGAAAAGCCCGTCAACGCCGGGGACAACGTCCGTCCGCGCGGCATGGACGCGCGCGCGGGACACAACGTCCTCGAAAAAGGGAATCTTCTCAAACCGCAGGATATCGGCTTGCTGGCAATGCTCGGCTTTGCGGAAGTCGAAGTTTACAGAAGACCACGCGTGGCGCTGCTCTCCTCCGGCGACGAACTGCTCGAGGCGGGCGCGCCGCTCGAATCGGGAAAGATCCGCGATTCGAATTCCTACATGCTCGCGGCATTGATCGAAAGCGCGGGCGCGCAGGTGTTGCGCCTGGGCATCGCAAGGGATACGCGCGCATCGGTGCAGGGATTGATCGAACAGGCGGTATCGCTCGACGCCGACCTGATCCTATCCTCTGCGGGCGTGAGCGTCGGCGCGTTCGATTACGTCAAGGACGTCGTCGAATCGAACGGCAGCCTGAATTTCTGGCGCGTCAACATGCGTCCCGGCAAACCGCTGGCTTTCGGCGAATACAAAAACATTCCCTTCATTGGACTGCCCGGCAACCCGGTGTCGGCGTTCGTCGGCTTCGAGGTCTTCGTGCGCGACGCGCTTCGGAGGCTGGGAGGCATCCCGGACGGAGGCAGGCAGAACGTCCGCGTGAGATGCGAGGAGGAGATCCGATCCGATGGACGCGAGAGTTATTTGCGCGCCGTCCTCCGCGAAAAGGAGGGTCTGTATTTCGCCCGTTTGACAGGGCATCAGGGCTCGGGAAATTTGTTGTCATTGGTGCAGGCGGATGCTTTACTAATTATCCCCGCTGGTGTAAAATGCGTGCCTGCTGGTCAGGAACTGAACGCCTGGCTGTTATGAGGAACAATGACTAAACGGCTTACACAGATCACCATCGCGCTCGCCATTTTGGGTTTGCTGGTCTCGATTTACATGACCATTTACAAATACACGTCGAACGATAGCATGTGCCTCGGCTCCGGCGATTGCAGCACCGTCAACGCAAGCCGGTATTCGGAAGTGAACGGAATCCCCGTGGCGCTGATCGGCGTGTTCGGTTATGCCGCCATTCTCGGCATCCCATGGCTCGAACGCAGGAACGACTTTTTCCAATCCAACGGGAGCATGATCCTGTTCGGCATTTCGTTGATCGGTTTTCTCTTTACGCTCTGGCTGGTATATGTGGAGATCGTCCTTCTCAAGGGGGCGCTCTGTCCGTTCTGCGTGACCTCGCAGATTACCATGACTTTGATCTTTATCATCTCGCTTATTCGTGTGATACGACAATCGTAATCGCGCCAGGAGGAATGAATGCCCCGCATCAAGTGTCATTACGCAGATTGTGTTTTTTTGGATGAAGGTTATTGCAGCGCCGCAGCGGTGGAGATTGACCCCGATACCGGTTGCAACACCTACACCCCCTCCGACGAAGCCGCGGAGGAGGAATGGGAGGAGGAGGAGGAACTGGAATGGGAGGACGACGAGGAAGAGGAAGAGGACGATCTTTGGGATGAGGACGAGGACGAATTCTAACGCCTCCTTCCGCCCCCGCGCCTGATCCGCCTTCGATCAACCTGGGACGCAGCCCGCGCTGCGTCTCTTTTTGTTTATGAACGCCCTGTCATTTCGAGGGAGCGCAGCGACCGGGAAATCTTCCTCGCCGGGTCAAAGATTTCTCCCCTCGGTCGAAATGACAAGACGCTAGAGGGAATACCGATACAATAACACCCCCGCCGCCACCGCGAGATTCAACGAACTGACGCGCCCCTTCATCGGCATCGAAACGACCACGTCGCAGGCGTCCATTTGCTGGCGCGATAATCCCTTTTGCTCGCTGCCCAGCGCGAGGATCCAGGGAAGTTGTGGAACGAGAGTTTGATAATCCACATCCCCGTGAGCGGATGCGCCGATCATCTGATAGCCGTTCCTCCGCGCCCACCTCGCGAACTCATCGAACGAAGTTTGAACCACCGGCTTCCAGAACAACGCCCCCATGCTCGAACGCACCACCGACGGGTGATACAACTCCACGCCGCCGTCGAGCAGAAACAGGGCGTCCGCGCCGACCGCGTCCATCGTGCGGAGGATGGTTCCGACGTTGCCCGGATCCTGCGGGGTTTCAAGTGCAACCCCCCGATGAATTTGTCCCAGTTCATCCAGGCGGGTGTGCCTCTGCCGCACAATGGCAAGAATGCCCTGCGGATTATCCTTGTCAGCAATGGATTCCATCACTTGCGGCGTGACAGGCTGGGGAACGGGCGAAGCGGCGCGTGAGATCAACTCATGGGCGAATTTGCTCGTCAACAAATCGGGCGCGTAGAGCGCGTGTTCCACCTTCCATCCCGCCTCGAATGCCTCCCCCACGTGATGGATGCCCTCCACGAGAAACAGCCCGCTCTCGCGCCGCGCCTTTTTCTGTCGCAGGGCGCGCGCCTGTTTGACAAGCGGATTGCTCGAACTCGCGATGAGGTTTTTTTTCATATTCTCGTTATACACAGGAATTCGGAGGTTTTATAAAACCATCGAATTCAGGGATCATTCATCCGCTGCAACGCGCAATTTTGCCACCATGCCGGATACGATGTGACCCGGCGTCCTGCAAACGATTTCATAATCGCCCGGTTCCGCGGGGGCGGTAAAGGAGGTCTGCGCGCTGCCGCCCGGTTGAACCTCCACCTCCCAATAGATGTTGGGGGTGTCGCTATCGTCCCACGTGTCGCCCGCGTTCGCGCCGTATTTCATAATGACAAAGTTATGGATCACAGCGCCGCTATTTACCGCGTTGACCGTTATCTCCTGCCCCGCCGGAACCGTGAACTCGTTCGGCACGAATTGGAAATCGGTCATCGTCACGTTGATGGTCGTGGTCGGGACGTTTCCGCCGCCTCCGCAAGCCGTCAGCGCAAGGGAAAATCCCAACAGGACAAGAACGACGACGTATTTTTTCATCTCTACTCCTCGTTGTGTTTGGCGTCCCCGCCTGAGAATACCATGAAAATCTTAGAAGCATAAAAAATCCCGCCGCAATGGGAACAAAATGAAGTAAACTGTCCAATGACAGGAGCGATAGATGACGACCCTTACCCGATCCGCCGCGAACAAATACTGGACCTACGCCCTATGGCTGGCGTTCTTCACCATCTTCTACAACCTCGCCGAGGGAGTGATCTCCATCTTCTTCGGCATCTCGGATGAAACGCTGACCCTTTTCGGCTTCGGCGTGGACTCGTTCATCGAAGTCATGTCCGGCATCGGAATTCTCGCCATGGTGATCCGCATCCGCCAGCATCCCGATACGCCGCGCTCTCAATTCGAACGGAGCGCGTTGCGGGTGACAGGCACGGCGTTCTATCTGCTCGTCGCCGGGCTTGCCGTCACCGCCGTTTACAACGTCATCGTCGGGCACAAACCCGAAACGACGCTGCCGGGACTCATCATCTCGATCATTTCCATCGCGGTGATGTGGGCGCTGGTGAAGGGCAAACGCAAGGTTGGACGCGCCCTCAACTCCCAGCCCGTCCTATCCGACGCGAACTGCACGATGGTCTGCATTTACATGTCGGTCGTTCTATTGGCATCGAGCCTGATCTACGAATTGACCGGCTTTGGCTTCGTGGATTCCATCGGCGCGCTGGGGTTGATCTGGTTCTCGTACAACGAAGGGAAGGAAGCCTTCGAAAAAGCCGCAGGCATGGAAGATTGCTGCGACGACGAGGAATGTGTGGTCTGACACGGGAAACGCCCGCATAGTTTGAACGAAATACTGGAATTTATCCGGTATACTCTGGGGAAATCGCCATGAACAACGACCGCTTTCAAATCATCACTCCCGCCTCCCGCGCGGACTACCGCGACCTGGTGCGCGGGCTGACCAAAGCCGCGTGGCCCGAATTCATGCTGCACGACGCCGTAGCCAACGAGAACTGGCACGAACTGCTGGACAGTTTCGCGGACTATCAACTGGCAATGTACGACGCGGAAAACAACCGCGCCGCGGCAATGGCAAACGGCTTCCCGTTGAGGTGGGACGATGCGCTCGAAAACCTTCCCGATGACGGCTGGGACTGGGCGTTCGCGGAAGCGGTGAAGAATCACAAACAGGGAATATCCCCAAACTATCATTGCGCGATCCAGGTCGTCATTCATCCAGATTATCAAAGCCAGCGGCTCAGCGCGCCGATGGTCAAAGCGGTGCGCGGCGTCTCCAAATCCAAAGGCTTGAATGCCCTGATCATCCCCGTCCGCCCGAGCGGGAAGAGCAAATACCCGTTGATCAGCCTGGACGATTACATCACGTGGAAGGACGAAGAGGGACTCCCCTTCGACGCCTGGCTGAGGGTCCATGCCAGGCTGGGAGGCAGGATCATCAAGGTGTGTCATCACTCAAAGACCGTGCGCGGCAGGCGCGCGGAGTGGGAGCAGTGGACCGGCTTGAAATTCCCGCAAAGCGGACGCTACGTCATCCCCGATGCGCTGGTTCCAATCGAGATGAACGTCGAACAGGACGAGGGCGTTTACGTCGAGCCGAATGTGTGGATAATGCATTCCCCTGCCTGATTTATAATTAAATCCATGAAACCCTTTCATTGGCTGGTTATTGCGTTTGCATTTCTTCTCCTCGCCTGCCAGCCAGCCTCGTCCCCTACCGTTACCATCATTGACAACGATCAGGTTATAACGCTTCAAACGAACGAACGCGCGCCTTCGGCGATCCTCGCGCAGGCGGGGATCACCCTTAAACCGAATGATCGCCTCCTCCTCGACGGACTCCCCATTGCGCCAAATTCTCCAGTCCCTGATTCTCCAATCACATTACAACTCCGCCGCGCGGTTGCCATCACCATCGCCTCGCCGCAGGGGGAACGAACCATCCAAACCTCCGCGTTCACGGTCGGCGAAGCGTTGCAGGAGGCGGGCATGCAACTTTCAGCCAACGATAAAGTTGACCCGCCCCTCAATTCCCCAATTCCCCAACTCGCCAATCTCCCGATCACGATCCATCCCTCCCGCGCACTCACCGTCAGCGCGGATGGAAAGGTCGTGCAGATTCGATCGTCGGCGAGAACGGTTGGGGAGGCATTGGCTGAGGCTGGGATTCCGCTCCTCGGGCTCGACTACAGCCTCCCGTCGGAGAATGAAGCGCTGCCGACCGATGGGCAGATCAAGGTCGTGCGCGTCAGCGAGTCTGTCGTCCTCGCGCAAAAGTCCGTTCCATTCGAAAGCGAGCTGATCGCCTCGGCGGACGTCCCGCTCGATCAAACGCAGGTGTTACAACCCGGTGAAAACGGACTCATCGCGCAGCGCATCCGCATCCGTTACGAGGACGGGGAGGAAATTTCGCGCCTGACCGAAGACGAAACGCTCGTGCGCCCGCCGAAGAACCGCATCCTCGGTTACGGCACAAAGGTCGAGATCAAGACCGCCGTCGTGGACGGCGTGACCATCGAATACTGGCGCGCAGTGCAGATGTACGCCACGTCGTATTCGCCGTGTCGTTCGGGCGGCGACCGGTGCTATCCCGGCACGTCCAGCGGCGCCAAGGTGCAAAAAGGCGTGGTGGGACTGCGTTACAGTTGGTACCTGGTCATGCAGGGACAACCGCTTTACATCCCCGGTTATGGGTACGCCACCGTGGCGGACGTGTGCGGCGGATGCGTGGGCAGACCGTGGATAGATCTCGGTTACAGCGACGAGGATTGGGAACAATGGAGTTCGTGGGTCACGGTCTATTTTCTGACGCCCGTGCCGCAGAACATCGTGTACGTTTTGGAATGACCTTTGCGAGCGGACGCGTCCAATGGATCGAAGAACAAGGAGAGCCGACCTTTTGCGAATCAATGAAATCCCCCCGCTCGACGCGTCCGCATTGCTCAAGCGTTACGGCTTGCGAGCCGATAAAAGACTCGGGCAGAACTTTCTGCAGGATCCGTCCGCGCTCGAGACCATCACCTCCGCCGCGCAGATACAACCGACGGACACCGTCCTGGAGATCGGTCCCGGGCTCGGAAGCCTGACGCGTTACCTTGCGGTCCTGGCGCGCCGCGTCGTTGCGGTCGAACTGGACGCGGACCTGATCCTGCCTCTTCGGGCGATTGCCAGCCCCTACAAAAACGTCCGCATCGTTCACGGCGACATCCTGGAACTCGACCCCGGGGAATTGATCCATGACGCTGATTATCTGGTCGTCGCAAACATTCCCTACTACATCACGTCCGCCATCATTCGCCACCTGTTGGAGAGCCGACCCAAACCGCGCCGCATCGCGTTGACGGTTCAAAAGGAGGTCGCGGGGCGCATTTGCGCGGCACCCGGGGATATGAGCCTGCTGGCGTTGAGCGTGCAGGTATATGGAAAGCCGCGCATCGCGGCGCGCATCCCCGCGGGAGCGTTCTTTCCCGCGCCGAAGGTTGATTCAGCGGTTCTGACGGTTGACGTTTACCCGAATCCGCTGATCGAACCGGAATGGCTGGATGCGTTTTTCAAACTCATCAAAGCCGGGTTCAGCCAGAAACGCAAGACCTTGCGAAATTCGCTTTCATCAGGATTGCGCCTTCCTCCCTCAAAAGCCGCGGAACTGCTTGCAAAGGCGGAGATTGATCCCATGCGCCGCGCGGAGACGTTGAGCATCGAGGAATGGCGAAGGCTCTGCGCGCTTGTCAATTGACGCAACCCGCGCCAGCGCGCGAATGCGCGCCTTCGCGGTTTCATCCAAAGAAATGCGCCTCCCCGATTTGGGAGGCGCATTATCATTCCTCGACCTTGATCGCGTGCGGGCGGCTTTTCCTGCGCAGGTCGCGGTAATGCCACCACACGTCCCACACGCGCATCGCCGCCTCCAGTTGTATTTTGAACGACATCTTCGACTTTCCCAAACGACGATCCGAAAAATGAATGGGGACTTCCGCCATATCGAGCCCCATCAAATAGGCGACGTACGCCATCTCCACCAGGAAAACGTACCCGTTGGAACGAATGCGTTCGAGCGGGATCGTCTGCAAAGCGGTTCGCCGCCACATGCGGTAGCCGGTCGTCACGTCATGCAGCGGGAAACCGAGGATCGTCCGCGCGTAGCGATTGCCGAACGCGGAAAGCGCCTTTCGCCAGAGGGGCCAGCGGCGGGCGAGCGATCCGCCCTTCACGTAGCGGGACCCGATCACCACGTCGCAGGATTCGAAGCGGCGCGCCATCTCGACCAGCACGGCCGGGTCGTGAGAAAAATCCGCGTCCATCTGGACCACGGCATCCGCTCCCATTTCGAAAGCCTTTTCGAACCCTTCGAGATACGCGGAGCGTAATCCCAGTTTGCCGGGTCGGGACAACACCGCGATCCGCCCGCCGTACTCCTTCGACAACTTCCGCGCGATCTCTCCCGTCCCGTCCGGGCTGTTATCGTCCACGACAAGTACGGACAAATCCAACGGAAGCGAAAAAAGAGCGGAGACCAGCCTTGGGAGGTTCTCCGCTTCGTTATAGGTTGGCAGGACAACGACGATCTTCACAACTGCCTGTCCAAAAGGTCGCTCTTCAATTGATCCACGCTGGAATAGCGACCAAATGCCGAAGGTACGTCGGTCACCTCCACCGAAAGCCTGTCGGAGCGTTTCGACGCCTGCTCACGGTCCTTGATCGGGTAAAAGTAATCCAGCGATTGTTCGAGCCTCGACTTGATGCGTTCGCTAAAGGCGGACATCGCGGCGGGCGGCATGACGACCACGAAATCCGTGGGGCTGATGTGACCGAGGAAATCGTCGGTCGCGCCCGATTCCTTGATCGTGTTATGGATCATCAGGCTGATCGCCCGCATCACGTCGTCCGACGCGACGAACCCGTAGGCTTCGCGGAACGAATCCAGGTGAACGATGGAAATGTGGAGCAGCGCCCATCCGCTTTTGTGGATCACTTCGGAGAGGCGCTCGTCAACGAGGGGACCCTCGGGCAATCCGCTGACGGGGTTGGTCAACGACCCCTGGCTGACGCGCCTGAGCGCATTGCGAACGCGCAGGCGAAGTTCCTGCACGTCGAACGGCTTGGTGATGTAATCGTCCGCGCCGACCTCGAATCCCTGCAGGCGGTCCACGCGTTCGCGTTTCTCCGTCAGGAAGATGATGGGAATCTCCTGGGTGCGTCGGTCGGCGCGCAGGCGCCGCGCCACCTCGTAACCGTCAATGTCGGGGAGGCGGATGTCCAAAATGATGAGGTCGGGTGAAATGGTCTGACCGGCGCGCACGCCGTCCTCCCCCCAGTTGACGGTATACACGTCGTATCCCTGGACACGGAAATAGGCGTTCAACATTTCCGCGACGTCGGGGTCGTCTTCGACGATCAGGATCTTGTGTTTGGCTTCTGCCACGTCAGCCCCGCTTTACGCCATGGGTTCTTTTTGAATGACGAATTCGCACACCGCGTCGCCCATCGCCACGCATTTCGATTCGTTGACGCGGAACTCGCTGCCCCCCGAAACCCACTTGAGCGATTCCTGCAACAGCCCGGTGGCGATGTAACAGACCGGCTTGTCCGCGTTTACGCGCCCCCAGCATACGGGACATTTGTGGATGGTCCAGATGAACTCCGTATCCTTCTCCTCGACGGTGCTGTGCTGGTCGCTCAATTGGGAAAAGATCTTGGCGAACGCCGGCAGACCAATCCTCAGTTTGGATTGAAGCGGGAGAACGACAAAAGCCAGGTCAGCCGCGCCGGCCAGGGCGCCGAAGTTCTTCAGGGCGTCGGAGAAGGTCGCCCGTCCAGCCCGAAGCGCAAGCCCGCGCCCGCCGCGAGGACCGTACATTTCCTCCAGCGCAACGCCGATGGCAGACAGTTCGGCAAAGTCGAAGCCCTTGTCCAGGTTATCGGGCGGGTAGTTTTCGATGTAGTGGTTCAAGCCAGCGAGGTTGAGGATGGCGTTGAGTCCGTTCTTTCCCATCACTTCTTCCAGGGATTTTATGATGATCAATCCAAATTTGTTGGGGTAATATAAACCGGCGTTTTGCACAGGGCTCATACTCGACTCCAGTTAGATCAGTTTTGCGAGATCTTCGGCGGTGCGTCTCATATCCAGGAAGATCAAGCCTAATTTTGCCTGCTCACGCGCCAACGCGGTGAGAACCGCATCCTCGCCCACCGACATCAGCACAACGTAGCCCTTTTCCCCTTTGATGTACACCTGTTCCAGCGAACCCCTGCCCAGTTCAGTGGCAATGCGCTCGCCCAGGGATAACATCGCCGCAGACATCGCCGATACGCGATCTTCCTCCACGCCCTGAGGCAAAGCGGAGGCAATGCTCAAACCGTCCACGCTTACCACTGCGGACGCTTCGATGTCGGGGGAAGATGCCTGCAATTCCCGGAGACGATCAACCATTTGTTGAGTTCGTGATTTGGACAAGACAGCCCTCCTGCGCAGAATGAATGCTCCAGCCAATGCTTTTGGCTGAAATCGTATTGACAAGAATTGCGGATAATATAGCGTAGTGGACAAAATGTGTCAAGCCAGCGCGTTTCAAATCCCGCCGGGCGTTAACAGAACTGCAAACACGGGCGTCATCGCGCCGTCTGGTAAGATTACACCGCGCATGAAAAGGATTCTTCTTTTCCTATCCGCCGTCATTCTCTTCATCGTTCCCGTTTCCAGCCGGCCGGGCGCGCACGCGCAGGAGGACGAACCGGAAAGCGGGGCTGTGGTCTGTGCGCCCGGCGCATATCTGGACGCGCCGGACGATTGCCTGCCTCTCGGACCATCCACTTTCATCACGGAAATGGCAAGGCTGGGGCTGACCTTTCCTCCGCGCCCTTTGCTGGCGAATAAACCCGACCCATCCCTCACCGATCTTCCATATCGTTACTTTCGCCTCGACGAGGAGCATGTACCGGTGTTGAACGCTCCCGGCGGCGATCCCGCCGGGCAGGGATACCTGCCGGGGTTCGTGTACGTTTCGTACATTGACCGCGTGGATACCGGGCGCGGCGTCTATTACCTGCTCGAATCCGGCGGGTGGATACCGGGCATGGGGTCGCGCATCGGGGAATATTCCCGGTTCCAGGGGTTGCAGTTCCGCTCGGCGCCGCGCAATCCCTTTGGGTGGGCGCTGCCATTCTACAGCGACAGCATACCGGTCAGGAGGGCGCCCGGCTACAATACGCCGCTCACCGAAAAGGTTCTTTACCCATACGTTGACATCGTGCAGGTCTACGATACGAAGCGCGCGGACGGTGTGGATTGGAACATGATCGGTCCCAACGAGTGGGTGGAGGCGCGCGTCCTGGCTGTGACAACTCCAAAGACCGCGCCGCCCGAAGGAGTCGCCGGGCACCGCTGGATTGACGTTGACCTGGCGGAGCAAACGCTGGCGGTCTATGAGGACAATGAACTGGTATTCGCCACCGTCATCGCCAGCGGACTCGAACCGTTCTGGACCCGCCCCGGCCTGTTCCAGATCTACGAGAAAAAAGAGACCGAGACCATGCGGAACAGCGACCCGACCGACTTTTATTATCTCGATAACGTTCCCTGGACGATGTACTTCGACAAGGCACGCGCGCTGCACGGCGCATACTGGCGCACGCGTTTCGATTATCCCCAATCGCATGGCTGCGTCAATCTTTCCGTCGGCGACGCGCACTGGCTATTCAACTGGGCGAACGTGGGTGATTACGTTTACGTCCACGATGCCACCGGACAAACGCCCACCGATCCCGCGCTCTATCCAGACTGGGCGTATTGACACGCCTTAATGCGTATGATAAACTACGCCCCGCTTCGATAAAACTGGTCCCGTGGTGTAGCGGCCTAACATGCGGCCCTGTCAAGGCCGAGATCGCGGGTTCGAATCCCGTCGGGACCGCAGTTACCACCCTGTTCAAACAGGGTAATCAAAACAGGAGGAAACACAGAGGCCCGCTGGATTGCCGCTGACGTTTCTTCCAGAGAAAAGATTGCTTCGAACGCTATTCGAGGCAATCTTTTTTTATTCCCTGCCATCGCACCAATCGGGCGGCTTGCATCCCTGCCGCGACCAATGCTGCGATCATCTCCCAGGAGAAAACTTCCTTCACACTGCACTCTCCTGTAAGATCCGAAGCGGAAACGCGTTACGAGCCTCCCACACACACGGGGTATAGCGCCTCCTTGGGCACGGTCATTGCCTGTGGACTTAAGATTTCCTGTCCGTTGTCGAAGACATCAAACAGGGTTTCGCCGCGCGTTGTTGCGATGTACATGGTAAATGCATCTGGTAACGCGCCGCCGACTGGCAGATTGAGCGAAGGTCCGGCGGCTTTAGCCGACTTATCTACAAGGAGACCGCGCCCAACCATGACTGTGACCACGCCCCTTACGCGAGTGACAGCAACCTGCTCCGGACCCCGAATGATCTCTGCATCTGGTCCTTTCGCGACTACCTGAGTCCACGCATCGCCCGATGGCAGGGCGATCCCGAATAGACGGTCAATGCCGGGCAGGGCGCTCCCATCCACGGACATATCGAGCCCGGTTTCGGGGTTTTCATCGAGATCGAGATACAGGTAAAGCGTGAATTCCTGTACGGTCTCCGGCGATTCAGCAAAAGTTAGAATGAACCCCGTCGGTATCGGCTTTGATGACTCGAAAGGAGCAACCATGCCAGCCTCAACGGAAAGCAAATCGAGTCCGGCGCAAGGGATGGGTTCGCCGGAGTCGTTGAAGCAATCCGATCCCGCGTCGGAGGCTTTGAATGTTGGAACCTGACAGGCAGTGGGCGATGGCTTGGGCGTAAAAGTTGGAAGCGCCTGCACCGTGACGGGTCCGATGGAAAGGAGGGTGAACGAGTTGACGACCGTGTTGTAGAGGAGATTGAGCTTCGCGAAGTTCTCATCGTGCTCGTCCCACGGCACAAAGATCAACTCGTAACGGCGGTCTTCATGGACCAACAGCACATTTCGGGAGGAAGCCACACCAGCCAGTCCCTCCAGCACGACCGCCTCCTCACCTCCCATGGATAGGTTTGTTCGCCGAATCTCGATGCCCGGAATCTCAGCCTGAGCATCGGCGACGATCTCATCGGCGATCTCACCGACGGTGCGTCCGCCAGCGTCTTCCACTTCGATGATCAGATTCGTATTATGACATCCCATCGTTGGACCTTCGGGGACGAGGCAAACCGTAGTCGGATGGGTCTCTATTTCGATATAGCCTTCCGGGTACAGCAGGCAGTAACCCACCGCCTCCCTGATCAGCAGTTTTGTGCCTTCCACCGGCTCGGGACAGGTTGGCTCAGGCATATTGGTTGGAAGCGCTTGCATCGTTGCGGCGGGGACGACAGTCGTTGCCTGATCCGAAGAGGACAGTTGAGTTGGGCTGATGCCTGTTGGTGAAGCACAGGCTGACAAAGCCAGCGCTGCGACCAGCATAAGCAGAAAAAGGTTTCTTTTCATGTTTCACTCTCCAATAAGTAACAACAGCTGTATGGAACAAATCGAGTGTCTTTGGTGTTGCACACCTGCGCCGCTAGTAGTTATAGAGGCTGAGGGCGAACACCGCGACCGTTGTAAGCAAGACATAGGCAAAGAGAATACCCGCTCCAAATAAAAGAAGCGCGCCTCCTTTTGGATGTCTGCGGCTCAATCGGTCCCCCAGGGCAACGATCACGCCGAGGACGATATTGAATATGGGCGATCCAAGACCAACGATGAGAAAAGGAATCGCCGGATTTAGATCCAGCCGCGGGATGCTCATGATGATTCCCGTCAAACCGAGGGTCAGGCTCAGGAAGAGGAACGTGAGCAGGACACCGGCGGCAAAACCGAGGCGATATTTTTTCGTCAACCAGGCGCACAGGAAGATCACCCCCAGCGCCGCGACCAGAATGGAAATCAACAACACTCCCTCAGACCAATACCAGACCTTGAATCGGGTTGGCGCGAAGAACATTATTCTGAAGAAGGCGGAGAAATAACCCGGGTCAGCGCAGGGAAAACAACATGCCCAGTATGAAATAGAGGGCGATCAATACTCGAAAGAGGATCCAACCGCCGCCGATCAAAATGCCGATCCAGGCGAACAGCCTGCCTTTCTCCGTACCGCCTTTCCTCCTGATCTCTCTGAGCGCGAGGATGCCGGTGACCAGCGACACAAGGGTGGAAAGATTGCCAATCGAACGTGAAAAGGTCAGAAGGATGTTGATGGGGCTCGATTCCTCCGGCAGGTTTCCCGGGGACGGTGGAAATATCAACAGAAACAGTAATGGACTGAGAGCGAAGAGGCCCAATAGCCCGCTCGCAAAACTAGCGATTGCCAAACGATTTGTTTTGATTGTGGTTTCCATCGGTTATTCTCCTGGATCCGGCATTTCCTATTTTTCGACCTGCACGATCACCAAGCCTGCATCCCCGGCGGCAAGGTACAACAGATCGCCGTCGAGGGTAAAGTCGTTGACCGGGAACGGGAATTGCCCTGAAAGATATGGTTGTGTCCTGTCGCTGACGTTCAGCGCCAGAATGCCCTTGTCGTATGCCATCATGTAAATCGTATCGCCCGCCGCAACCATTTTGATGACGATCTCGATGTCAGTCAATTCGAACGCGCCAGCCTGAACTGGATGAGCCGGGTCCGAGATGTCCACCGCATACAGGGTCGTATGATCGGTCCGTTTGTAGAGCGGAGCGAGGTAAACGGTGTTGCCGAAGATGACCATTTTCGGCTCACCGAAAGGCGACGGAAAATCCAGCCCGCCCATCTCGATCGGGTTGAATGGGTCGCTGACGTCATAGACGCGTAAACGCGGCTCGCCAAAGGCAATCAAATGCTTACCTGTTACAGCCATTGCGGAGACTGTGAAACCCTCCATTGGAATCCTGCCGACCAGCGCCGGTTTATTAGGATCGCTCACGTCAACGATGCCGATCCCGCCGCCGATTCGCAAGCCATCAGGAGTATTCGTCAACAACCCTGTATAAAGCACGCTCCCAACCAGGACTGGCGGGGGCCAGTAGAACACGCCCTCCTGATTGTCCACGCCGATATCCCCCAAAGCCATGCGAGGATGGATCGGATCGCTAATGTCAATTGGAATTGATCCCATCCCGAACAGCCTCGCCCCTCGGACGTAGAGCCCCTCGAATATGGAGGGCTCCGGGGCTCCCAGATCAAGCCCCTCACCGTTCAACAATATTGGGGATGGGCTTGTCACATCCAGCACGTGCAGTCTTTGCATTCGGTTCCTGCCGTCTGTCGTCACCAGATAGGCAATTCCCTGATTGACCGCCACCCGTCCTGCCGCGATGAAACCATCGGAGGGCGCCAATTCACCGGTGAGGGCGATGTTTGCCGGGTCGCTGACGTTGTAAATCTCCAAGCCGCGTTCACTTGTGGCGGCAAGCGTGTCACCCTCCACTGTGAAGCGATTGAAACAACTCTGCGGCGGATCGAAAGTCAATGGATCCCGCGGCAAGGCTGGATCCGTAACGTCAACTATTTTGAGTCCGGCGGGACACCCCCCATGTGGAAACGCCCTGCCCAACAGGAAAAGCGCGCCATTGGTCGCCTTGATATCCCCGCCGACCGACATTTCCCGGCGGGTGACTTGTCGCGGGTTTGCTGGATCTTTTACATCGAATACGAGCAACGCATCCTTGGTCCCGGGAATCTGGTTATTCCCCACAACGAAGGCAAGATCCCTCTCGACGGCAATCTGGTAACTCCAGGCATCCTCCAATGCGATCTGGCTGAGCACCTGGGTGCGATGGATCAATTGCAACGCGCCCGGCGCAGCCGCGTTGTTCGGGGATCCCCCGCCATTGACAAGATAGAGAATTTCTCCGCCGACCGCCATTGCGGCTGTTCCAGTGAGATCGAGTTGTGACGCTTTGGCAGGATGCGCCGGGTCGCTGACATCAATGGCGATCAACGTTGGCTCGATGCCTGCGGCGAACGTGTAGATAAAGTCTTCGGTCGCGAGCAGGTCACCGGAGACTCCGCTCAATGCCCCGACCTGCGCGGGTCGAGCGGGATCGCTGACATCGTAGATCAATAACTCAGTTCCGGCCCGCACGTAAGCCATGGTTGATTGCGATGCGATTGCCCCAACCAAATCGGACAACACGTCGCTCTGCCACAACCATCGCGGCGAAGACGGATCGCTGATGTCAACGGTGACGAAGCGCGCGCCGACGCCAAGATAGACGGTATCCCCGTCAATGGCGACCGCGTCGAACTTACCCCCGGTCTGCCCCACAACCTTGAACTTGATCTCCGCTGGAGGCTGGTCAGGGGGCGCATCTGTATCGGCGGAGGTTGGCGGAGGCGCGGCTGGGGTTGCGAATGGGGCTTCGAGGTCATAGCGCAACAGCGCGAACTCCATGTCGCTGCCGTTGAAACTCGATCCCGCCACGATGACCTTGCCGTCCGGCTGAACGGCAATAGCCGAAGCCATGTCCTGGATGCCGCCAATGGACGTGGCGATCATTCCGTCGCCGCCCAAGGTCGTGTCCAATGAACCGTCTTTGTTGTAGCGCGCCAGGGCAAAGACCATACTGTCGGCGGTTTGCCTCAGTAGCCCTGCCACCAGGATTCTGCCCTCCAGATCGAGCGAGAGGGCAGCGCCGACGTCATTGTCGCCGAAATCTTCTGTCGCCAATCCGTCCTTACCGAAAGTCTCGTCCAGCGAGCCATCCTCCTTATAACGCGTCACCCCATAACCGCCAGTGAGAACCAGTATCCCGCCATCCGGTTGGAGGACGAGTCTCCCGCCGCCCTGTCCAAAGGTCAACTCCAGCGCGCCCTCGCGGCTAAAGCGCGCCAGCGTGGAACCCGCCGACGCGAGGATTTTTCCATCCGGTTGGATCACGATGTCGCCGCTCCAGTCATCGCCGAAGTCGGCAATTACCTTCCCTCCGTCCCCGAACGAAGCGTCCAACGAACCGTCACTGTGAAAGCGCGCTAAAACAAAATCGAAATTGTTACCATTAAAACTGCGCCCTGAGATGAGTATCCTGCCGTCGGGCTGAATAGCGAGCGAATAACAATAGTCGTCGCTGTTTCCGAAATCGGCAGTCACTTTTCCATTGTCGCCAAAGGTTTCATCGAACGATCCGTCGGAATTGAATTGCAGGAGCATACAGGATGTATCGCTGCCGTTATGCTCCTGCCCGGCTACGACGATCCTGCCATCCGGTCGGAGCGCCACTGCGGCGAGTCCGCCCTTGTAGGAACTGCCGAAGTCGGTGGTCACTTTCCCATCCGCGCCGAAACTCGTGTCGAGCGAACCGTCGCTGTTGTAACGCGCCAGAGCGAAACCATTGAATTCACCGCCATACCCTGCCATGATTATCCTGCCATCCGGCTGGAGCGCGACGGTATTGCCAAAGTCATTGCCGTGATCGAAGTCGGTAATCACGATTCCCCCCGTTCCGAAGGATTGATCCAGGGCTCCAGTGGCAGGCATGGGCGAAGGAAGAGCCGTGGACGGCGCGGCGGCGCAGGCTGTCAGAAGGAGGACGATCCCTGAGATAAGATTCAAAAATCTGCGGAGGGATTTGCGAGACATTGCATTCTCCTTGGTGAATCTCGACCAATTCGACCAAACTACACTGATCGCTTAGTAGAATTACATCACCAATGGACTGCCAAATCCAGATAAGGAACTGCCAAAAACCGCCAACTTTATCGGCGGCATTCGACATCCCGGCGAGCCTGTGCGAAATACAAACGGAGCAGGGTAAGTTTCGTCAGGCGCGCTGGACGAATCAGCGGCTCCGAACGTCGAAGGATTTACAGCCATCCTGCTCCGACCGGCTTATAATCCGAAGCAGGACGAACAGGCTTATGTATCGGTTTGGATTTGCGCGAATCATTATCGCTTCGATGTTGACCGTTCTGCCAGCCGCCTGCGGACCCCGTCAGGCTCCGGTTCAACCTGCCCCGCCTTCGATCCCCGTCACGACGCCCGCCGCTTCGTCCATAGAAGAGGATGCCTTCACGCAGGCTCGGCTTGAGTTGGTCGGGAAGGATATCGAACGCGCGGGCATTACGAACGAGGACGTCCTGCGCGCCATGCGGACGGTTCCCCGCCACAAATTCGTCCCCGCTCGATACCTCGATCAGGCGTACGACAACCACCCGCTCCCCATCGGATACGGTCAGACCATCTCACAGCCGTTCATCGTGGCGTGGATGACCGAACTTCTCGAATTGCAGCCCGGCGAAAAGGTTCTGGAGATCGGCACGGGATCGGGCTATCAAGCCGCCGTCCTTGCGGAGTTGGGCTACGTGGAGGTTTATTCCATCGAGATCGTCCCCGAACTGGCGGAACGCTCAGCGGCAGTGTTAAAGGAATTGGGATACGACGAGGTCAAGGTCAAACAGGAGGATGGTTATTACGGCTGGGCGGAATACGCGCCCTTCGACGCCATCATCGTCACCGCCGCGCCGGATCATCTGCCCGGTCCGCTTGCCGATCAACTGGCGGAGGGCGGACGCATCGTCATTCCCATCGGGCCGCCGGGCTGGTATCAGAGTCTGTGGAAGTTCGTCAAGGAAGACGGGGATTTGAAAGCCTATAACATGGGCGGCGTGGCGTTCGTGCCGTTCACGGGTCCCGGCGTCGAGGAACATCAGGGCGAGCCGCCAGCGCCGTGATCCACGCGCCCGCGTAACACAACGCGCCGAGTCTCAACACCCAATTGAATCCGAAGGTCAAAGCCAGAAGCGCGGCGAGGATGGCTGAAATGACGGACGCCGCGCCGTTCACCGCCCACACCCAGGGGATGCTGTCGCCTTGCTGTGTCATTGCGACCCGCGAAGCGGGGAAGGAATCTCCCAGTTTTGATGGAGAGACTGCATCGCCCTCCGGGCTCGCAGTGACATAACGAACCTGCTCCCGTTTCATCGAGCGGATCCCCGCCGGAAACGGGATGCCCATCAAAAAGCCGAGCGGCGATAGGATGAGGACGGTCAGACCAAGCCGGATGGTCAGAGGCAGACCCAGGGTCAGGGCAAAGAAGCGGGGAAGCAGGAAAGGCGTGAGAAATACGAGAATTGGGAGAATTGCGAGGGAGAGTCGCAGAGGCATTCGGTCGCTCAGTCTGCTTCCCAATCCAGAGAAGAAAAGCAGGGAGAACAGGACTGCGGTAAAAGCGTAAGCGGGATTGCCGAGGTAAAGAATGAAACGCTGGAGCAGAGGAATTTCGACAAGCAGGAAAGCGAAGCCGAGGAAGCCGAAGTAAAGGAGGTTGCGGAGAGGGAAAGTATTTCGTACTGTGTATCGCGTGGGCGCGCGCTGCGTGATCGCGATGGGCAAAAGGATGAGCGCGGCGGCGAGGAGGATCGCGAGAATGAGCAATGCCACGACGACGAAATATCCCGCGCCGCCGAAGGGCTGCCACGCCCTGCCAAACTCCGCGATGACCTGCGGCGCCTGCGCCCATTTGAAGTAATGCCCAAAGAAGGGATGGTCGTCGGTGGGCGGGCGAACGTCGTAATCGTAAGCCTCATAAAATTTTTCGCGCGGGTTGGAATTGAGCAGGCTGATGTAGGTTTGATAGTACTTCGATTCTTGCAGAATGTTGTATTGATTGGTCTCTTCGGCGCGGACATCCGGCGCGTAGGTGAGGTCGAAGGCGCGCTCGGCGAGGAAGGCGCGGATGGAGGTCAATTCGTCCGGCGTGAACGCGCTGTTCTTGACGAGAACCGTCGCGGTGTTGAAGCCGCGAAAGGCGACGAGTTGCTTATGTGGATCGGCATTGTTATTTTCCAACGCCGTGACCGCCAGCGCAAAGAGTCGCAGGTCTTCGCTGGGCGGGTCTTGAAGCCAGCGCGTGGCGACCAGCAATCCATCGGGATTCAGATGCGCCAGCGCGTCGCTGAACGATTCGACGGTGTAACGATAATCCTCCGCCGGTGTATACGCGCCCGAGCGCACCGGATGGAACGAGGAGGCGAGAGAAAGAATAATCACGTCATATTGCGATTCCTCCCTGCGAAGAAAACTTCGGTCCGATTCGACGTGAACCCGCACGCGCGGATCATCGTAAATCGGCGCGACATTGACGATGAGCGGATTGATCTCAACAGCCGTCACTTCACCCGAACCCAGCGCAAGCGCGGTGAAAATGTCCAAGCCGCCGCGCGGTTCGAGGATGAGGGTATGGGCTCGAGGGCGAAGAAGAAGCGAGAGGGAGTTGGGGAGGAATGAGGCGAAGGCGGAATCGGGGGAGGATTGAGAGGATTGGGAGAATTGGGAGGATTGGAGGATTGGGCTGAGGTCGTCGCCGTCCACCAGTAATCCGTCGAGCGACGGGAGAGGTTCGAGATAGCGGTAACTGAGTCCAGGCAGGGAATGGATGGCATTACTGCGAACCACGTCCACGCGCGAGAAGGCGTTCCACTCGCGATGAACGACCTGCGCGCCGGGATATTGCAGGGCATACGAAAGGCTTTTATACGGCGAGATGCGAAGGTCGAGGAAAGCGAAGGAAGGGCTGCCGGTAAAGCGCAGGGAGAGGTCGAGGAGGGAGAAGAGGAGTAATGTGGAAATTGCGAGAATTTTTAGTATGTCATTGCGACCCGCGAAGCGGGGAAGCAATCTCCGGCTATCAATGAGGGGACTGCTTCGCGGCGCGGAGCGCCACTCGCAGTGACATATCATGCCCGCCAGCGACGCGAGGGCGATGCTCAGAGTTACCATTCCCTCTCCGCCAAGATAAGGAGGGGCGATCAACGCGATGACACAGCCTGTCGCTGAGCCAAGCAGGTTGACCGCGTAGGTTGTCCCGGCCGATCCGGGAAAGGCATTCAGCAAAAACCCGAGCGCCATGCCGCTGAAGAAGAACGGCGCGGCGAGAGCGATGTAATGCAGGATGAGGATCCAAACCTGGCGCCGATCCCAGGCGATGCTGAACGAGTCGAAGGGCAGGCGGTTGGTCAGCAGGTAGGCGACCAGCATACTGACGCCCATCGCAAACGACAACTGGCTCAATCGCTTTTTGGGTTCTTCCCTTTGAAGCGCGGGGAAGACCGTCAATGCCGTGCCGCTGGCGCCAAATCCCAGCAACGCAATGCTGACGATCATAAAGGCGAAATGATAAAACTGCGTTACCGAGAACAGGCGCGTCAGGTTGATCTCGAACGCCAGTGTGGAGGTCGAGAGGAGGAAGAGGCTCGACAATATGCTGCGTATCTCGCGGGACGATCTGTTTGTAAATGCCATTCCACAATCAGTTTAGCGCAAACGAGGCTCCGCGGCAAATGACAGTTGATCCACGCGCAAAACCCGGAGCGCGCCGAATCAAGACGAACCGTTGACAAACATCACTAGGCAGTAAAGGGTTTTCTTGCTACGCTTGCGGCAAAGGAGAAAATCCATGAAACGCTGGAACGGATGGGGAAATGTGGATACGGATTATCCCGTGCCGCCCCCTGCGCTCGATTATTTGACGAAACGCCTCGGTTCGCTCGCCCCTCTGCCTGATTCCCCCAAAGAGACCTCCCTCTCCGCTGTGACCGAGTCCCGCCTCCCCGCGCACCCGCTGGTGGATACGTCGCCCGAAACGCGCCTGACCCACGCGCGCGGACAGTCCATGCCCGATTGGGTCGAGCTGCGTCATGGACGGGTGAACACATTTCCAGACGGCGTGGCATTCCCCATAACGGACGAAGACGTGCGCGACTTGTTGAAGTACGCGCGCAACGCGGGCGCGCAGGTCATACCCTACGGCGGCGGGACGAGCGTGGTCGGTCACATCAACCCATGTTCAGACGACGAGCCTGTGCTGACACTCTCGCTCGAAAAAATGACGCGCCTGCTCGATCTCGATGAGACGAGTCGGCTGGCGACGTTTCAGGCGGGAGTCGCGGGCCCGCAACTCGAGGAACAATTGAAAGCGCGCGGCTATACGTTGGGTCACTTCCCGCAATCCTTCGAGTATTCGACGCTCGGCGGCTGGATCGCCACGCGCTCGAGCGGACAGCAATCCTATCATTATGGAAGGATCGAACAACTCCTCGCGGGCGGAATCGCCGAGACGCCGCGCGGACGATTGGAGATGAAACCTGTCCCGGCTTCGGCGGCGGGACCGGACGTGCGCGAGATCCTGCTTGGGTCGGAGGGAAGGCTGGGGGTCATTACGCAGGCTCAGGTCCGCGTGAGGCGTTTGCCGGAGGCGGAGTCGTTCTTCGGGGTCTTCTTCCCCTCCTGGGAGCAGGGATCGGACGCGGTGCGGGAAATCGTCCAAAATGAAATCCCTGTTTCGATGCTGCGGTTGAGCAATCCGCTCGAGACCGAAACGACGCTCATCCTCTCGGGCAAAAGTTGGATCGGCGCGGCGGAGCGCGGCTTGCGGATGATCGGTTATGGCGATGCGCGTTGTTTGCTGATCTTCGGCGTGACGGGTTCGCGCAGGATGTTCGGGCGGGCGCGGCGGGATGCGTCTGCGATCTGCCGCAAACACGGCGGGCTGGTGGTGGGGACCATCGTCGGGCATACGTGGCAGAAGAGCCGCTTTCTTACGCCGTACCTGCGAAATACGTTGTGGGATTGCGGCGTGGCGATTGACACGTTGGAGACCGCGCTGCCGTGGTCGCAGGCGCGGGAGGCGTCGGCGGCGATCCCTCAGTCCATCGTGGAGGCGATGGCGAAACACGATGAACAGGCGTTGGCGTTCACGCATCTTTCGCACGTCTATCGCGACGGCGCGAGCGTGTACACCACGTATCTTTTCAGGCGGACCGCCGACCCCGATGCGTTGCTGGCGCGCTGGCAGGATATGAAACATGCGGCGAGTTTGGTCATTCAAAAGCACGGCGGGACGATCTCGCATCAGCACGGCGTCGGCGTGGATCACGCGCCGTACCTGCCCGCCGAAAAAGGCGCGCTCGGCATGGACGCTTTGCGCGCGGTGATGAAGTCGTTTGATCCGGATGGGATGATGAATCCGGGAAAGTTGGGATGATGAATCCGGGAAAGTTATTTTGACATGTCATTGCGAGGAGCCGCTGGTCGAGTAGGGCGAGTGTTCTTCTCGACCGTATCGAGACCGAGGCGACGACTGCGAAGCGTGCCTGTGGCAAGCAATCCCCCGCTATTTTGGAGATTGCTTCGCTCTGGTCTCGATACGCCCGACGAACACGGGCTACTCGACCATCGCTCGCAACGACATGAAACTGGAGAAATCTATGCAGTGGACAATTGGCTGGCGCGATAAGGTCTGGAGCGAACTCGATCAACCCTGGGATGTGATCGTCATCGGCGGGGGAATCACCGGCGCGGGGATCTTGCGCCAGGCGACGCACGCCAAATTGAAGACCCTGCTCGTCGAAGCGGACGACTTCGCTTCGGGAACCTCCAGCCGTTCCTCGAAGATGGTGCACGGCGGTTTGCGCTACTTGAAGAACGCGCAGGTC
>SZPG01000030.1 GCA_030263595.1 Chloroflexi bacterium CFX6
GCTGAAGGACGCCATTGACCACGGCGCGGACGTGATCGCCACCACCTGCCCGATGTGCAACATCAACCTGGAGGTGTACCAGGGTCAGGTCAATCGGGAATTCGGCACGGATTATTCCATCCCCGTCATGTACTTCACGCAGTTGATGGGCATGGCTCTGGGAATTGCCCCGCGCCGCTTGGGAGTCTCCAAAGAACCCGTCCCCAAAGCGCGGGAGGCGGTAACCGCGTAATCGGCGCTTTCCTTGTTGACGCGTAATCGGCGTTCTCCCCTGGCACCGCCTGCCAGGGCAGGTGTAACGCTACGCAGAATGATTGATGAAACAGGAGAAAACCTATGACTGAAAGAATTGGCGTTTACGTTTGTCATTGCGGCACGAACATCGCCGGGGTCGTGGACGTGGCGGAGGTCAGCCGATGGGCGGGCGAGCATCTCGCCGGGCAGGGCGTGGTGGTCTCGCGCGATTACAAGTTCATGTGTTCCAGCCTGGGTCAGGAGTTGATCCAGAAGGACATCAAGGAAGACCCGCGTGGTGGTGGCGGCTTGTTCCCCTCACCTGCACGAAAAGACCTTCCGCAACGCCTGCGCGGGCGCGGACCTCAACCCCTACCTGTGCGAACTCGTGTCCATCCGCGAGCAGGATTCGTGGGTGCATACCGACAAGTCCGCCGCGACGGATAAGGCGAAAGCCATCATCTCCGGCGGCGTGGCGCGCGTGGCGCATCACGAAGCGCTCGAGCCCCTGCGCGTGCCGATCCACCCCGCCACGTTGATCGTCGGCGGCGGCATCGCGGGCATTCAAGCCGCGCTCGAGATCGCGGACGCCGGGTATCACGTCTACCTGGTCGAGCGCGAACCGTCCATCGGCGGGCACATGGCTCAATTCGATAAGACCTTCCCCACGCTGGACTGCTCCGCCTGCATCCTCACGCCCAAGATGGTGGACGCGGGCAACCATCCGAACATCACGCTGTTGACGTGGAGCGAGGTCGTCAAGGTGGACGGTTACGTGGGCAACTTCGCGGTCACGATCAACAAGAAAGCCCGCTACGTGAACGAGGAACTCTGTACCGGCTGCGGCATCTGCTGGGAGAAATGCCCGTGGAAGGTCGTGGACGAGGTGTTCGAAGCCGGGCTGGGCAAGCGCAAGGTCATTTACGTCCCGTTCCCGCAAGCCGTTCCCAAATACCCGGTCATCGACGCGGAGAACTGCGCCTACTTCCTCAAAGGCACGTGTAAAGCCTGCGAGAAGTTCTGCCCGACGGACGCGATTGATTTCAACCAAAAGGACGAACAGATCACCGTCGAGGTCGGCAACATCATCCTGGCGACGGGCTACGACCTGTTCGACGTGCGGCGCATTCCCCAGTACGGTTACGGGCGACTCCCCAACGTGTACACCAGCCTGGAGTTCGAGCGCCTGAGCAACGCGGCCGGTCCGACGGGAGGCAGCATCGTTCTACGCGACGGGAAGACTGTTCCAAAGACCGTGGGCATTGTCCACTGCGTCGGCTCGCGCGACCAAAACTACAACCCATATTGTTCCGTCATCTGTTGTATGCAGAGTTTGAAGTTTGCCCACCTCGTACACGAACGCACCGGCGCGGAGGTGTACAACTTCTACATTGACATGCGCACGCCCTTCAAGGATTACGAAGAGTTCTACCAGCGGCTGCTGGAGGAGGGGACCCACTTCGTGCGCGGCAAGGTGGCGGAGATCACCGACTTCGCCCGCACTCCCGAAGAGGAAGGCAGGGTGATCATCCAGGTCGAGGATACGCTGATCGCCAAACAGAGGCGCATCCCCGTGGACATGGTCATTCTTTCGGCGGGACTCGAACCGCGCGCGGACGCCAAGGAGACCGGCAAACTCTTCGGTCTTTCGTGCGGAACCGCGGGCTGGTTCATCGAACGCCACCCGAAACTCGACCCGGTTGCGACAATGACGGAAGGCATCTTCATCGCCGGGTGCGCGCAAGGACCGAAGGACATTCCCGCCAGCGTTGCGCAGGGCGCCGCCGCATCCGCGCGCGTGCTCGGCAAGATCCAGCAGAAGGAGATCGCGCTCGAACCGGTGCGGGCTTCGATCAACGAGGCGCAATGCTCCGGCTGCCGCATCTGCAACGGCTTGTGCCCGTTCAACGCCATCCTGTTCCACGAGGACAAGATGGTTTCGGAGATCAACCCGGCCCTGTGCCAGGGATGCGGAACCTGCGTGGCGGGTTGCCCGGCCGGCGCGATCAGCGGCACCGGATTCAGCAACGAGCAGATCCTCTCGCAGATCGAAGGCTTGCTGCTGGTGAACCTGGAGGCGGTTTAGTTACGCAACACGAACGCGCAACAAGCGAAGCGTGAAACGTGTTCCGTAAGGAGCAAAGATTATGACCAACGATAACTTCGAACCCACGATCATTGGCTTCACCTGCAACTGGTGCAGTTACCGCGCCGCCGACATGGCTGGGACTGCCCGCATGAAATATTCCCCGAACGTGCGCCTGATCCGCCTGATGTGTTCCGGGCGGCTGGACCCCACGTTCGTGTTCAAGGCGTTCGCCAACGGCGCGGACGCGGTGCTGATCACCGGTTGTCATCCCGGCGACTGCCACTACGTCGAACAGAATTACAAAGCCCTGAGGCGCTACGTCCTGCTCAAACGCGTGCTGGCGCAGATGGGCATCGAGCCGGAACGCATCAAACTGCTCTGGGCGAGCGCGGCAGAGGGCGCGATCTTCGCGGCGGAGATCAACAAATACGTCGAAGAGGTGCGCGCGCTCGGTCCGTTGAATTGGGGAAAGCCCGGAAACGGGAGCAAGCCCATCGTCCCGGATGAGGCGAAAGAATCCAGAACGGAGGTGCCGGCATGACTGCCAACGGCAATAAACCAAAATTCGCAATGTACTGGGCGGCATCCTGCGGAGGCTGTGAGATCGCCGTCCTGAACATCCACGAGAAGATCCTGGATGTGGACGCCAACTTCGATGTCGTCTTCTGGCCTGTGGCGATGGACGCGAAATACAAGGACGTGGAGGCGATGGAGGACGGCTCGATCCTGCTCACGCTCTTCAACGGAGGCATCCGCAACGACGAGAACGAGCATCTCGCCAAACTCCTGCGCCGCAAAACGAAGATCCTCGTCGCGTTCGGCTCGTGCGCCTGCGAGGGCTGCATCCCCGGGCTGGCAAATTTGAGCCCGGTGGGCGAGATCGTCCAGACCGCGTTCAACACCATCTCAACCGACAATCCGCACGGGATCTATCCGCGCACTTCGTACGACGTGCCGGAAGGCGAACTGCACATTCCGAAACTCGCGCCGATCCTTCGTCCGTTGGATCAGGTGGTGGACGTGGATTATTACATGCCGGGCTGCCCGCCTGAATCGCATCAGATCGCGGCGGTGGTGGATCTCGTCATCAAGGTCGTGAAGGGCGAGGCGGAATTACCCCCGAAAGGCTGCGTGATCGGAGTCGGCGATTCGACTGTGTGCGACGAATGTCCCCGCGCGCGCAACGTGAAGACGATCCGCGAATTCAAACGCATCCAGGATGTCGCTCCGGTGGACCCGACCTTGTGCCTGCTCGAGCAGGGAATCCCGTGCAACGGTCCCGCCACGCGCAGCGGATGCAATTCGCGCTGTCCGAACGTCGGGGCGCAGTGCATCGGTTGTTACGGACCCGCGGAGGGGGTGCTGGATTACGGCGCCAGGTTGATCTCCGCCTTCGCTTCGGTGGTTGACGCAAAGGAGCCGGAGGAGATCGAAAAGATCCTGGACGGCATCCCCGACCCGGTGGGACAAGTGTATCGGTTCAGCCTGCCCGGCTCGTTGTTGAAGGCAAATCGCAATGCCTGGCTGAAAGAAAAGGCGTAGGAGGCACACATGACACAAAGAATCAGTATTGATCCCATCACCCGCCTGGAAGGTCACGGCAAGATCGAGATCTTTCTCGATGAGAAGGGGAATGTCGCCAACTCGTATTTCCAGATCCCCGAACTGCGCGGCTTCGAGCGATTCGTGGTCGGGCGGCCCATCGAGGAAATGCCGCTCTTGACGAACCGCATCTGCGGCGTGTGCCCGGAGGCGCATCACATGGCGGCATCCAAAGCCGCGGACGCGGTGTACAAGGTTGACCCGCCGCGTACGGCGAAGATGCTGCGCGAACTGTTGTACTCCGCGTTCTATTGCACCGACCACACCACTCACTTCTACGCGCTGGGCGGGCCCGATTTCGTGATGGGACCCGACGCGCCGGTCGCCGAGAGAAACATTTTGGGCGTGATCCACAAAGTGGGGCTGGAGATCGGCGGCAAGGTGATCCAGATGCGTAAGTACGGTCACACCGTCGTCGAAATGATCGGCGGGCGCAAGGTGCATCCGTGCTCGTCCATCCCCGGCGGGATGACCAAGGGCATCACCGAGGAACAGCGCAAAGAGATCGAAGAGATGGGGCGCTGGGCAATCGAGTTCGCGCAGTTCAGCCTGAATCTCTTCAACGACATCGTGCTGGGCAACAAGGCTTATGTTGACCTGGTTCTGGGCGACGTATACACCCATCGCACTTACTCGATGGGTCTGGTGGACGAAAAGAACAAGGTCAATTTCTACGATGGCAAAGTGCGTGTGGTGGATCCGAACGGCAAGGAGTTCGTCAAATACGCGCCGCCCGAATATATGAACCACATCGCCGAACACGTCGAGCCGTGGACGTATCTCAAATTCCCGTATCTCAAGAACGTCGGTTGGAAGGGATTCGTGGATGGCGAAGACTCGGGCGTTTACACCGCCACGCCGCTTTCGCGCCTCAACGCCGCAGACGGCATGGCGACGCCGCTCGCGCAGGAACATTACGAGAAATTCTACGAAACGCTCGGCGGCAAACCCGTGCATCAAAGGCTCGCCACACACTGGGCGCGCCTGATCGAACTGCTCTACGCCGCGGAACGCTGGGTGGAACTGGTCACCGACCCGGAGATCACCTCGCCGAACGTCCACGCCAAGCCGACTGAAATCCCCACCGAGGGAGTCGGCATCGTCGAGGCGCCGCGCGGGACTCTCACGCATCATTACTGGACCGACGAGCGGGGCGTCGTGACCAGGGCGAATCTCATCGTCGGCACGACCAACAACTACGCGCCGCTTCAGATGTCCACCAATAAAGCCGCGGTGAGCCTCATCAAGGACGGCAATGTGAACGAAGGCTTGCTCAACATGGTGGAGATGGCGTTCCGCGCCTACGATCCGTGCTTTGGGTGCGCGACACATTCCCTGCCGGGGCAGATGCCTTTGGAGATCACCATCCGCGATGCGGATGGGAATCCGGTCGAGGTGTTGAAACAATTCTGTTAGGTATCGGAGTGGAAGAATTCGAGGCGTTGAAACAGGCGTTCGAGCAGGATCAGGCAACGGTTTGGAGAGAGGCGGACGGTCATCCAATGAAAACTTTGATCGTTGGGCTTGGGAATCCCATCCTGGGCGACGACGGCGTTGGGTGGAGGGTCGTGGAGGCGGTGGAGGAGCGCCTCGCCCCGCCCGGTCGCGTGGATGTGACCTGCCTTTCGGTGGGCGGCATCAGCCTGATGGAGCATCTCATCGGATACGACCGCGTCATTCTGGTGGATGCGTTCTCGATGGACGCGCCGGTCGGTTCGATCTCGGTATTGAAGTTGAGTCAATTGCCCAATTATTCCGCCTACCACATCACCAGCATCCACGATACATCGCTGCAAAAGGCGATGGAACTGGGCAGGGAAATGGGCGCGCCTTTGCCGGAGGACGTGATCGTCATCGGGATCGCGACCGAACGCATCCACGAATTCAGCGAGGATCTTTCGCCGCCTGTGGAACGGGTGATCCCCTGCGTCGTGAACATTGTTCTCGATCTACTCAGGGAAATTTCGATGGAGGAAGATAAAGGTCACGGTCACCCGCAAGGGTGACCGTGACGCTTCATGGCAGTTTTTCCCCTCACAGGGTTTGAATATTTCACAAAGCGGATTACAATCATCCAGAACGGGGATGACATTTGTTGGTTCACGAATGATTAGACTTGGATTAAGATAGGGATCGTTTTGGAGGCGCAATGAAGAAATTAAGCGAACGACTCAAGAAGTTCTTTTTTCCGGGACCCGACGCTCCGCGCCGGTTGTTGATCCTGCCCTATGCAACCCTGGGAATTCTCACGATCATGTTGCTTGCGGGCGGCGTCTATGGCTGGGAGTATTCGAATTCGCCCGCATTCTGTGGAACAGCCTGCCACACCATGCCTCCGCAGGATACTGTTTACAAGGAGTCGCCTCACGCGAACGTGACCTGCGAGGAATGTCATATCGGGCGCGCCTCCTTTTTCGATCAGTTGACGCGCAAGTCGCAGGGGTTGCACGAACTGTATTACATGGCCTTCAACCTGTATGAGTACCCGATCCGCGCCAAGGCGCTGCGCCCGGCGCGCGATACCTGCGAGAAATGCCACCAGCCCGAGACGTTTTCGGACGACAGTCTGCGCGTGCTGTCCCGGTTCCAAAACGACCGCGACAACACGAAGAAGGACATCTATCTCGTCATGAAAACGGGCGGCGGCGCAAAGCGCGAAGGATTGGGGCGCGGCATTCACTGGCACATCGTCAACACGGTGGAGTATTACGCGACCGACGCGCTGGACCAGAACATCCCGTACGTCCGCGTGCATAACGACGACGGGAGCGTGACCGAATACGTGGACGTGGAGGCCGGTTTCGACGCCTCCGCCCTGGACGAAAGCCGCCTCAAAACCATGGACTGTATCACCTGCCACAACCGCGTCACGCACGAATTCACCATGCCGACGGACTCGGTTGATACCGCCATGTCGCGCGGTTTCATTGACCCCGGCATCCCGCAGATTCACCAGAAGGCGGTGGAGGCGCTGTACGTCAAATATGATTCGCGCGAGGAGGCATTCGCCGCGTTCGATCAACTCGGGGGATATTACGAGACGACCGACTATTACCCCGGCAACGAGGACAAGATCGCCTCGGCGGTGCAGGCGTTGAAGGACATCTACGACCGCACCGTCTTCAACGACCAGGAAGTGGATTGGGCGTCGCACCCGAACAACCTGGGACACGTGAGTTTTCCGGGCTGTTTCCGCTGTCACGATGGCGGGCATCTCAATGCGGAGAATGAAGCGATCCGCCTGGAGTGTAACGTCTGCCATTCGATCCCGATCGTCGCGGGACCCGATGACTTCCTCGCGAACATCGAGATCAGCCGCGGACCCGAGCCTGAATCCCACCTGAACCCGAATTGGATCAGCCTGCATAACCAGGCGTTCAACGACTCCTGTTCCGCATGCCACACCATGGACGACCCGGGCGGGACCAGCAACACGTCCTTCTGCTCGAACTCAGCCTGTCATGGAAGCGTGTATAGTTACGCCGGGTTCGATGCGCCCGCTCTGCGCGAAATCCTGAAGGATCAACTGCCGCCTCCTCCCGAACCGACGGCTGAGTTGCCGACGCAGGTGGAGTCGCCCACCTACGAGAATTACGTCGGACCGTTGTTCGCGTCGAAGTGTTCAGCCTGTCACGGCGACCTGGCGAGCGGCGGCCTGAACCTGCTGAGCTACGCGGGCGTTATGAAGGGCGGCGACGATGGGGCGGCGGTCGCGCCCGGCGATTCGGCGGGCAGCATCCTGATCCAGGTGCAGAGCGCCGGCGGTCATTTCGCAAACCTGACCCCCGATGAACTGGAGATCGTCAAACGATGGATTGATTCCGGCGCGCCCGAAAAATAGCGCATAGCATCCTATCAATAAGCGCGCTTGCTGGACACCCCGCGTTTCGATAATCGAAGATTGGAAACGCGGGGCGTCCTTTGTTTTTAATGCAAACCTTTTTCGTTGGTTGTATAATTTTTTCGAATGGAATTTGCCTCGGAAATTCAGTTACATTTATCTATAAGGGGTGTGACATCCGTTCTTCTGGCGGCAAGAACCCATAGATTAAAATGAACGAGAGATTAAAACCTCACATTGCCTTAATATCCGCGAGGAGGTGCAATCCATAAGACAAATTCATACTTAAAGAGATCACCTGTAAGAAACCCACTGAAAGGAGAATTCGCAAAACAATGTCCACAAAGAAAATGCTCGTTTTGCTTGGCTTGCTGATCGTGTCCGCCGTATTGTTCACAGCCTGCGCGGGTCCCCAGGGCGAGCCCGGCCCTGCAGGTCCTCCCGGCCCAGCCGGCCCTGCGGGTCCCGCCGGTCCCGCCGGTGAATCCGTCACCATTCAAGACCTGACCTGCACCGAATGTCATAACGATACCGCGCTCATCACCGGCAAGAAAGCCGCCTGGGAGACCTCTCTGCACGGTTCCGGTACAGCCTTCATCGAGGAAGGTCCCCGTAATTCGTGCGCTGGCTGTCACTCCGGCGCCACGTTCAGCGCCATGATCGCGGAAGGCAAGAACTTCAGCCAGGTGGAATCGGGCGACACCGCTCCGACCCACCAGGACTGCCGCACCTGCCACCAGATCCACACCACCTACACCAGCGCCGACTGGGCGCTCGAGACGGGTGACCCGGTCGCGTTCGTGATAAGCGGTTTGACCTTCGAAGGCGGCGCCGGCAACCTGTGCGCCAACTGCCACCAGGCGCGCCGCTACATGAAAGACTTCGTTGATAAGACCGACGCCACCAAGTACACCTCCACCTCCTCGCGCTTCAATCCGCACTTGAGCGTTCAGGGCGATATCCTGATGGGCTCCGGCGGTTTTGGCGTGGAAGGCAAACCCGGCGCGCACTACTCCATGGTGGAAAACACCTGCGTAGCCTGCCACATGGGCGAGATTGACACGCACACCTTCGAACCGCAACTTGCCACCTGCCAGGAGTGCCATGCCGAGGCCGAGAACTACGATGTCAACGGCGCTCAGACCTTTGTTGCAGAGGAAATGGAAAGGCTCAAGACGGCTCTGCAGGACAAGGGACTCGTTGATGAGAACGGCGCGGTCATTCCGGGAACGTGGGATGAAGCCACAGCCACCGCCCTCTGGAACTATGGCGTGATCGAAGAAGACGCCAGCCACGGCGTTCACAACCCCACCTACGTCAAGGCGTTGTTGGAAGCGGCTTTCGCGGCTTTAGGCGAATAATCTTACCGTCCGCAAGGACTAACGTTACAGCGCTGGGGGTATAAACACGATGACGGGCGCACTGCGCCCGTCATCTTTTATGTCCTTCCCGTTCAACCCCCTCTCAATTTGCTCCCGCAGGCGCGGCAGAAGCGGTCCCCTTCCTGGGCGCGCGCGCCGCATTCGTGGCAATAGATCACCGTATCGCTGTCCCTCGCGGGTTGCGACCGTTTGCGCGGCTTGGGGGCGTTCGCGGAGGATTGGCCGCGGATGAAGTAGACCAGCGCCGCGAGGATCAACGCCGCGCCAAAACCGCCGAGGAAAAGCGGCAGGTTGTCGAGCGTCGAACGACCGCTCGTGTTTTCATCCACAGGCGCGAGGGGTTCGACCTGCTGGGAGGCGGGTGTCGCAAGAACGCTCTCGCTGGAACGGGAGTATTCCAATTCCAGTTGATAGGTCTGGCCCTCGACCAGTCCGCTCATGGTTGCGCCTCCGTTCAGGGAGGGCCCGCTTTGCATGAGGGGAATGGCTGGGTCGGTCTTCACGCCTTTGCTGTCGGCTGGCACCTGTACTTCGATCTTGAAATCCCGTACGGGAAAATCGCCCGACCATTGATAGGCGAAGGTCCTGGTATCCCCGCTGCGTTCGAGCGGCTGGTAATATTCGATGTGATAGTTCGTGCGTTCGGTGATGAAGAGGGTGATGACCTGCCAGTTCTCGCCCTGCGCGGGCTGGGATTGATAGTTTGCCAGAAGCAAGCCGCTTGGGCTTTGATACGCCACGGCGGTGATGTTCGCGTCGCGCGGCACGCGGAAAACCATGGTCGTCGGCACCTGCGTATCGCCGGTCACCGTGAAATTGTGAATGATCAACATGCTGGGCTGGTCGTATTCGGGCCACAACATCACGGTCAACGAATCCAACGCGACGGGAGTCTGCGCCCGCGCGGGAGCGGGAAAGGACAGCAGCGCCGCGATCAAAAGGACGAACCACTTGCGCATGAAACGCCTCCAGGAGGGTAAATTCATAACTCCCAATATCTTACCATGCCGCGCGTGAATACGTTGACCCGCCTCCGAAACGGAGGTCCCTCATTTTGCCAGCGCCCTCACCAACTGCCAGCACGCCCAGTTGGCGGGCGTCTGGATGCAGCGCCTCTTCGCCGTCCCGACCACCGCGCCGCAGATCGCATCAATCTCCGTCGGCGCGCCGCGCAGGATATCCTGCAACATCGAAGAGGCGTTCGCGGCGGTCTTACGCGCCACCTCCTCCACTTTGGCAACCGGGTCGTCGAACGGCAGGGTGATCTTTTCCGCGCGGGCGACCTGCGCGGTTTCGACCGCCAGCGCCCTCATCATTTCCCGCGCGGACGGGCGTTCCAGCAATTCGCCGTTCTTCACGCGCAGCAACGCGGTAAGCGGATTGATCGCCGCGTTGATCACCAGTTTCCCCCAGACCAGGGACTGCGCGTCCTCCACTGCCTGGACGTTGAATCCCGCCGACCTCAACGCCTCTTCCACCGGACCGAGAGCCTGATTCTGCTCGATGGAGATGATCCCCTCCCCGCCCTCCCTCGCCAGTCCGGGACCGAGCAGGGTGGCTCCGGTGGTGGCGCTGCCCAGGGCGACGCGCCCAGGTCCCAGTTCCCGCGCGAGCGTTTCGCGGTTGCCGAGTCCGTTTTGGAGGGTGAGGGCGATGCCTACGTCCGCGAGACATTCGCGCAGTTGTCCCGCCGCGCGTTCGGTCTGCCAGGCTTTGACCAGCACGATGGCGTGTTTCATCCCCGCACATTCACGCGGATCGTCCGTCGCGCGGACGGGATATTGCCTTTCATTGCCTTGAGCGTCCACCAGTCGCGCGCCGTCGCGATTCAAAGCGTCAATCCCTCCTCTCCACGTGCCGAGCATCGTGACTTGACGACCCGCCCGCGATAGCCGCGCGGCAAACAGGGTGGCGAGCGCGCCCGTTCCAACGATGAGAACCTTATTCATATTCCACAACCACGCATCACGCAACGCGTCTTGCATACTTCACGTTGCGCGTTTCGCAATCCTATACCTGCCCGATTTCCTTCAACAACTCCTCCCACTCCTTCTCGTCCATCTCGACCGTGTGTTCCGGGGCGGGGAAGCGTTTCGTCTCCACGTCCTCGATGTAATTGGCGAAAGCCCTCTGCATTTCGGAGTGGAAGTCGGCGTATTTTTTGACGAACTTCGGCGTAAAGCGGTCGAAGAGACCCAGCAGGTCGTGCGTGACGAGGACCTGCCCGTCGCAGCCCGCGCCCGCGCCGATGCCGATGGTAGGAATGGAGATCCTCTTCGAGATCATCTCCGCCAGGCGCGCGGGAACCGATTCGAGGACGATGCTGAAGCAACCGGCTGCCTCGAGAATCAGCGCGTCCTCCACGAGGCGTTTCGCGGCGGCGGCGGTTTTGCCCTGCGCGCGGAATCCGCCCAATTGATGGACGGATTGCGGCGTGAGTCCGATGTGTCCCATCACGGGGATGCCGGCGCCGGTGATGGCGCGGATGGCGTCGGCGCGTTCGCGCCCGCCTTCGAGTTTGACCGCGTCCATGCCGCCCTCCTGCAGGAACCTGCCCGCGTTGCGGACAGCCTGCTCGACCGAGACCTGATACGACATGAAGGGCATATCGCCGATGAGAAGCGCCATCTTTGCGCCGCGCGATACGGCGCGGCAGTGATGGAGCATCTCCTCCATGGTGACGGGAAGCGTATTCTCGTAACCCAACACGACCATCCCCAGCGAATCGCCGACGAGGATGGAATCGACGCCCGCCTTGTCCATCGCCATCGCGGTAGGATAATCGTACGCGGTGAGCATGGTGATGATCTCGCCGCGTTCCTTTTTCTGGCGATAGGCAAGCGTGGTGGTTTTTTTGCGCGCCGCAGGCGCACGGGTGGAAACAGGCGCAGGTGTGGACATGGTATCCTCCGAAAAATGGTAGGAGCCGTTTTTGTTGCGGCTGCGAAACGCCCCTGATCGCCGCACATGGACAGCCTTTGAGATTTATGCCGTGGCGTTCATGCAGCGCAGATACGCCCGGCATCCCCGATTATTCCACAAAACCCGGATTTCATCTATAATAATTTTGTCCGAAATTACCGTCGTTACGGGAGCCGCTGGTCGGGTAAGCCGGGTGTTCTTCCCGGCTGTATCGAGACCGGGCGGTAACGAAGCGTCGAACGGCTTCGCTTGCAATGACGAAAACAAAGAGGAGAAAACAATGAAAAGAATGTTCGGCTTTTTGATCGGTGTCGTTGTCGGGGGATTGGTCGGCTCGACGATCGCGCTGTTACTGGCTCCCGATTCGGGAGAGGTGCTTCGCGCCCAGATCCGCGAGCGCGGACAGGGATTCTTCAACGAGATCCGTCACGCGGCGGACGAGCGCAAGATCGAACTGCGCCAGAGGCTGGATTCGATGCGGGCGCCGCGGACGGAAGCGTAGTTTAGATTCCCCGAACCGGGATGTCAACGGGCATCCCGGTTCCGTTGGAGCATGGAGATCGCGGCGAGCGCGGTCGCAAGCGCGATCCACGCGATGACCTGCGCCAGCCGGAACTCGCCAAATACCAGCCTGCTATCTCCGCGGAAGGCTTCGAGGAAGAGGCGCGCGCCGGCCGTCAACGCGGCGAAGGCGAGGAAGAGAATGCCCGGGGGAGAATCCGTTTTGGGGAACCAGAGCAAGCCAAAGATCAGGAGAGAAGCGAGCAGTTCGTAGATTTGACTCGGATGCCGCGTCGCATTCCACAGGTCAATCCCCCAGGGAAGATTCGTCGGGCTTCCAAAGGCTGTCCCGGCGGCGAGGTGGGCGAGGGAGAGTCCGACGGCGAATACGGCGAAGAGGGGGGTAAGCGCGTCGAGCGTCCCCCAAAGTCGAAGTTTCCGCCGCTGACCGTAGATGAAACCGACGAGCAACGCGGTTACGAGCGCGCTGGCCGGGTCGAAGAGATCGGGATTGGGGGAGAAGACGCTGAGCGGGCTTTGCGCGAACGCGGAAAGATTCGCAAGCGCAAAGAACACGCGTCCGCCGACGAGATAGGCGATCAGGCTGTAGAACGTGAGGTTGTTGAGTCCTTCCTTTGAAACGCCGTGACGCTGGCTTCGTTTTTCGGCGAGCGTAAGACCGATCCACAACGCAACGACGATGAGGATGAAATGGCGCGGCGGGGCAAAGAGGGAGCGGAAGGATTCGATCATCTCAATATCTCCTCCACCCTCGTCCTCAACAACGCCTCCGCCATCGGGCCGCCGATGACCACTTCTTTGATGATGCCGTCGCGCCCAACGAAAAAGGAGGAGGGAAGCGAGCGTAGTTGATATGCCGCCCCCACTTCACCGGTTTCATCGAGCAGGATGGGGAAGGTGAGACCGTATTCCTCGACGAAGGGCGCGATGTCGGGGAAGGAATCCTGATAGGTCATGTTGACGGCAAGCACCACAAGCCCATCGTCCTTGTATTCGTTGTAGACCCTTTCGATGGCGGGCATCTCCGCGCGGCAGGGCGGACACCAGGTTGCCCACAAATTGATCAACACCGCCTGCCCGCGCAGATCGGAAAGTCTGACGGTTTCGCCCGCAGTCGTTTTCAACTCGAAATCGGGCGCGAGGAATCCCTTTTGCGGCGCGGGGATCAGCCCTTCGGTCGAAGTCCCGGTTTTGTCCGCGCTGGCGAAGATCCACGCCATGCCCAGGATAAGGATGAACAAAAATGAAACGAATCGCTGATTTGCGTTCATGGTCTTTCTATTGATTGTCAGCCTCGTCCGATTCTTACGATTTTCATTGTAAAATGGAGTATCCTCATTGAACAGGTTACAGAACATGACAGACGACACCTTCGACACGCCCTATCGGGCAGTCAGTGCAAGCCTTCAGACGCGCGCCATCAACACGCTTCGATTTCTCTCGGCGGACGCCGTTCAGAAAGCCAACTCGGGTCATCCGGGACTTCCGATGGGCGCGGCGGCAATGGCTTTTACCTTGTGGACGCGTCACCTGCGCCACAACCCTCGCAACCCAAACTGGATGGGACGCGACCGCTTCATCCTTTCGGGCGGGCATGGTTCGATGCTCCTTTACTCTTTGCTCCATCTGACGGGGTACGACGTGAGCCTCGACGACATCGAGAACTTCCGTCAATTTGGAAGTATCACGCCCGGACATCCCGAACGCGGACTCACCCCCGGCGTCGAAGTGACGACCGGTCCGCTCGGGCAGGGATTCGGTCAGGGCGTAGGCATGGCGATCGCCGCGGCGCATCTCGCCGCGACCTTCAACCAGCCGGGACACGAGATCATCCAGTCGTACATCTACGGCATCGTCACCGACGGCGACCTGATGGAGGGCGTTTCCTCCGAAGCCGCGTCGCTGGCGGGACATTTGAGGTTGGGGCGCATCGTCTACCTCTACGACGACAATCATATCTCGATTGACGGTTCCACCGATTTAGCCTTCACGGAAAATCGAGCCGCGCGCTTCGAGTCATATAACTGGCACGTACAGAGGGTCGAAGACGGCAACGACGTGGAAGCCATTGACCGGGCGATCCAAGCCGCGCAAGCCGACCCGCGCCCCTCGTTGATCTGCGTCAGGACGATCATCGGATACGGCGCGCCGAACAAACAGGGGACTGCCAAGGTCCACGGCGAGCCGCTGGGCGAGGAGGAATTGAAACTGGCAAAGAAGAATCTGGGCTGGGATCCCGAACGGAAGTTTTTTATCCCCGACGACGTTCTTGCGTTCTATCGCAGCGCCGTCGAGCGCGGACGCGAAGCCGAAGCGGATTGGAATATGCGGTTCGAGGCGTACAAACGGCTTCATCCCGATTTGGGCGCGGAATTGGAACGCCGCATCGAGGGCGAATTTCCGCAGGGCTGGGATTCCGATTTGCCGGTGTTCCCCGCCGACGAAAAGGGACTGGCAACGCGCGCTTCCTCGGGCAAGGTGTTGAACGCGCTTTCCGCCAAACTGCCCGAGCTCATCGGCGGTTCCGCGGATTTGACCCCCTCGAACAACACCAAATTCGACGGGGCGGGCGACTTCCAGAAGGATAACCCGACGGGACGTTATCTCCGCTTCGGCGTGCGCGAGCATGGCATGGGCGCAGCGTTGAACGGGATGAACCTGTTCGGCGGCGTGATCGCCTACGGCGGGACGTTCCTCGTCTTTTCGGATTACATGAAACCCGCCATTCGCATCGCGGCGATCTCGCACGTCCCCTCCATTTTTGTTTTCACGCACGACAGCGTCGGGTTGGGCGAAGACGGTCCCACGCACCAGCCCATCGAACATTTGATGGCGCTGCGCGCCGTTCCCAACCTGGTCGTGATCCGTCCCGCGGATGCGAACGAGGTCCGCGAGGCGTGGAAGGTGGCTATTACGAGAAGGGACGGTCCCACTGCGCTGGCGTTGACGCGCCAGGCTGTGCCGACGCTTGCCATCGGTCCGTTCACCAGACTGTCGCAGGGCGCGTACGTGATGAAGGATTTCGGCGAAAATCCGCGCTTGATCCTCATGGCATCCGGTTCGGAGGTGAGCCTGATCTACTCCGCCGCGCAGCGGCTGTTCGCGGAGGGCATCGAGACGCGCGTGGTCTCCTTCCCGAGTTGGGAGTTGTTCGAGGAACAGGACGAGGCGTACAAGGAGTCCGTGCTGCCGAAGCGGATTCAGGCGCGGCTCGCCGTCGAAGCGGGAGCAACCCTCGGCTGGGAACGATACGCAGCGTCCGTCGTCGGCATTGACCATTACGGCGCGTCCGCTCCGTATAAGGTCATCTTCGAGAAGTTCGGGTTTACGGTCGAGAATGTTATGGCAAGAGCAAAAGAACTTTTATAAGTGATGTTACGCAATGATACCCGTAACGCGAGACTGCGTAGCGTCTCGCTTTTCAGGCGTTTCCTGGGCAAGAGCGACATGAATGTCGCGTTACGATGACCAATATAATCTTTTCTGCGTAACATCAGTTTTGTAAGTGTCATTGCTAGTTTTCGAGAAGCAATCTCCTCGCAAAACAGGGGATTGCTTCGCAACGAACGCTCGCAATGACATATTAGGAGTACTATGAAAATAGCCGTTGGTTTCGACCACGCGGGTTTCCCGCTCAAACAGATTGTTCTCGATGCCGTCCGCAACGCGGGTCACGAACCCATTGACCTCGGCACAAACTCCGCCGAGCCCGTGGACTTCCCCGACTTCACCGAAAAGGTCGGGCGCGCCATCCAAAACAGGGAAGCCGAACGCGGCATCCTGTGTTGCGGATCAGGCGTCGGCGCGGCGATTGCGGCGAACAAAATGAAAGGCGTGTACGCTTCGATTTGTCATGATACCTATTCCGCCGCGCAGGGCGTGTTGCACGATGACATGAACGTGCTTTGTCTCGGCGGCCGCGTGATCGGTCCCGAACTCGCCAAAGCGCTGATCGTTGCGTTTTTGGGCGCGGAGTATCAAGGTAACAAGGCGGGAGGGGAAAGGCTGGCGCGGCGGGTGGGGAAGATTCATAAAATCGAAGAAGAAGGAAAGTTGTAATTGACTTGGTGAAACCTGGAGGCACAAATGACCCAGTCGCTTATCATTTCAGACCCGAAAATCATGATGGGACAGCCTGTTATCTCAGGCACACGGATAACGGTTGACTTGATTCTGGAAAAACTTTCAGCAGGCGAGACTTTTGACCAGTTGTTGCAAGCCCATCCCCGCCTGACATGTGAAGGAATTCAGGCGGCATTGAGTTTTGCTCGTGAGGCTTTGCGCGCAGACGTTATTTATCCCCTTGCTGAGTCTGCCTGATGAAGATCGTTGCCGATGAAAGTGTGGATAAAGGTATTACTTGAGGAAGAAAAAGTATAATTTCTTGAAAGTGATATGTGGAGTATCAGAAAAACCATGAGCATAGAATTATTACCAAAGCCAATCCTCGAAAAATATGAAGTTCATGAGTGGAAGCACGCCTGTGCTATTCTAAAGAATGATTTTCCGCAAGAATGGAAGGATATTGTCTCTTTGCTGGACGATTTTGTACTTTGTAGGAGCTGGATCACTGTAGGAGGTGGTAGAAAGTCGAAAGTGGCAGAGGCGATTGACGGCTTCTTGTATGAACGTGGTTGGCTTGAAAAGGAATTTCTGACATCGGTAAAAGTAGATGATCGTGTAATGGATTCGCCTACCCATAAGGTTGATTGTTACAAGAATAAAGTTGCGCTTGAAATTGAATGGAATAATAAAGATCCGTTCTTTGATCGTGACCTGAACAACTTTCGCCTTCTGTTCGATCTAAGAGCAATCAGTGTAGGGGTAATAATCACACGTTGCGACCACTTGCAGGAAATTTTTGACAGACTGGGACGAGGAGCATCTTACGGCGCCTCGACGACTCACATGTCAAGGTTGCTGCCGCGTATTGAAGGGGGTGGTGGAGGCGGTTGTCCGATCTTGGTTTTCGGCATCACCGAGAACCTGTATTCAGAGGAATGCTAATATGGACGACAATTTGACCCCTGCTCAGGAATTTCTGGCTTCTGTTCCGCATCGGAATTATGGAACTATTCTGGCTGATCCTCCTTGGCAATTTCAAAACCGTACGGGAAAAGTCGCGCCTGAACATAAGAGGCTTTCCCGGTATGCGACGCTCACAATTCAGGAAATCAAGGAAATTCCCGTCTCTTTGGTTGCGGCAGAAAAAAGCCATTTGTACTTATGGGTACCAAACGCGCTTTTGCAATGGGGATTGGAGGTTATGGAAGCATGGGGTTTCCAATATAAAACTAATATTGTCTGGCACAAAATAAGAAAAGATGGTGAGCCTGACGGCCGCGGAGTAGGTTTCTATTTTAGGAACACCACCGAGTTACTTCTCTTTGGTATACGCGGAAAGTTACGAACGCTAAAGCCGGGCAGAAGCCAGGTCAATATTGTCAAAACTCGCAAACGCGAGCATTCTAGAAAACCCGATGAAATCTTCGAGATCATCGAGGCTTGCAGTCCGGGTCCGTATTTGGAGTTGTTTGCTCGCGGTGGCCGTGTGGGCTGGGATCAATGGGGCAATGAAGCGGAAGGTTATCTAGTATCCTGGCCAACTTATAAATACAATAGTCAAAACGGAAAGCCGGACGAGAAGCAGTTGGCGTTTAGCATCAAAGATAAAAACTCATAGGTACAGTGATGAACCCCATCCCCAAACTCACCTCCCTCGGTCAATCCCTCTGGTACGACAACATCCAGCGCAAGATTCTGGAAAACGGCGAATTCAAAGCCATGATCGAACGCGGCGACATTCGCGGCGTCACCTCCAACCCATCCATTTTCAACGCCGCAATTGCAAAGTCGAACGATTACGACTCCGCCCTTACGCCGCTTGCCTGGGCGGGCTGGGACGCGGAAAAGATCTTCTGGCAACTCGCGGTCGAAGACATCAAAGCCGCCTGCGACGCGTTCCTGCCGCTCTACGAAGAGACGAACGGCGGCGACGGATACGTCAGCATCGAGGTCAGCCCGTACATCGCGCACGATACGAACGCCACCGTCGCGCAAGCCGAGCAACTCTGGGTGCGCGTTGCCCGCCCGAACCTCATGGTCAAGATCCCCGCCACCAGGGAGGGCGTCCCCGCGATCCGCAGGGCGATTGCCGCGGGCGTCAACATCAACGTCACGCTCATCTTTTCGCTCGAACGGTACGCCGAAGTGATGGACGCCTACCTCGGCGGCTTGGAAGACCGCCTCGCGGCGGGTCATCCCATTGACCACATCGCCTCGGTAGCATCGTTCTTCGTTTCGCGCGTCGATTCGAAGGTGGACCCCAAACTCCCCGCAGACTCACCGCTCAAAGGCAAAGCTGCGGTTGCAAACGCCAAACTTGCCTACGAAGGATTTCATCGAACCTTTGTCGGTCGCCGCTGGGAGAATCTCAAGGTCAGGGGCGCGCGCGTCCAGCGTCCGTTGTGGGCAAGCACCAGCACGAAGAACCCCGCCTACCCCGATACCCTTTACGTGGACAACCTCATCGGTCCCGAAACCGTCAACACCGTCCCGCCGCAGACGCTCGAAGCGTTCAAGGATCACGGCAAAGTCGAGATCACCCTCACGCGCGATATCGAAGGAGCGCAGAACGTCATCGCTCAACTCGAAGCCCTGGGCGTCTCGATGGACGTCATCACGCAGGAACTGGAGGACGAGGGAGTCAAAGCCTTTGCGGACGCGTTCTCCGCATTACTCAAGACAATTGATGAGAGAAGGAAGAACGCCGCTTCTTCTCTTGGATACTTCGACTCGGCTCAGCACAAGCCCGTATCTGCTCCCGTTTCCAAACGGATCGCGCAACTGGAAGCGGATTCTGTTCCCGCGCGCATCTGGAAACATGATCCTGCGCTTTGGGCAAGGGACGAAGCGGGCAGAGCCGAGGTCGTCATCCGCATGGGTTGGCTGGACTCGACCGATAAAGCGCGCGAGAAACTGAAGGCGTATCAATCGTTCGTCAAGGAAATTCAGAAGGCGAAGATCAACCGCGTGCTCGTGCTGGGCATGGGCGGTTCGTCCCTGACCGCGGAAGTGTTCGCGTCGCTCCTTGCCGATGCGCCCGTGCAGCCCGTTCCCTCACCCCTGCGCCCCTCTCCCTTAGAGAGAGGGGATGGGGGCGAGGGCGCTTGCCTTGGCATTCTCGATTCGACGCATCCCGATCAGGTCGCGCAAGCCGCGCAGGATTTTCCGCCCGATAAGAGCCTGTATATCGTTGCCAGCAAATCCGGCGGCACGGCGGAAGTGATGGCAAATTTCGATTACTTCTGGAAACTCAGCAAAAAGGACGGTTCGCGCTTCATCGTCATTACCGACCCCGGCACATCGCTCGAGGCGCTGGCGAGAAAACGCAACTTCAGGCATATCTTTCTCGCGGATGAATTCGTCGGCGGGCGTTACTCCGCGTTGACCGATTTCGGTCTCGTCCCCGCCGCGCTGCTGGGCATGGACCTGCCTCGCCTTCTCGACCGCGTGGATTGGATGAGGCGTCAGTGTGGGGAACACGTCCCTGCGGCGCGCAACCCCGGGCTGGCATTGGGAGCCGTCATTGGCGAGGCGGCTTTGGGTGGACGCGACAAGTTGACCGTCGTCAGCGACGCGCCTCTGTCCGCGTTTGCAAATTGGATCGAGCAGATCATCGCCGAGTCCAGCGGCAAGGATGGAAAAGGCATCCTGCCTGTGCCTCTCGAACCGATCGGTGATGTCAGGGATTATGGGAACGACAGATTGTTCGTGTATCTGCGTCAGAACGGCGAATACGATGACGTAATGGCTGCGTTGAAAAGTGCCGGTCATCCCGTCCTCCACTTTCCACTCTCCGCTTTCTACGACGTTGGCGCCGAGATCTTCCGTTGGGAAATCGCGACTGCTGTTGCGTGTTCGATCATCGGCGTCAACGCCTTCGACCAGCCGAACGTGGAATCGAGCAAGAAGATCACCAGGGCGAAGATCGCCGATTATCAGGAGAAGGGCAGGTTACGCGAGGGCAAACCCGCGTGGAAGAAGGATGGCGTTACAGTGTTTTCGCCGACTGCGGTGACTGGCGCAACGCTGAAAACCGTGTTGAATGGATTTTTGAAAAAGGCAAAACCGGGCGGCTACGTTGCCGTCAACGCCTACCTGCCGCGCAATGAAGAACTGACGAACGCGCTGCAAAAGATGCGCGTCGCGGTTCGCGCCAAGACGGGCAACGCCGTGACCGCAGGCTTTGGTCCGCGCTTCCAGCATTCGACGGGTCAATTCCACAAAGGCGGACCGAAGAACGCGTTGTTCCTCGTCCTCACCGCCGAGCCAGAAAAGGATTTCGACGTTCCAACCGAAGGCTTGACCTTTGGCACGCTCATCCGCGCGCAGGCGCTGGGCGACTACGAAGCGTTGATCGAAGCGGGAAGGAAGGTGTTGCGCGTTCACCTGCCGTCCGCGGCGGATGCGCGGAGAGTGGTGGAGGCGCTGGAAGCGTAAACTGGAGGATGACCCACTTGCGCGTCCTGGGGCGGGATGAAAGAGTTGATCTGCCTGAATCGCTTTTGGCTTCCGTCGGATTCGCCGGGCTCGATGCGTGGATGTTCTTCACGCAAAAGATATATGGTTTCCCCGTGCATCGGATCGTCTCGGAATCGGAGGCGGGGATTGACGGCTGGCTGGCGCTTGTCCACGTGAAGCACCCGATCTTTGGGAATTATCTCGCCACGTCTCCGTTCGGTTCGTATGGCGGATTTGGGTATGAGTCCGTCGCCGTTCGTGACGCGCTGCTGGAGAAGGCTCGGGAGTTGGCGAAGGCTCTGGACGTGGAGCATGTCAACGTCCGGTTCGAGGCGGGGGAGGAGTCTCCGCCCGAAGGCTGGATTCAAAATCCCAATTATTCGACGTTCTTCGTGGATCTGTCCTCGAATACGGAGGAACTCCTGCGTTCGTTCGGTTCGGATCATCGCAACCACGTCCGCAAGTCCCTGAAAAAGGGATTTGCGATTCGCTTCGGCGGACTCGAACTGCTGGACGATACCTATGAAACGCTGGCGCGCAGTATGCGCGAACTCGGCTCACCGTATCACACCAGGAAATATTTGCGCGCCATGGCTGAGGCGCTGGGCAGCGCGCTGGAGTTTGCGGTGATGTATTCCGCGCGCGGCGAACTGGCTGGCGCGGGTGTGTTCATCCTTCACGGGAACGTTGCGACGAATCTGCACGCGAACATCCTGCGGAAGTTCCGCCCGGATTACGCGGGCGAGTTTTTGTACTGGTCCGTGATCGAACGGTATTGCGCGAAGGGATTCAGGACGTTCGATCTCGGCCGCAGTTTGAACGGTTCGGGGAACGAGGTTTTCAAGTTGAAATGGAAGCCGCGCCGGCAGACGCTTGCATACTGGTATCATCTTCCCAATGGCGGACCCCTGCCGGAGTTGAACCAGAAAAGCCCAAAATTTCGACTCGCCATCCGGGTTTGGAAACTGCTCCCGCAATTTGTCGTGCGCGCCCTGGGACCGGCTTTGATCCGCGGGATCGTGTAAACTCCGTGCTGCGACATTCACGTCGCGCTCGACCCAAAGCGCAAGGTAAATCCTGCGGCACATCCGAAAGCATCGAAACGATGATCCAAGTTATCGAACTGGACGAGACATTACACGAACGATACGCCTCGTATCTTGCCGGGCGGGCGGACGCGCGCTTCGGGCATGACCTGGCGTGGGGAAATGTTTTGCGCGCCGCCTATGGCGTGGAAACCGAACATCTGGTCGCGTTGGAGGGCGGCGAGGTCGTTGGGGTCTGCCCGTTGTTTTTGTGCAAGCCTTTGTTTGGCGGCGCGCATTACGTGACCAATCCGTTCCCCACCTATTGCGGTCCGCTTTGCGAGTCGTCGGAGGCGTTGAACGCGTTGTTGAAGGCGGTTGCGGAAAAAACCTCCCGCGTGGATCATGCCGAAGTGTTGACCCCGGTTCCTTTGTCGGATGCCGACGCGGAATATCTCCCGTTTCAGGAAGGTTTGGATTACACCTTCGTCCTCGACCTGCGGCAAGGCATCGAGGCGATCCGCAAAAATCTGCGGACGAACTTCAAACGGATCCTGAACAAGTCGGCGAAATTGCAGGGCATGGATATCGTCGCCGATCTGGACGGCAACCTGGTGGACGAGTTTTATCGGTCTTACGTCCGCATCTACGGGCACAAGCACGGATTCATCCCGCACGTCAAGGCGTTGTTCGAGAACATCTTTGCGGAGTTCCCAAAAGGCGACGCTCGTTTGTACATGGCGCGGGTCAACGGGAAATACGTTGGCGGGATTTTCACCTTTTGGGCGCACAACGAAGTGTATTACGCGTGGTCCGCGGTGGAGCCGGACGATGAGTACCAGCCCGCGCACGTCGCCATCTGGCGGATCATCCAGGACGCCGCCGCGGAGGGGTATGATCGGTTCAACATGGGCGAGGCGCCGAAGGCGCACGAGACGCTGATCCGCTTCAAGCAGGGATGGGGGACCGAGGTCCTCGAACCGAGCCGTTACTTCGTCCCCGGCAAAACGCGCAAGCCTTCGCCGCGCCTCTTCGACCGGGTCTCGTGGGCGAAGAAGATCATCGCCAATCTTCCCTCGGGCGTGATCACCGCGTTCCTCTCGCCTGCCATTCGATACTTTTTGTAAAGGAACTCTCCACCGTACATCCGCCCGGTAAAAGACCCTAAAGGTTTCCTTCCCTGATAAGAACACGGTCCAGGCAAGCCCCTCGAGCAAATTTTACGCCTGGGTTTGCCGGAAAAACCTTTAGGGTCTGGCGTTCGAGCAAAATGTACGGTGGAAAAGTAAAGGAACAATATATGTCCGTTCTCGATATCGTAAACCTCGAAAATTTCAGAAAGGTATTTCGCAACATCCGCAAGGTGGGGCTGCTGACGACGATCCGTTACATCGTCTCGGACCTGCTCTTCGATTTGAAATACAGGATAGACACCATCAACACCGAACAACTCGAAGACCTCGACATTGACTCTCCGAACAAGCAATACGGCGTCTATTACGAGGGGACGAACGCCTACATCTTCAAGAAAACCTTTTCGTCGTTCAAGGTGGACGCGGCGAACAGTTGCTTCGTTGATTTTGGGAGCGGCAAGGGCAAGGCGATGTTCATGGCGGCGGAACGTGGATTCCGCAAGGTCATCGGCGTGGAGTTTTCCAGGGAACTGGTCGAGATCTGCCGAAGGAACCTCGAGATCTTCAAACAGAAATCGAAAAGCAAAACCGAGTTCGAGATCATCCATGGCGACGCCTCGCAATACGAAATCCCCGCCGAAGCCAACCTGTTGTTCTTCTCCAATCCCTTCGACGAGACGCTCACGACCAAAGTGATCGAAAACATTCTGCGCTCCTACGATAAAACCCCGCGCGAGATCTGGGTCATCCACTTGTACCCGCAGGGCAACATGGCGTTCGCCAGGCACCCGCGCTTCCAACTCGAACGTGAGTCGAGCGACGGCTTCATCTTCCGCTTGAAGCCGGGCGCATGAACGGAATGGGTACCGCCTCGTTCCCCTCCCGCGCCTGGAACTTCCTCAAAAAACCCGCCGTCTCGCTCACGCTGCGCGTTGCGGTCAGCGGGTTGCTTTTGGCGTATCTCATCCGCTTGTCCGCGTTCAACGAGATCGCGCGCGCCTTCAGCCGCATTGATCCCCTCCACCTGCTCGCGTTCTTCCTGCTCTATTTTTTGTCCGTCAGCCTGCAATCCCTGCGCTGGAAACTCCTCCTCAGGGCGTGGGATATTTCGCAGCGCTTCGCCGCCCTCTTCCGCTGGATCATGGCGGGACTGTTCTTCAACAACTTCCTGCCGGGCAGCCTGGGCGGGGATGCCTACCGACTGTACGCCGGCGGACGCGATACCGGCAAAGTGGAGGACGTTGCCGCCACGATCTTCTTCGAACGCGTCCTCAGTTACGGTTCACTCGTGACTTTGGGCTTGGGCGCGCTTTCAATGCGCTTCGACCTGCGCTCGGACTGGCTGTTCTGGCTGCTGCTCGGCGGCGTGTTCCTGGTTTTCGCGGGGATCATGGCTGTCTCGACCCTGCCCGCGTTCGGCAGGTGGATGGAGGCGTTCGCCGGGCGTTTCCCTTTTGCGGAGCGGCTGCGTTTGAAGGACTGGGTGCATAGTTTCCGATTCAAGGCGCGTCACCCCGGCCTGTTGGCGGGCGTGTTCCTCATCTCGTTCCTCATCCAGTTTGCGGACGTGTTCGCGTTTCGATTGGTGGCTTCCGCGCTCCAACTCCCGGTGAAACTTGGCGACCTGCTCCTCTTCGTTCCCTTGTTGTACCTGGCGATTCTCCTGCCGTTGTCGTTCAACGGCATCGGAGTGCGGGAGAGCGTGTTCGTCATCTTTGCCTCCGCCTGGGGAATCACCTCCGCCGACGCGGTCGCCTTCTCGTTGACCGTGTTCGCCCTCAATCTCGCGGGAAGCCTGGTCGGCGGACTCATCTACTGGTTCGACCGTTCGAACCGGGACAAAGCCGCCGCCGCGTGAACGCGGGGTTATCTTTTGACTCTTCGGGGTAAGGGTTCGTAAAAAAATAAGCTCCCTCACCTTCCACGAAATGGATGTCATTGCGAGGGTGTTCGTCCCGAAGCAATCTCCACTTTGCAGGAAAATCCATGGCAACAGGAGATTGCTTCTCGAAGACTCGCAACGACATGAGGGAAGTTAATAATTTACTGACCCTAAGAATCCTTCCGGGCACGGAGAAGCGCGGATTTTTTCGATTTCGGATAGGAAGCCCAATCTCGTTGTGATATAATCGCCCCATCTCATAAAAGGTCGAACGTGTTTATGCCGCCGTCAACCCTGTTTGGGCTGGCGGCTTTATTCTTAATCACCGCGACCGCAAGGAGCCTGACATGGAAGTGAAACTGTACGTTGGAAATTTGTCTTATGAAACGACCGAACAGAACCTGCGCGAACTGTTCATGCAGGCGGGCGGCGTCGTTTCCGTCGCGTTGATCAAGGAACACGGGACGAATCGTTCGAAGGGTTTCGCCTTTGTGGAAATGAGTTCGCAGGCGGAAGCGCAAAAGGCGATCTCCATGTTCAACGGTCATACGCTGGCTGACCGCCAGTTGACCGTGAATCTGGCGCGTCCCCGCGAAGAGCGCGGCGGTTTCCGCCAGCAAAATCGCGGCGGTTTTCGCCAGCAGAATCGCGGCGGCAGGAATCGACGCTACTAATCAGAATCACATCATGTTCAATACTGGCGACCGGGTCGTTCATCCGCAGCATGGGGTGGGGGAGGTCGTCAATTTGGAGGAGCGAGAATTCGGGTCCGGTGTGACGCGGCGGTATTACGAGGTCTCCATCCCAAGCGCGGGCTGTACCTTGTGGGCGCCGTGCGATCCGCCCTCCTTTGGGCTGCGTAGACTGGCGGGACGGGAGGAGATTGACGAGTGCCGCGTCGTCCTCGCTTCCCGTCCCTCATCCCTCACGGACGATGCGCGTTCGCGGCAATCCAACCTGATGGAGCGCCTCCGGCAGGGGACGATACGCGTGCAATGCGAGATCGTCCGCGACCTGTACGCCTACGGGGAACACAAATCCCTGTATGGGACGATTGCGGGTTTTTATCGCGTGACGAAGGACGTGCTTTGCGAGGAATGGGCGGAGGTGGAGGGGGTGACGTTCCAGGAAGCCGCCCAGGAGATCGCCTCCCTGCTGGAGAAGAGCAGGAGTATCGTGAACAAGTCCAGGGCGTAGTTGATTGAAAGGAATCATTTCGCCTCACGGCGGGGTTGTTTTTTTGTTGAAAACGCCGTCGCCCGGACCTCTTTTTCCCACGCGGGTGAACCCGCATCCCTTTTCTTGCCCCGACGTTAACGTCGGGGCTATATTTTCAAAGCCGCTGCAGTCGGTTCAGATTTTCCTTCCGCAATCTGTTTGCGCGCCTCACGCGCCGCGTAGGACAACTTGTCCTGGGTTTTGGCGAATGCCTTGTCCCACTTTTCCTCATCTTCCAGCGCGGCAAGATACTCGCGCAAATGCTCGGCAACCCGTTCCTGATCTGCTTCGGGAAGTTGCTCGATCATTTTGATAATCGTGTTTACAGCGGGTGTAACCATAATTTGCTCCTTGCCATGCCCCAATTATAGCAGGGATGTACTCCTCTCCTTCAAGAGAGGGGCAGGGGTGATGTCGAATCCCGCACCCAAATCGCTCATTCCTGCGCGCTGCTTTTGAAATTAAGGCTGCGCGGGCCAGACGATGTCAAATCCACCCGGAAATGGAGCGGTAAGCGGCTGAAGATCGCTTTGAAAACTGTACGTGTATAGCACGTCTCCGGATTCTGCATTGATGACGACAATTTCACCCTGTGCTGTAAAGTTGACCCCGTTGTATCCGTCGAAATAAAACCGCGCCTCGGCATGGCTTTTGCTGTCGGGCGACCAGCCATAAACATATCTGGACATCAGTTCATGTGGTGGAGGAGTTGTTCGATAGAGTGGTTCAAGATGCAGTGAAAATAATTCAGGGTCAGCAGTTTCGATAGATGTGTCTTTCATCCAAATTGGAATTGCAAATTGAATTCCTCCGTTTACTTCTCCAATCACAAGTACTCCCGATTTATCTGGTGATGCCAGCAGGCATATCACAAGGAGAAAAACGCGCTTTTTCATTCTGTTCACCTTCCAGTGAAAAGACGAAATTGCGCATCGCTGATTCGGTATGACAGGATTGTCAGGTAAAACCCCGCCATGAGGGGGTGGATTTTACCAATCCTCTTCGTCTTCCTCCGCTTCGTAGAAACTTGATTGCTCCCCGATCTTCCTGTTTCGCTTTGGGGTGATCTGTTCGAGGATCCATTGAGGGTTGTGGGCGTCTTCTTTAATAAATTCTATAAGTTCTTCAAGGTCATTGAATTTTCTGTAAATCAAATTGCCGGTCTCAATTTCAAGAGTAATCTCGAAGCTTCTTGCTTTTGGGGTAGCAGGTAATGGTTTGAGCAAATCATCCAGGGCATTTCGAATAAGTTGTTTTCCATCAATTTGTACACCATTGACGTCCGTTCGAATAAAGCTCAACCATTGCTTTGCAAGTTTGTCTAATCCTTTTGACTCCCGAAAGGCAACCAGAAAATCATCGAAAGCGTCAACATACTTTTCAGGGAAGCGTTGTCTTATCTGCCGTGCGTTTAGCTCAAAGGATTTATCGCCCAGAGCATCGTTTAGATATGGCTGTATTGATTGGTATACCTCATCGTCGGTTGCTACCAAGATCATATCAATTCCACCGCCCTCATTTCGTAATAAGACCCTGACACCTTCGTTCCAATAGCCTGCAAGTATGGCGGCGGCACCCCGGACCGTGGGATAGTTTTTCCTAACCTCGCGTAATTGAAGTATCCAAGCACCCTTATCGCTCCAATGTCTGCCATCTTTGAGCCATTTGGTTTCGAGCAGGGCGACAGGTTCGTTTGAATCGTTTGGGGCGACAACGGTGTCGAGTTGCCTCCTAATTCCTCCGGGCATATCCAATGTCAAGAGCTTCTTGCCCTTCTCTGGTCTCAGTAACACATACCCAGGATGGTTTTTGCGTAGATGCGATTTGATGAGTTTGATTACCGCATTTTCAAATGCCTCACCAATTAATTGTCCGACGTGACTAATTCTACCGTGTTGCTTGTTGTCTGCCATGTTTCCCTCACTTACTCAAGATGACTATACCTTCTCGCAACGGTACGGTATGACGTTGTGGATTTTCCTTCCATTTGTCCCCACGCGTCCTGAGTACCTCAATCTCATAGGAATGGAAACCAACACCTAACCCAATTTCACCGATCAATTTGTCCGTCGGTATATAGACTCCGTAGGGAGCGGAGTCACCTAGAACAAATAAGGCTTTTGTGTTTGGCTTTAGAACCCGCAATGTGTCTTTTATGATCTGATAAATATCATTGAAATATCCTGCCACCATCAAATCGTAACTCTTCTTTCCACCCCTTGTCTTGCGGATTTTCTCTAATCTATAGACGTTTTCTTCAATAAACGTTGTTACCGAAGGACATTCCTTCTTGAATTGTTCAAGAATTTCATATTTTGTGTCTGTGCGATTGATTTGCGTTGTTGCTGAGGTCATCAGCTGTGTTCTTATTTTTTCGGATATATCACTCCAGCTCTTTGCCTCACCCCAAAAATAAAGTTCCAATCGAGTCCTGTCGGCATAATCAAAATTGTTTAGATATGGCGGAGATGTAAATACGTGGTCAATTGACTGATTAGAAATCCACTTTTCCGTATTTCTTGAATCGCCATTAATTAGCAAGTGATTCGATGACTTGTATCGATCCCTCGACCAAACTTTCATGGCATGGATATCTTTCGCCATTTGGTTGGAGAGCAGTACAAATTCGTTTAATACATTTTTGTCAACTGACGTGGTTTTCTTCTTGTTTGGAGCAATGTAGGGCCATCCGGTTGCTGCAACGGATACGCTTCTGAGCATGGCAGTAATTACCACAAAGAAGAATTCTTTGATTTCACCTTCATCAAGATATTCAATAGCCAATTCCCTAAGTGCCCATAAATCATAAATGGTCTTCTCTTCATAGCATTTCAATACTAATTCAGGGAACTCATTTGAAATGCTTTTTTTCTGCAATGATTTTGATTTCTTGGGTAAATCATCTTGAACGATTTTGATAAACTCTTGAATTTGGTCAAAATCAATTTCCCATGCAAGTTTCGCGCGCGCAATCCGATGCACAAAGGGATGTGCTTCTACGCCGACAGAATTTATTCCCAATGTTTTTGCTACGAGATTTGTAGTCCCTGAACCCATAAACGGGTCGTATATAGTTTGACCTATTTGAACATTAAACCTCTCAATCGAGTGTTCGACGGCTTTATAAGAGAAACCAGCAGGATAAGTAAACCAGCGGTGGACAGGTGCGCGCAAGCTATCCTTGAAGGTTCCCCACTCGGATTGTCCATTTTTCTCTGGGGTTACTTTGGTTTCGTAGAAGGTAAGGGTTAATTGTGTTGCCATTGAGACAATTGTACCTTATTGTCAGGCGTCATATCGGCATCCAGGAAAGTATCAACCCTTTCTTTATGCGCCTGCCGCCTGCTATGTCCAACGCGCATCCTTATACCTTCCTTGCCGTCTTACAATTTCCTTTCTCCTTTCTTCTCATCCATCAAAGCCTTCATCAATCCCTTGCCCTTATACTTTCCGCGCAGGGATCGAATGTATTCACGGGTGACGGGGGTGAGGATGATCTGCCCGGATACGGCGTTCACGTCAATTTGAAGATAGGTTCCATCCTTGATCCCCAATTGCTTGCGGATTTTAGATGGGATGACGACCTGTCCTTTCGAATTGGCGACAACTTCCATTGATTGTTCTCCTTTATCAACCTGGGGGAATTAGATCAAAAACAGGAAATCTGGTCAATGTTCTTTGTATTTACTGCCCCATATAAATCCTCGTTGACAGCCTCCTCCTCTTCTGTTACGGCTATAAAAGGCTGGTTTGCAATCACTTCTATTCCTTATCTTTTCGGCGTGCATTCGTCAGCACTCTCAATCCACCCTTTCCCTTCAACGAGCCTTGCCAATTCCTGAGGTATTGCTCGGTCACAGGCTTCAGGATGATCGAGTTACCGGCGTCGGTAACGATGATCCGTGTGCCGTTCCTGATTCCATATTTTCGCCGTAGGGAGGCGGGAATGACAATTCGACCGTTTGCAGATACTCGAGCTTTCACTCCCGCTTTTATACTACACATCACTCAAAATTTGTAATTTTCTTCCTCGTTGACAGCCTCCTCCTCTTCTGCTACACTCAGGTTGTCAGACAAATGTAGTCTAGTCCTTTCCCTTGACTAGACTATCAGATGTCCACCCTCCTCGTCAAGCACGCCCACCTCCTCACCCTCGACGACCACCAAACCGAACTCTCGGATGGTGGTCTTTTTATTCGCGACGGCTTCATCGAACAGGTAGGGCAAACTTCCAGCTTGCCCCAGGAAGCCGAAGAAATCCTCGACCTCAGCAGCCACGTCCTCCTGCCGGGGCTGGTCAACACCCACCATCACTTCTACCAGACCCTCACCCGCGCCGTCCCCGCCGCGCAAGACGCCAACCTCTTCAACTGGCTCAAGACCCTCTACCCGATCTGGGCGCGCCTCACGCCGGAAGACATTTTCATTTCGACTTCCACCGCATTGACCGAACTCGCCCTTTCGGGATGCACCACCGCAGCGGACCACCTCTACCTCTTTCCGAACGGTTCACGCCTCGACGATGAAATTGCCGCGGCTTCCGAGATCGGACTCCGCCTGCACGCCTCGCGCGGCTCGATGTCCCTCGGCGAATCCAAAGGCGGACTCCCTCCCGACAGCGTGGTGGACAGCGAAGACTCCATCCTCGAAGACTCGCAGCGTCTCATCGAGCAATACCACGATCCAAGACCCGGCTCCATGGTGCAGATCGTCCTCGCGCCGTGTTCGCCGTTCAGCGTCACAACCGAACTGATGAGACAATCCGCCAAACTCGCGCGCGAATACGGCGTGCACCTGCACACGCATCTCGCCGAGACCGAAGATGAGGAACAATTCTGCCTGCAAAAGTTCGGTCATCGCCCCGTCGGGTACATGCAGGAAGTGGATTGGGTCGGCGGCGACGTGTGGTTCGCTCATGCGGTATGGGTGAACGACGAAGAGATCAAAGTTTTCGCGGAACACAATTGCGGCGTGGCGCACTGTCCGTCATCGAACATGCGTCTCGCTTCCGGCATCGCGCCGATCAAGCAATACAGACAGGCTGGCGTCAACGTCGGCTTGGGTGTGGACGGCTCCGCCTCCAACGACGGCTCGCACCTGCTGGCGGAGGTCCGCAATGCGATGCTGTTGTCGCGTGTCAAAGAAGGGATCACTGGTTTTTCCGCCAGCCCTCCCCCCTCTCCTGGCAGGAGAGGGGCTGGGGGCGAGGTCCGAAAATTGATGACCGCCAGGGAAGCCCTGTATCTCGGCACGCGCGGCGGCGCGGCTGTTCTTGGAAGAAACGACATCGGCTCGCTCGAACCCGGCAAATGCGCCGACTTCTTTGCGGTAAACTTGAACCGCATCGAATTCGCAGGGATGCACGACCCCGTCTCGGCGATCGTCTTCGGCCAACCCGTCCGCGTGGACTATACGGTGGTCGGAGGCAGGTTCATCGTCAGGGAGGGAAGCGTGGTCACTGCCGACGAGAGGAAATTGATCGAGAAGCACAATCGAGCCGCAAAGACCCTGTCGAGTTGATGTCGTTGCGAGCGGCGCCGCTCGCAATGACATACAGAAAGGAGAACCCAATGTATATCAAGGATTATCGAGAACTACCCGTTGAGTCGAGCGGCGTGGACGGCTTGACCGTACGTTGGGCGATCAACGCTTCACAGGGCGCGAACAACTTTGGAATGCGTATCATGGAACTGGAACCCGGCAAATCCTCCCAGATGCACCAGCACGACAACGAACACGAGATCTTCGTGCTGGCTGGCGAGGGCGAGGTTGAAACGGACGGGAAGACGCATCCGATCTCGGAGGGCTGCGCGCTGTACGTCGCGCCCAACGAGAGCCACCAGTTCCACAACACCGGGCTGGGCGTCATGCGTTTCATTGACGTGGTGATGTTCCCGGTCATCCTGCCGAAATAGGAATCGTTCCCAGGAGGATAAATGCCCTCATCTACAAAACTGACCCGCGCGCTCGTGGACGTTGCCATGGGGCGCCTCCCCGCCGACCTCGTTATATTGAACGGCAAATGGGTGTCCGTCCAGTCCGGCGAGATCATCCCCGGCTCGGATGTTGCCGTCAAGGACGGGCATATCGCCTACGTCGGCGAGGATGCCAGCCACACGATCGGCAAAAAGACACAAGTCATTGACGCAAAGGGACGTTATCTCGTGCCGGGCTTGCTCGACGGTCACATGCACGTCGAATCAGGCATGGTCACGGTCACGGAGTTCGTGCGCGCGGTTGCCGTGCGCGGCACAACCGGCATGTTCATTGACCCGCACGAGGTCGCGAATATCTTCGGTCTAAAAGGCGTGAAGTTGATGGTGGACGAAGCGCAGAAGCAGCCCATCCACGTGTGGGTGCAGATGCCCTCCTGCGTTCCCTCCGCTCCCGGGCTGGAGACCCCCGGCGCATCCATCGGACCGAAGGAGGTGGCGCAAGCCATGAAGTGGAAGGGCATCATCGGTCTGGGCGAGATGATGAACTATCCCGGCGTGGCGCAGGGCGACAGGAAGATGCTCGAAGAGATGTCCATTACGCACGCGCACGGCAAGATCATCGGCGGACATTACGCCTCGCCCGATCTCGGCATTCCGTTTCACGGGTACGCGGCTGGCGGCGTGGAGGACGATCACGAAGGCACGCACCTCGAAGACGCGGTCGAACGCGTGCGGCAGGGCATGAAGGCGATGCTGCGTTACGGCTCCGCCTGGCTGGACGTGGCTTCGCAGGCGGGGGCGATCACGCAACTGGGTTTGGACTCGCGCCGCTTCATCCTCGTGACCGACGACTCGCACGCGCAGACGATCTCATACGATGGTCACATGGATCGCGTCCTGCGTCACGCCATCGAACAGGGACTCGACCCGCTGACCGCCATCCAGATGATGACGATCAACACCGCCGAACATTTCGGTCTGTCGAAGGAAATGGGCATGATCGCCCCCGGCCGCTGGGCGGACGTGGTGCTGGTGAAGGATTTGAAAAAGTTCAAGGCGGACGTGGTGATCGCCAAAGGACGCGTAATAGCCGAAGGTGGAAAGTGGAAGGTGGCTTTGCCGAAAGTCGCTTATCCCGCATGGGCGAGGAATTCGGTAAAGTTGAAGAGGAAGTTGAAGGCGGAGGATTTCAAACTTCCCTCACCCCTCACCCCTCCCCCTAAGGGAGAGGGGAAGGGGGTGAGGGTAAAAGCCAATGTGATCGGGATCATCGAGAATCAAGCCCCCACGCGACATTTGACTTTTGACCTTCGACCCGAAAACGGCGAGATCAAGACGGACATGGAACGCGACCTCGCCAAGGTCGCGCTCGTCGAACGTCACAAAGGCACCGGCAGCGTGACGCTGGGACTGGTCAGCGGGTTTGGTTTTACCGAAAAATGCGCCGTCGCTTCGACCGTCGCGCACGATTCGCATCACATGATCATCGTCGGCACGGACGAGGCTTCGATGGCGGTGGCAGGCAACAGTCTCGCGCGATGCGGGGGCGGCCAGGTCGTCGTCAAAAACGGCAAAGTCATCGGTCGGGTGGAGTTGAAGATCGCGGGCATCATGTCCAACGAAAAAGCGGACGCGGTCGCGCGGAAGGCGGAAACGGTCCTGAAGGGGTTCAGGGCGTGCGGATGCAAACTCAACAATCCGAACATGCAGTTATCGCTGCTCGCGCTCGTGGTCATCCCCGAACTGCGCATTTCAGACCGGGGTCTCGTGGACGTGACCCAATTCAAATTCATCCCCGTATTGGAGGAGTGATGGCAAATTTTCCTTTTCAACGTTTGCAGGCGGACCTCGCCGCGCTGATCGCGCGCACGCCTGCGGGTGAAAGACTTACTTCCGAACCGTATCTTGCGAAACAACTGGGCGTTTCGCGCGCCACACTGCGCGAAGCGATGCGCACGTTCGAAACGCAGGGATTGATCCGGCGTCGCCAGGGCTCCGGCACGTACGTGGTCGGCAAGGTGCCGGTGATCGATTCGGGGCTGGAAGTGTTGGAGAGCCTCGAGACGATGGCGCGCCGCATGAACCTGGCGATCAGCGTCAACGATCTGCACATCGAACAGGCGAACGCCAACGCCGAGGCGGCGAAGAATTTGAACGTTTCGACGGGCGCCCGCCTCACGCTCGTCCGACGCGTGATGTGCGCCGACGGTCGTCCCGTCGCTTATTTGATGGATACCCTGCCCGCGACGGTGCTGGAACCGGACGACCTGCCCTCCGATTTCAGCGGTTCGGTCCTGGACTTTATGCTTGAGCGCGGCGATTCTCTGACCGTTTCCCGCGCCGCGATCAGCGCCACCAACGCCTCCGCCGATGTGGCGAAAGCGCTCGAAATCCAGCGCGGCGACGTGTTGTTGCAGTTCAAGTCGCAGTTGTACGACGAGAACAACCGCATCGTGGATCATTCGACGGGATATTTCATCCCCGGTTATTTTCATTTCCACGTATTGCGGAAGATCGGAAGTTCGTAGCGGGCGAAGTCCTGCCGCAGAGACGCGAAAAAATAAGATAACCGACGTTACACAGAAACGATTAAATCGGTCACCGTAATGCGACATTCATATCGCTCCTGCCCAGGAAACGCCTGAAAAACGGGACGCTACGCAATCTCGCGTTACGGGTATCAATGTGTAACATCGGTAGGATAGGAATCTCCGCATCCCGTTAACTCTGCGACTTATATTCATTATTCAGAGGTAAAAGTGACAGTACAGGAAATCAAAAACAAAGTCGAACAGAACCGCGAGAACATCATCCAGTTCATGCGCGATATCGTAGCCATCCCCAGCATGGATGGACAACTCAAGGATGTCGGCGAACGCATCGGCGCGGAGATGAAAAAACTCGGCTTCGAGGAAGTCCGCTTCGACAAGATGGGCAACATCATGGGGCGCATCGGCAGTGGGAAGCGCATCATCGTCTATGACTCGCACGTGGATACGGTCGGCATCGGCGACCCCTCCGAGTGGGAATGGGATCCGTTCAAAGGCAAGATCGAGGACGGAAACCTGTACGCGCGCGGCGCGTGCGACGAGAAAGGCTCCACGCCCGGCATGGTGTATGGTTTGTCCTTCGCAAAGGAACTGGGACTGCTCGAAGATACCACCGCCTGGTACTTCGGCAACATGGAGGAATGGTGCGACGGCATCGCGCCCAACACCTTCGTCGAAGTTGATCCCGGCCTCCGGCCCGATTTTGTCGTGATCGGCGAACCGACGAAGATGCGCGTCTATCGCGGACACAAGGGGCGCATCGAATTGAAGATCACCGCCAGCGGGCGGTCGGCTCATGCCGCGTCGCATTACCTGGGCGACAACGCCGTGTACAAAATGGCGGCGGTCATCACGCAGATCCGCGAACTGGATCGCCGCTTCCGCCTGGGCATGGGCTCCCACCCGGTGCAGGGTCGTCCCTCCGTCGCGGTGACCGACGTCAAGGTGCGCACGGCTTCGCTCAACGCGGTGCCGGACCAATTCACGATCTTTCTCGACCGCCGCATCACTTCGAATGAACCGCGCGAGGAGGTGATCGCCCAGATCAGGGGATTGATCCCCGATTACCTGCAGGAGGAGATCCGCGTGGAGGAGTTGTTCTACAATGAGCCGTCCTACACCGGATTTGTCTTCCCGGTGTCGAAATATTACCCAGCCTGGTTGCTGGACGATGCACATCCGCTGACGCAGGCAGGGCAGGCGACCGTCGAGGCGCTGTGGGGCGAAGAACGTCCATTGGGTACGTGGGACTTTTCGACCAACGGCACGTATTGGGCGGGCAAGGCGGGCATCCCCTCCATTGGCTTCGGTCCCGGCGATGAGAAGACCGCGCATACAAGCCATGAACACGTTTCGCTGGATGAGGTCGTCGCGGCAACGGAGTTCTATGCGCTGTTCCCAAACATTTTGAGTACACAGGTAAACAGGTAAACAAGTACACACGTGACCTGTATACCTGTGTACTTGTTTACGTGTGTAATGATTTTTTCCAAACACAAGGAGTTTCAACATGCGTAGTTTTGCCGGTCGTGACATTCTTTCGCTCAAGGAGTTCGAGCGCAATGAATTCTTCCACGTCTTCGATGTGGCTCAGAAAATGGAGCCCATCGCCAGGTCCCGAAAGAACGTGGACATGCTCAAGGAAAAGACTTTGGTGACGGCTTTCTATCAGCCTTCGACGCGCACGCGCCTCGCGCACGAAGCCGCCATGCACCGCCTCGGCGGTCACGTCACCGGCTTCTCCGATGCCAAGATGACCCGCGCGGGGGATTTCTATCAGGAGTCCATCAAGGACACGGTCAAGATGCTGGAGTTCTACGGGGACGTGATCGTGATGCGCCATTTCCAGCAGGGCGCGCCGCACGAAGCCGCGAAATGGGCGAGCATCCCGATCATCAACGGCGGCGACGGCTGGGGCGAACACCCGACGCAGATCCTCACCGACTTGTATACCGTCCTGCGCGAAAAAGGTCGCATTGACGGATTGAAATGGCTGGCGGTCGGTGACATGCGGATGCGGACAATGCACTCGCTCGGCTATGCCCTCAGCCAGTTCGATTGCCCGATCACGTTCGTTGCGCCGCCCGATATGAGCCTCACCGATGAGTTCAAGGCGGAACTCAAGCAGTACAGCGTGGACTTCAAGGAAACCGATCACGTGGAGAAGGCGATAGGCGAAGCGGATGTGATCCTGGTCGAACCAGTCGTCCAGCCCGATTACACCAAGTCACGCGATGAGCGCACGGGCGAACTGGACCTGACGCCTGCCAACTACAAGATCACGCGCCAACTGCTCGAGACCAAAGCCAAACCCGACGCCATCCTGCTCCACTCCCTGCCGCGCATGGACGAGATCCCCACCGACGTGGACATCACCAAATGGTCGCGCTACTGGCAGGAGGCGTTCAACGGCGTTGTGATGAGGATGACGCTGCTGGCGCTGGTGCTGGGTGCGATGGAGTGAGAGTCTGATGGTCTGGAGTCTAATAGTCTGGAGTCTAATAGTCTGGAGTCTGATAGTCTCATAGTCTAAAGGTTGTTGGATCATCTGACTAACGACTATCAGACTATCAGACTATGAGACTAGCGACTATCAGACTATCAGACTCACAAGGAGTTTAAGGAATGGCGAAGGCGCGGCGTTTCGAGGATTTGATTTGCTGGCAGAAGGCGCGTGTGCTGGCGAATACCATTACTGACTCTGCATCCCAGCTTCTCGAAGGATTTCAAATTGCGCGATCAGATTCTGGACGCCTCCGGCTCCGTTATGCACAATATCGCCGAGGGTTGCGATTCGGGGACCGACCCTGAGTTCATCCGTTTCTTGAAGATAGCGCGTCGTTCGGGCAGCGAGGTCCAATCCGAACTTTACCTGGCGCTCGATCGCAAGTACATCACGGACATTGAATTGAAACGGGCGTACGATCAGGCTGACGAGGTCAAACGACTCATCAACGGCTTGATCGCCTTCCTCCGAAAAAGCGGTCAAAACACTTCCGGCAAAATCTCTGAGGACCAGGGCGACTATTCCTTTGCTCCTGATGAGGACCCTGCCGATCAAGACGAAGAAGAAATGGACAACGACCAGCCCGACGAAGATCAAACCACAGAAGATTAGTCTATAGACTATCAGACCATCAGACTATCAGACCATCCGACTATCAGACTATCAGACTATCAGACTATCAGACTATCAGACCATCAGACTATTCGACTATCAGACCATCAGACTATCAGACTATCAGACCATCAGACTATCAGACCATCAGACTATTCGACTATCAGACCATCAGACTATTCGACTATCAGACCATCAGACCATCAGACTATTCGACTATCAGACCATCAGACCATCAGACTATCAGACTATCAAACCAGGAGACTAAACTATGCAAACCAACCTACGCGGCCGCGACCTGATCGGCGACCTCGATTTCAGCAAGGAGGAAGTCGAAACCGTTCTCGACGTGGCATTCGACCTCAAACGCAAACGCGCCCTGGGCGAACTGCATCCCTACCTGCGCGACAAGGTGCTGGCGATGCTGTTCTTCTTCTCGTCCACGCGCACGCGCGGATCGTTCGAAGCGGGCATGGCTCAACTCGGCGGACATGCCGCATTCATCGAAAGCAAGACCACCCAGATCGCGCACGGCGATACGCCCGTCGAGATCGGCGAGATCTTCGGACGCTACTTCGACGGCATCGCCATCCGTCACGTGGACTGGAGGGTGGGCAACCAATACATCAACGACGTTGCCAAATACTCGCGCTCGCCCGTGTTGAACATGCAATGCGAGATCTATCATCCCTTTCAGTGCCTCGCGGATCTAATGACCATCATGGAGAAGAAGGGACGCGACCTGCGGAAGAAGCGGATCGTCGTCTCGTGGGCGTATGCCGCTTCATATCAGAAACCGATCTCGGTACCCCAATCCCTGATCCTGCAAATGCCCCGCTTCGGCATGGACGTTGTGCTGGCTCATCCGCCCGAATTCAAACTCATGCCCGACATCGTGGAGGCGGCA
>SZPG01000031.1 GCA_030263595.1 Chloroflexi bacterium CFX6
TTGTATGCGTAAACTCTTGACCATTTTGAATGCCATCATCCGTGACCGTTCTCACTGGAATCCTGCTTTTGCCGCTTGACATACAACACAGTTGCTCCGTGCGCATGAGCCACGCCAGTTTGATGTGATAGAAGCCGTCGTTATCGGGCATGTCGGGCGTGACGAATTGGATGAACGCCATGCCCAGGAGGAACAGGAGGAACAACCCGAGGGAGCGTTGAAGGAATTGCCGTCGCGTTTGCATGTGGGGAACCTTGATAAGCGGAACATCTGGAGCCTGCTTCGGCGTCCAGATGTTCCATGGAATTCAATTTGCGGGCGCAGGGTTTCTAATCGTTGTCGTTCGAATTGTCGTCATTGCCGTTATCGTCGTCGTTCGAATTGCCGTTGGAATTGTCGTCGTCGCCGTCATTCGAATTGTCGTTGGAGTTGTCGTCGTCATCGTCGTCGTCGTTCGAATTGCTATTCGAGTTGTCGTCGTCATCGTCGTCGTCGTTCGAATTGCCGTTCGAGTTGTCGTCGTCGCCGTTATCGTTCGAATTGCCGTTCGAGTTGTCGTTGTCATCGTCGCCGCCCAGCGACAGTTCGATTTCACGGATGACCAGCGCACCGTCCGCGTCCACGGTCACGTGGATCTTGACCTGGTCGCCCACGGAAACGATATCCTTGAATTCCGTGAAATCGGCGATGGTATACGTCACGCCGTTGATCGTGATCGTGGTATCGGTGACGGCTTCCACGACGCCGTGAAATTCCTGTTCCGCGCCGGTGTTGTCGTTGGCGTTATCGTTGGCGTTATCGTTGACATTGGCATTGTCGTTGGCGGCGTTGTCGTTCGCGTTGACGTTGGCGTTGGCATTGTCGTCGTTGGAATTGGAATCGTTGCCGTTGCTTCCCGCATCCAGGACCTCATTGGAGTTGACCGCCGGGAGTTGTCCGGGACCGGCTGCCTGGGTCGGCGCGCCCGCGCACGCGCTCAGAAGATAGCCTCCGAGAAGCAACGCGACCGCCATAAAGCGAAATGATCTCTGCATTTTGAACCTCCGAAACTGAATTTGGTGTTGGTTTAACCGAACAGTCGTCGGAGGCGGAAAAAAGATACGGGCAGTCAAAAAACCTCCCGCAGTCACGCGGGAGGCGTTCTTTTTCGGCGCGGGTCAGGCGGACGGGTTATCCAGCCGTATGCCATGTCCGCGCACCGTGTTGATGTATTGATGGGCCGGGTCGAGGGAGGCGATGCGTTCGCGCAGCCGGCGCACCAACGCGTCGAGCGCCTGGTCGGAGACGCCCGCGGCTTGCTCATCCCCCCACACCTCCGCCACAAGATCGGGACGACTGACTACCTCCCCGTTGTTCTTATACAACAACCACAGCAATTTGAACTGTTGCGCCGAAAGCGGAGGCACAAGTTGCTGGTGATTGACCCACACGCGCCTGGATTTCAAGTCCATCATCAACCGCCCGGAAGGGAGCGTCCCCTCCGCCAGCGGCGTGGTGGCGTCGGAAATGAGGAAAATGAATTGCTGCGCCAACGCAACGGACAGGAGGTCGCCGTCCTGCAAGACCACCGGGGTGTTCAGCGATGCGCCGTTGTGATGCGTGCCGTTCTTGCTCCCCAGGTCTTCGAGGATCACCCCCTCCGGGGTCGGCGTCAATCGGGCGTGATAGCGCGAGATCTGGCGGTCCGGGACGACCACGTCGCAGGTCGGCTCGCGACCCAATACGATGGTGCGATCCAACTGCCAGCGCTGACCCTTCAAGGGTCCTTCCTGCGCGATCAACAATGGATAATCTTCATGGGGCGATGTCATGAATTTCTCTTCGATCAAATGATAACTTCGACAAGCGGAGCGTATATTATAATACTATAGCAGAAACGCGGGCTTTTTCGCAGGATCACGCCGAAACTGCCAGCCCGCGAACCGACGATACAACCTTACAGCCACAAGGAGAAGAGTTGCTCCCATCCCTCAAGAATGAGGAAATCCTGCGCGGGCGTTACAAGATCCGCGAGCGCATCGGCCAGGGCGGCATGGGTTCGATCTATCTTGCCGACGACGTGCGCCTCAAGGGACGCCAGTGCGCCCTAAAGGAGGTCGAATACGACCGCGCCCTCCCGGAAAAAACGAGAGAGGAAGCCCGCGAACAATTCCTGCGCGAGGCGACCATCCTGGCGCGCCTCGATCATCCCAACCTGCCGAAAGTCTCCGACTTTTTCTCGATCGGTCCGCGCGATTACCTCGTGATGGATTACGTCCCCGGGCAGGACCTCCGCTCCCTCCTGCTGGAAGCCCGCCGCAACAAACGCTTCCTGCCCGAGAGTGAAGTGCTTTCCTGGGCGGAGCAGATCGCCAACGCACTCATCTTCCTGCACAGCCAGGAACCGCCCATCGTGCATCGCGACATCAAACCCAGCAACCTCAAACTCATGCCGCACGGCTTGATCAAACTTGTGGATTTCGGTCTCGTCAAGATCCTTGCGCCCGAGGAAGTGACCATCACCATCATCCAGGGACAAGGCACCGCGCTCTATACGCCGCTCGAACAATACGGCGGGAGCGACGCGCATACGGACATCCGCTCGGATATTTATTCGTTCGGCGCGACGCTCTATCACCTGCTCACCAACACGCCCCCAGCCGACGCGCGCCGACGCTTCCTCTCGCCCGAAAACCTGCTCCCGTTACGAGAGATCAATCCCGCTCTTTCGCCTCGCACGGAAAAAGCCGTGTTGTGGGCAATGTCCATGCACCCGGACGAACGCCCTCACACGGTCAGGGATTTCAAACAGGCATTGCTCGGAAAACGTGAACCGTTGACCCTGCCCATTTCCGCCCGCGCCCGCATCAACGTGTCCTCCCGCTCCGTGATGGAATATCTCGCCAATCCCCCGGAAGCGGCGCTGGCATGGAGCGCGGCTGTGTTATTCCTGCTCAGCCTGCTCGCGACCCTGATCCGCTGAACAACCGCCACCACATCCACGCCAGGATCAATCCCAACGCCTCCCCTCCCAGCGTAAACAACAAAACCCCGACCGCCCCGCCGGACTCGGACGCGACCCAATCCAACGCGCGCGGAAATCCCAGGGCGAGATAGTTATACGCGCCGAACCCTCCGATCAACACGGATAACGCAAACCGCACGCCCCAGCGCGGCGCAATGACGCGGCTCATCGTCCAGTAGGCAAGCAACGCGCTGCCGAGGACGCCCACCAGGACGAGAAGCCAGACGCCCAGGCGGGGATACCCTTCCGGCGAAATAAAGTCGTTTTCAGGGATGACCGTCGGGGTGGGCGTGGGCGTCTCCGGCGTCTCGGTAGCCGACGGCACGACCACCGTCACAGCCACGCCCTCGCTCGTCGCGTCGAATTGCAGAACGTCCGAAACCAAAGCCGGTTCGCTGACCGCGCGGATTTCGACCTTGCCGGGTTTGTCAATGACGAAGGAGGCGCGCGCCATGCCGTCCTGTGTGGTGGTCTCGACCTGCTGCAATATGCTCCCGGACTCGTCCCGCGTGGACATGGTGAATCGCACCACCGTCCCATCGGGGACGACGTGCTGGTTTCGATCCAGTATGGGGCCGGCGCGCAGCGAGATCGAAGCGCCGATCTTATAAAAGGGGGTGGCGGTCGGTTCGGGCGTGAGCGTGCCGCCTCCCGCGGGCGTGGGAGTCTCCCCGCTCTGTTCCAATTGCAGGGGAATGACCTGTTCGGGGTCCGGCGAGGTCTGCCGGATCAGGTCGTATTCCACCGCCGGGACGGAAACCGGGGAAGCGCCCTGAAGCGACACCTGCTGAAAGAGAATGCGCGCGGCTACGTCCACGAAAGCCGGTTGCTTGCTATAGACCGCGTAATATGCCGTGAGTTTGGATATGTCGGTGGCGTCCAGATAATACGGCGCTGTGAACGAGAACAGGATGACGTTTTTGTTGCGGATCAGGTTCGGGCGTTCGGAAAAGAACTTTCGGAGCAGGTTGATCTGTCCATCCCGAACGTCGGCAAGAGAAATGACCACCCACGAGGCGTTGCTCAAAGCCGATTCGATGTTCGTCTCGGTCGTGCCGTCCATCAATGCCCCCAATTCGTTCAGTGAAAACGAACTCACGCGGTTCCTGAGGACCTGACCGCTCCCATCGGGACCGTATAAACGCAACACCTCCCTTTGAAAGGAATCCGCGGCGAGGGCGTCGTATGTCTCGCATACGCTGCATTGCTTGTACCGCGAAACGTCCGTCAGGAACACGATGCGGTCGTTCATGGTCGGCGGCGCAGGCAGAAGCGTGTTCAACTCCTGCGGATCGGGGCTGATCAGCGTGGCGGCATTGCGCGCAATATCGAACGCCACCTCGCTCGATGAACCGATGTCGTTCAACCCCTCCGCGGCAGGAACCACGTCCTGAACGTCGAGAACCGGGTACACGCGGAGTTTGTGCATGAGTATCCGCGTGACAGCTGCATCCACCAGGCGGGCGAAGATCGGGTCGTTGCGGTATTCCTGCGAAAACGCGCTCAGAATGCGCAGGGTGGCTGAATAGGTGTCGTCCAATTCATCCGCCTGAATGTTGCCCAGGTAGAGCAGGTCGTTTCCCGCCAGGAAAGCGTCGCGCGCGACCAGGCGCGGCGAAAAACTCTCCCCGCCCAGTGAATAGAATTCATGCACTGCCGCGCTTCCGAGATCGTCGCTGACGACCAGCCCGCCGTTGCCGCGCCAGGTCGCAAACTGCGGCAGGGCAAGAATGGCGGGCAGCGCCGAAGCGTCGAAACTGACCGGGCGCGTCGTCGCGCGGATGTTCCCTTGAAATCCCTGATAACGGATATGCGAGACCAGCAATCCATCAACGACCTCCTGCGGGTGCGGGGAATTCGTCACCGCGAAGAAGGGGGATAACTCGACCTGCTTCAATTGCTCGAGCGATTTGCGGACCGTGGCGACCTCGTCCTCCGGCGAACGATCCGAGCCGCCGCGCCCCGGAAAATGTTTGGCGACCACGATCATGCGCCCGCTGCTCCCCTCGTGCAAACCGGAGATATACGCCGCGCCCATCTCCCCCACCCAGAACGGGTCGCCGCCAAAGACGCGCGTCCCCAAGTCGCTGCGGGCGGAGGGGTTCGGCAACTCGACCACGTCCAATGAAGGACCCAGGTAAAAATTGAAGCCGATCGCGGACAACTCGCTCCCCAACACGGAGCCGACCTGCGCGGCGTTGCCGGTGTTCCACGTCGCGCCGATCGCCATTTCGTTCGGCAAGGGGGTCAATCCGCTCAGCATCTGATCGTTCGGAACGCCGTCCCCCTCCTGTGAAACGCCGACGAACAACGGCGCGTATGCCTTGCGCGGGTTCGTCTCCTCGAGCGAAGCCTCCCATTCGATGTTCTGTAAATCCGCGATCAGTTGATGCGCGGCGGCGACCGTCTCCGGCTCGGACACAAAATTATCGTTATCCGCCAGCAGGATCACGCCGCCGACGTGATGGTTTGCGATCAGGTCGCGGATGTGCGACGCGTCGCCGGTATCTGTGCCGCGAAAGGTGACAAGGAACAACTGCCCCACGCGCTCTTCCGGGGTCATGGAATTCAGCAATGTCCGCACCTGCGGAGGCGGCGCGGGAGTTTGGGCGCGCGCGCCAGTTCCGGGTGCGAGGAAAGAGGCGAGGATCGTCAACAGGATCAGCCCGCGCAGGAGACGTCCCATCCTCATGCCTTTTCCCGATCCCGGCATACGCTTCCTCCCCGACCCTTGAATTGTCCGCCGTTCCCGAAGCATGATCTCATCCTCATCCTTTTTCCCCGCGCACACCGACAGCCAGTTGCGGGTCGTCGGTAAAGATCGCGTCCACGCCCCACTTGAACAGTCTCCGCATGTCCGCCGCGTCGTTCACGGTCCACACGTGGACGCGTTTTTTCAGGCGATGCACGAAATAGATCAGTTGCTGCGTCGCGTCCCTGAGGTGGGGATGCAACGCCTCGTGCTTTCCGAAGGCGAAACCGAACGAACGCGCCCACGCGCCGAGCAGTCCGTTCAAAGCCAGCAAGCCGGTAGGGACTTCGGGCAGGTAACGGCGGGCGTTGGATAGGTTGGAGGGCAGGAAGGACGAGAACAACACGCGTTTCTGCATCCCGAATTTTTTTACCAGGATACAGGCCGATTCGACGAGGTGATCGCGCCGCGTGTTGTAATTGGTGAGTTCGACGTTGACGAACGTGCGCCTGCCCACCGCTTCGAAGACCTCCGCGAGGGTGGGGATCTTTTCCCCTTTGAATTTATCCGAAAAGAAACTCCCCGCATCCAGCGAACGGAGTTCGTCCAGGGTCATATCCTTTACGCGCCCGCGCGCGCCGGTGGTGCGCTCCACGGTCGCGTCGTGGATGACCACGACCTGCCCGTCCGCGCTGAGTTTCACGTCGAGCTCGACTCCGTCCGCGCCCTGCTCGACGGCGAGTTCGAACGCGGCAAGCGTGTTCTCCGGCGCATGAGCCGACGCGCCCCGGTGGGCAAAAACGATGGGGTGGGATAATTCTTTGAACATGGCAGCAAATACCGTACGCTCCAATGCGAAGCGCGGCGCGCGATCCGTAATGCGGGTTTACACGATGGAATTAGATGTCCACGAAGTATGCTCTTGCGGCGCGGTCCAGCATATCGCGCGACATGGTCGGCGGGACGGAAAGGTAACTGGAAATGTCCAGGATCTGGTCGCACAGGTCGCGCGGATGCGAGGCGCGCAGTTTGCGGTTGCGTTTGATGTACCATTCCTGCAGGAGGTAGGCAAGTCCCTGGTCGCTGTATTCCACCTTCTTGTCGTTTGCCACGCGCTTGAAGATCTCTCGATATTCCTCGTAGGACGGGTCGCCGATCTCGATCTTGTGCCGCAGGCGGCGCAGGAAGGCTTCGTCCACCAGGTCTTTCGGCGGGAGGTTGGTCGAGAAGACGATCAAAACGTCGAAAGGCACTTCGACCTTTCGTCCGTTGTGAAGCGTGAGGAAGTCCACGCGGTTTTCGAGGGGGACGATCCAGCGGTTGAGCAGGTCGCGCGGGCGCACTTGCTGGCGTCCGAAGTCGTCAATCAAAAAGATGCCGCCGTTGGCTTTGACCTGGAAGGGGGCTTCGTAGAATTTGTGCACGTCGTCGTACACGAGATCCAGACCTTCGAGAGTCAACTCGCCTCCCGTCACGATGAACGGACGGCGGATCTTCACCCAGCGCGGGTCGCGGCGCGCGCTGGTGCGAAGGTTGCCGGTGCTCGGAAGCGACGCTCCGCCCTCGGTCTCCGGCGCAAGTTTATGGCTGACCTGATCGTAAACCTTGATGACCTGCCCGTCGAGATACAAGGCATACGGGATGTACATCGTCTGCGTAAGGATGAGGTTGCCGAACGCGCGGGCGACGCTCGTCTTGCCGTTTCCCGGCGGGCCATACATGAAAATGGACGTGCCTGAATTCAACGCGGGACCCAACCGCTGGAACGTGGATTCGGAGATGACGAGTTGCGAAAGCACCTGGCGCATCGTCCGCGCGGTGACGGTCATGCGCCCCGTTTTCTGGCGGCGCATGGCTTCGTTGTACACCTCGAAAGGCACCGGCGCGGAACCGGCATACTGACTTCGTTCCAGCGCTTCCCGCGCCCTGGTGATCCCCGCCCCGGTGATCCCGTAGGTGTATGCGCCCTCGCCCAACCCTCCCTGCGACGATTTCACCTCGATCAACTTCTCGCGTTTCAGCGCTTCCAGGATCCCGTCCGTGACTCCGGCAAAAGGCAGGGCAATCGCCTCGGCGATCTTGAACCCGCTCAAATACCCCTGCGAATATAGAACCTTCAACGTCAGGTCCTGAAGCCAGAGAACGTTCAGGCCGGTATCATCCACCGAATAAATGGGCGGCGGCGTGAAACCGCTCAAGCCGCCGGTGGGTCGCATGAGATTGTTGGTCATAATACCTCCCGGAATGGAGCGAATCGAAATCGGAGATGATCGAATTATAGCACGCCCAACTTTGAATGACGTTATCGTATATAATCTGCAACACTATGAACCTGTCTGTCATCATCCCTGTCTACAACGAAGCCAAAAATATCGAAGAGATCATCAAACGCGTGCAAGCCAGAAAACTTGCAACAGAGATCATCATCGTGGACGACGGCTCGCAGGACGGCACCCGCGACATCCTGAAAAAACTGGACGGCAAAAGAAAAGTCCGCGTGATCCTGCACGAAAGAAACCAGGGCAAGGGCGCGGCGGTCGTCAGCGGAATGAAAGCCGCAAAAGGCGACGTCCTGCTCATTCAGGACGCCGACCTCGAATATGACCCTCGCGACTACCCCGCCCTACTCCAGCCGATCGAAGAGGGGCTCGCGGACGTGGTCTACGGCTCGCGATTTCTGGGCGCGCCGCATCGGGTCGCCATGTTCTGGCATCAGGTGGCAAACCAAATGCTTACCCTGATGACCAACATCCTGTACGATTCGATCCTGACCGACATGGAAACGGGATATAAGGTCTTCCGCCGCAAAGTGATCGAAGGCATGACCATCCGCTCCAAACGGTTCAACTTCGAACCGGAATTCACCGCCAAGGTCCTCAAACGCAAGTACCGCATCTTCGAGGTGCCGATCTCCTTCAACCCGCGCGATTATTCCGAAGGCAAGAAGATCAAGTTGAAGGACGCGTTCGAAGCCGTGTGGGCGCTGTTGAGATACAGGTTTTTCGATTGACGACCGACTCTCACGAAGAGATCGAGAAGGAATTCGCGCAGGCGGAACGGGCGCGCGCAAGGGGCAACGAGGGACAGGCGCGCGTCTGCGCGCGGCGCGCGGCGGGAATCGCAATTCGGAAATACCTGGAACGAAGGGGCATCCGCCCTCGAACCACGAGCGCGTACGACCTGTTGAACCTGCTCAAGGACGACCCGCTTCTTTCCCCCGACCTGAGGCTGATCGCCGACCATTTGACCTTGCGCGTCACCGAGGAATTCAAATTCCCCATGGATGCGGACCTCGTCGCCGAAGCGCGGATATTGTGCAGGGAATTGCTGCAATAATCAAAGACCCCAAGGGAGTGTTTCGAGGATCGTCAGCCCTGCGTAGAAGACGTTCTCTAACGCCGCCAGATGCGCCAGGGAGCGCACCTTACGCAAAGTTATCCGGGTAGAAAGAAATTTCAAAACCCTTTCTAAAGGTCAGTAAATTATTAACTTCCCTCATGTCGTTGCGAGTCTTCGAGAAGCAATCTCCTGTTGCCATAGATTTTCCTGCAAAGTGGGGATTGCTTCGGGACATTTCGTGGAAGGTGAGGGAGCTTATTTTTTTACGAACCCTAAAGGTCACTCGGTTCTTTGGAGTCTTGTCCTCCTACGAACCATCACATGTTCCTTCTTCCCATCAAATGGAAGAAGGCGCGCGCAACAGTGATGACCAGCAGCAGGGCGGACATTACCCCTCCGAACACAAGGAACAGCCTTCGCCAGTCGAGCCGTGAAACGATCTCCTCACGCGCCGGGAAATGGAGGCGATCCCTGAGGCGTTGGACGAGGTCGCTCGAAGGCTGGATCGGTTTCAGCGTCCCCGCGAGACGCGTTTCGAGGGTGAGGATGTCGTCGGGAAGTTGGGTGGTCTTTCTTCTCGTCATTCTGTCTCACGGTTTCCATTCGGCCGGGTAGAGGATTACGCCCACGGTACCGGGTCCGAGGTTTGCGGCAATAGAAATGGATAGTTCGCCGAGCATCGTCTCCCTGCAATTGAACTGCTGTTTCGCCTGTTCGAGCAGCGCCTCGCCGGATTTGGGATCGCGCGCGTGAACCGCCGCCAGGTAGATCGGCTTGTCGCCGTATTCCTCCTTCGCCATTTCGATCACGCGATCCAGGGAAGCCTTGCGCGTGCGCACCCGTTCCGCCATGCCCAAATCGCCGTTTCGTAAAACCGCAATGGGTTTGACGTTCAGCACGGAAGCCAGCGCGGCTTGCAATGTTTTTACGCGCCCGGACATTTTGGCGTATTCCAAAGTATCCAGCGTGAGGATGATGAGGATTTTGGACTTGACGTCCTCGACGTATCTGACGATTTCATCCACGCTTTTGCCGGCGCGTTCCATTTTGCGGGCTTCGCGGCACATCAAACCGATGCCGAGCGAGCCGACCGCGGAATCGATGGGGATGACGTTGAATTCGCCCTTCAGTTCCTCGGCGGCGGAAACGGCGGAGGCGTAGGTGCCGGAGAGTTTTGCCGTGATGTGGATGGAAAGGATCGTATCGCCCTTTTGAGCCACCCTGCGATAGAACTCGACGAACTGGTGCGGCGAAGGCTGGGATGTCTTGGGAACGCGCCGGCTTTCGTCCACCAGTTTGTAAAACCCCTCGTTGTCCAGTTCGACGCCCTGCAAATACGACTTTTCCCCGAACAGGATATTTACGGGAATCATGTCAATGCCATATTCCTTGTCCCATCCGGGCAGGAGGTCGGCGGCGCCATCGGTCACAATTCTGAGCATGGCTCACTCTCCTTCGAGGTTGATGTTTTGGTCTCCCAGATGATCGCGCAGGGCGAGAAGCGTCCTATGGTAAAGGCTTTTCACGGCGCCTTCGCTGCGTCCCATGATCTTCCCGATCTCCGCGTTCGAGAGGTTCTCGACGAATTTCAGGATGAGGAGGCTTTGTCGTTCCGGGGGCAGGCGCCGGATGAGTTTGAGAAGCGCCTCCTGTTCCTGCGAACGGACAAGGTTCCTTTCGGGATGATCGCCCCGGGTCGGGAGGATAGGCAGATCGTCGAGTGGGATCTCCTGCCTGCGGCTGCGGTCGCGGTGCCAGTTTGCGACCAGATTGTGGGCGATGCGATACAACCATGCGGAAAATGGCACGCCGCGATCCGTATAATTTTTAATGTGGTTCATCGCCCGCTGGAAGACGCGGGCGGTAAGGTCCTCCGCATCGTGAAGGTTGCCCGTCCGGTAATAAACGTAGTTGAAGATGCGGTCCACGTATCGCTCGTAGAGTTGACCGAAGGCGTCGCGGTCGCCCTGCGAAGCAAGCGATAGGATCTCCTCTTCCTTGAAGTCGGTCTCCTGCACTCGTCCATCCTACCGGCAGGTTAACACAAATAACCCCGCCGGATTTGAGAAGTTGCATTTGAGTATAACATGCGCGTTGCAAATCCTCTTCGGATGTCCAATTTGGCGATTCGGTATAATGGCAGTTTGGCGTTCGGCAAAATCCGTCAAAAATAAAACATTTGTGCTAAAATAGGCTTTCAGCACAGGAGTCTTATGTCATCCAATTCGATCCGCGTTGTGGGCGCGCGCGTCCACAATTTGAAGAACATCACCGTGGAGATCCCGCGCGATAAGTTCGTGGTCATTACGGGCTTGTCGGGGTCGGGCAAATCGTCGCTGGCGTTCGATACGATCTTCGCCGAGGGGCAGCGGCGCTACGTCGAGTCGCTTTCGGCGTACGCGCGGCAGTTCATCGGGCAGATGGACAAGCCCGACGTGGACTACATTGACGGGCTCTCCCCCGCCGTTTCGATTGACCAGAAGTCCACCAGCCACAACCCGCGTTCCACCGTCGGCACAGTGACCGAAATCTACGATTACATGCGTCTGCTCTTTGCCCGCGCAGGCATCCCCCACTGTCCCGTGTGCGGACGCGAAGTGACGCGCCAGTCGGCGCAGGAGATCGTGGATGCCATCGAGAAACTGCCCGATGGCACGCGCATCCTGATCCTCGCGCCGTTGGTGCGCGGACGCAAAGGTACGTATCAAGCCGTGTTCGAGGAGATCCGCAAGGCAGGCTTCACCCGCGCCCGCGTGGATGGAACCGTCCATTCGCTCGACGACGAGATCGAGCTCGACCGCTACAAACAGCACACTATCGAAGCCATCGTTGACCGACTCGTCATTGCGCATCACGAGGATAAGGAGGAAAAGAAAGCCGCGCGCACCCGCCTGACCGATTCGGTCGAAACCGCGCTCAAGTTTGGGGAGGGGTACATCACGGTGAGTCTTCAGCAGGATAGTCGTCAGTCTAATAGTCGTCAGTCGGATAGTCGTCAGTCGGATAGTCGTCAGTCTAATAGTCATCAGTCTAATAGTCGTCAGTCTGATAGTCGTCAATCTGCCGACTATCAAACCAAGGACTATCAGACCAAAGACGACCAGACTAAAGACTATCAGACCAAAGACTATCAGACCAAAGACTATCAGACTAAAGACTATCAGACTAACGACTTACATTTTTCCGAGCATCTCGCCTGCCCCGAACACGGCTCGACCGTTCCGGAGATCGAGCCGCGCACCTTTTCCTTCAACACGCCGCAGGGCGCATGTCCCGATTGCCAGGGACTCGGCTCGAAACTGGAGATTGACCCGCACCGCATCATCCCGGACCGCGACCTGTCCCTCAACGAGGGAGCGATCGCCAGCATGGAGTGGAGCGGACCGAAAGAGGAAGGCGGCTATTACTGGCAAAGCCTGATGAACGCCGCAAAAGCGTACAAGATAGATTTGGACAAACCCGTCAAGGAACTGACAAAGGAACAATTGAACATCGTCCTGTACGGCACGGGGGAGAAACAGATCCAGATGACGTACCAGAGCGCAAACGGAAACGAATTCAAGTTTTCGCGCGCCTTCGAAGGCGTGATCACCAACCTCGAACGACGATACAAGGAAACCAACTCGGAATATATCCGCGAGAAGATTTCGGAGTTCATGTCCGACCGACCGTGCCCGAGTTGCAAGGGCAAGCGGCTCAATCCCGCCGCGCTGGCTGTCACCGTGGACGGCGTGAACATCGTCGAAGCGAACTCGTGGCACGTGTTGAAAACGCTGGAATGGGTGAAGAAACTTTCGGGCAAGACATCCCCCCTGACAGCCAAGCAAAAGAAGATCGCGGAACGGGTGTTGAAGGAGATCCACGAGCGATTGAACTTCCTTGTCAACGTCGGCTTGGATTACCTGACTCTGAATCGTTCCGCTGTGACATTATCCGGCGGCGAGGCGCAGCGCATCCGACTTGCGACGCAGGTTGGTTCGCGTTTGGTTGGCGTTCTCTACGTTTTGGACGAGCCTTCGATCGGTTTGCATCCGCGCGATAACACCCGGCTGCTCGAAACGCTCAAGGGTTTGCGCGATCTCGGCAACACCGTCCTGGTTGTGGAACATGACAGCGAAACCATCTTCGAAGCGGACTGGGTGATTGACCTGGGTCCCGCCGCCGGTGAGCACGGCGGACAGGTGATCGCGGAGGGAACTCCGAAACAGATTTTGGCGCACCCAAAGTCGTTGACAGGACAATATCTATCGGGGAGGAAGCAGGTCCCGGTCCCGAAGAAGAGGCGGGAGGGGAACGGGAAGAGCCTCAGGATCGTGGGCGCGTCCGCGAATAATCTCAAGAAGATTGACGTCAAAATCCCGCTTGGGAGGCTGGTCTGCATCACGGGCGTGAGCGGATCGGGCAAGTCCTCGCTGATGAGCGACGTTTTGTACAACGCGCTGGCGGCGGAGTTGATGGGCGCGCGCACGCAGGCGGGGGCGCACGAGCGCATCGAAGGCGTGGAGCATCTCGACAAGATCATCAACATTGACCAGTCGCCCATCGGGCGCACGCCGCGCTCGAACCCCGGCACGTACACGGGTTTGTTCGACGAGATCAGAAAGTTGTTCGCCGAACTGCCCGAGAGCAAAGTGCGCGGATACAAGCCCGGGCGTTTCTCGTTCAACGTACACGGCGGGCGCTGCGAAGCCTGCCAGGGACAGGGCGAACTGCGCATCGAAATGCAGTTCCTGCCGGACGTGTACGTGCCGTGCGACGTGTGCCACGGCAGGCGCTTCAACCGCGAGACCCTGCAGGTTATGTTCCGCGATAAATACTCAATCGCCGATGTGCTGGATATGACGGTTGATCACGCGCTCGAAGAATTCAAGAATTATCCGCCGATGCTGAACAAGTTGAAATTGCTGCAGGAGGTTGGGCTGGGGTACATCCGCGTCGGTCAGCCCGCGACGACTCTTTCGGGCGGCGAGGCGCAGCGCGTGAAGCTCTCGAAGGAACTCTCGCGCCGCGCAACCGGGCGAACCCTGTATGTTTTGGACGAACCGAGCGTCGGGCTGCACGCGGCGGACGTGCATAAATTGATCGAGGTGTTACAGAGGCTGGTGGATGCGGGCAACTCCGTCCTCATCATCGAACACAATCTCGACATCATCAAGGTTGCGGACTGGATCATTGATCTCGGTCCCGAGGGCGGCGACATGGGCGGTCGGTTGATCGCCGAAGGCGCGCCCGAACAGGTGATGAAGGCGAAGGGGTCGTACACGGGGAAGTTCTTGAGGGAGCATTTGAGGGGGGAAGATAGGTAGACAGGTAGACATGAAAGCGCCTGTATACTTGTGTACACGTACACTCACCAAAGGAGGCTGAATATGAAAATCATGGTCATGGGAACCGGAGGCGTAGGGGCATATTACGGCGGACTGCTGGCTCGACAAGGGAACGACGTGACGTTCATCGCGCGCGGCGCGCATCTGCAAGCCATCCGCGAAAAGGGTTTGCAGGTCAAAAGCATCTTCGGGGATTTCACTGTTTCGCCCGCGCAGGCAACCGATAACCCCGCTGAAGTCAGGGAAGTTGATCTCGTCCTGTTCTGCGTCAAAACCTATCACACAGATGAAGCGATCGAAGCCGTCCGCCCGGTGGTTGGTTCACAGACAACGGTATTGAGCCTGCAAAACGGAGTGGATGCCGTGGAGCGAATCGGGAAAGGCGTCGGGTTGGATCGCGTTCTGGGAGGCGCGACCTGGCTTTCGTCCGCGATCGAAGCGCCGGGGGTCGTCAAACAGGTATCCCAGTTCCGACGAATCGTCTTCGGCGAACTGGATGGGAGTCGTTCGGAGCGCGTCGAATCCATCTTTGCAGTGTTGAATAAAACAGGAATCACAGCGGAAGTTTCGGAGAACATCCTGAAAATTTTGTGGACGAAGTTCGTGTTCATTTCCGCGGCGAGCAGCCTGGGTTCGCTGACGCGCCTGCCGATGGGAGACTATCGTTCGATCCCCGAGACGCGGGCGCTGGTCGCCAGCCTGATGCGCGAGGTCGAGGCGCTGGCAAGGACGCAGGGGATCGCGCTCGATGAGGACGTCGTCCAGAAATCGCTGGAGTTCATGGATAAATCCGCTCCGCACATCAAAGCCTCCATGCAACTGGACGTGGAGGGGGGACGCCGGACCGAGTTGGAATCCATGATTGGCGTGATCGGGCGCAAGGGACGCGAACTCGGAATTCCCACCCCGGTGGCGGATTTCGTCTACGCTTCTTTACTGCCGATCGAATTGAAGGCGCGAAGCGGAACCTCGCCCGCCTGAGGTTTTTTGAAAGTTACAAATATCAGTTGACTTTTGTGACATAGATTCGTAAAATTAAACCAACATCTTTTATTTATGGACATAGACGAATATTAGGATGGACCGCTGGCAAACCGTGTGACAATCTGACTTTTGTTCGAGGTCAAAATGCGACTTCCGTCGAACACATCACACATTCTGGTTTCTGTCGGAGCCGGGCGAATTGTGGTCACCCGGAACTTGTCTTTGTGACGCCATTGGGCAAAGGGGGATGCTCACTGGCGTTTTTATTTTACAGGAGCGAATGATGAACAAGCCCTTCGACGCCGCTCAGGACAAGCCCTTCGATAATCCCTCTACGAGGGCTTCGCAGGACAAGCCCTTCGACGCCGCTCAGGACAAGCCCTTACTGGTCGAGATCATCGCCTACGCGCCCACCGCCTATTATCACTGCACCCATTGTGAAGTGGCGTGGCGGGAGATGGGCAAGTCGAACCGCGTGCAGGAGGAGCAGTTGGAAAGCAGCCTGCCCGAAGAGTTGAGGCGGGAGTATCAGGTCGTTTCGGATTGGGTAAGGGAAATGTTCCGGGCGCACTGCGACAACATCGTCCTCAAGGTGATCGACGCGGCGTCCGTGGAGGGGTTTTACAAATCGTTGAAGTACAACGCCCGCCACTATCCGGCGGTCATTGTGAACGGCAGGTCCCGTTTTATTGGGAGCCAGATGCTGCCATCCGCCAGCGAGGAGATCGCCCGTCAGTTGGCGGTTCAATCAATGGGGGTTGGATGAGGCGGAGAAGGCTCCCGGAGAGGAGGTGAATGGAAGGTAGATTTGCTCCATGGCGCGCCAGGGATGTGTCGAGAGGAGAAGTCATCTACTGGCAGATACGTCCGTAAATCCGTAAGTTTTGCCTGACGCAACATTGAACGGAGGAACCTATATGAACACCTTGTGGATCGTTGTGATCGCAGCGATCGTCATTTATGCGGCATACAACTTCTATGCCAAACGCATCGACCGGGATGTCATCCAGGCGGATGCGAAGAAAGCCACCCCCGCCAAGATGTACATGGACGGCGTGGACTTCATGCCGACCAGCCGCAACGTGCTGTACGGTTATCACTTCAAGTCCATCGCCGCGGCGGGTCCCATTGTGGGTCCCATTACGGCGGCAAACCTGTGGGGCTGGGCGCCCTCCCTGTTGTGGCTGCTCATCGGCGTTTCGTTCATCGGCTGGGTGAGCGACTACAGCGCCATCATGGTCGCCGTCCGCAACGACGGCAACAGCCTGAGCGCCATCAGCCACAAGTTGATCGCGCCGCGCACCCGCACCATCCTGTTCACGTTCATCTTCTTCTACCTGCTGCTGGTGGCTGGCGCGTTCATGGGCATCATGTCCGCCCTGATGGCTGCCCGCCCCGACGTGCCGTTCGGCATCATCATGCTCGGCCTCATGGGTTTGTTGGCTGGTCAGATGCTCTACAAATGGAAGATGGACCTGATCCTGGTAACGGCGATCGTCGTGATCGTGACCGTGGCGGCGATGGTCTTCGGTCCCTTTGGCAGCACGATCAACCCCGAAACCAGAGCCGTTCAATGGGTCGGACCCATCAACGGCGCGGTCGTGGCTTTCAACAACGCGGTCAACAATCTAACCGGCGGCAATTCGGTGATGACCGTCTACGACCCAACCAACGCCGACCCGCGCATTCCGGCGCCCGCGGCGGACGGCACGCGTCCCAGCACGGCGGTCTATGACGCCGGAACCGGCGCCATCAAGACGATGCCCGCCTACCTGTTCTGGGCGTTGTTCATCCTTGCCTTCTCTTATCTTGCCGCCACCCTGCCCATCTGGCGCTTCGCCCAGCCGGTCAACTACATCGGCTTCTGGATCACCCTGTTGACGATCGGACTTAGCGCCCTTGGCGCGGTGTTGGCGCCGATCCTCGGCACAACCGCCGTGAACGCGGCCGGGGAAACCGTTAAAGTCGCGACATTCCAACTCAAGCCGCTCATTACGTGGGGCTTTGCCTACGATGCGACCAAAGCCTGGCAACCGCTTTGGCCCATGCTGTTCGTGACCATCGCCTGCGGTTCGATCTCCGGCTGGCACGCGCTGATCGGCTCCATCGGCACTGCCCGCCAGTTGGAATATGAGACCGACGGCTTGCCGGTCGGCGGCGGCGCAATGTTCACCGAGAATACCCTCGGCTTGCTCTCCCTGGTGGCGGTCTCCATTGTGGGAACGGGCGGCGGCGCGGGACGCTTCGCGGCGGGGGTCGGCACCCTGCTGACGGTACTCTTCGGTCCAGATTTCAGAACCTTCGGCACGGCGCTCGGATTCGGCGCGTTCATGGTCATCGTGCTGACGGTGACGCAGTTGATCTTCCGCGTGATGCGCGTGACGCTCTCGGAGTGGGTCGGCGACGCCGTCCCGGTCTTCAAGAACATGCACGTCTCGACCGTCACTTCGATGGTGTTGACCATGCTGTTGGTATTGACCGGCACGTGGGTATACCTATGGCAGTTGTTCGGCGCGGCGAATCAACTCATGGCGGCGCTTAGCCTGCTGATCGTCACGGTCTGGTTGAGGGAACAAAAGAAGAATCCTGCCTTCGCCCTATGGCCCACCCTGTTCATGTACTTCACCACGCTTGCCGCCACGCTCGTCACGGCGCGCAACCTGTTCGTGACCATCGTGCCGAGAGGCGGCGCCGCGGCAACCGGCGCATGGGCGATGATCGTCATTTCCGGTCTGTTATTCGTGACCGCCCTCTTCATCGGTTGGGACGGTTACAAGGCGTATCAGCGTTACGCCAGCGGCGGGAAGCCTCAGAAGGCGCCCGCGGCGACGGATTAGCCTTCACGGCGAAAAAGCAGGTCACGCTCGAAGCGTGACCTGCTAATTCCGTTCGCCGATGGCGCGTCCCAGGTTGCACAGGGATTGAAAGTAGGCTTTGGCATCCGTTTCTTTCGGGTCGGGGAACGGCAGGTGCACTTCCATGTTCGGGGAGGTCTTGCGCAAGCCGAGACGAACAAAGCGCGGCGAAAGCGCCTGCATGGGAGCGGAAAGTTGATCCACGGTGGAGGCGGCGAGATTGATCAAGCCTTTGGGCGCCATCAGCCGCAGACCGTGATAATCGGTTCCCTCCCACCCGCGCCTGGTCGCTTTACCCAGGGCTTCGCGGCCGCTCCAGGTTTTTGGGTCCGCAAGTTCGAGGTCCAGAAGCGGAGGCGTGCTGAGGGCGGCGCGAAAGATCAGGACATCGTCGCGTCCCTGAAAAAACGCGATGATCGTCATCCAAAAAATGTCGCGCGGCTTGAGAACGAGCAGGGTGTCGAGTCGCTGAAAGGGACGCTTCGCCTTTGCAATGCCCATCTCGGCGACGGAACTGCCCAGCCAGCGGAACGTGGTGCGTTGACCGATGAGCGGCAAGCCGTCCTGCATCCATTTCAGGAGTTTGTCGCCGCGCCGTAGGTTGTAGATCATACCGATGGCGAACCAGCCCATGAAGACGGCGACGGCAATGATGATGATCGTCTGTGAGTTCATCGAACACCTCGGAGTTTTGCGAATTGGCGTGAGTATAATATGAATGTTCCAGGTCAACCAGAAAAAAAATCGTTCCGGCAGGCGATCCGTGAATTCCTGTATGGCATGGCAGGGATGGAATTCACCCATCACGCCATGGAGATGCGCGCCAGCCTGGAAAGTCTGTTCATGCTTGGAACGGTGGGAGATATGATCGGCGTGCCTGTCCTGCCGCCGTATTACAGCCTGCGTTTATTGCCTTATGTGGTCCCTCACATCGAAACGTGGAAACGACGCGTCCTGCGCGAGCGCGAGTTCAGCGACGAACACGATTATCATTTGGACGGGTTGTAGCAAATCAGACCCCAAAGGTTTTGGAAACCTTTAGGGTCTCACAACAACGAAAGGAACAACGAAATGACCGAGGAAGAGAAGAAAAATTTCTGGCAGAATTTCAAGGAGATCATCTACGGCATGGCTTCGCACGACATGAGCCGCTATGCCCTGCGGACGCGCGCCAGTATGGAGCATCTCTTCATCCTGATCACGATGGGAGATATGATCGGCATCCCGATCCTGCCGCCATATTACAGCCTGCGCCTGCTCCCGTACGTCGTGCCGCAAATCTCCACCTGGAAGCGGCGCCTGCTGCGCGAGAAGGACGTCTCCGACGCGATGTTTTAGACCAGGTAGACGCGTAAACAGGTAAACACGTACACACGTGCTTACCTTGTTTCCATGTTTCCCTGTATACCTGTGTACTTGTGTACGTACCCCAAGGAGCCACAATGACCCTCAAACGAATCTTCGAAGAACACCCTGAACGACGTTACATCATGTTCGGCGGCAAGGGCGGGTTGGGCAAGACCACCTTTTCCGCCGCGACCGCCTATTGGCTGGCTCAACAGGGTAAGAAAGTGCTGGTCTTTTCCGTTGATCCGCAAGCCAGTCTTTCCGACATTTTCCAGAAGGATATATTCGGCAAAGGTCCCGTAAAGATCATGGAAAACCTGTGGGCGCAGGAAATTGACGCCGACCAGCACATCAAAGCCTACCAGGGGGAGATACGAAAGAAGATCCTCGACATGTACGGCTTCGACGAAGTCCCCGATGAGATCGAACAATACATCCAGGCTGCGTCCGCGGAACCGGCGATGGAGGAGAGCGCCATCTTCGACGCGGTGGTGGATATCGTGGTGGAGGGCAACTACGATTACTACATCTACGACCTTGTCCCGCTCGGTCACGCGCTGTATTACCTGAGCATGGCGAAGGTCTACGACGAGTGGATCAACAAGATCACCAAACTGCGCGAGGAGATGCGCGAATACGAGGAAATGGTATCCAGGCTGAAGCGTGAGAAAGAGACGGAGGAGGACCAGATCCTGAAAGAGTTGCAGTACATTCGCGGACGCATCAACGCCTCGTCCAAGATCCTGACCGACAAGGAGAAGACCGGCTTCTTCTTCGTGGTCATCCCCGAGGAAATGATCCTGATAGATACCGCCAAGGCGGCTGACCTGTTCGCCAAATTCGACGTGCCGATCATGGGATACGTCGTCAACCGCGTCGTGCCGCGCGAACTGCTCACACAGAACATCCCGCCTTACCTCAAGAACCGAATCGAGATGCAGGACAAGTACCTGAAGCAAATTGACGAAACGTTCGGGAAGCAGGTCGCTGCGCACGTACCCGAATTGGAACGCGATGTGACGGGGTTGGATATGATCCGCAAACTTTCCGAGATCATGTACGGTGTGTAGGAGGATGCCATGACAAACCAAATCGAAACCTCCATGCGAAAATACGTTGCCGACCATCAGCGCCTGCGCTACATTTTTTTTGGCGGCAAGGGCGGCGTCGGCAAGACCGTGATGGCAGGCGCGACCGCCATCTGGCTGGCAAAGCAGGGAAAGCGCGTGATGCTCGCCTCCACAAATCCCGTGCACAGCCTGAGCGGATTGTTAAGTCAGAACGTGTTCGGCAAGCCGACCCAGGTGGAGGGTGTGCCAAACCTGTGGGCATACGAGATTGACACGAAGGAAACCATCGAACGCTCCAAGCAGGAGATACGCGACAAGATCCAGTGGTTCCTGAAATTCGCCGATATTTCCACCAAGGCGGAGGACTTCGTCGAATCGGCGACGATGAACCCGGCTTTCGAGGAATCGGCGATGTTCGAAAACATGGTGGATTTGATGTTGAAGAACGATTACGACGTGTACGTCTTCGACACCGCGCCGACCGCCAACGCCCGCCGCCTGCTGGGAATGTCCAAGGTGTATTCGCTGTGGGTCAACAAGATGCTGAAGAGCCGCCAGGAGGCGCGCACCTTGCGCGAACTGCTTTCCTTCACCAAGAAAAAGGAGGCCGACCCATTGATGGATTACCTCGTCTCGTTCCGCGACCGGATGGGACAGGCGCAAAAATTGCTCACCAACGATGAGCTGACCGCGTTCTTTTTCGTGACACTGGCGGAGGCTCTGCCCATCGCGGTCATCACGCGCTTCATCGGCTGGTTCCACGATTTCGGAATCCCCGTCGGCGGCGTGATCGTCAACATGCTGATTGACCAGGCACAGGTGAGCGACAAGTCTCCGGACTTTGTGAAAAATCGTGTGGCGATGCAGGATCGCTACATGGACGATGTCTGGCAGAAATTCGAAGGCATGGTGCGGTCCACGTTGCCGCTCTATGAAACGGAAGTGCGCGGGACGGATTCCCTCACGCGAATGGGAGATGCGCTGTTCGTTTGAGATGTACTTCCACATGACAACCGTCTTCTCACGTTTCCTCAATACCTCACGCGAAATCCTTTACGGACTCGCGATCCATGACCAGGTGCGGACGCTGGCAAAACAGCGCGGCGGATTGGAGCATCTCTTCGTGCTGATCAGTTTCGGCGACCTGCTCGGCGTGCCGGTCCTGCCGCCATATTACAGCATGAGGCTGCTGCCGTTCGTCGTTCCGCTCATCAACAACTGGAAACGCCGTATGCTGCGGGAGCGTGATCTGATGGATGCCATTTTTTAGTATACTTGTGTACTTGCCCACTTGTGTATTTACCCAAGGAGGAACACATGGATTTAGGACTTAGAGATAAAGTTGCCCTCGTAACCGCCGCGTCGAAAGGACTGGGCAGGGCAACCGCGCGTGAATTCGCACGCGAAGGCGCAAAGGTGGCAATCTGCGCGCGCAGTGAACTGGTCGAGACCGCAGCGAAGGAAATCGCGCGCAGTGAACTGGTCGAGACCGCAGCGAAGGAAATCTCGAAGGAAACGGGAGCAGACGTCCTGGCGGTGCGAGGCGACCTCACGCAGGCCGATGATATCGAAAACGTCGTCGCGAAGACGCTCAAGGAGTTCGGGCGCATTGACATCCTGTTCAACAATGCGGGCGGTCCCAAACCCGGCAACTTCCTCTCGCTCAACGAGAAGGATTGGGAAGTCGCCGCAAACCTGACTCTGATGAGCGCGGTCCGGCTGTGCTATGCCGTCGTTCCGAAGATGGTGGAGCAGGGCGAGGGCAGCATCGTCACCTCACAGTCGTATCTGATCAAACAACCATTGGACAACCTGATCCTCTCGAACGCCCTGCGGCTGGCTGTGATCGGATTCATCAAATCGCTGGCGAACGAACTGGGACCGAAGGGCATCCGCGTCAACTCGATCAACCCCGCCTGGACGTGGACGGAGCGCGTCGAACAACTGATGGCTGACCGCGCCGCCCGAGCCGGAACCACTCCTGAGGAGGAAGCCGCCAAAATTTCCAGCGAGATCCCGTTGAGGCGCATGGGCACAGTGGAGGAGTTTGCCCGCGTCGCGGTCTGGCTGGCTTCGCCCGCCGCCTCGTTCATTCACGGTCATGCTCTGATGTTCGACGGAGGGTTGGTGCAGATGCCGTTGTAATCCAATGCCGCAAAACGTTCATAAACGTCTCGGAACCAAACAAGGTTTCGAGACGTTTCATCATGGTACACTTCGCCCATTCCCCACCTGGAGCATCACATGACCGAACCTGCCTGCCTGAACTGTAACCGCACCGATGAGCAAATCCCGCTTTTGAACCTCACCTTCAAGGGCGAAGCGAAATATATTTGCGCGCAGTGCTTCCCTACTTTGATTCACAAGATCCATTTGCTGGCTGATAAACTCCCCGGCGTGGAGATTCTCCCGCCCGCCGCTTAACGATCCAAGTCTCATGAGCAAATTATCCTTCCTGGCGCGCACTTCCCTCCTGATCGCGTTCTTTTTCTTCATCGATAAAATGGTCTTTGCCTTCCTGCGCGAAGGCATCATCTCCCGAATCTACAGGGATGAGGTGGGATTGCTCGACGTGTTCAACTCTGCGAACAACGTCCCGGATGTGTTGTTCGCGCTGATCTCAGGCGGCGCGCTGGCGATGGCGTTCATCCCGTTGCTGCGGGATTACCTCTCCACAAAAGGACAGGACGCCGCGTGGGGTTTGTTCTCGCGTGTCGCCAATCTCGCATTCCTCGTGACCGGTCTCGTGGCGATCCCCATAGCCATCTTTGCGCAGCAAATCGTGGATACCGTCATCGTGCCCGGTTTCTCCGAAGAACAGAGAGCGCTGGTCGCCGAACTGATGCGCCTCAATCTCATCAGCACGATCATCTTCTCGATCAGCGGTCTGGTGATGGCAAGCCTGCAAGCCAACCAGCACTTCCTCCTGCCGGCGATCGCGCCGACAATGTATAACGTCGGTCAAATTTTTGGCGCGCTCGTCTTTGTGCCTCGATTCGGAATTCACGGGCTGGTGTATGGCGTCATACTCGGCGCGGCTTTGCATCTGCTTGTTCAAGTCCCCGCTTTATTCAAATACGGATTTAAATGGACGCCTTCGCTCGATCTGCGCGACACCGGTCTGATCCAGGCGCTTAAATTGCTCGGTCCGCGCCTGCTGACCATGGGCGGCATTCAGGCAATCGTCATTTTGCGAGACAGGTTCGCATCCTTCCTGGGACAGGAGGGCGCGGTGACCGCATTGGCAAGGGGCTGGCAGATCATGCAAATACCTGAGACATTGCTTGGGACGGCGATCGCCACCGCCATGCTCCCCACCCTTGCAGAATTCGCCTCACGCCAGGATTGGAGCGGATTCCGTTTAACCATCGAAAAAGCCCTCCGGATCTTGATCGCGTTAACCATCCCCGTTGCGGCTGTGATGGCGGCGGGCATCCACCCGCTTGTGCGCGCCGTCTTCGGGTTCGACGAAGCCACATCCACACTCATCACATGGACGACGCGCGCCTACCTGCTCACTTTGACCGGGTATTCCATCCAGGAGATCGCAGCGCGTTCGTTCTATGCCCGCCAGGAACCGATGTACCCGTTGTATGCGGTCATCATCCGGCTTGCCATCTTCATCGGGATCGGGCTCCTCGGGATCACATTTTTCAAACACATCGGCGCGCCGGTCATCGCCTTCGCGGAGATCGCGCTGCTCGTCGAAGCCATCATCCTTTTCACCTGGCTCAGCAACCGCATGCACGAACCGATCCGCGTGTGGGGCGCGGTCGGCAAAGGGATGGTCGCCGCGCTGCTCGGAGGCGCGACAGCCTACGGGTTGGCAGTGATCGTCCCCGGGTCCGCAGTGATGACCGCGCTTCTGGGCATGTCCGTCGGCGGACTCATTGCCCTGCCCATCATCTGGTCTGAAATTAGATTGCTCTTAAAACTGTAAAAATAAGGACTGATATAATACCTCCCATGATTCAAGACAATAACGGCTCTGAAAGCACACAACCCAACGCGCCCATCGTAAAACGCAAACGCGGACGCGTCTTCATCATCAACGCGCTCGGCTTGATCGTCCTGCTAGCCCTGGGAGTATTCGGGGGCTATCAATCGGGGCTGGCGATCCGCAAGGATACACAGTCTTCCAGGCTGACGCAGCAACTCGGCGAACAATATCAATACGCTCTGGTGGACATCGAGTTCAGACGTTATGAAAATGCGAAACAACGGCTGGAATTCATTCTCGAAAAGGACCCCTCCTTTCCCGGCGCGCAGGATAAATTGACCGAAGTACTCGTGCAGATCAACCTTCAGGCAAATTACGTCCCGCCCACCGCGACGCCTTCCTTGACGCCCACGCCGGATTTCAGCGGCGCGCAGGACGCCTTCTCGCGCGCGCAACAATTCATCGCCGCGCAGGATTGGACCGGCGCATTGGGCGCGCTCGACCAGTTGCGTAAACTCGACCCGAACTACAACACCTCGCAGGTGGACGGCATGTATTACTTCGCCCTGCGCAATCACGGATACGACCTGATCACGAAGCAGGGTAACCTCGAGGGCGGCATCTATTATTTGACCCTGGCGGAACGCTTCGGGCCCCTGGACGTCAACGCCAACGGCGTGCGCGAGGGCGCGCGATACTACCTGTTGGGCGCGTCCTTCTGGGAACTGAACTGGGAACAGACCGTCTCCTACTTCTCGCAGGTGTACAGCGGATGGCCCGGCTTGTGGGACGGCACGATGACCTCCTCGGATCGTTTCCGCTTCGCCTCCATGCGCTACGGCGACGAACTTTTCGGGGGACAAAGATACTGCGACGCGGTCGCCCAGTATGAGAACGCGCAACGCGTCGGGCAATTGGACCAACTCGCAAGCCAGAATTACGAACAGGCATTTGTCGGCTGTTATCCGCCGACCGCCACGCCCGACCCCTCCCTGTTGTTCACACCGACGCCCACACTGGAAGCGCCAACCGTGGAAACCCCGGCCGCGCCTCCGACGGATACGACTCCTCCAACAGATACCGGTGGAGGATAATGCTGGCTGATCCTCCCGCCTGGGCGCTCGCGCTAACCTACTGGCTTCACCTGCTCGCCACCGTCGCGTGGATCGGCAGCATCGCCGCGACCTCCATCCTCTTCCTGCCCGCCGCGAAGAACGCGCTCCAACCCGTTGACCACCTGGCGCTCATCGAAGCCATGCAAAAACGGCTCGAACCCATCGCGTGGTTCTGCATGAGCCTCCTGCTGATCACGGGCTTGTTCCAGATGAGCGTCAACCCGCATTACGACGGATTCATCTCCGTCAGCACGCAATGGTCGCTGGCGCTCCTCATCAAGCACATCCTCGGCATATTCATGGTCGTCGCCAGCGCCATCCAGACCTGGGAGGTCATCCCCGCCATTCGCAGAACGTTGATGAACAAAAAGAAAGCGGACGAGAAAAAGATCCTCCAACTGCAAGATCGCGAGACGAGGCTCCTCCGCATCAACTTCGGACTTTCGATTTTGATCTTGCTTGCGACAGCATTCGCCCGCGCCTCCTAAACGCGTAATGGACGCTCTCCAGCGTCCTAACGCGTAATGGACGCTCTCTAGCGTCGCAACGCGTAATGGACGCTCTCTAGCGTCCCATTAAAGAAACAGCCGTCTCTTTCCTACGGGACGGCTGTTTCTTGTACCGCGAGATTTATCTCGTTTTTGCCTCGTCTTCGATTTTTGCATACTGCTGTGCAGCAGCGGACGTTAGAGAACGTCCGCTACGCAGGGTTTGATAGTTAGAGAACGTCGCTACGCAGGGTTTGTTACATAGTTAGAGAACGTCGCTATGCAGGGTTTGTTACATAGTTAGAGAACGTCGCTACGCAGGGTTTGTTACATAGTTAGAGAACGTCCGCTACGCAGGGTTTGTTACGCAGGATTTGTTTCGCGTGCTTTGTTACACGGAGTTTGTTACGCAGGGTTGGTTGGCGGTCGAGTTTACAACCTGATCAACTCCGGCGCGGGGACTCCGGTCAAATCATACGCCATCGCCCCCGTAATGCGGACCGGAACGATATCTCCGATCCTCGCCTCGCCCTCGATGAACACCAGCCCGTCAATCTCCGGCGCGTCGCGATAGGATCGCCCGATGGCGATTCCCTTATCCCGCCCTTCGATCAAAACGTCCAACGTCCTGCCCACGTACGATTGATTGACCTGCAACGAAATGCCCTGCTGCAGTTCCATCAACTGATCGTAACGCGCCTGCTTTACCTCGGCCGGGATCGGGTCGCCAAGCGGCTCGCTCGTCGTCCCCGGCTCGAACGAAAACTGGAACGCCCCCACGCGGTCGAAGCGGATCTCCTGCACGAAATCAATCAACGCCTGAAATTCCTCGTCCGTCTCGCCGGGATAACCGACGATGAACGTGGTGCGGATCGCCAGATCATCCATCTTCGCGCGCATCCTGTCGAGCGTCTTATGCACCCAGTCAATATTCGACGGCCGCCTCATGCGATACAACGTCTTCGGATGCGCGTGTTGAAGCGGCATATCGAGATACGGCAGAACCCGTTTGCTCGAAGCCATCACGTCAATAAGGCGATCCGTCACGTAGCCGGGATAAGCGTACATGACGCGGATCCAGTCCAATCCGCCCCCACCCCCTCGCCCAATGGGAGAGGCGTCCTCTTCCGCAACTTTTACAAGTTGTTCCAGCAAAACCGCCAACCCGTCCTTCATCCCCAGATCGTGACCGTAATCCGTCGTATCCTGCGCGATGAGGATCAACTCGCGCACGCCCATATCCCGCAACCGGCGCGCCTCCTCCAAAATGTACTCGAGCGGACGCGAAACAGCCGTCCCTTTGATGAGCGGGATCGCGCAGAACGCGCACGGACGGCGGCAGCCGTCCGCGATCTTGAGATACGCGCTCGCTCCCGCAACCGAGACGCGCAGCGCATCCTGTTCGTCCCTTCCAACGGTCTTCGCTTCGTCGGGCAGGTGATACAACGGCTCGGGATGCGGAACCTTGCGTAATTCGCGCACCACCTGGACGATGTCCATCCAGCGGCGCGTGCCGAGAACCCCGTCAATGCCGGGGACCTTTTGCGCCACTTCCGAACCGTAGCGCTGGGTCAGGCATCCCGCCGCGATCAGAATCTGGTTTTGTCTCTTTCCCTCCGCCAGTTCGCGCAACACGCTGATGGATTCTTCCTTCGCGGGTCCGATGAAGCCGCAGGTGTTCACGATCAACACGCTGGCGCGCGCGGGGTCGTTCACCGCGCGATAACCGTCGCGGAGGAGCAGTTGCGCCATCGAGTCCGAGTCGACGGTGTTCTTGGCGCAACCCAATGAAACGAGATGAAAGGTGTTTTTGGTCACTGATGAATCTTTCCTTCTTGTAAACGGGCAACATGAATGTCGCGGTATGGTGTGTTTACGGTGCAGGCGACGTGAATGTCGCGTTACAGTAAGTTTACAGCGCGGGCGACATGAATGTCGCGGTGCGGTGTGTTTACGGTGCAGGCGACATGAATGTCGCGTTACAGTAGGCGACACGAACGTCGCGGTGCGGTGTGTTTACGGTGTAGGCGTCCTCGATGGGGTCGGCGTGTTCGTCGGCGAGGGGGTGGGCGAGGATGGAAGGGTGTTGGTCGGCGTTGCGGTAGCCAGCGGCGTCGGCGTGACGACCTCCTCCGCGCGGTAGATGTTATGAACGATCTGACCGAACGTCCCCATCAAGCCGAGATCGCGCCCATTGTAGGCAATGCGGATCGCGGCGCCGCTTCCCGCCAGGACCTCGACCTGGTCCTCCGCCTCGAACAGGTACGCGTTCCCCGGTATGACCCTGCCCTCGAACGCCACTTCCCCATCCGCGATCACGCGCACGTACGTCCGCTCGAGCGCGACCAGGTTGACCTGCACGCTGACATTGACGTTCAAGGTGGGGACGATGATGGTCGGCGTCGCCTCTTCTTCGAATGATTCAACAGGCAGTAACGTGGCGGTCGCCGTGAACAGGGACGGGTCCGGCGATGCCAGCAGGACGTCCGAAATGGACGGCGCGGTCGGCTGGATCTCTTCGAGGCTTTGCAGGGTCAGCACACGGTTGATGCCCCAGATGATGAATCCCACCAACAGGATCGCAATGCCGATGCCGAAGATCATATCGCCTACGATGAAGTTTTGCAGGACGGGTATGTTGGCAAGGATCGGTCCCCCCCGTTTGCGCGCGGGACGCTGCGGGTTCTTCTCACGATGCCGCGCCTGCAACGCGTCGGCAAAACGGAGCAGGATGGCGTCCACGTCCATGTCGAGGAAGGAGGCGTAGTTCGACAACATGCCGCGCGTCTGGACGGTGGAGGGCAGGCTCTTCATGTCGCCGCGTTCGAGCGCCTCGAGGTAATGCGCCTTGACGCGCGTGTTGCGTTCCACTTCCTCGAGATGCAGGCTCAGGGTTTCGCGGCGTTCCCGCAGTTTGGCGCCGATCTCTTTGAATATTTCATCCGAACGCTGAGGCTGTTCAACCCCCGACGCTTCCGGTTGCGCGGCGTCCGTTTCAGATTGCGAGGGCTCAGGCGGCGCGGCGGCTTCGGACGACTCAGCAATCGCATCGTCCTTCGTCCCGGCTTTCCGGTTGATGACCGCATCCAGCCGGTTCAGCCACGTTTGCCAGAGGGTGTCGCCGGCGTCGGGCTGGGAAGGTTCTTCCGGCTGGGATTCGACGATCTCCGCCGCGAGAGGTTCGGGTTGCGGAACGGGCTCCGCGATCTCTTCCGGCGTAGGCTCGATGACGGGAGACGGTTCCGCTTCGGCTTTTTTGCGTCCGCGGCGTTTGGGTTTGGCGGGAGTCGGCTCGGGCTGGGATTCGGTCTCTCGGACGGAATCAACCGTCGGCGGGGAAGGAGGCGTTTCGTCGGGCGCGGTTACAGCCTCTTGAGGAGATTCGATCGCGGGCTGGTCGGCGAGGTCCGCAGGTCCGATGATCTCCCCGGCGGTTTGCTGCGATGAGCGCATCTCTTCGAGCAGTCGGTCAATGTCCAGCCCAAGATATTCGGCGTAGTTGCGAAGGTAACCGCGCGCCTGCACGGGCGAAGGCATGACGGAGAGATCGTCGTCCTCCAGCGCGCGCAAATAGTTGACGCGAATGCGCGTGGCTTCGAAGATTCGATCGAGCGTGAGTTGTTTTTCTTCGCGCGCGGCTTTGAGTCGTTGACCGATGGTTTGCATCACGTAAAACGAAACATCACCAGCCCCTCGAATGGGAACGGACTGGTGATGTCATGGTCGGAGGGGCGTGGATCAGGCTTCGGCTGTTTCCGTCGATTCCGCTACTGCCGCTTCGGTCGGCGCTTCTTCGACGGGTTCTTCGAAGGCTTCGGCTTCGTCGGCTTCGACTGTTTCGCCTTCGCGGTGGACGATGACCTTTACTTCGGGGACCAGGTCCATCGTGAGACGGACGTGGGCGGTGTATTCGCCGAGGTTGCGAATGGGCTGCATGTCAATCTGATGTTTTTTGACTTCGAAGCGGGTCTTTTCGGACAAGGCGGTCGCCACGTCCTGTGTGGTGATGGAGCCGTAGAGTTTGCCGGTTTCGCCCGCCCTCGCGGCAAACGTCAACACAACGTCTTTGACCTGGTCTGCCAAGCCCTTGAGTTCCGAGTTGAGTTCTGCGCGGCGGATCTCAGCCTGCTGGCGGATCTTCTCCACCTGTTTGAGCGCGCCTGCGGTGGCAAGCACCGCCAATCCCTGCGGGATGAGGTAGTTGCGCCCGTAGCCGTCGGCGACCTTTTTGATGTCGCCCGCGCGCCCCAGTTTGTAAACGTCCCTGACAAGCATTACTTTCATGGTTCAAGCCCTTTCTGGCAAAGATTTTCTCGAGCGAAGGGTACAACGCTCGGCGGCGAATTTTACCACGATTCAGTTGGTCAAAAGTCGAAGGTCAAAGGTCGGTGACTTTCGACCTGCGACTTTAGACGGGCGACGATTTTTCCAGCAAATCCATGTACGCGCCCTCGAGCAGATCGCTCCGTTCCACCCCGAGGCTGGTCATCAGACCCTCGGCAATTTCCTGTCCCTCGTCATCCCCCTGCCCCTCCCGCAGGACAACCTCCAGTTCCATGAACTGCCCCAGTCCCTGCACGTCGTCCAGGTGCACGCGCGTCTGCCCGACGAGATAGAGGTAACGCGTCTTCTTCACGACGCCGCGAAGCCCATAAGCCAGCTCGAGCACACGTTTGAGGCTTTCGGGGTCGGACGTGTAACTGATGTGATAGTCCGAACGCTTCGGTCCTTCCCGGTCGGGGCGCGTGTAATAGATCAACTGTCCGCGGTCGGGCGCGAGGAGGCGTAGTTTCAAACGTCCCTGAGGAACGTTGAAGAAAACATCTTCCTGCGGGATGACCTCCACAGGCGTATCGCTGAGTTTTTCGGCGCGCGCTTTGATTCCGTCGAAGTCGCGCGCGCGGGCTTTGATCTCGATATTGGCTGGCATGAGGCTATTGTACCGGTTTAAGCGAAATCACGGGAACGGATTCGGCGACGCGCCTGCAGGTCTCGCGCGTGGGGGACAACCGTTCGCCCAACATGACGAGCGTCAACTCACGAAATGCAATCGGATGTTTTTGGGCATACTCCCACAAGACGCGCTCCGCCTCCTCTTTGGAGGTTTGGCTTGCCTCCGCTCCGAATTTCCTGTTCCCCACCTGAACCTCGACCCCCGGATTCTTCAGGATGTTCAGATACCAGTCCGATCTTTCGCGCCACGCCGCGGCGGCGTAATATGTCCCCGTCGCTTCGTCGTTGCTCACAACCTCGACGACGGTCCGGCGCGGCAATCCGCTTTTGCGTCCCGTATGTGTGAGCATAAGAAAACGACCGCCAAGTAAAAAGCCGAGATTCATCCGGTAAAGGATGATCGGCAAACGAAACAAGGCGCGTAAAAATCCGGTGGGTTTGTTTTCAGTCAGGGTCATAATGCAGGCGTGTTTGGATTCGCGTCCACAAAGAATTCATCCATCAGGGCATGGGCTTGAGGGGCCAGGGAGCGAATCGGACCGCCCCGCGCCCGGCGCTCTTCAATTGCTCGAACACCCGATCCGTATGTTCGTCGAGCGGCACGTTCTGGATCAGGAACAACTCGCCGGTGGAAGTGACAGCTGTGATGGTCGAAGCGACGTAATTCAGATCGCCGAATGAGGGATGGGTATAGGAAAAATAATCCACGTTCGCCTCCCGATCCTGCTCCGTCGAAGAGACCATCTTCCAGAAACGATCGAAGAACGGATACTCGATGGGATTGCGAAACGCCTTCATCAGATATTTGAAATACGGATGGGCGCGATAACGAAGGCTGTTCACCCGGAAGGCGTGCATCGAATTCAGGGCATATTGATCCCAGTTGTCGGCGACGCGGTTTCGCCCGATGAGATCGCGCCCGAAGTTGATGCGCGCAGTGTTGTATCCGCCCGGGGTCTGCGCGGCGTCCTCGAACATGGCGGGCGGAATGTCGTAAAACGCCAGCATCATCCGATTCGCGGCGATCACGTCGCCAAACACGTCGCCCAAAAAAGCAGGCAGGCGGATATCCCCCGTCAAACCAACCATCCGCTCCAGCACCTTCCTGACGTCGAACACATCCGTCCTGACGTTGGCGGACGCCTGGCGCACGATCTGTTTTCTATCCAGTCCGCTTGCCGCCAGGAAGAACTCGCGCCGCTCCAGCGTGGTCAATTGGAGCGCGTTCGCGAGTTTGAAAAGGAGTTCCGGCTCGAAGTGCTTTTTGACCCCGCGCTCGATCTGGCTGATCACAGCCTCGTCAACGTCTGCGATCTCGGCAAACTGGAATTGAGTCCACCCCATATCCTGTCGCAATGCGGATAAGAGTTGTCCAAATTCCTTGCGATTCATCCTGACGCTGGTTATACCACGAAGTCGAAAAAATTCTTGAGCCAGCCCCAAAATTGATTGCTGGACATTCGCCCCAAAGTCTCGAATAATGGAAACGTAATTTTGACCCGACAGAATGGGGGAGGCGGCTCTGCCGGTTCAAATCGGGGGATCGGCATAAGGGGGAACAAGTAAGAATAAAGAGACTCCGGTCGAGCCGGAGTCTCTCTTTTTCAACGTCAATTCGGGATAAATGGCGTTTACTCACAACTCGCGCGTAGAGCGTACGCGTAGCGTCCAATGCGCCCCCATACCCGCGTCAATTCACGTTCAGGAAGCCGAACAAACGCCACAACCCCCGCATCATCGCGTGACCGAAATCCGGCTTCAGGAACTGATTCGGACACGACCCCGGAATGACCGTAATGCCGTTGGCTTTGCACAACTCCACCGCCTCCTGCGAGACGCTGGTCATGCCGGGCGTCAAGCCCGGTTTGGCGCCCATCATGCAGTGCATCCAGACGCGCCTAATGCCCAGGTCAACGCACTGCTGGACGATCAGGTCGGTCACTTTGGGATTCGCAAGGATGAAGACTGCATCCGGTTTTTCGGGGATGGATTTCAGGTCGGGGTAACACGGCGCGCCGTCGTAGGTGGAGATGCGCGGATTGACCGCGTAGACCTGATAACCGTTCTCCTTGAATTTGTTGTAAGCCAGGTTGCAGCCCGTTTCGCGTTTATCCGATACGCCCACCACGGCGATTTTCTTCTGCGCCAGGAAATCCTGCGCCATTGTGTCCATTTTTGCCATGAGAATTCTCCTTCCAGATTGATCGTTGATTCTATGCGCGGAGTGAAAACGAGTCCAATAATGTTTGGACTGAAATATGGGTTACAAATATCCCTTCCCGGTCGAAATCGCGAATCAGATATACTTGGCTTCATCCGCAAAAAATATGAAAATTCAAGACGCATACGACGATTGGTCGGATTCTTACGACTCGGACGAAAACCTGACCCGCGACCTCGACGCGCAGGCAGTTCGAGAGCTCCTCGCGGATCAATGGTTCGACGCGATTCTCGAGACCGGCAGCGGGACGGGCAAAAACACATCGTTCCTCGCGCAAATCGGAACGAAGGTGGATGCGCTGGATTTTTCTCAGGGGATGATCGAGAAAGCCCGGATCAAAGTGAAGTCGGCGAATGTCCGCTTCTCGCTGGCAGACCTGACGAAGCGCTGGGACTGCCGGGAGGAGTCTTATGATCTCATCGTCTGTTGTCTTGTGCTGGAACATATCGAAGACCTGTCCCACATCTTCTCCGAAACCGCGCGGACGTTGAAACCCGGCGGCAGGTTTCTGGTCAGCGAACTGCATCCTTTCAGGCAATACGAAGGGAGGAAGGCAGGGTACTACAGGGATCAGCAAACCATCGAGGTGGACGCGTTCTTGCATCACATTTCGGATTTCACGAACGTCGCGTCAGCCAGCGGTCTGAAACTGGTCAAGTTCAATGAATACTGGCACGCGAAGGACGCGGGCAAACCGCCGCGCTTGGTCTCGTTTCTTTTTGAAAAACCAGGTACCTGACAATTCGGCATTTACACCCCATCTATCACCTTGACAGGACCCGACCCAACCCGCCCAGAGACGAGAGATCCACTTTCTCATCGCCAAGCATTACGCTTCCACAAAAGACCTGACAGGTTTCCGCAGAATCGTGATCGTCGGACTCCATTCCCATTCAAGAAGTCCGATCATCACACGCCACGATAAAACCTGTCAGGTCTGACTCTTTATTAACTCCGCCCACTCCCTCGGTAGGGACGAGATTCATTTTCCCATCCCCAAGCATTACGCGCTGGATGACCCTGCCCAACTCTTAAAGTCCCTTCGGCGCATTGGAATCACTCGCCAATCTTTGCGCTTCCTTGAAATACTCCTCCGCTTCGGGACGCTTCTCGCGCGCGGATTGGATTACAAAAAGCGGCGGAGTGCGCCCGCCGCCCAAGTGTTATGAGCATTCTATGCTGTCGCATACATGCGGACATGTAATATTTCCTGGCCCTGCATTGGACGAATATCCGATTGTTCCAGCGTCACAACCGCGATGGTTTTCCCTTCGCCAGTGACAAATTCCACTTCATACGCCTTGCCGCCCGTATAGCAATGGACAACCGTCCCCACATCACCGCGGGTGAGTTTGCTGTCTTGAAGGTCGTGCGCCAAAACCACAGTATCGAGTTCGTTAAACATTTTCTTGCTCCTATACTAATCCAGCGGATAAGCCGTAACCAATTTTGGAATATCATCGCCAGTTTCAATGATCCAAACCGTGCGCAGGCGAATCATATCTCGACCTGGCGTTGGCAACAGCCCATCCACCACGTACTTTTTGCCATAAATTGTTTCGGCGGTTTCCACCGCCGCTTCCGTTTGGGCAATATCAATAAGTCCTTTCTCAAATAGGCTGATGTTCGTTTCGTTGAAGCCAAGGGATCGAAAAAACTTTGCTTTGGATTTTCCAACGGCATGAGTCTCTGAAAGCAGATGATCGGCGATCTTGCTGACGGACACGAAAGCGCGAAGTTTGTTGGGGAGTTCCATGCTTTTAGAAATTATACCTTTGAATGTCATTGCGAGCGTACTTCCCTGGCACCGCCCGTCAGGGCAGGTGTGCGAAGCAATCCCCTCGAAATAGGAGACTGCTTCCACGGGGGAACGCCGTCACGCAATGACATCTTCATCCTTCCGCCTTCATCCTTTCAATCATCTCCCTCCACTCCCTCGGCAGGGACGAGAGATCCACGTTCTCATCACCAGGCATCGCGCGCGGGAGGACCCTGCCTAACTTATGGAATATAAATTCGCCCGACCCCCAGATAGTTCTCGATGTTCAAAACAATTTCCACGATTCTTTCCGCACACCTTTCACGGTAGGCGCGTTCTTTCATATGACCGAGCGCACCAATCGTAAGCACAGGCAATGACGTTGAAACATTTTCTTCTCGGATTGTTTGTTCCAAGGAATCTTTCCCTTCATCATTGCGATTCGCGGTAAGTAAGATCAGCCGATTCTCCTGGGCAAAACGCCACACGCCGCGGTCAGGAGTGTCCACTGGCAGACCCACATCCGCAAAAGTCATTACTGGAATATCAATTAACTTTAGCCAGCCTTCGTTTTTCATGATGGACCAAAGCAATATCCCCTGCTTTTTCATGTGATGATCCAGCAGGATTTTCATGCCTTATGTTCCGCGCGATATTGCGCCTGCAATTCCCTTAATCTTGCAATGGTCGCTTCGCGCTGTTCATAAGTTGCCGACATCAACTTCCGACTTCTTTCATCCCAATACTTTCTATTTTCCTCGGCGATGTCAAGAATTCGCTGATATTCCTTCTCAAAATCCTCTTTGTTCAGGTGGATATAATCGAGAATATCCAGCATTTCTTCGTCGGTTAACTCATACATATCGCGGATGTTTTTCAGGGAATCTTTCCCCTGCAATGCGTCCATGATTAAATACACGGTGAGGCGGGTTCCATTGACCGTCAGCCCGTTTTCCGTGCGTATCACGGTGCGATTTTCACGCGGGATGGGGCCATCCGTGTTCATCAATGCCTGAATGAGTTTATCCGAACGCAATGCCGCCAGTTCTTTTTGCAGACGCCGCGACTCTTCCTCAAGCATGGCAATTCGCTGGTCCAGTTGTTCGGGGGATAAGCTTTGCTCCATATCACACACTCACTTTCGGGGGCATTCCTCTGTGTCTCCCAAAATTATACTTCACTCAAAACTTATCCTCCTAGCTTCTTTTCCACCGCCTCCCCCACTCCCTCGGCAGGGACGAGAGATCCGCGTTCCCATCCCCAAGCATCACGCTTCCACAAAAGACCTGACAGGTTTCCGCAGAATCGTGATCGTCGGACTCCATTCCCATTCAAGAAGTCCGATCATCGCACGCCACGATAAAACCTGTCAGGTCTGACTCTTTATTAACTCCGCCCACTCCCTCGGCAGGGACGGAAAATCACCGTCGAACCGTGATCTGGAATGACGATTATTTTGCCCGACTTGTCGCGAAAGGTGTTGTGGCTTCCCACGCGGCGAATCCATTTGAAACCCTTCGCTTCCGCCACTTTTGCAAGGGTTGCATAAGGAACGAGTTTTAGTTTGCTCACACCGCAATCCCAATGCGGAAAGCGCCGACAAATTCGGGGGATTTCCCAATTTTGCCTGCCGTTTTCAAATAAACAGTGATTGCTTCGCGCAGGTTGACTTCCAATGTGGGCAGGTCGGGCGCCTGGGTGTAACAACCAGGCAGTTCTGTCACCTCGCCGATCAGCCAGCCAGATTCGGGATCTCGCTCGACAATCGCAGTAAAAGTTTTTTGAGTTGCCATGTGCTTATCTCCGATTTTTGCGATGACGCGATTATAGCACGACGGCATTCATCATTCATCCTTCATCCCTCATCCTTTCGATCGCCTCCACAGCCTCGCCAGCGCGAAAAGGCAACCCCTTAATCAAAAGTTTCCCGATCTTTGCAACCAGTGTTTTTGTACGATAAGTTTGCTGCAGGGTGCACCTCGCGTCCTTATCTTACACCGTTTCTAAAACCCCTCCGCCACGTACTCGCCCCACACCTCGCGGAGCGTATTGCAAATCTCCCCCAGCGTAACATCGTTCTCCACACACTCGATGAACAGAGGCATCAAATTCTCCGACCCTCCCGCGGCGGATTTCAACTTTCCAAGCAACCCCTCCGCCAGTCGCCGGTCTCTACTCTCTCTCAACTGCTTCAGCCTCTCACGCGCCGCCGCTTCAATGGCGGGATCAACCTTCAAACGTTCCAGCGTCATTTCCTCTTCCACCTGAAATTGATTAACTCCCACCACCACCTGCTCCCCGCGTTCGACGGCTTGTTGCGCGGCGTAGGCGGCGTCCTGGATCTCGTTCTGCATGAATCCCTTTTCAATGGACTGTAACGCCCCGCCCATCTCGTCAATTTTGGCGATGTATTCCTGAGCGCCTTTCTCGATCTCGTCTGTGAGATATTCGATGAGATACGACCCCGCCAATGGATCCACCGAATCCGCGACGCCTGACTCATACGCGATGATCTGCTGTGTGCGGAGCGCGACGCGCACAGATTTTTCCGTGGGGAGCCACAACGCCTCGTCCATCGAATTCGTGTGTAGGGATTGTGTCCCGCCCAACACTGCCGAAAGAGCCTGCAACGTCACACGCACCACGTTGTTTTCCGGTTGCTGCGCGGTGAGGGTCGAACCAGCCGTTTGCGTGTGGAATCGCAATTGCCACGACGCCGGCTTCTGCGCTTTGAATCGTTCGCGCATGATCTTCGCCCACAATCTGCGCGCGGCGCGGAACTTCGCCACCTCCTCCAAAAAGTTGTTGTGTGAGTTGAAGAAGAAAGAGAGTTGCCCTGCAAATTCGTCCACGTTCAAGCCTGCTTTCAACGCGGCTTCCACATACGCAATCCCGTTCGCGAGCGTGAAGGCGACTTCCTGCACGGCGGTCGAGCCCGCTTCACGGATGTGATACCCCGAAATGGAAATCGTGTTCCAATTCGGAACTTCCTTCGCGCAAAACGAGAAGACGTCGGTGATGAGGCGCATGGAAGGCGCGGGCGGGAAGATATACGTGCCGCGCGCCACGTACTCCTTGAGAATGTCGTTCTGGATCGTGCCGCGCAGTTTCTTTACCTCCGCGCCCTGCTTCTTTGCCACCGCGATATACATCGCCAGCAAAATGCCCGCAGGCGCGTTGATCGTCATCGAGGTCGAAACCTTATCGAGCGGGATTTCCCTGAAGAGCGTTTCCATGTCATGCACGGAAGAAATCGAAACGCCGACCTTGCCCACCTCCCCCCGCGCCATGGGATCGTCCGCATCGTACCCAATTTGAGTTGGGAGGTCGAACGCGACGCTCAGCCCCGTCTGACCGTTCTGCAGGAGATAACGATAACGCGCGTTGGTCTCTTCGGCGGTGGCGAAACCCGCGTACTGGCGCATCGTCCAAAAGCGCGAACGATACATCGTCGGCTGGACGCCGCGCGTGAATGGATATTCGCCAGGGAAACCAAGTTTGTTTAAAAAGGATTTTTCCGTAGGGGCGAGGTCCTCTCGCCCAACTTCGGAGGCACCCGCAAATGCATCGCCGTCCGCAGGCAGCGCCACGCGCGGGACCTCGATGCCTGCGGATGTCTCGAATCGCTCCTTCCTCTCCTTGAACTTTTCCAGCGACCTCTTGAGCGTGGTCTCTTTCCAACGGTTGTATTGGTCTTGTAGGGACATGTCTTCACCTATATCTCTTCAGCGGGGGTCTTTGCGAAGCAAATTTCCTCATAGCAAAAGTGGAGATTGCTTCGACGGGAGAACACCGTCTCGCAATGACATGGGGCAAGTATAAAGCCAAACACAAACAGGGAATTGGACAGAAACAGGAAGATTTCGAGACAAAAGTCACATGCCTTCCGCCAACGAAGATGCTACACTGTCCGTATATAAAGACAGGAGAATCAGCATGGCGAGCAAAACACTTCTTTATATCGGCGCGGGGATACTTTTCCTGATCGGCTTGTGCCTGTTCGGATACGGCGTATTGAACGTGATCGGTTCGACCTCCGCCCAGGGCAGTTCCAACTGGTTGACCTTCGGACTCGGCTTCGGCTGTGTGGGCGTGTTGTTCCTCGCGGGGGGCGCGGGGTTGATCTATGCCGCGCAGCGCGGGACGAAGACCGAGGTCGTCCAGCAGGTGACGATGAAGGTGGACCTGCCCGGCGAAACAAAGATCGAGCAGATGAAATGCCGTTCCTGCGGGGGCGCGTTGAAAGCGGAAAACGTCAAAATGATCGCCGGCGCGCCGACCGTCGAATGTCCGTATTGCGGGACGACGTATCAGTTGACCGAAGAACCGAAATGGTGATTCGATTTTCGATTGGCGATTTGCGATTGACGATTGGAGGGTCGTTATGAAGAAAAAACTTCTGACGATTGCATTGACAGTTATCCTCGCGCTCAGCGTTACAACGACCGTCTTTGCGCAGGATTATTACTTCAGCCTCGATAGAATGGTCGTGCACGTCTATTGGAATGCGGACGGCACGAGTTCGCTGGATTACCTGCTCACCTTCACCAACCAGCCGGGCGGTCATCCCATCGAATTCGTGGACGTGGGGATGCCGAACGGGAATTTCGATTTCAACAGCATCCAAGCCAGCATCAATGGGAATCCGCTTTCCATTTCGAGGGACTTTCAAGGCACGGGCGACGGCTTTGCCGTGGAAATGGGTCGGTACACGATTCCGCCCGGGGAAACGGGAACAGTCCGCGTCGTCGTCGGACGCGTGTCGGGAGTCCTGTATAAAGACGAGGATGACGCGGAGTACGCCAGCGCGGTCTTCTCTCCACTGTTTTTTCAGCGGGACGTAATTACCGGGAACACCGACATCACCGTCGTCTATCACCTGCCGCCCGACGTGCAGCCCGACGAACCGCGCTGGCATTCCTCGCCCTCGGGTTTCCCCACCGAACCGCAAACGGGATTCGATTCGTCGGGTCGCATCACGTACACGTGGATCAACCCCAACGCGAACGGATATACGCGATACGAGTTCGGCGCGTCGTTCCCGAAGAGTTACGTCCCCGCCGACAGTATCGTAACCGTGCAACTGCCGTCTTTCTCGATTTCACCAGATGCGATCTTCAACCTGCTGTGCGTCGGTTTCTTCGCTTTCATGTTTTTGGGCATCCCCGTTCTTTCAGCCATTGCAGGCAACCGCCGCAAATTACAGTACATGCCGCCGAAGATCTCCATCGAGGGACACGGCATCAAGCGCGGGCTGACGGCGGTCGAGGCTGCGATCCTCATGGAACAACCGCTCGACAAGGTGATGACGATGATCCTGTTTGGCGCGGTCAAGAAGGGCGCAGCGCAGGTCATTAAACGGGACCCGCTTCAAATCCAGGTCATCGAGCCGCTCCCCGAAGGTCTGCATGAGTATGAAAAGGATTTCCTCCAGGCGTTCCGCGCGGGATCGAATGCAAAGACCCGCCGCAAGGATTTGCAGGACATGACCGTGAAACTCGTCCGTTCGGTGTCCGAGAAGATGAAAGGCTTCAGCCGCCGCGAGACCGTGGACTATTACAAGGCGATCATGGAAAAGGCGTGGGCGCAGGTGGAAGCCGCGGACACGCCGGAAGTCAAAAGCAAGATGTTCGACGACGCGCTGGAATGGACGATGCTCGACAAGGATTACGACGACCGCACGCGCCGCGTCTTCACCGGACCTGTATTTGTTCCCGTTTGGTGGCATCGCTTCGACCCGGGCTGGGGCGGCGGAGCCAGAACCGCAGCCGCGCCATCCATGCCATCCGGTAGAGGTTCCACGGCGTTACCCGGCGCGGACTTCGCCGCGTCGGTGGTGGGAGGCGTGCAGACCTTCTCGCAAAAAGTCATCGGCAACGTGGGCGATTTCACCAGCCGCGTAACCAATGTGACCAATCCGCCGCCAAAACCCAGCGGCACAACGGGAGGTCGCAGCGGCGGAGGCGGCGGGCGTTCCTGCGCCTGTGCCTGCGCGTGCGCGGGCTGCGCCTGCGCCTGCGCGGGGGGAGGAAGGTAGCGGAGTCCAACGTCTCCCGACGTTGGAAACTTGAATGAGAGAATAACTTTATGAGCAACGATATTTTCAAACGCGCGCCGCATAACCCGCCGCACTTATTCATACCCAACACGCTTTACATGTTGACGGCATCCACCTATCAGAAGGAACCTCTCATCTCATCCCCAAAACGAAAACGGGAATGGATTGAAGCGTTTCTGAATGCAGCCGAAATTTACAAGTGGTATGTCATCGCATGGGTTATCCTGCACAATCACTATCATGCCATTGTCCAATCCCCGGAGGATGTAGAAACGTTGTCCAAATTTGTGGGCAGTTACCACAAATTCACGGCGCGCAAATGGAATGATGAGGACAGTTCAAGCGGCAGAAAAGTATGGTGGAACTATTGGGATACCTGTATTCGCTCCGAAAACGAGTATTACAATCGTTTGCGATATATATTCTGGAACCCGGTTAAGCACGGATTGGTCGAAGCACCGGAAGACTATCCATTTAGCAATTACAAGGAATTCCTGATGAAATGGCAAGTGGACTTCGATTTTACAAATTTAGATGAGGTGGATGATGTCCCTGAGTTTTAATTCGCTGAAAACCGGAGTGCAAAGTCTCCTGACTTTGCCATTTCAAAAGACACTCCAAAGTCGGGAGACTTTGGACTCCAGACCGGGTCTCTACCACTACACCCGCGAGAACGGACACGAGAAATCGCGCATCCACCTGCGGCTCGACCCGGACGGCAACGGCACTTTGATCGTCAACGCCAACAGCATCATGCACTTGAACCCGACCGCCGCGTTCATGGCGTGGATGATTTTGGAGGGGAGAAGCGATGCGGAAATTACGAAGGCTGTCTCTAGAAAGTGGAAAGTGGAAAGTGGACAACTGGCGGACGATCTTTCTACTTTCCACTTTCAACTCGAAGAACTTCTCCGTCCCGACGGCGCGTGCGCGATCCACGATCTCGAATTGGAAATGAACATGCCGTTCAGCGCGCGTCCCTCCGCTCCATATCGCATGGATCTGGCGATCACGTATCGCTGCAACAACGACTGCGCGCACTGCTACAACGCCCGCGAGCGGAACTTCCCCGAACTCGATACGGAGGGATGGTTCAAGGTTTTGGATCAACTCTGGGCGCTGGGCGTTCCGCACATCGTCTTCACCGGCGGCGAAGCGACGCTGAGAAACGATTTGCCCAAACTGATCCGCCACGCTGAATCCAACGGGCAGATCACCGGACTCAACACGAACGCGCGCCGCCTTGCGGATGAACGGTACGTGCAGCAACTGGTGGATGCCGGGCTCGATCACGTGCAGATCACGGTTGAATCGTGCGACGAGCAAATCCACGACCAGATGATGCGGGCGAAAGGCGCGTTCAAGCAGACCATTCAGGGATTGAAGAACGCCCTGCAAGCCAAACTCTACGTGATGACCAACACGACGATGCTGCGCACGAACCTGCATACAATTCCCGATACGCTGGATTTTCTCGCCGATGTTGGCGTTCCGACCATCGGATTGAATGCGCTTATCTATTCGGGTCAGGGTCTCACGGTTGGGACAGGACTCAAGGAGAATGAACTGCAACCCATTCTCGACATCGCCACGCGCAAAACGAACGAGCGCGGACAAAGACTGATCTGGTACACGCCCACGCTGCACCGCGGCGCTGTACAGCATGTGCATCGAATCGAACGGGAACGTCCTGCCGTGCCAGTCGTATTACCATCCGCTCGGCAACTTCCTCACCGACTCGTGGGATTCGATCTGGAATCACGAACTATCCGTGCAATTGCGCGAGCGGCGAAACCTGCCCGCCAAATGCGAGGGCTGTCCCGTCGTTACCGAATGCGGAGGCGGCTGCCCGCTCACGTTCGAGACTCATCGAAAACAATATGGCGTCAATCTGCCTATCGTCAGTTAGCGCCTTGTCATTGAAGTTCTGGTTTTTAGCCGCATTGTGCGCAAACATCATGTACAAGAATTTCCATTAACCACGAAGACACCGAGGCGCGGAGATTTGAAATATTTTTTCTCCGTGTCTCGGTGGTTCAAAACCCAACGGGTCTCGACAGGCTCGACCCAATTGGTTCCGGCTTACTCAAGTCAGGAGGCTCCATGAAAATCGTCAATCGTCTTGCCGAGCGTTTCACCAAAGTCACCCCTCTGCCCGAAGGACTGCATCACATACAAGCCGCGCCGGAGGGCGAAAAACCTTTCCGCATCCATCTCCGATTACGCAAGGACGGCTCGGGCGTGATGATCGTCAACGCGGCGACCGTGTTGAATCTCAACCCCACCGCCGCCGAATATGCCTATCACTTCATCAAAGGCACCGACCCCGAGGAAGCCGCAAAACAGATCGCGGCGCGCTACCGCGTCAGCAAAGGGATGGCGCTGGAGGATTACCGCGACTTCACGGAGAGAATCCAGACCCTTATCTCCACGCCCGATTTGGATCCCGTCTCGTTTCTGGACCTCGAGCGGGTCCCGCCGCATTCAGCCGACCTCACCGCCCCGCTGCGCCTCGACTGCGCGCTGACCTACAAACTGCCGCGCGGCACCAAAGCCGAATACGCCCCGGTCAAGCGCGTGGACCGCGAACTTAGCGCCGAAGAATGGCAGACCATCCTCGACAAAGCCTGGCGCGCCGGCATCCCGCACGTCACGTTTACGGGAGGCGAACCCACGCTCCGCAACGACCTTCCCGAATTGATCGCGCACGCCGAAAAGATCGGTCAGGTCTGCGGCTTGCTTACGGACGGGTTGAAACTCGCCGATAAAAAATATCTCGATACGCTGCTGCAAACCGGGCTCGATCACCTGCTCTTCCTGCTCCAACCTGAAAGCAAAAAATCATGGGATGCGCTCGAAGTCATCATGCCCGAGGACATCTTTGTCACAGTGCATATCACGATCAACAAGAAGAACGCGAAGAAACTCGACGCCATCCTCGAAAGGCTCGCCGCTCTGGAAGTGAAGAGCATCTCCGCCAGCGCGGCCGATCCTTCATTGAAAAACGAACTCCAGGCATTGGCAAACAAAGCCGCGCATCTGAATCTGACGCTGACATTCGATTTGCCCGTCCCCTATTCCGAACAAAATCCCGTCGCGCTGGAAACGGAGGAGGATGAAGTCCCCTCCGGCGCGGGCAAAGCCTGGCTGTACGTCGAACCCGACGGCGACGCGCTCCCCGCGCAGGGCATGGCTGACCAGGTGTTGGGCAATTTCCTAAGGGACGAGTGGGAAAAGATTTATTCCCGTTATGCGTAACAGGCGTTCCCTAACGCCGAGTTGCGCTATGCAGGCTTATGGACTGGCACGCACGGTATCTGCAACAGGCAGCCTGGACGCGCGACTTGCGCGCCTACCTGAGGCGGGATGTGGGACGGGAGCCATCCTGCGCGACCTGCACACCTCTGCCTCGCGTCACGGTCTGGACCTCGATCCTGCCGCGCTCACCCATTGCCGACTCCACGCCCCAGCCGCGACCCTGACGCGCGGCAACGGGCTTACCCTCCCCTACCCCGATCAAACCTTCGACATCGTGTATTGTCATTTCTTTTTGCTGTGGGTCAGCGATCCATTGCAAGCGGTTCGCGAAATGAAACGCGTCACGCGACCGAATGGACATGTCCTTGCGCTGGCGGAACCCGATTACTTTTCTCGCGTTGACAAACCCGACGAATTGAAAATCCTCGGCGAATGGCAAAGGGAGTCGTTGCAAAGGCAGGGAGCGGATCCCGGCTTCGGGTCGCGTCTCGCGGGGACGTTTTTTCAGGCGGGGATCAACCTCCTCGAAGCGGGAACAATTCAAGGCGCAGGAAATGAGGCGTCTGCCCATGAGCGGGAAATGGAATGGGCAGTGTTGAAAGCCGATCTGGCGGGATTCGTCCCGGAGGATGAAATCCAAAAAATGAAATTGCTGGATGAACAAGCCTGGGAACGCGGCGAACGCATTTTGCACGTGCCGACGTATTTTGCGTGGGGGCGGGTGTAGCGTTCGTGCTACACTTGAGGCATGGAAATTTGTTATTTGCTTGCGTTTCCCGATTCAGGCGAGGAAACACATCAGCCTGCCGAGCAAATCAAGGGGTTGAAGGACGCGCCCTACTTCCAGCCGATTGACATCGAACTCAAGTCGCTCGGCGAGGAGACTCTGGTCGTCGAGGGCGTTGCAGTTGCGGTCACGCGCCAGAGATACGATGGGGTCGTGCAGATGATCGAGTGTCATTACGATCTGCGCGATCCGTTCGCGGCATCTGCGTTGTCGGACAGGACGAAGATCGAATCGGCATTGCAGAGCCGCTACATTCCAGAAACCCATCGTCAAAGCGGGTTGTTCGAGGAATACACGATCCTGCTGGTAAACGACGCCCGCCCAACTCCCGATAAATGGATCGAAAAACACGCGCCCGCACTCGCCAGATTCATCCGTTCACAGCGTGAGGTGCTGGGCAAGGAGGAGATCAGCGACATCCTCGTATCGCGCACGCGCTACTCCACGCAGGACCTGACGCTGGTGGATTGGGAGGGCGCGGTCATCGTTGCGCCCAACAACGATTTTCAATCGGACATCGTGTTGTTGAAGATCGGCAACTATCAACTATTGCGCTACCGCATGTTGGATAAATCCATCGAAAACCTGCTCGACAGGATCAACGAAAGGTTCTTCCAAAACAGGCGCCGGCCGCGTGCTACACACGGACTCGTGCGCCAGATCGCGGAACACAAACTGGAATTGATGCTCGACTTCGAACGCGCCGAACAGAATCTGCTTCTCATCGGCGACTGGTACACCGCCAAGTTGTACGAGTCCATTCACAACGAACTCTATCTCAACGACTGGAAGGAGAGCGTGCGAAACAAACTCGACAACCTCGAAAACATCGTCGCCACCATTCGGGAGAACTTCGTGCTTTCCTTCGAGAACCTGATGGATCGCCTGCAATTGATCGGCTGGGTGCTTTTGCTCGTCGGGTACCTTTATCTTTACGCGCTCGATGCAGGCTGGGTCGGTTTTCCATGACCGATTCAATAAATTTGCGCATTGACGTTCGGTAGTTGGCGGAGTAAATCTGGCATCTCCCATCACTCGAAGGAGTTTGGAATTAACAACCCAATTTATGGAAAAATGCCATAAAATTGGGAGCAACATTCCCTAAACGTCGGAGGCAACATGTCTGTTAACTGGCTTCAATTATCTGATTTTCACATTGGCAAGGATTTGAACGCCCAGAGGCAAATATGCGAAGAGATCATCAAACATGCCGAAAAACGCATTGCGTCACAAAACCTGCCCCTGGATTTTCTTTTCATAACCGGAGATTTGGCGAATAGAGGACAGGCGGATGAATACCGAATTTTTTACGATGAGTTTCTTATTAATTTACTTTCAGCCATCAACCTGGATTTGAACAGGGTGCTGATTATTCCCGGAAATCACGACGTTAATATCAATACAGCCAAATCTGTTAAACGATATGGGGTTTTTGACGAAATCAAAACATTTTTCGACGCCACCGAAGAAGGGCTTCAGGAAAGAAAATTCCTTTTTGGTAGATTTGATGCCTACATAAACCATGATGAAGTATCGCCAAAAATTGACGGAGTTCACTGGGTATGTTCGAAGGATGGCATCACAACCAGGGTGTTCGATAATGTGAATGGTCACAGGGTGGGAATCATAGGCATGAACACTGCCTGGCTGTGTGAAGGGGATAAACCCGACAGGGAAAATCTTACACCGGGCGTAAATCTTGTCCGTAAAGCCGTAAAATCAATCGAGAATTGCGATATTCGTATCGCCTTGGGTCATCACCCATTCAGTTGGCTGGTGGACGACGACGAATCCACCGAGGACAGTAAGGTAATCAGGAATCTGTTCGGCAGGAACGAGGTAATCTATTTACATGGTCACATCCACAAAGGCGAAAATAATTTCGAGTACGGGGCTGGCTATCCATTTCTAAGCATTGGCACAGAGGCATGTTTTGCGGCCAGAAAAGATAGAATTTGGCCCAACGGATTCTGCTGGGGACGACTGGACCCCACAGTCAATGAAGTTATGATCGAGCCTGTGCAGTGGAAGGATGTCGAGAATGATTTTGTTTTCAACAGCATGGCTTACGATTCGAAATTTTTGCCGGCGGATAAAAAGTGTTTTGTTTTTCCAATTCCCAAACCTGTAACCACAACAATTGAACCATCCAAGATTTCCAGTCCCCCGGCTGGCTGGCGAAGAATAGACAAACGATTTCTGATCGAAAAAAAGAGCGCCTATCGCGCTTCAGATCTCGCCGACTTTTTTGATGGCGGTCTCCCGGATTGGGGGAAAGCCCAGAGTGATGATATCCCAAAAAGATGGATTGTCCAAAAATTGCTGGATGATTTGAGAATAGCGGGTGAGCAAAAAAACGATGTCTGCTTCAGGGTTTTATTGGGCGCAGGTGGCGAGGGCAAGACCACCGCTCTGATGCAGACGGTCGTGGAGTTGGTCGAAAATTCCAAAGATTGGAACATCCTGTGGCAGGAAGTTGTGTTCCCCAAAAAAGAAGGGGATGACGAAGATCCAAACTGGAATGGAGAATATTTTGAAAATCTTCCTGAAATCCAGGGAAATTGGCTGATTGTCACAGACTCCGCGGATTCGATAGTTAATGGGCTAAGAAACACCCTGGAGGTCCTGCAAAATGATGGGAGGACCGACGTTCATTTTCTGGTCTCATGCAGGACGTCTGACTGGATGTCTGCGGATGCCAATTTGCTGCCCTGGGATCTGCTCACAGATGATTATGAGGCCATCTATCTGAATCTAAAGCCGGAGGAGGCAAAAGACATACTCAAAGCATGGAAAAGACATGGGGGTTGGAAAAATCTTGAGGGTTTGTCCGAAGGTGATGCCATTCAAAAATTTCGGGAGGCTGCCATTTCAGAATCCGGGCGAAACGATCAAGCGAAATACGACGAAGGCACTTTGCTCGGCGCAATGTTAACCCTCCGGTATGGGAAAAAATTACGTGGACATGTTCTTCAATTCATGCAAAAACTGAATAATATACAGGTTTCGGATGACAGAACCTTGTTGGATGTCTACGCCCTTATTGCGGTGCTGCATGCAGATGGTTTTAAGTACTTGTCGAAAACAGTACTGGCAAAGACGATTGGGTATAAGATTGGGCAACTCTACCCAAAGGTGTTGAGCAAGTTGGCTGACGAGGCGGCGATCTTTACCCCTGCTTTTGCTGGTCCATACCAGGAATTAATTCTCACGCGTCACAAATCCGTGGCGGAGACCGTCACAGAAATCCTGATCAAAGAGTTTAGGTACGACATAACTGAGGCGGTATACGTACCATTGGTGCAGGCCGTGGACAGACTTTATTTGGAGGAAAAAATAAAAGTACCCAATGTAAGGGATTGGAATCTGCTCCCCAAATATTTTTTCGAAAGGAAAAAAATTGACCTGGCTGTTCGTTTGATCGAGGCAAAACAGGAAATTCAACCGGAAAATCCGTATTTTGTAACTCAATTGGCAAACTTGTATCGAAACGCGGAGATGCACGAGGAAAGTTCCGACGTATTTCGCGACGCTCCAGAGTATATAGAACGTGATCGCGCTTATTATCAGGAGTGGGGGACCTGTGAGGGAATAGCCGGAAACCGATTATTGAGCGCCTGGTTAGTCGGTATATCCATAGCCAATTTTTGGGAAAGGCGATCGAAAAACTATGAGATCGGCGATCTCAATGATTATAGGTTGAAAACAGCGCTCAACTCCCTGTCCATCAACTTCAGGGAGTTGAGCAATACGGGTAACTCTGACTCGCAAACTTTTCTGAATGCCAGCGGCGCTAGCGCTTATCTGGGTTTGATGGTTAAAGAGTTGGATGAAGAGACAAAGGCGTCGTTGGGACAAAATTGGAAATACTACAAATCAAAAGCGGGGTCGTCGGTCGAAGATATGGACAACATGAACGCCTTGAAGATCGTTGAGAACAGCATTCGCCTTGCGTGGAAAAGAACCGATAAATCAAACCTGCCGCAATGGTTGATACCGGCGGATGAATTGAGCTTTAGAGGATTGGAAGATTACTTCAAGAACGTCTGAGTCTTTAGTATGGACTTGCAAATGACCCGTCCCATCTCCGAATCCTATTGGGTCGAGCCGGGCAAATTCCTTGCGGGCGAATACCCCGGGCTCTACACGCCCGAGTCCACGCGCCAGCGCATTGACGCCCTGCTCGAGGCGGGATTCGACACCTTCATAGATCTGACCCGGCAGGACGAAACAGTCGCGTATGTCCGCATCCTTTTGGATCAGGCGAAGGCTTACGATGTGAAAGTGGATCATCACCGCTTCCCCATCGGCGACTTCGGACTGCCCACGCCCGAAACCATGCGAGTCATCCTCGATACGATTGACAACGCCCTGAAAAACGGAAGGAGGATCTACCTCCACTGCTGGGGCGGGATCGGGCGCACAGGGACGACCGTCGGTTGTTATCTCGTGAGGCGCGGGATGAGCGGCGAGGAGGCTTTGCGTCAACTGGCGGAATGGTGGCAGACCGTTCCGAAGAGTCACATCCACAGGCGCTCGCCCGAAACATACGAACAGGCGCAGTTCATCCGCGAATGGGCGCAACACGAACAAAACCGCAAATCGCAGGCTGAATGACCGGCAAACGTGTTAAGTAAAACCAAGGTCGGATAAATGGAATCGAAAAAAGCAGTATAATTTTTCCCGGAGTATTTACAAATTGGAAACCACACAACCCGATATTCAAACCCATACCGAAACCCAATCGGAAACCCAGCCGCAACCGACAGAAAACTGGAAACGCATCGCGCTCGACATCCTCGAGACGGTCGTCCTTGCCGTGGTATTGTATTTCGGCATCAACGCCGTCTCCGCCCGCGTGCGCGTGGACGGCATGAGCATGAATCCCACGCTGCAACACGGCGAATACGTGCTGGTCAGCCGACTCGCATACCTCACCGGCGAACCCCAGCGCGGCGACATCATCGTCTTCAGTTTTCCCGGCGACGAAAGCCAGGACCTGATCAAACGCGTCATCGGACTGCCCGGCGAAACCATCGCCATACGAAACGGCGAGGTGCTGGTCAACGGCGAACGCTTGCAGGAACCCTACATCGCCCAATCGCCCGTTTACAACGGCGAATGGACGGTCGGCGAAGGACAACTCTTCGTGCTGGGCGACAACCGCAACGACTCGAAGGACTCGCATCAGTGGGGCTTGCTCCCCATGGAAAATGTCATCGGCAAGGCTTTGTTGATCTACTGGCCCCCGCCCGATTGGAAACTCATCAACCACACCGAGGAGGAATTCGCCCCGTGAAACAGGACGCCGTCAGATGAACGATCCCCAACCCCACTTCGCAAACGACTCCATACCCTGCAACGAATGTCCTGCCGGCGTCATGCGCAGGCATTCCATCGCCTACTTCACCTGGCTGGGCGAGGAACTCATCACCGTTCCGAACTTTCCCGCCTGGGTATGCGACATGTGCGGAAAGCGCGAATACGACGGACGCGCCATCTCCATGCTCGTCACGCTCCTGAACCCCGAGGCGGGAAAACCCACCCGCCGCGTCAAACGCGCCCCCCAGCCTGCCTCGCGTAAACGAAGCGTTTCCCACCCCCCTTCCGCCAGCGGATGATTCCAGGCGCAGGACATCATGGACACCTCCCAGCGCACGTACCGCTTCCTGCCCGCCGACGTCTACACGGCCGGTTATCGCGTCGTTGGAAAGATCATGGTCTCCGCGAACGGCATCATGGGCATCCTCAACGACTCGACGAAATCGCACGTGGAGATCCACGACGCCAGGCTTGCGCGCATTCACATGCCCACCAAACTGGTGGATCACTTCGAGGTCGTCCGTCTCGTCAAGGCGCAGATCAACGTGGCATGCGCGATGCGCCGCGAAGACCTCGGTCCCACAGGCATTGTGCGCGGCGGCTATTCGAACGTGACGGAGATCCAGACGCGCCTTGCGACCAACGTATTCGAGATCGAGGGCAAATTGCAGGTGGCGGGACGCTTCGATTTCGTCACCCTCATCTCCGACAAGACCCGCAACTTCATCCCCATGTTCGACGCCACGCTGACAGCCATCCTGCTCCCCAACCTCAAGGTCGAAAGCCCGGGCATCCTCTTCAACCGCGAAAAGATAGACCTGCTCGCCTTCCTCAACCAGCGTGCCAAGGAGGAGAAATAACGCGCAATTGCTTGACCGCTGCGCGGGTGAATGATAAAATCCGCCCGCTTAACGCTTCGACTACGTTCAGCGCGATCGCCCCCATCGTCTAGTGGACCAGGACGCAGCCCTTTCAAGGCTAAAACCGGAGTTCGAATCTCCGTGGGGGCATCTCCTTTGGACACTCCTTGAGGAGTGTCTTTCGATTTAAATCCTCACTTCGCCGGGAAGGGAACGATCACCTCGCCGCCCTCGCCCTCATCACGTACCTGTTCACCCCGCCAAAGCGATATTTGTATTCCTCGTCGCCGCGCATGAAATCGAATTCGTAACGCCCGTTCTCGCAACACCACTGAATGGTGTGACCGAGCAGCACCCAGCCGGGGGAAAGTTCCATGAAATCGCGGCTGACGCCGGAGTTGTAACCCCACAGTTTGTTCCCGTAATCGAAGTTGAGCGATCCTGCGACTTTGACGCCGTCCACCTCGAGGAAGCCCAGCCAGAGATAGCCGTATTCGTGCGCGGCGCGCAGGGAACGCGACATCTGGTCCCGCATTGCGTCGCGCAGGAACAGGGCTTTGTTGGGATCCTGCACCATCAGATGGAAGAAGGATTCCAATTCGGGTTCGATGTCCGCATTCCCGTCAACGACGTAGAAACGGACGCGTCCGCTTTCGGCGGCGCGGCGCATCTTGCGGCGGATCTCGTGGCGTTGTTTCTTGTCAATGCCCGCGAGATAGTCCTCGAATGAACCGTTCAGGGGAATGCGCGGCGTTGGGCGATACACCTCCTCCCTGTAGGACCAGCCGCGTTTTTCGGATTCGGCTTTGAGGGCGGGGAGGATGGGAGAGGCGTCGGGGAGGTTGAACCAATCGAGGGCGGACCAGGTATCGGCGGGGAGGGAGGCGAGGAAATCCAGCAATTCACAGAGGAAGCGCGACAGGTCCGTCTCGCGCACGATCAAGTCCAGGTAGTCTGAGATCTCGATGGAGCCGATCAACAGCAGCGCCCGCGCGCCGTCGTATTCCGCAATGAAGAGCGGAGCGATGCCGATGAGTTGATCCTGTTCACTGGCGGAGACGAGCAGCAATTCGGCGTCCTCCCATTCGCCGCCGCCGAGCGTCCGCCACCATTCAACGAGATATTCGTAGCGGGAGAAGGGCGTGTCGGCGATGCTTTGTTCGACGAGCGCGTTCCACGCGGTTTGATCTATTTCGGAAAAACTTTTGTGCAGTTTGAAATTCATATTCGTATCGCGATGACGTGAAAATCGAAAGGTCTCGAGGTCTACTTCTGCCTTTGCCTTTCCACCTGTATCCTTGTATTCAGATTTTACCAGTATAATGATAACCGTCTTTTCGATTCTCTTACACCGTGGCTACATTCGACCTGAACGTCCTCCCCATTCATAGGCACAACGGACAGGAGTTCGCAGACCTGCCCGGTTTGTCGGCGGCCGCGCCTCCGCGCCGCGCCGCGCGCGGGCGCGACAAGGACAGCCTCGTGCTGTATTTCATGCCGACGGGCAATGCGGTTTTCACCGGGGAGGAGATCGGGCAACTCGCCGCCAACGCGGTCAACGCGTTCTTTCAGACTCCGGGTTCGCTGACCTTTGCCATGCGCAAGACTGCGGAATACGTCAATGCCGCCCTGCTCGAACGCAACCTTTCCACCACCGGGCGCGGGCAATATGCGCTCGGCACGCTCGCCCTGGCGGCTGTGCGGGAGAATCTCTGCACGCTCTCGCTCAGCGGACCGTCGCACGCGGTGTGGGTCAGTGATGGAGCCCAGCGGCACATTTACGACCCGGCGCTTTCGGGCAAGGGCTTGGGGGCGGGTCAAAGTTTTCAAACCTACCTCACGCAGGTCGAATTCCAGGCGAACGACCTGATCGCGCTGTGCGGCAGATTCCCGAAGGATTGGGAAGCCGACCTGCTGAACTCGCGTCCGCCTGCCACGCTGGACGCCTGTTACCGCAAACTGACCTTCACCAAAGGCGATTTGAACGCCGCGCTCATCCAGCCTCAAAGCGGACGCGGCGTCATCACGGTTTTGCGTCCCGACGTAAGCGCCTCGCGTCCTCCCCACCCTCAGCCTGCTCCCGCCTCCCCGGAACCGATCCTCACCGAATCCTTCGAGGAGCCCGCAATCCCCAACTCTCCAATCCTCGAACCTCGCCCTTCCGACCAACAGGAAATTTCCCCTTCTCCCATTACAGAAGACGAACTCGACGCGCTGGCGGATTTCGGCGCGCACTACGTTCAACCTTCCGCGTATGCGATCCCTCCGCAGCCGGAAAGCATCCATCCGCCCCCCGCGTCCACGCCCGCGTCTGACGGATCGCGCAGTTTCCCGCCCTCCATTCCGAGACTCAAGCCAGCCGAGCCAAAGGCGGAGAGCGAAGATTTGGGCGTCGAAACGAACGAGTATTTTCCGGCAAAAGAAGACGACGCATCCGAACTTTCGAAACCGCTCAAGCCCACCGCGCACGCGGAAGCCGCGCGTCAGATGGCAAAGGTCATGGTCGGCGGGATCAAGACCGGGCGGCGCGTGAACGAACGTCTCGGAAACTTCCTGCGAAATTTCATCCCGAAACTCCTGCCCGGCTCGGATTCGAATCAACCGCTCATCGTCCCAACGTACGTCATGGCGACCATGGCGATCATCGTACCGGTTTTGGTTGCCGTGGTCTCATGGGTGGTTTACAGCAAATACGGGTTGAGCGAAACGTATTTCGAACTGTATCAAAAGGCGCTCGTGGCGAACGGACAGGCATCCAGCGAAACGGAACCGACCCGTCAGCGCGACGCCTATCAGAGAGTGCTGGATTACGTGGATCAGGCGGAACAATATCGCGAGACGGACGAGACAAAACTATTGCGAAGCGAAGCGCAGGCGAAATGGGACAACCTGATGGGCGTTATCCGCCTCGAATTCATCCCCGCCTTTACGAATGGGCTGGGCGGCAACACACAGATCAGCCGCATGGCGGCGAGCGAAAGCGACCTCTACATGCTCGACGCCGAACGCGGCAACATCCTGCATGCGACCTTCACCGGAAGAAGCCTCGAACTCGACGGCGCGTTCAACTGTCAGCCCGGAACGTACGGAGGGTATCAGGTCGGCACCATCGTGGACATCCTCGCCCTGCCCAAGGTCAACGCGGTCGGCGCGTCCGTCCTCGGCGTTGACACAAGCGGCAACCTGCTGTATTGCTCGCCGGGACAGGTTCCCCAGGTCTTCCCCTTGCCGCCTCTTCCCAACACCAATTGGGGACGCATCGCCTCCTTCGCGCTGGACAGCGACACACTGTACATTCTGGATTCCGAAGCGCGCGCCGTGTGGGTTTATCGCGGCAAGGACAGCGCCTTCCTCGACCCGCCATACTTCTTCTTCGGCAACCAGATCCCGGACATCGAAAACGCGATTGACCTTGCCGTAAGCGGCGACGACCTCTACCTGCTCCACGCCGACGGGCGTCTCTCCACCTGCGCCTACAGCCGCATCCCCGAAGTGCCAACGCGTTGCGTGGACCCCGCGCCGCGCATTGACAACTTCCCCGCCCACCGCGACATGGACATCTTCGCGCAGGCGCACCTCACACAAATGGCGCTCACCACCCCGCCCAACCCCGTCGTCCTCCTGTTGGATTCTCAAAATCGGAGCGTCTTTCGCCTCACGCCTCGCTCGCTCGAATTGCAAAACCAGGTCACTGGCTTCGCCGGAAAAGCCAGCCCGTTCCAGCAAGGTCCCATCGGCGCGATGGCGATCAGCCCTAATTACATTTTATATCTTGCGATCGGCAACCAGGTCTACTTCGCCACAAACCTTCCCTAAACGCTACTTTTTCACTTCCCACTTCTCACTTTCCACCCTTCGACTTCGCTCAGGGCAAGCTTTCCACTTTTCACTTCCCACTTTCTACTTTCCACTTTCCACTTTCCACCCTCACCGCCAAAGGATATGAATCTTTTCCATCTCCTCAAGAGACAGTCTCCGCCTCCTCCCACACCGACGCCTGTCCCTGACGATCCCGCCGAACCTCCGCTGACGACCGTCCTCAAAACGCTCGTCATCGTCTACGACCCGCTGGTGGATCGCGCCTCCGGGAAAAAACTTTCAGAAGCCATGCAGTGGAACAGGGTCGAAGACCTCGCCAGGGGATTCATGTCCGACATCCTGCTCGTCAGCGGGGGACTCGCGCGATATCGAATCGTCGAACGCCTCGACGCGGACGACTTCCCCGCCAAAGTGGACGGTCACAAATACGACGCGCAAACCTACCTCAACGTCGCGCGCCGCGTTTCCCCTCCCTACATGCCGCAGGAGGCGGACTATCACGCCATTCTCGAACAATTCCACATCCTGGAACGCGTGGCGAAAGGGGAAATAGACGAAGTGTGGATCTTCAACTTCCCGCACGCGGGTTTCTACGAATCCATCATGGGCGGACCCGGCGCGTTCTGGTGCAACGCCCCTCCATTGAAAAACACCGAAGCGGCGGGACGGCGGTTCGTCGTCATGGGATTTTCCTATGAACGCGGCGTCGGCGAAATGCTCGAAAACATGGGACACCGCGCCGAATCCATCCTGGGGAAAACCTTCGCCGCGCTGCCGGAAGACCAAAACCTTTGGAAGCGCTTCATCCGTTACGAAAAGACGCATCCGGGCAAAGCCGCCTGCGGAACTGTCCATTTTGCGCCCAACAGCCTCCGCGATTACGATTGGAACAACCCGGCGCCGGTCCTGAGCGAATGCGACGACTGGCTATATAACTTCCCGGAATTCAAAGGCGCAACACGCGCGGTCACATCGGCGGAATGGGGAAACGGGGATACCCGCGAACATCACAAATGGTGGTTCAGGCATATCCCAAAATCAGCAGGCAGAAAAAACGGCATCCACAATAACTGGTGGCAGTACATCATGGACCCGGACAACGTCCAAAGCGAATGACGCGGGCGGTTCGTTTGAGAGTCTCCCGCTTGTCATAGACCTGTCATTTAAGTTTTTCGACCATGACATACAATTGATCAGATGTTCCTTCAGAAGATTCTCGCTCCTCCGGGCAGGAGAGCCCGCTACGCCGTCGTCATCGCCGCCTTCGCGGCGTATATATGGGTCTTTGCCCGCTTCCATCACGAATATGGGACGGCGCTCACTTCGCTTGCCATCTTCCCGGTCATTATCGGCAGTTGGTATTTCGGGGTAAGCGGGGGAATTGTGACTGCGCTATTGTCCATAGGGACGGATTTCGCATACCTCCTCTTGGATGGTCATCCGTTGAGTGAATTAATCGAAGGCACGGGTTACGTCATCGGCAACAGCATCCTGGTCTTCGTGGCGCTCATCGTCGGACGCCTGGCGACCATCCTGCGCGAACGCAACGACGCCCTCCTCAGGCTGGAGAGGCTCGAAGAGGAGCGGCGCGACTATACCGAGTTGCTGGAATCGCTCAATGAAACCACGAGGATCGCATTGGAGGCGCGCGACCTGACGTCCGCCCTCGAAATCCTTTTGGAACGCACCTCGCAACTCTTCAAGGCGGACGATGGTTACCTCGTCCTGTGGGATGAAGCCGAGCAAAGACCCATCCCTTTCCTGGCATACGGCTCGATGAAGGACGTCTTTCCCCGGATGCAGATCGAAGTCGGGGAATCGTTCCTTTCCATCCACGTTCTTGAATTGGGACGCCCTCTTGCGATCCCGGACGTGAAAAACTATGAACATGCCAATCCCCGCCTGGCGGTTCGCTTCCCCGCCCGTTCCGCTCTCGGCCTGCCCCTGGTCAGCCGGGATCGCAAATTGGGGATCCTGTTCCTGGGATACAGGCAACCGCGCGCCTTCGATCAAACCGAAATCGTCCACGCCGATATCGTAGCCCGGCAGATCGCTCTCATCCTTACGAAGATCCAACTCCTGGAGCAAGCCCAAAAGCAGGTCAAGGAATTGACCATTCTGCACGAAGTGGCGACCATAGCCACACAGGCGGGAACTCTGGACGAACTGATCGAACGCGTCACAGACGTCATCGGCAGGAACCTGTTCCCCGACAATTTCGGCATCATGCTGATGCATAATGAAAGAAACATGCTGAAGCCTCATCCATCCTATCGCTTCGTCAACAGGGCGAAAGGATCACTGCCAAACGTGCCGATCGGCGAAGGAGTCAGCGGGCAGGTCGCCCAGACCGGCGTCCCCATCCGCGTGGGGAACATCCGGGAACTCGACAATTATCTCGACATTGACCCGGAGACCGTCTCCGAACTGTGCGTGCCAATCAGGATCAAGGAGCAAATTCTCGGCGTGATCAACACGGAAAGTTCAAAGCCGAACGCCTTCACCGCGGACGACGAGATTCTCCTGGAGACCCTCGCCGGTCAACTCGCCACCGCCATCGAGCAGTTGCGCGCGGAGGAAGCGGAAAGGAAGTGGCTGGAACAACTGGCGCGCTCCAACGACCTGATCTATTCCCTCGCCCACATTACCACCCACATCGAAAAGGCGCTCGACACGGATGGGATCGTCCAAACCCTGGGGGAGGAATTGCTCAAGATCGGTCTCGTCTGCGCCGCCGCATTCTACAACGAAAAAAAGAGCGGGTTTACGTTCGCCTACACGTCCATGCCACCGCAAACGCTCGAACAATTCGAAAACGGCATCGGCTTTTCATTCATCAACTATTCGTTTTCGTTCGACCTGCTTAGGGCGGCGATAGAGGCCGACAATCTCTACCAGCCGGCGGTCGTGGACGATCCGCAGAACGAGATGCGGATCTTTTTCCCGCAGGAACGCGGCGGCATGGATCTCGCGAACGTCCTCGAGGAGGTCGGCATCGGCGATGGAACGGAACTCATGCGCCTGCCGCTGATGTTCGAGGAACAATTGCTCGGAATATTATGGGTTTGGGGAAAAGCCATCACAAAAGCGGACCTGCCGGTCATGTCCATCTTCGCAAAACAGATCGGCATCTCGCTCGAACGGGCGCGCCTGTTCGCGGAGGTGCAAAGCCTGGCGTTGACCGATCCATTGACCGGTTTGAGAAACCGCCGCAGCCTGTTCGATCTGGGAAAGATCGAGTTCTCCAGGGCGCATCGCATGAAACGCCCCTTCTGCTGCATGATGCTCGACCTCGATCACTTCAAAAAGGTCAATGACAATTTCGGGCACCAGGCGGGGGATGCGGTATTGCGGGAATTCGCGAGATGCTGCCAGAAATCGGTCCGGGAGATGGACCTGTTGGGACGATACGGCGGCGAGGAATTGCTCGTCTTCCTCCCCGAAACGGATTTGAAGACAGCCGTGCAGGTGGCGGAGCGTTTACGCAAAACCATCGCGGACCATCCGATCAGAGTCAACTTTCAGGAATTGACTCTCACGGTCAGCATCGGCGTCGCGCAACTGGACGAAAACACCCTCGAACTGGAGACGCTCATCGCCCGCGCCGACCAGGCAATGTACATCGCAAAATACAGGGGGAGGAATCGCGTGGCGGTGAGTAAATAAAAATTCATCCCGATACTTTCAAGGCGATCATCGTAACGTCGTCCGCCAGCGGTTTGTTTTCTCCGAACGCGCTCATGCTCTGGCGAACCGCCTGGAGCGTGTCCGAGGCTTTCAACCCCGCGTTCTGCCGGAAGACTTCAGCCAGGCTATCCATCCCAAATTCCCTGTTGCCCGAATTCAATATTTCAGTGACGCCGTCCGTGTAGAGCAGGAGCGAATCCCCTTTCGAAAACACGAGCGATTCCGTCCTCGGATGAAAGTCCTCGACCAGGCCGACTGCCGGCGCGGTCGGTCTGAGCCAGATCACCTCGCCGCTTTCCCTGCGATGGAGGACGGGCGGATTATGTCCCGCGTTGACGTAGGCAAAAGAAAGGTTCGCCGGGTCGAAGCGCGCCAGAAACACCGTCACAAAGGTCGTGAAGTGTATGTTATGGATGTAGAAGCGGTTGATCCGCTCGAGGATTTCGGCGGGCGAATCGGAATCGGGCGCGATCGTCCGCAGGGCGGTTTGCAGACTGCTCATCAACATTCCCGCCGAGACGCCATGTCCGCTCACGTCCGCGATAACCAGCCCGTGCGCGCCGTCGCGGTACCGAAAGAAATCGAAGTAATCGCCGCCGATGATCTCGGAGGGACGGCTGAACGCCGCCAATTCCACCCCCCGGATGTTGGGAACACGCTGAGGCAGCAGGGCGCGCTGAACGATCTGCGAGAGTTCCAGTTCGGCTTCCAGCCGCCGCCGCTCCGCCTCGGAGTAATGGTCCAGGCACACGCTGGCGGTATAGTCCATCTCGAGAAGGCTGGAGTCGACGTAACCGCGGCAGACCACGCAAACTCCCAGGGTCTTCTCTTCGATCTTCTCCAGGCTGGCTTCGATCACGTGCAGGTGTTCCTGAACGCAACCTTCGTCCTCGCACAGGCAGATTTCCTTCTTTTCGGCGGGCGCGGCTTCCAGAAACTCCGCGATCTCCCTTTGCTTTGCCTTCAAAGCCTCCTGAACCTGCGGGTAAATGTCAGTTGCCATTTCGTGCCTCCGATGGGTGCGGGTGAAAAATTAGAACATTTGTTAGATACAACAATGTCGCCATTTCTTACACAGGCGTCCAAACCTGATACAACCCCAACCGGCCGTTCTCCCCGTCCGAATAAAACGTCTCGGACACGCGGAAACCGCTCCTTTCCGCCAATTCGGATAATTCCTCCTCGCTGAAGTGATGCACGTAACGCAGACCTCTTCCCCCGCTCCGCCAATCGAGCAGATAATCGCCCGCCTCCACCTCCGACCCGGAAACTGATACAGCCTCCCAGGGCTGGATCCTCGCCTTGAGTTTCTCGCTATTCAGGAACTGCCAGTTCGAATGGATGAACCTGCCCTCGGGCTTGAGCAGTTGACGAACCGCGTGGAGAAGATTCAGGCGAAGTTCGGTCGAGGGAATGTGATGCAAAACGGCGAAGGCAGCGATCAGTGACCAGTGACCAGTGAGCAGTGACCAATGATCTAATTGATGACCGATAACTGATGACTGATCACTGATAACTGAAAACCGGGTCAGATCGAGTTCGACAAACCTGGCAGAAAAATGCCCCGGCTGGGATTCCGCCTCTCGGAGCAGAGGCAGGCTGAAGTCCACGCCCAGATACGAGCCGCGGTGACCGCGCTTTGCCAGTTCGCGCGCCAGTTCCCCGTTGCCGCATCCCAGATCCAATATATCCTCATCCCCTTTCAGCATTTCGAGGACGCGCCTCACGCCGGGCTGAATCCGATTCCGCGTGGCGGAGAACGAATCGCCAAAACGGGTGTAGAACTCGCGGTTGAGCTCGAGGAGGCGCGCGGCGGTGGCTGAATCCATGCCGTCATTATAACGGGTATAATCCTGCCACTACCATGATGCACATCGAACGGCGAGAACTCTGGAGAGAAACCCATCTCCTTACCCCCGATAAAAAGGACCTGGCGCGCGCCGCGCTGGAGGAGATCCGGCGCGGGCGCGACGTGACGAAAACCCTGCGAGGTCATCCGCTCGAGGGAGGCGGGTATCTCAACAAATCCATGCTGGTTTCGATCTACAACGAGATGGTCGCGTCGGGAGAGATGGAGGAGGACCCGCGCCTGCTCGAACGCATCCGCATGAAGCCGATGCGCACCCTCTCCGGCGTGACAACCGTCACGGTTCTGACCAAGCCGTATCCGTGTCCCGGCAAATGTATCTTCTGCCCCACCGACGTGCGGATGCCCAAATCGTACCTGCCCGACGAACCCGGCGCGATGCGCGCCGTCGAACATCAATTCGACCCCTACGCGCAGGTGCGCGCCCGCATCGAGCAGTTGGAATCCTTGGGACACCCGACGGACAAGATCGAATTGCTCATCCTCGGTGGGACGTGGTCGTCGTACAGGAGGGATTACCAGGAATGGTTCGTGGCAAGATGTTTTGACGCGATGAATGGACCTAACCCCCCGCCCCCCTTCCCTCCCAGGGAAGAGGGAGAAAGGGGGTTGGGTAAAGGCGAAATTCAAATCGAGAAAGTGGGAAGTGGAAAGTTACAGGCGGCTCATTTCGTCAACGAGACTGCTCCTCACCGCAACGTGGGACTGGTCATCGAGACGCGACCCGACGAGATCAACCCGGACGAGATCCGCTGGCTTCGTCGCCTCGGCGTGACCAAGGTGCAGATGGGCGCCCAAAGTCTCGACGACCGCATCCTCGAGATCAACAAACGCGGGCACGACGTGGAATGTACGCGCAAGGCTGCCGCCCTGCTGCGCGCGGCGGGATTCAAGATCGTCCTGCACTGGATGCCGAACCTCCTCGGCGCGACGCCCGAATCGGACCGCGAAGACTTTGCGCGTTTGTGGGACGACTTTTCTCCCGACGAGATCAAAATCTACCCCAATCAATTGCTCGCCAACGCGGAACTCTACGAATACTGGCAGCGCGGCGAATTCAAACCCTACGCCACGCAGGAACTCATCCACCTCATCGCGGACATCAAACCGACCATCCCGCGTTATTGCCGCGTGAACCGCGTCATCCGTGACATCCCATCCACAAACGTTGTAGAGGGAAATCGCAGGACGAGTCTCCGCCAGGATGTGCACGAGGAGATGAAGCGACGCGGTACGCGTTGCGAATGCGTGCGCTGCCGCGAGGTGAAAAGCAAGGCAGTGAATCCCGAATCGTCGAGACTGGACGACCTGGTGTATCGGGCGGGCGCGGCGGAGGAACACTTCATTTCGTTCGTCACGCCGGAGGACAAACTGGCTGGCTTTGTGAGGTTATCGTTGCCCGGTCGGGACTCTCCGCAAACCGGGTTGAGCGATTTGCATGAAGCGGCGTTGATCCGCGAACTGCACGTGTATGGGCAGTCGCTTCCCGTCGGCTCGGAAAAGGAGGGCGCGGCGCAACACGCCGGGCTTGGAACGCGCCTGCTCGAAGAGGCGGAACGGGTCGCAAAGGCGAACGGCTTCGAGCGCATGGCGGTCATCTCGGCGGTCGGCACGCGCGGATATTATCTCGGGCGCGGGTTCGAGCGGGGGGAACTCTATCTTGTGAAAAAGATCGGATGGCAGGATCAACCCTGGGTTGGGAAAGAAGCGGTTCTTCATCCGAATACAACGAATTAGAGTTGCGTTAGACATCCACCTGCGCGCTTGACTCGCGCTATTCACGGTGATAACAATTATCAGATTATGGATTACAAGGACTATTACAAGATCCTGGGTGTGGACCGCAAAGCCAGCGAGGAAGATATCCGCAAGGCGTATCGCAACCTCGCCAAGCAATACCATCCAGATTACAACCCCGAAAACAAGGGAGCCGAGGAACGCTTCAAGGAAATCAACGAGGCGTATGAAGTCCTGAGCGATCCCAAAAAACGCGCGCATTACGACCGGCTGGGCTCCGATTACTCGCAATGGCAAAGGCGCGGCGCGCCGGGCAATTTCAACTGGGAACAATACGGCGGCTTCCCCGGCGGCGCGCGCGTCAACATAGACGACCTGAACGATCTGTTCGGCGGAGGCGGCTTCTCCGATTTCTTCCAGTCAATTTTCGGCACGCGAGGCAGAGCCTCCTCGCGCTCCCAGCCGCAGGGTTACCAGCAGGAAATGGACATCACCCTCGAAGAGGCATATAAGGGAACGACCCGCCTGATCGAAAGCGGCGGCAAACAAAAACGGGTGCGTATCCCGGCGGGCGTCCGCGCGGGATCGAAGGTGCGCGTGGCGGGCGCGGGTCCGAACGGGCTCGACCTCTACCTGATCCTCAACCTCACCGAGGACGAGCGCTTCGAACGGCACGGGGACGACCTGCACACCGCCGCCACCGTGAGCGTGTTCACCGCCATCCTCGGCGGCGAAGCGGACGTGGAAACCCTCGACGGCCGGATCAAACTCAACATCCCCGCCGGCACGCAGCCCGGACAGGTCTTCCGCCTGGCGGGACGCGGCATGCCGCACTTGCGCGACCCAAAGAACAAGGGCGATCTCTTCGTCAAGATCAAGGTGCAAATCCCCAAATATCTGTCCTCGAAGCAAAGAGAACTTTTGGAAGAAGCCTCAAAAATCAAGTTTTAGGAGTTCAACATAATGAAACGGATCATACCCGCAGCATTGATCCTGACCTTCGCAATGCTGGCGTGCCAGTTGACGGAAATCCCGTCTCTTTCCCCGCCGGAATCTGGTCCGGCAATCCAGACCGTTCCCTCCCCGCAGCCTGTCCCCGCCAACCCGATCCCGCTCGACGGATCGCTCAGTTCGTTATATCAGCGGGTGATCCCCGGCGTCGTCTCCATCCGCACGGATGCGGGACAAGGCTCCGGCTTTGTGTACGACGACCAGGGTCACATCGTCACGAATCAGCACGTCGTCGAAGGCGCAAGTACGGTGGAGGTCGCCTTCTCTTCGGGATCTAAGGCGTACGGCACGGTCATCGGCTCGGACAACGACGCGGACATCGCCGTCGTTAAAGTGGACGCGCCGGCCGGGGAATTTCATCCCCTGCCCCTCGGCGACTCGAAAACGCTCCAGGTCGGTCAGACCGTGGTAGCCATCGGCAACCCGTTCGGCTTGAGCGGCACGATGACGCTGGGCATCGTCTCCGGGCTGGGACGCACGCAGCCCGCATCGCAGGCGGCCGGCGGCGGATTCTTCAGCACCGCCGACATCATCCAGACCGACGCGGCGATCAACCCCGGCAACTCCGGCGGTCCGTTGTTCAACCTGAACGGCGAAGTGGTCGGCATCAACCAGTCCATCCGCACGACCAACTTCAACGAATTGACCGGCAACGCCGTCAACTCCGGCGTGGGGTTCTCCATCTCGATCAACCTGGTGAAGAAGATCGTGCCTGTCCTGATCCGCGACGGGATGTACGAATATCCCTACCTCGGCATCACGTCCTCGAGCGACCTGAGCCTGGACGAGATCGAAGCGCTGGGTTTGACCACCTATAAAGGCGCGTATGTGATCGAAGTGGTGCCGGGCGGTCCCGCCGACCAGGCTGGCATAAAAGCCGGTGACACGCCGACGAGGCTCCAGAATTTGAACGCCGGCGGCGACCTGATCGTCGCCTTCGACGGCAACCCGATCGCCACGTTCGACGAATTGCTGAGTTACCTCATTACAACCAAATCCCCCGGAGACGAAGTGGTCTTGACCGTGCTGCGCGGCGGCGAGACGATTGAGATTACGGTGACATTGGGCAAGAGACCATAATCCATGCTTTTCGAAGCGCGTAATCTCCAAGCGCGTAATTGACGCTGCCGCAGGCGTCTAACGTTGTGCGCGGGAGTTTCGCGATCTACCGGCAATCAACAAGCAGATGACTCAGAAAAATCGGACGGCGTTTTGCCGTCCGATTGCCTATCCAAATCGTTCCTCTTTCCACACGTCCGCGCGGTTGTGATAACCCGCCTGCTCCCAGAACCCCCTGCGGTCGCGCGGCATGAATTCGAGCGATCTCAACCATTTCGCGCCCTTCCAGAAATAGGGCGTCTCCATGTCCTCGCGTGCCGGGATGAACCCCACCACCCCGCGCAACGGATAACCATGATCGGGCGTAATGGGCTCGCCGTTGAGATGCGTGGCAAGCAGGAAGTTATCCTGCAAAACGACCTCCAGAGGAAGGTTGACCGTGAACCCGTATTCGGCGTGTTGCATCACGTGAGTGGCGGTGGGTTTGATCTTGAACAACCCGTTCTCCGCCAGGGTTTTCACGGATACGCCCTCCCATACGGTGTCGAACTTGCTCCAGCGCGTCACGCAATGGATGTCCATTTTGATCTTTGTGCGAGGCAGTTGGTTGAACTCGTCCCACGTCCAGCGTTTTTCCTCCTCCACCTCGCCCCACACGCGGAAACCCCACGCAGCGGGATTGAAGGGCGGCACGGGCCCATAATGCAGGACGGGGAATTTGAACGTCAACGCCTGCCCGGGCGGAAGGCGTCCCTCCTTGCGGATGCGGTCTTCTTCCCTGCGGCGGTCCGGTCCTTCGAATGATGAAAACATAAGCGACTCCTTGCCGGGATTATATCAAGCCCGGCGCGGATAAGACCTTTCAATGTCCTTGAATATTACGAGGCATTCCTTATCAATCCATTAAGAAGCGCGCCCGGAGGTACCAATTGACCAAAAATCTTCCACCCCCCCAATTAGACCATCGGCGCAGGAAGGTTTATAATATAACCCTCGAATTTTGTAATCCTGAAGCAGGAGAATATTCCGGCATTGAAGAACGCCCCATTTTTGGAATGCAGCACCCGAGGTGACCGGCCATGAAAGACGACGGGGTCAGTTTGTTGAAAGCCGCACAAAAACTGGATGAAGAGGCGCTCACCGCCATCTTTGATTCGTTCGCGCCGGCGATCTATAAATACGCCTTGAGATTGTGCCACGATCCCATCGAGGCGGATAACATCGTCGGCGACGTGTTCTCGCAATTGCTGGAACAATTCGCAGGCGGGAAAGGTCCGCGCACGAACCTGCGATCGTACCTCTACCAGACCGCCTATCACCTGGTCGTGGATCGTTCGCGCGAGAACAAGCACACCGCGCCGCTGGAGGTCGCGATCAATGTCCAGGAAAAGGAACGCACCATTCCCACCGCGACCCAGATCGAGGAGCGCGTTTTGATGGAAGCGCTGGTCTCCGCGATGAACTCGGAACTGACCGACGACCAGCGTCACGTGATCATTCTGCGCTTTTTGGAGGACTTCAGCCTCAAGGAAACCGCCCAGATCATCGGCAAGGAGGTCAACAACGTGAAGGTCATCCAGAACCGCGGGATCGCCAAGTTGAGGAAAGCCCTCGAACATCAACTCAGCGAAGAATAAGAAGGAAAGTGAACAAAGAATTGAAAGATCGGGATGTCCTCAGGCTGCTTACCCGTCTGAAGAACGTCGAAGTGGGATACCCGACAGACGCAATGACGACGCGCCGGGAGGCGTACATCAAACAAGCCGCGGCGGTGGCGGCTCTGATACAGGCAAGGGAAAATGATTTGAACGCGAGGGGGGACGGTAACTCACCGGGAGGGGGCGGCGCAGGCGCGGCGTCCTCCTCCATGACGATGTGGCTGGAGGCGGCGCTCGTAACCGTGATCGTCGTGGAGGCGGGTATTGCGACCTATATCCACCGTGAGAAGATCGCCGATTTCATCGACTCAGCCCTCTTTCCGAACAAGGTCGAGCATGTCTCCAATCCGCCGGAGGAATCTCCCTCCCTGCCGGTCGTCATCCCGATCACAGGCAAAGAGACCGAGGCGGCGACTCCCGTTCCCGCGTTCACGTTCACAGTCACGGTCTCCGCAACCGGCGCATCCGCGACGACTCTTACGCTCGAGGCGGTAATCAATGAAACCAATGAGGAAGGCGCAGCAGAGGTTCTTTCCACTCCGGCTCCGGGCGACAACCCCGGTCTGCATCTTGGGCAAACGCCCAAACCCGAACGCACCCTGCCGTCGAATGACGAGAAACCATCGAATGACGGGAAACAACCGAATGAGAATAAGCCGCCGTCGAATGGAGGCGGAAACAAATAGAGCGGTCGGCGTTGCCGGCTGGGCGGCGGAACCCACTCCGCCGTCTTTTTTGTTCATAAGAAAGCGCCGAAGAGTCGCCCGAACAGCGTAATCTGCGCTCTCTGGCGCGTGGGCGACGTTAGAGAACGTCGCCCACGCGTAAGTCTCCACGCGTAAGTCTCCACGCGTAAGTCTCTACGCGTAAGTCTCTAACGAAAGTCAAATATTGGGCGTAATTGTCCTCATGCTATAATCCCTTCCCGAAAGGTATCGAATGCTCAAGAACTTTGTCAAATTCTTCGGGGGAGACCCCAATAAAAAGACCATCGAACAACTTAGCGAAGTCGTCAACCAGATCAACGGGCTGGAGCCTCAGTTCGAATCGTTGAGCGACGACGCCCTGCGCGCCAAAACGGATGAGTTCCGGGCGCGCGTGCGGGAGTCGCTTGGGAGTATGGAAGGCTTATCGGAACAGGAGCAGTTCAAGGCGGAGCAGGAAGCGTTGGAGGAGATCCTGCCGGAGGCGTTCGCCGCGGTGCGCGAGGCATCCAAACGGACTCTCGGCTTGCGTCATTACGACGTGCAGTTGATCGGCGGCATCATTCTGCACCGCGGTTCCATCGCGGAGATGCGGACGGGCGAAGGGAAAACGCTCGTCGCCACACTGCCCATTTACCTCAACGCGCTTTTGGGGAGGGGCGTGCATCTCGTTACGGTCAACGATTACCTGGCGCGGCGCGACGCGCGCTGGATGGCGCCCATCTACCAGATGGTCGGGCTTTCGGTCGGCGTCCTGCAAATGGCGGCTGCGACCGAAAACGGGAAGAAGGCGTTTCTCGTTGATTTCACGCGTGAGTCCCCGCACGAGGACCAGCAGTACCTCCGCATGGTGGACCGATTCGAGGCGTACGCGGCAGACGTCACCTACGGCACGAACTCGGAGTTCGGCTTCGATTACCTGCGCGACAACATGGCGATGCGCCTGGAAGACCGCGTCCAGCGCGGGCATCATTACGCCATCGTGGACGAGGTGGACAACGTGTTGATTGACGAGGCGCGCACGCCGCTCATCATTTCGGGTCCGTCGTCGGGCGACCTGGAGTGGTACGGGAAGATGGCGCAGATCGTGAAGCAACTCAAGCCCGAAGATTACGAGGTGAACGAAAAGGATCGCAACGTTTCGATCACCGAGATCGGCCTGGCGCGCGTGGAGCAGATGCTCGGTCAACCCCTGATGGACCCGGACCGCCCCGAGGACGTGACGCCGCAACAGGCGCGCTTGCGCGGTCATCTCGAACAGGCTTTGCGCGCGCAATTCCTCTTCAAGCGCAACAAGGAATATCTCGTGCAGGGAGGCAAGGTCGTGATCGTGGACGACTTCACGGGGCGGCTCATGCCCGGGCGAAGATGGAGCGACGGCTTGCATCAGGCGGTGGAGGCAAAGGAGGGCGTGAAGATCGAACCGGAGAACGTCACCTACGCCACCATCACGCTGCAGAACTACTTCCGCATGTACAAGAAACTTTCGGGCATGACCGGCACCGCGTTGACCGAGGCGGAGGAGTTCAGCAAGATCTATAACCTCGAGGTGGCGCCCATTCCGCCCAACCTCGAATACCAGGCGCTCGGCAAGGACGCGCCGCTGATCGATATCCAATCGAAGGACGAGGACGGGTACGCCTACTCGTATTACGCAAAACGCGACGACCCGCAGAAACTCCCCCTCTTCTATCGCCGCAAGGATTATCCCGACGTGATCTATCGCACGGTGGAGGCGAAACTGCGCGCCCTTGCGATGGAGATCGTGCGCGAACATGTGCGCGGACGTCCCCTGCTGATCGGCACCACCTCCGTGGAAGCTTCGGAACGACTCTCGCTTCGACTCAAAGCCGAACCCGTCCGCCGTTTGCTGCAAGTTGCCCTCGTCAGGCGGCTGTGGCTGGCGGCGAACAACCGCGAAGAGGACGGGCGTCTCATCCCGGAACTGGCGCAATTCAACGAGCCGCTCGAAAAGATCTCTCCCGACGCTTTACGCAAATTCATTCAACCGTTCGGCGCGACCACCATCGGTCTCGAAGACCCGTCCAATTTGCCCATCGTCCTCGACATTTTGCGGTTGGAGGAAAAGGACGTAAACCGGTTGAAGTCGGTATTACAGGGCGGCGTGCCGCATCAGGTGTTGAACGCGCGCAAACACACGGAGGAATCGCAGATCATCGCCGGCGCGGGCGCATTCGGCGCGGCGACCATCGCCACCAACATGGCGGGACGCGGCGTGGACATCAAATTGGGCGGCGAACTTGCCGAGGAGGTCATCGCCGCGGTCAACCGCGTGCTGGGCAAAAACGGATACGAGAATCCCTTCGACATGACCCACGAGGAACGCCGCGCCGCGTTGAAACAGATCGAACCTTCGAATTACGGCATCTACGCGGCGGAGGTCAAACTCTTCCTGGGATATTTCGACGACATGGAACGCGTGAAGGAACTGGGCGGTTTGCACGTCATCGGCTCGGAACGTCACGAGGCGCGGCGCATTGATAATCAGTTGCGCGGTCGCGCCGCGCGCCAGGGCGACCCGGGCTCCTCCCGCTTCTATCTCTCGCTCGAGGACGACCTCATGCGCCTGTTCGGCGGCGACCGCGTCAACAGCCTGATGCAAACGCTCAAGGTGGACGACTCGCTTCCGCTCGAAGTTCGCATGGTGGGCAACATCATCGAAAATTCGCAGCACCGCGTCGAAGGCGCCAACTTCGACGTGCGCAAACATCTGCTCGAATACGACGACGTGCTGAACAAACAGCGCGCCCAGATCTACGGTCAACGCGACCGCATCTTCGTCAAGGAGGACCTGGGCGAAGACGTACACGTCATGTTCGAGGAAGAGGTCAAACAACGCGTGGAGGCAGGATTGAGCGACGAGGAGGGGCCCTGGAAATTGATCGCCTGGCTCGAACAGGTGCAGCCGCCGTTCCTTTCCGGCGACCGCCTCTTCCCCAGTTTTGGTCTGGCCCTGCTGCTAAAGGAATTGAGTTTGGCATCCGACGGCTCGCCGTCGGAACGGCAGAAGCAAGCTTCTGCGATCCATACCCTGATCGCGCGCGCCATCGAAGCGGAGAACGCCCATCACCTGAACGCCATCGAAAACCTGATTGACCGCACGGAGGAAGCCTTCGAAGCGCAGGTCGAATCCCGCATGGATGCGCTCGACGCGTACTTCGACGGTCTGCGCGACCGCGAGGATGCGCCGCGCCCACAGAAGATGCTGGAGGAGATCAACGCGCTGACGGGGATGCCCATCCGACTCAACGGCGAGCAACTCCGCACGCTCGATGAGGATCCGCGCCAGGGCAAGGAAACCGTCGGCAGTATGCTCAGGGCGCAATTGACCGCCTTGTACGCTTCGCGCTTGATCGCATCGGTCGCCAACCGCGTGGGAGAATCGCTGGGCGAGAAGTTCGAGGTCGGGAACTGGGACGAGGCGGCGGACGTGATCCTGGATGCGGCGCGCAACGCGCTCGAACGACGCCGCGCATTCCTGGTCGGCGAAAACGGCCAGATCGAACGCGATATCCACAACCTGACGCGCTCCGATTCGGCGGTGGAATTGAACGACACGGAAAAATTAAAACTGCTCATCACCCTCTCGCAGGGCGCGCGGACGGTGTTCAACCAGAGGACGCACCGCCAGGAAAAGCAGTTGTTCAATCGCTTCAGTTACATCTTTCTGATCGCGCAATTGCTCGAAGGCGTGGAGGCGGAAGGACTCACGGAAGACGTATTGACCCACCTCGAGCAGGCGGAGGAAGCGCTCGTCTTCGCCATCGGGCAGGCGGAATATGCGCGCGTCTCCTCGAACGCCACGCGGCTGGCGGATTTCGGCGAGGCGGCGCGCAAAGCCTTCGGGGAGGAAAGGCTCGACGAGACCGCGGCAGGCTTGGGTGAGTCCGACCGGGAGGCGCTGGTCGAGTCGCTGGGAAGGTACGCGTTGAACGAATCCCATCGCCGCCTGTTGCTGGGCGCCACGTCCGAACTATGGGTGGAATATCTAACGCGCATCGAAGCCCTGAGGGTTTCGATAGGCTTGGAGGCTTACGCCCAACGTGACCCGCTGGTACAATATAAAAACAAAGCGTCGGAAATGTTCTCCCAACTTGTGGACGATATTCGCAGCCTGGTCGTGAGCCGCGCGTTCGTTCAACAGAGGAGACCGGTCGAGATCACTCCGCTCGAAACCGCCGAAGCCCCAAAACAGAAACAGGCGCAGCCCGGCGCGCAAACGCCTTCCGGCGGCAAAAAGAAAAGACGCAGACGGAATTGACGTCCCGTTTTAGAGGTACGATGGAACGAGTCACCGCCTCACTCAATACCTACCGCGCCCTGCCCAAGGTGGAATTGCATCGTCATCTGGAAGGCTCGCTGCGCCTGGATACCATGGTGGACATCGCCAGGCAGCACGGCATGACCATCCCTGCGGACGTGCTGCGGCTGAGTACGCTCGTCCAGGTGCAGGAGGAGGACAAGTTCACCTTTCAGAACTTCCTTTCGAAGTTCAATACGCTCCGCATGTTCTATCGCTCGCCAGACGTGATCCACCGCATCACGCGCGAAGCCATCGAGGACGCGGCGAAGGACAACGTGCGGTACATGGAATTGCGTTTCACGCCGGTCGCGCTGAGCCGCGCGGAGCGTTTTCCCCTGCACGACGTGATTGACTGGGTGATTGCAAGCGCGGGTGAAGCCGCGCGCAATCACAACCTCAACGTGAAGTTGATCGCCTCGGTCAACCGGCACGAAAGCGCCGAACTCGCCGAGCAGGTGGCGTGGCTGGCGGGGGAACACATCAATAACGGGCTGGTTGCGCTCGACCTGGCGGGCAACGAGGCGGAGTTCCCTTCGCAGCCCTTTTACGGCATCTTCAAGGAAGCCAAACAGGCGGGCTTGCACGTCACCATCCACGCGGGCGAATGGGGACCCGCGAAACACATTCAGGAAGCCATCGAGGAACTCGGCGCGGAACGCATCGGTCATGGCGTGCGCGTGCTGGAGGACGAAAGCGTCGCCGCGCTTGCCAGGGAACGCGGCACAGCCTTCGAGGTGTGCGTCACCAGCAATTATCAATCGGGCGTGGTCGGGACGCTCGAAGAACATCCCTTGATGAAGATGTTCGAGAACGGCATCAACGTCACGATCAACACGGACGATCCGAGCATTTCGCGCATTACGTTGAGTCACGAATATTACAACGCCTGCGACGCGCTTCAAATGCCGCAATTCACGTTGAAGGAACGGATCGTCGCCGCGGCGCAGGCTGGTTTCCTGCCCGACGACGAGAAGGAAAAACTCGTCGCGCAACTCAAGAAGGATCTGAAGCTGTAAACAGCACCACACAGGCAAGGATAGCAAAGGCGCTCCTTTGTATTCTTCACGGGTTTGTGGTGAATGAAACGTGTAGCGTGCGCTCCCTGGCGCACAACAACGTTAGAGAACGTTATCTACGCAGAAGGGTGAATGAAATGTGTAGCGTGCGCTCTCTGGCGCACAACAACGTTGGAGAACGTTGTCTGCGCAGCAAGCAAATCATCGCCAAAGGAGTTCCACATGACAGATTTTTTCAATTCACGCAACGTTCTAAAAGTTGGGGATAAACAATACGTCATCTTCAAACTGGACGCGCTCGAAAAAGCGGGTCTGACTCAACTCAAGCGGCTTCCGTTTTCGATCCGCATCGTGCTCGAAGCCGCCCTCCGTCAATGCAACGACAGGGAGATCACGCAACAGGATGTAAAGAACATCGCGGCGTGGACTCCTTCCCCTCTCCCCGTGGGAGAGGGGTCAGGGGTGAGGTCACGCCCCGGCATCCCCTTCCTCCCCGCGCGCGTCGTCATGCAGGACTTTACCGGCGTGCCAGCCGTCGTTGATCTGGCGGCAATGCGCGCCGCGGTGGCGCGTCTCGGCGGCGACCCGAAGAAGATCAATCCATTGGTTCCCGTTGATCTGGTCATTGACCACTCTATTCAAGTGGATTTCTTCGCCACGCCCGACGCGCTTCAGCGCAATACCGAGATGGAATTCCTGCGCAACAAGGAACGCTACGAGTTCCTCAAATGGGGACAGCAGGCTTTTCGCAACTTCCGCGTCGTTCCGCCCATGACCGGCATCGTGCATCAGGTCAATCTCGAATACCTCGCGAGCGTAGTCGGAGTCCGAAGTCTCCCGACTTCGGGTGGCCAAAGTCGGGAGACTTTGGAGTCCGTTCTATTCCCCGACACCCTCGTCGGCACAGACTCGCACACCACCATGATCAACGGCCTTGGCGTGGTGGGCTGGGGCGTGGGCGGCATCGAAGCCGAAGCCGTGATGCTCGGTCAGCCCATGGACATGCTCCTGCCGGACGTGATCGGCTTCAAACTCCACGGCAAACTGCGCGAGGGCGTCACAGCCACAGACCTCGTGCTAACCGTCACACAAATGTTGCGCAAAAAGGGCGTGGTGGACAAGTTCGTCGAGTTCTACGGTCCCGGTCTCGACACGATGTCGTTACCGGACCGCGCCACCATCGGCAACATGGCGCCCGAATACGGCGCGACCATCGGCTACTTCCCGGTGGATTCCGAAACGCTTCGCTACATGCGATTGACCGGTCGCTCCGAGGAGACCATTGCCCTGACCGAAGCCTACATGCGCGCGCAGGGACTCTTCCGCGACTCGTCCACGCCCGATCCCGAATTCACCGACACGCTCGAACTGGACCTCGGGTCTGTTGTGCCATCCTTGGCCGGACCCAAGCGTCCGCAGGATCGCGTGCCGATGTCCGAACTCAAGGAGACCTTCCAAAAAGCGCTCACGGCTCCGGTCAAGGAACGCGGCTTCGAACTCAAGTCCGAGGCGTTGAACGTCGAAGCGACATTCGGCACGAACGGCGGCTCGATGAAGTTGAAGCACGGCGCGGTGGTGATCGCGGCGATCACCTCCTGCACGAATACGAGCAACCCGTCCGTGTTGGTCGCGGCGGGACTGGTCGCGAAGAAGGCGCTCGAAAAGGGACTCACGGTCAAGCCGTATGTCAAAACTTCGCTCGCGCCGGGTTCACGCGTGGTGACGGAATACCTCAAGCAAGCCAGGTTGCTCGACCCGCTTGCGCAACTTGGCTTCAACGTCATCGCCTACGGATGCACCACCTGCATCGGCAATTCGGGTCCGCTCCCGGCTGAGGTCGCCAAAGCAGTGACCGGGTCCGACCTGGTGGCGGCGGCGGTGCTTTCGGGCAATCGCAACTTCGAGGGGCGCGTCCACCCGTTGGTCAAGGCAAACTTCCTCGCCAGTCCGCCGCTCGTCGTCGCTTACGCGCTGGCAGGGACGGTGGACATTGACCTCGACAAGGAACCGCTCGGCACGGGATCGGATGGCGCGCCGGTTTACCTCAAAGATTTATGGCCCACGCAACAGGAGATCAACGAAGTCGCCGCATCGAGTGTGCGCGCCGAGATGTTCAAGGAAAAATACGCCGACGTGTTCAGCGGCTCGGAGATGGAGATCAAAGTCACCGGAGGCGACCTGTACGAATGGGATGAGGCTTCCACCTACATTCATCATCCGCCTTACTTCCAGGAATTGACGCGGGAGGTCGGCTCGGTGAAGGACATCAGGAACGCGCGCGTGCTGGGTTTGTTCGGCGACTCGATCACGACCGATCACATCTCCCCGGCTGGCAACATCGCGGCTGACTCACCCGCCGGAAAATACCTTCAAAGCCTGGGCATCCAGCCAAAGGATTTCAATTCATACGGTTCGCGCCGCGGCAATGACCTGGCGATGGCGCGCGGCACGTTCGCCAACATCCGCATCAAGAATTTGCTCGTCGCGCCAAAGGAGGGCAACTGGACGAAACACCTCCCCGATGGCGAAGTGATGCCCTTCTTCGACGCGGCGATGAAATATCAAAGCGAGGGCGTGCCTGCCATCATCCTGGCGGGCAAGGAATACGGCACCGGCTCCAGCCGCGACTGGGCGGCGAAGGGACCGCTCCTGCAAGGCGTGAGAGCCGTGATCGCCGAATCGTTCGAGCGCATCCATCGCTCGAACCTGGTCGGCATGGGCATCCTTCCCTTGAAGTTCATGGACGGGCAGAACGCCGAATCGCTTGGCGTCGAAGGAGATGAGGTCTTCGACATCGAGGGCTTGAGCGACGACATGAAGCCAAAATCTGTGGTCAACGTGAAAGCCGTGAAACCCGATGGTTCAGTGATCGAATTCCAAGCCACCACACAATTGAACACCGAAGTGGAAGTAAATTACTACCGCAATGGAGGTATCCTCCATACGGTGTTGAGGAATTTGGTGAAGTAGACTCGCGGCGCGCTCTGCATAAAGGGACCCGCCACAAGGCGGGTCTTTTTCAGCCACCGCGCAAAAAGTTTTTTCCTGTATACTATGAGCATGAAAACAGATCGAGAAAATGAGCGTGAAGTTCACCTTTATATCGAGAATGCCCGCGAGATGCTGGAGGCGGCAAAGGTGAACCTGGAAAATGACTTCTACACGACATGCGCCAACCGGTCGTATTACGCGGTTTTCTATGCCGCCAACGCCCTGCTTGCTACACTGGGCGAAGCGCGGAGCAAACACAGCGGCGTCATTAGTGTTTTTCGCCAGCGATTCATCAAAACCGGCGAGTTTGGCGCTGAGATGAGTGACATCTACGAGGACCTGATAAATTCGCGGCAACGCGGCGACTACGATCTGAATGCCCACATTGACTCCGAAACAGCCGCGCAATTGCTTGCACAGGCTCGTCGCTTTGTGGATGAGGTGGAACAATGGTTACGGAAAAACCGCTGGCTTTAAAGTTGGTCTCAAAAAAAGAAGCCGAGGCGCTGCAAGCATTCATCCAGCGCCTTTTGGCGGAACTGGAAGGTCGGGTATTCCAAATCATTCTATTCGGTTCAAAAGCCCGCGGCGACAGCGCGGAGAATTCCGATATTGACGTGCTGATTTTGGCAGGCGAAGAAAACTGGCAATTACAAAAGAACATCAACAAAATTGCCTCCCGGATTGACCTGGATTATGACGTTCTTCTTAATCCATTCCTGATCGCTGAAGAACGCTGGCGGCAGATGTCAAAAGAAAGATTTTCGATCTGCCGCAACGTCGAACGGGACGGGATTACGCTGTTCAGCCGTTCATAGCCCATCGGTCTCCCATATTGGGAATGCGGAACGGCGGCATTCTGCACAAGGGTCGAAGAATTTGGTGAAGTAGACTCGCGGTGCGTGGTGATTAAAAAGAGACTCGCTGGTTGGCGGGTCTCTTCCGATTTATGCCAACAACTCCAGCAGACCGGTCGGATACAGAATGGACTTGCCCTCTCCGAACTCATCGAGACTTTTCCACATTGCCTTGAAGGATTCGTTCACCTCCGCCTCTTTTCCTTCGACTTCAGCCTGCTCGTACAACCCGGACTCTTTCAACACCCCGTCATAGACCAGCACAATCTCGTGACCCGGCTCCCCGTTGAAGACGAAGATGTTCTCCAGCGCGCCGAGGTACTTCAACTCCCCCACCTCCGCGCCGATCTCCTCCATCAATTCCCTGCGGACGGTCTGTTCGGCGGGTTCGGCGAATTCGATGGCGCCGCCCAAAGGACGATAAAAGGTTTGTCCTTTCAACGGGTCGTATCCTTCGGCAACGAGAATGCGACCCTTATTGCGAAACACGCAAATGGCTAACGGGCGGATTCTATTCTTCCTCATATTCCCTCAAAATCGTAGGGGCGGGTTGACCCCGCCCCTACAGGCATTACAAGGAAATCAACTCCGGCTGTCTTTGCAGACTCGCCTGCATGGACCACGGTCCCGTCCACGTGACGGTGACGGGTAATATCTTTCCCTTCAAATCCTCCTCGGATTCGACGAAGACCAGTTTGTTGGTGGGCGTGCGTCCCTTCCAGCGGTTCTTCACCTTTTCCTCGAATAACACTTCCACGGTCTCACCGAGATATTTTTGATTGATCTCCGCGACAATTTGCTCCTGCAACTCCTCCAACAGGCGGAAGCGGCGCATCTTCTCCTCGTCGGTCACGTTATCCACCATGCGGCGCGTGGCGACGGTCCCTTCGCGGGAGGAGTAGCGGGCTAAATGCGCGACGTCCAGTTTGAGGTCTGCGAGGACGCGGTAGGTTTCCGTGAATTGTTCCCCGGTCTCGCCGGGGAAACCCACGATGATGTCCGTGGCGATGGAGCAATCGGGAATCTTCTTGCGGATGAGGTCAACGAGGTCGCGATACTCTTTTTGTGTATAGCCGCGTTTCATGTTGGCAAGCACTTCGTCGTCACCGGCTTGAATAGGGACTTCGATGTGCGGCATGACCTTGGGAAGTTCGGCAACGGCTTCCATCAGTTCTTCGGTGAAGTAGTTGGGATGGGAGGTGAGGAAACGAATGCGCTCGATGCCTTCCACTTCGTGGACCACGCGCAAAAGACCTGCAAGATTCGGTCCATCGGGAATATCCTTGCCGTAACGATCCACGATCTGACCGAGGAGGGTCACTTCCCTGACGCCCTGCGCGGCGAGCGAACGAATCTCCGCGACGATATCGCCCACGGGACGGCTGCGCTCGACGCCGCGCCGGAATGGGATGATGCAAAACGTGCAGGCGTGCGAACAGCCATACACAACCGGCACGTGCGCGCTGACGAGTTGTCCGCGCTCGTGTTGAGGGAGGATCAATTCGTCGTCCATCATCAGGAAGCGGCGCGTCGTTTCGGTATCTTCCAACGAACGGATCTCGCCTTGCGTGAGGAATGAAACGAGAGGTCCCGGGTCGGAGGGAGGCGAGAACACGTCCACGTAGGGAAGCCGCTCGCGCAGTTTCTCCGCGCCGCGCACGCCGACGAGACAGCCCATCAGGTTGATGACGAGGTTTGGATTCTGTCGCTTTAACGGGAGCAGGCTGGAGAGGCGTCCGAGCGCCTTGTCCTCCGCAGATTGCCGTACGACGCAGGTGTTCAAAACGATAACGTCCGCTTCCTCGGCTTTATCGGTAAAGGTGTAGCCCAGATGCTCAAGCGACGAGCCGACGCGCTGCGAGTCGGCGACGTTCATTTGGCAGCCTTCGGTCCAGATGTGGTATTTCATAGGCTGCGAATTATACCAAGATTGTCTGAGATGGATTGCCGCGGCGCCTACGGGCTTCTACATTCATAGATGGGAACCGTGCCGGGGATGTTCACCCAATTACAGCCGTTCGCCCTGCATGTCCGCTCGTCGGTGTAGGACGAACAGGATACGGTGACGCCTCCGCAGGCTTGGACGGATATATCAGCCATGACCGGCGTGCGGATGGAAACGTCGCCGCTGGTTTGCTGGACAACGACTTGGTATTGTAGTGTCGCCGCATCGAAGGGAACCGATCCGCCAAACAGGGAGGTTGGGTCGAGCGTGCGCTCGTACAGGTCGCCGCCGATGGATTTCATGCCCACGCTTTCAAACCCGCTGGAGGAATTGCCCGTCTCGAAACGATAGAACAACACGACGACTTTGATTCCATCCGGCGCGGCGGCGCGGGCGGTGATGGTCACTTCGAGGGGACCGCAATTGGAACGCCCCAGATACACCAGGTTCGTCGAAATGCTTTCGATGGTCACGCCGCCGGTCGAGCGAGGCGTCGAGGTGGAGGTCCTTGTCGGCGTGAGGGTGGGGGCGGGAGTCGCCGTCGGCGTGAGGGTGGGAATGAGGGTTGCCGTCGGCGTGGGAATGGCGGTGAGAGTGGAGGCAGGCGTATCGGTCGCGCGAGGCGAGGGCGCGCCGGCGGGCGATCTTTCCTCGGCAAAGAACACCCTCGTTTGCGTGAATTCGCTCCAGGCTCCGGTCGAATCCTGCGCGCGCACTTTGATGATATTCCAGCCGGGGATCAGCCGTGGGCAGGTTGTGGTCAGGGTGGCAAGCGTTTGTTTCGAATCGCCGGTTTGCCCGTTATAGGCGTACGCGTTATTGAGATACATTTCGAAAGCGGCGATGCCGTTGGGCGACGCGCCGTGCGCGATGACCTGGCACGGATTCGGAGGGTAGAAAACCGTATCGGGCAGCGGCATGTCGAACCAGGCTTGCGGCGCGGATGTTGTGACCTGCTGTCCGCCGGGCAGATTGCACGCGGCGAGGAGGAGGCATAAGGCAAAGGTGAAGAATTTGCGCGACATGATTCACCTCCCTCACGGGCAGTTGTAGGGGTGACAGGTTTGGGGCCAGGCGCTGCCCAGCGGACCTTTTTGGGCGCTATCGCCGTTCACCACTTTATCGGTAAAGCCTGTGCCTTCTGTGAACTCGAACTTGCATGTGCCGCCCGCGTTGATGGCTGCCATGGCTCCCTGATAGAGCAGATTCCAGTCGTCGAAGTGTTCGGGCTTCCAGCCGTTTTGGATGAACTGCTGATGCCCCGGCAGCCAGAATGGGTACGGCGAAAGAATGACGGGAAGGGTCGTCGCTTCGCCGGGCACCAGAGTGGGGAAAGCCGCCGCGCCATCCAACGCCTTCCCTTCTATCGGCGCGCCTGTCCAGTGAAAGCCCGTCCCCCAGGCGTATTGCTTGCCCACATGCGAATCGTTTTTGGCATACACACCGACGACCACACTGCAGGATACCGGCTCGGGGAAGTTCGGTCCGGTGGCGTTGGGCCGGCGCGTGACTTGCACCTCCAGGATGGCTGGCGCGGGCTGGCCACGCGGATCGGGCTTGGTGACGATCTCAGGCGGCAGGCACAATTTTTTGTAGCCATGCTCCTCCACCTCGCTCGAGCAGGATGAGTTGCTCATGCTCTTCTCCATGTGTTCGATGCTTGCGTCAATGCCCTTCCGAATCACGTCCTTGCATTCCTCGGGGCATGGCACGCCGCTATTTTCCAGTTCCTGCGCGGCAAGTTCCACCAGATTTTCCTTGCCCAATTCCTTTAGTTGATCGAAGTTTGGAAGGGATGGCGGTAGACCCGCATACGTCTTTGCGGCGGTGACGGCAACAACCGCAATGTAATGACAGGCATCCTTGACCTCCTTCTCGCCGACCTTGACGGCAGACGACGCCATCTTTGCCTGGATACAAAGCGGGTTCAATTGCTCGACCAGTTCGACCGCCCAATCGGACAATTTTTGATAGACATCCGAGATGAAGTCGAAGGCGCTCTCCACAATATCGCCCAGTTCTTCGAGAAAATTCTTATTGCCGCCCTGGTCCGGCTTCGGGCAGAGGACATCGCCCGGTTCGAGGTAAGACCACGCAACATTGGAACTGTTGTTTTCCACCACCACCACGCAATATTCGTAACCAGACTCCGGCACATGTACACCGGTGAAATTCAGGATCTTTACGTCATAGTAAACCTCCGTCGGAAGCGGAACAACGGGAATGCTGATCTCGATCTTACCGTTCGGGTCGTATTTCACGATGACGGTGTTCGATGGATTTCCCGCCGCCTGTCCGTTGCTCATCGGGATGATACGGACATAATACGTAATGACCCCCTCGGGCGACATGTTCTGCGCGCACGGGTCGAAGTTTGCCAGCACAGGCGACTCGCCGACCAAGCCGAACGCGCCCGCGCCCCATTTCGGCTGCATCACAGTTTGCTGCGGCGACGCGTCATATTTTTCAGGCGAGAAAGGAGAAAAAAATACAGGCGTCTGATCGAGCGAATTTTCGAACGGCGAGAGTTGCACTTTTTCGATCTTCGGCTTGAGAGGCGAAAAATCAATGCTGAACTGGAACGGCGCGTCCGGCGTTCCGCTCCCATTGGCTTTGCCGGTCAGCAACAGGCAGGCGGGATCGAATGAGACCCCCGATTGAAACGGTACGCTCGACACCTGCCACATCCCAAACGCGGCGCTCGTATCCGTGCCGAAGCGGAAGAGTTGCGGGCTATAGTTTGTCCCCCATTCCTTGACCCAGGCATAATCACCGGCGCTGACGTTGTATGCGCCGCGCGCTTCCAGCGTGGTAAAGAGGATATTCTGGAGAGGGAACGGTTCGAACGAAGCCGGAGCCTGATTCCCCTTAAACGACTTGTCGAACGTCCCGAGCAGAGTCGCCGTCCCATTGACCATGCTCCAGACTTCGCCCTTCATCGAAATGTCGCCGACAAGGTTCGGCGCAAGCGCGTGCGCCACCTGACCAAAATCCATTTCATTCGAGCGCTTGAGGTAGGTGAATTCGTCCCCTGGGAAGCGGCGCCAGGGTCCGTTGTTGACGGCGACATACAGATAATACTGATCCACGCTCATGGGAATAAAAGCGAGATCGCCGATCGTCGTCGGTTCCCCGGCGCAGCCTGCATCATTGACCTCGAGACTCACGAGGTTGCTCGCCGCCTCGCCCGCGTCGTCGAACGCCGCGGCGTAGTAATGATACCGTCCGTAAAGATTCGAATCCTGGTGGGACACATTGCCGCTGCCTTCGTGCGCGGGCAGGGTCGTCAGTTTCGAGAACGACATTGCGCCGGGATCGAGGCGATAGACGTTGAATCCCTTTTCGTTGTCGGAGGCGTCGCCGATGGACAGGGTCGCGGCGCATCCCTGGCCGGAGATTGCCAGCGTGGGCGCGGTCAACGCGGCTTGTGAACCTGGGGCATCCCTCCGCCTGTTCACAGCCCACTCGTTGAGATTCATCAGTACCTTGGCGGTCGTGGAAGGAGGGGAAGCCGTCAGCGGCGCGCCGATTTGAATGGAGATTTCAGTTCCGGCCGGGAGGGAAGCGGTTTCCGTCAGCCCCGGGTTCTCGCGCAAGACCTCATCCACCGGAACGTTGTATCTCCCCGCGAGGCTCGATACGGTGTCCCCTTCCTCCGCCCGGGCGATCAGAATAAAACCGGGATCGGGAATCCCCTCGACGCGGATCGTATTCGAAAAGGCGGTTTGTTCCCGATCGTTGTATGCCCGAACGATCAACGTGTGCGCGCCAGGCGTTTTCGGCGCCCACATCCAGGAATGGGCAAGCAATCCCAAGCCGTCCTCGGGCGCGTTGTATCTGGCGTACAGTTCCCCGTCCGCCCACAATTCCATGCGGGAGACCGAACCATCGGAGACTGCCTCCGCGCGCACCGACAATCCCGCGCTGACCGGATACGCCTCCCCATCGAGAGGCTCCGTCAACGAGACAAGGACGTGATCCGTAAACTCAGGGGAAGTTACGGGCGCGGCGCTCGGAGCCGGCAAACCGCATCCAAGAATGAACGATAGCAGGATCAACAGGCTGAATAATTTATGGTTGGGTTTTCCAGAAAGAAACGCGCTCATATCCGATCTCCTCGCTCCACTCGACTTAAGATGGTAATACTATAGCAATTTCAATAACTGAAAACATATCCCCTCAATATCCTATGTGGATGTAAATTGTCCGAAATCAATCCGGGGCAGCGTCAGCGAGGCTCCTGAAAATTAAAATCCTCATCGCGAAGAAACGAAGCGCGCGAAGGAAATACAAATCTGGATTTCTCCGCCTTACATCCATCAATTTTTACCGCCAGGTACGCCAGGGTCGCGAAGGTTACAAAGGTTTTTTTGGCGCCCTTTGCGGGCTTCGCGGTTCAAATGTACGGCAGCAAAGATATGGTAAAATCTTCCGCGCCCCAAAAGAGCCGGGGCTTGTGGAGGGATGGCCGAGCGGCTTAAGGCGCATGTCTTGAAAACATGTTTGGGTCACACCAACGTGGGTTCGAATCCCACTCCCTCCGCCAGGCGATGCGTCATTGCGAGGAGGCGTCCCTCCCGAAGAGCAATCTCCTCGCGGAGCCAGGGATTGCCTCGCTGCGCTCGCAATGACACAAAAAATCCGGGGAGGTGCCAGAGTGGTCGAATGGGGCCGCCTGCTAAGCGGTTACCGGGGCGAAATCCTCGGTCGCAGGTTCGAATCCTGTCCTCCCCGCCACGAAAAAACACGCTTGAGGAATCAGGCGTGTTTTGTTCTTGAGGCTCTTTGGGGTTTAGTGGGGTAAAAGCCCTGCGGGACACAGATGACGCGGATTTCACGGAAAAGCACGGATATTTCTTTGATCTTTCCGTGAAAATCCGTCAATCCGTGGAATCCGTGTATCCCCAACCCCGCTTAATCCCGAAGAACCGTTTTTGACTCATTTGGAATCGCCGGAAAAAACAACCTGCCAAACACGAAGACACGGAGTCACGGATTTCCACAGATGTATTGGTATTTTTCCGTGCGTGTTCGTGCCATCCGTGCTGTCAGGATCCAAAATTACGGGAATTCCCGGAGAGCCATGTTTGTCACCGCGAAGAAGAGGAAAGAAGTATGGGAAAATTGCGTTTTCGTTCGTCCCTTCGTTATAATTGTCCCATCCAATAGACACACACGGGAGAGTGACATGAAAATCACAGGCAGGTCGCGCGCATCCACGTATGTTTATGCGGACCCGGACCCAAAGTCCAGGGTGATCGAAGTTCTGAGGCCCAACGATCCGGTCGAGGTCCAGGGAGAGGCGGGGGAAATGTTCGAGGTGGAGGCGAAGCGGTTGTTGCCTCCCATCGGCGGATACGTCCCCAAATCCTCCGTCGCGAAGAGAATCCCAAAAGTGAAGGTCTTTTCGAAGATCGAATTGAACGACGGGACGCTTCTCGATCCCGCGCCGCCGCACCTGCCGGCGGTCGAGTTCGAATCCTGGCTGCGGGCAAAAGGCGAGCCGCCCTGGTTGTTCGAGGGCATGGACGCGCCGTTCCCTGTGGGAGACAGGCTGCGCGGGGAGTTCGAGAAATATCGCGCGGTGTGGAACGAGTGGATCGCGGAGGTCGCCAGGAGCAACCGCGCGAAGACGGCGACGCTGGACGAATGGTACGTTAGGCTTAGCGGAGGGAGGGAGATGTGGTCGTTTCGCCCGGAACGGATCTTCAAGGAGCCGACGGAACGCTCGGCGGGACTTGGCTGGGCGAGTCCGTCCGACATCCTGTATTGGAGCGGGCGCGCGCACTACTCGGAAAAGGAATGGAAGTACAAACTCTGGTACGAGGTCGAATTGACCAAACTGAACCGCGCCATCAAGGGCTGGTACAAGGCGGCATTGCTGGAGGAATTCGTCATACCGGAGGTCTTCGTCGAATTCCACGACAGACCCCGCATCGCGGCGCTCTTCGACATGTCGCAACCCAAAGTGCGCCTGCCCGCCGACCCGGAGATCGAGGACGCCATCCTCGCAAAACGGAACGCGCCGCAATACATCAACGTCCAGAACGCGACGGGACGCAGGAAGATCAACTACAACCTTTGCGGGCAATTTTGCATCGCGGCGTTGTGCGGCGTGGACGTGATCCCGTTGGTGCAAAAGTGGCATCAGTCCAGCAGAAGAGGCAGGATGGTCGTTGACGGGGATCGCGGCACTCTCATCTTTGACTTGCAGGAAATGCTGGGGCTTTACAACCTTCGGTCAGAGACCTTCCGCCCGGAGCCGAGCGTCGCGCCTGCCACACCCGGCTATCTGGAAAAACATTTGAGGAACGGAAGGAAAGCCATCGTGGGTGTGGGGCTAACGAGAAACGGCGAAGCGGCTTACAACGCGAGCATCCGTCACTGGCTGGTCATCACAGACATCGTACGCATGGGCAACAGCGGCTGGGTGCGCGTCTACAATTCCTTCTTCAACCGGGAGGAGGTCTATCCGTATCAACGGATCTTCAATACGGGCATCGCCACCGGCGTCGGCCTGTGGGTGGAGGCGCCGGACTATAAACCGTGAACAGGCAAACCGCCTCGTTATTTTAGACTCAATTTCATTCCCACGTGCGACTTCGTGAACCCGAGTCTCTCGTAAAAACGATGCGCCTCCTCGCGTGACTTGTGGCTGGTCAACTGGATCAGATGCGCGCCGCGTCCCCTTGCGCGTTCGACGACCCACTTCATCATTTCGCTTCCGATTCCCCGATCTCGATACCTCCCCTCCACGCGCACCGACTCGACCTGCGCGCGCAACCCTCCCCGATAACTGATGGACGGCAGGAACATCAAATGCAAGGTCCCGATCACCTCCCCGTTCAGTTCGGCGACGATCAATTCATGGTTCGGATCATTCTCGATCAATTCGAACGCCTCGAAATACGATCCGGGCAGAGGGTCTTCATATCGTTCGCGCCGATTCCCCAATTCATCCTCCGCCAGCAGGCGCACGATGGACGGCAGGTCTTTCCGTTCCGCTGTGCGAAATTCGACCCGCTTCATTCGCCTGCGCGCTGCTTCGTCAATTCGACGTATTCGGGATGACGGCTGATGTACGCCCGCACGTACGAACACATGGGAATCACCCGCAGAGACTTGTCCCTTGCGTATTCGAGCGCGACCCGCGTCAACTTCGCCGCCACTCCCTGCCCCCTGTGATCGGGGTGGACTCCGACGTGCATCATGAGGATGCTGTCCCTGTCCTCCATGTAATCCAGTTTCGAAAGTTCGCCTTCGATCCACGTCTCGAAACGATTTTCCGCCGGGTTGTGAGTCACCTGAATTCGTTCCAGATCAATATTCATGGACGATTATCTCCGTTTCCAAATTCTACCTTCACCGTTTATAGACGACGCGGCAATCATTTTATTTCCCCGATTGTATCCTTAAACGCAAACAGACAGCGG
>SZPG01000032.1 GCA_030263595.1 Chloroflexi bacterium CFX6
CCCAACGCAGATGCCGCACGCGGTGCATTGCTGCGCATTGATGACCGCCAGTTTTTGGTAGCCTGAGTCGTCGTTCCGCTGCACCATGCGGATGGCGTCGTACGGACATTCGGCGTAGCAGAGAACGCATCCCGTACATTTGGCGTCGGTAACGAGAGCAGGTCCCTCGTCACGCCCCGAGGCGAGCCAGGGGAGCAGGAAAAGGCTCCCGCCGACGAGGATCGCAAGTCCCCAGAAGATCACATTGCCCACTTTGTCTATCAATGGGAGGAAGCCGAGGTAATACGCGTCCATCGGCACGGATTCGACCAGCGTGGAGAGGTCGGCAGGCGCGAAGGATTGGGTGGGCTTGATGAGCGAAAGGACGACCAAGCCGACGACCGCCTGAACGCTCACCCAGCGCGGCGACCACCAGCGGGCGCGCGAGAGGCGCAGTCCGTGAATGTAGATGCCGAGGAACCCGATGAGCGGCAGGAAGACGTGCAGGAAGAGGATGATGACGAAGTTGGAAAAGGTGCGCGAGGCAATGTCGGGCGCGACATAAGTGAGTCCCGAGGTACCGGCGAGAGTTTCCATCATGTATTCGGTCATCCATTGGGCGCGCAGGTCCCAGACCAGCCAATATCCGAAGGTGCCGACCAGCCAGGTCATCGCCAGCATGATCCAGCCGCTCGTCCACGCCAGCCAGCGCTGACCCCAGAACTTGTCGCTGACGAACATCTTGACGATGTGGAGGACGATCAGGAGCATCATCGCATCGGAGGCATAACGATGCACGCTCCGCATCAGCGAGCCGAACCAATTGGAGTTGATCTTCTCCACGGTTGCATAAGCCACATCCAGCCCGGGGCGGTAGATGATCGTGAGGTACACGCCGGTGGCGATCAGGATGACCAGCATGAAGATCGTCAGCGTGCCGAGTTTTTCGAGGCTGCGCATGAAGCGTCGTTCGGTGTAGGTCTTTTTGGTCATTGATCCTTTTCACAAAAACTCGGTGGTCGAGTAGTCCTTCGTCTCCGCTGCGCTCCACTCAGGACTACTCGACCACCGAGGTATCTCCATCCAACAACGGATACTTGTTCATTCGCATCGCGTTGGCGGTGACGAAGACGCTGCTCATCACCATTGCCAGCCGGCAAAGACGGGCTGCATCAATCCCGCCATCGCCAGCCCGACGCCGATGAGATTGTAGATGAACGCCCAGCCGAGGTTTTCCTTCACGCGGCGCATGGCGGTTTTCGAGAGATCGAACAGCCACGGAACCACGCGCAGGTCGTCTCGCATCAACACCACGTCCGCGGCGGTGCGCGCCACATCCGTGCCGTGATTCATCGCCAGCCCGATCGTGGAGGCGGCAAGCGCGGGACCGTCGTTGATGCCGTCGCCGACCATGGCAGTGTTCCCGACCAGATGCGACATCTTCTCATCGGGACTCAACCCCGCCTTGACCGAAATCCCCAACGCCTCCTCCCACCTTCGACCTGCCCTCTCCTCGTCGCCTGTCAACACGCTGAGACCGAGTCCGCGAGAATGCAATTGATGGATCACATCCCTCGCCTCCTCGCGGACCGTCTCACCGAGCCCCACCAACCCCTGGACCTGCCCGTCCCACCCCGCGAACACAACGACCTGCCCAGCCTCTTTCATCGCTTCCGCTTTTTGTTTCACTTCATTCGAAATCTTCAAGCCTTCCTGCGAGATCAAGCGTTCATTGCCAATGAGGACTTCTTTGCCTGCCAATCCCGCCGTTACGCCCAAACCTGGCAGCGCCTTGAACGAGTCCGGCTTGATGAATTCAACTTGTTGCGTCTTTGCATACTCAACAATCGCTTTCGCCAGCGGATGTTCCGATTCATTCTCAACCGAAGCGACGATCTGAACGAAACCCTTTTCTGAACTGCCATCCCACCCTTCGGCGTTGCTCAGGGCATGCTTTCCACTTTCCACTTTCCCAACAGATTTGACTTGCCAAACATACACCTCCCTTACCTTCATCGGCAACTTCGTCAACGTCCCCGTCTTATCGAAGAAGACTTGCTCCACCTTCGCCAACCGTTCCAACGCGGAGGTGCTCCGCAGGATGACGCCCGACTCAGCCGCGCGTCCCAGCGAGAGCCACAACGTCAGCGGGGTTGCCAGCCCCAACGCGCACGGACAGGCGATCAGCAACACGGACAATGCAACGAGCAATCCCTCCTCGACGCCGGATTGATGATTCCAAACGAAGAATGCAATCGCCGCCAAACTCAACGCAATGGGAGTCATCCACGCGGAGAGTTTGTCCGCCAGCCGCTCGAGCGGGGAACGATTCCACAACGCCTCGTGCAGCAAGCGACCGATCTGCCCGGCAGCCGTCGAGTCGCCGACAGCGGTGGCGATGATCTCGAATCCCCCGTCCAGGCTCAGGGTCCCGGCTTGAACCGCATCGCCGGCGCGATGGGTCACAGGACGCGGCTCACCCGTCAGCAAGGACTCGTCCACGTCTCCCTCGCCCGTCGCGATGAGCCCGTCCACAGGGAATTTTTCGCCGGGGCGCACGCGCACGCGTTGACCCGCGCGCAACTCCGAGGCGCGCACGATCTTATCGCCTTTGGACGTTACGACCGTTGCCGCATCGGGGATCTGTTCGAGCAGGCGCGTTACCGCCTGATTGCTGGATTTATGCGCCTGCATCTCCAGCCACCTGCCGATGGAAACGAGAAAGATGAGCATGGTCGCCGTGTCGAAATACAAGCCGCCGTGACCCGCGATCAAATTGCGCACGGATAACCCGAACGCGGAAAACGTCCCGATCGTGATGAGCGTGTGGATGTTCGGTTGACCGCGCAGTAAACTCGCAAAGCCCGCGCGCAGGATCGGCAGGCCCAGCAGGATCAAAACAGGCAGGCTCGAGACGAGCATCATCACCTGAAAGAAATCCACCAATGGCTGCGACTCGGGCGTCACCCAGCCGAAGATCTCGCGCGCGTAGATCCCCGCGCCGATGATCATGTCGTGCAGGACCATCACGCCGCCGATCAGCAGACGCGTGAAAAACGATTCCTCCTCGTCGTATGGTTTTTCATTGGGAAGAGTGGCTTTGTAGCCGAGCGAACGCACGCGTTTTTTCAGTAATTTGGAATTGGTAATCGAGGGGTCGAATGTGAGATTTGCCTGATGCTGGATGAAACTGACTTCCGCATCCACCACGCCTTTTGTGCGTTTGAGTTGTTCGCCGACCAGCCACGCGCAGGACGAGCACCACATCCCGCCCAGGGTGAGGACGACGTTCTCGCTTCGTCCCTCAGCCGAAGCCTGCTTCCGTTCAATAACTGGACTCTCCGCTAAAAGCGCCGCGACCTCCCTGCACGAGGGACAGCAGAACGCCTCGCCTATCTTGTTCGTGAGCGGATGCAGAGTCGTCAATCCGCACACCGAGCAGGTGACGAGGGAGCGTGAGGGGGAGGCGGTTGCAAGGGTCATAGGGTTGAGTGTCGCGTGTTACGTGTTACGTGTTCCGTGTCTACGTGTGTACTTGTGTACCTGTGTACTTATGTACTTATGTACCTGCGTACCTGTCTACTTCTCCATCTACCAAAGCATGAACGAACCGATCATAAAATGCTCAGCCCATCCCAATACCGCAAACCCGCGCATGGCGAACTGAAAGCCGAAGAACATCATGACGAGGGAGGCGAGACTCCTCGACCAGTTTCTTGAAACGGTCTTTTGCGCGAGCCATTTGACGGCAAATAAACTCGGTACAGTGGCAAGACCAAATACAACCATGTTTAGCGCGCCTCGTATTGCGCTTCCCGATGTGATTGCGGGAATCAATGCAGTGAGGACCAATCCGCAGGGGAGCAAACCCCAGAGCAGACCGGCGAGAAACGGGGCGGGGGATCTTAGTCCGCGCATGGTTTGTCCCCATTTGGAGACGAGGCTCGAAAACAACAACTCGGGCGATCTGGCGATCCCGATGAAAGCGAACGCCATGTAAAAAGCGAGGATGGCGAACAAGATGGAGAGAAGTCCCTGCAGGCGCGGCAGGTCGGCGGAGAAAAGGCTCAGGGTCTCGCCGAGCAGGCCCACGGTCAAGCCCAGAAGCGCATACGTGACGATGCGTCCCGCGTGGGCGAGAATCCATGAGCGGTTATTTCCCTGAAACGAGGCTTGACGGTCGAGGAGGACGATCACCGCGCTGCACATCCCCACACAATGACCGAGACTTCCGAGCAAACCAAGAAGAAAAGACGCCAGCATGGATACCTGTAAAACTGTAACGCGACATTTATGCCGCCCCCAACAAGCGACATGAATGTCGCGTTACATAAACTTCGAAAACGTTATCGGATGAACCACGTCCTGCCCAACAGCCACCAGTTGGTGAGGTAATAGACCGCGAACCAGACGAGGAAGGCAAAGACCAGAACGAGCGTGCCGCGCGGCTGATTCTGCTTGTCCTCCAATTGGTGATCGGTCAGTTTGGTGGACTCGAGCAGGGGATTGTTCGTGCCTGCCACGAGGAGCATGTTGCTGGCTTCGAGCCGCGGACCGGTGAGGATGGAGGTCAGCACGACGGTGATGTACATGATGCCGCCGGTGACCGCGATGAGCGCGCCGATGCCGAAGATGGCGAGGGTGAGGTCAACGGTGCCAGGCACGACGCCTGCAAAGGTGATGTCCCAGTTGCGGCGGGAGACGCCCTGCAAGCCGCTGGTGATCATGCCGAGGGAGACGAGCAATGTGCCGAAGCCGAACACGTACGGCTGCCAGACCGCCCATTTCTTGAGTTTCAGTTCCTTGCGGAAGATGAGCGGGATGACGTAATACGTGAAGCCCATGAAGGCGGTCGTCGTGCCGCCGACCACCGTCGCGTGGAAGTGACCGGGCAGGCGCAGGGTGTTGTGCGCCAGCATGTTGATCTGCTCGGTGCCGATGGTCACGCCGGTCACGCCGCCGACCCAGCCGAACAGGATCATGGAGGTGACCAGCGCTCCGAAGCCCGGTTCGTTCCACGGTCCGTTGCGAAGCCAGCCGAACAAGCCTTTGCGGAAACCCTTGGCGCGCAATGCCACTTCCATGGCGGCGGGGATCGAGAAGGCGTGCATCATCGAGCCCAGCACGGCGAGGTACATCGCGTACGAGGTGTTTACAGCCTTCCAGCCAAACGTCAAACCGGGATCAACAAGAAGGTGATGAGCAGAGCCGAGGTTGATGAAGAACAGGTACAGGATGAAGGCGAGGCGCGAGAACTTCTCGTTGAGCGGGCGGATGCCGACGGTCATCTGGGCGAGCGAATACCAGATGGCGACCATCGCCGCCAGGTTGACCTGCTGCGCGGGGTGGCCGAATCCCCAGAAGAAGTTGCGGTAGATGCCCGGGTCGAGGTCCATCAAGCCGAGCGACCAGAGGAAGGCCGGCACGATTGCCGCCGCGCCCTGCAGAAGCGTGTAGGTGGCGAGAATGGCGGCGGTCATCAAGCCGAACACCACCAGCGGCATGGAACCTTCGAAGCGGGCTTCGCGTTTGGCGACCACGATGTTGATGAAGAACGTGATCACCGCGATCAACGCGCCGACCGCGAACAGGATGTAACTGAGGTAGAACAACGGATGCGCCTTGAGCGGCACGTACGCGGTGAAAGTCACGATGCTGTTGGTATCGAACCACACCACGAAGTTCGCCATCAACCCGCCGACGGTCATCAGGATGAAGCCGAGCCAGGCAAGTTTGGGCGCGGCGTGACGCGCATTCAGCAAAACGGTCGAGCCGAAATGCAGACCTGCCATCTCGAAGAAGACGATCCAGGCGACGAGCATGTCAATGCCGTGCAGCGTGAGCAGGCGGTAGAACCAGGTCGCATCCAGCAGGTGGATCGCCTGCCAGCGGGTCAACGCGATCAACAGCGCGGCGATGCCTCCCAGCGTAAGACAGACCACCGCCATCACCGCGTTGGCGATGATGAGGCGCTCGGTGTGCAGATCCACTTTGAGGGTGGTCACGGGACAGGCGCGATAATCGTCCTTTGCGTCCTTTGCCCAGGGGAATGTGGGTGATAATGCGGTCATTTCTTCGCCTCCTATTTGACGATGATTTTGCCGACCATGGTGTGGTGACCCAGGAAACAATATTCATTGCACACGATGGTAAATTCGCCGGTCGTCGTCGGCGTGATCGTCGCCACGTAATCGTAGCCGGGGATCACCTGCAGGTTGATGTTCACCGGCTGAAGCGAGAACCCATGCTGCAGGTCCATCGAGGAGACGTGCAGGCGGTATTCCTTCCCCTTCTCCAACTGTAAAATGGGATACCACTGCCAGGTGCTGGCGCGCAGGTACACATCGCTGCCGGGCGGCGCAACCACAGGGATGCCGTTCTCCTCCCCCACCTGATACTTCGCCACAAAATCGTTCACCTTCGCGGCGAATTCCTGCGGGGTCGTTCTATACGTTTCCGTGGGAACGTTCTGTTTCCCCATGAAATACCAGAGCGGCATCATAATGGTCAGGAAGATGCACCAGACCAATGCCACCGTCAGCCAGGTCTTTTCCATGCGACCCATGGGCTTCCACCAGGTTCGTTCCGGAGCCAACATAGTTTCTTCTCCTTTTCGCCTTCCGACTATGGGGCAGGCGGCACGTTCAACAGGTCGTAGATCCCCCAGGCGTTGTAGATCACCCCGCTGATCAACAACGACAACAGAAACAACAGCCAGATGTTATCGAACAATTTTTGCCACTTCGATGCGGACGCGTCCTCGTGTTTTTCCTTTTCGGACATGACATTCTCCTTCCTTTGGATCAAAATGTGTGTAATTTCACAAAGTTTGTCTATATACTGTTTTTATGATAGCATTTCGGAAATGAAAAAACTGTAACTAAAGTCACAATGGGAGGCGCGCCCGCTTCATTCTCCGCCGGTGGTTGACCCCGTCCGAGGAGCCTTCCCCACGCTGTATGCCCGGCGTGTAACTTAAGTCACTGTCGCAAAAGCGCAAATCGCATATACTCTGTCACATTTCCAAAACAATCAGCCAAACGGAGGCGCGTACATGAAAAAGAACCTGATCCTGATTCTCACCCTCGGAGCCTTAATCCTTGCCGCATGTGGCGGCGGGGGCGGATCGTCGGACGAACCCGCGGCGTTGGAGCCCGTCCCAGCCGAATATGCCGGCAAGACCAACCCCCTCGGCGCGGAGGCTGCGGCCGAAGGCGCGAAAGTGTTCAAGGTCAACTGCGAATCCTGCCATGGTCCCCAGGGTCACGGCGACGGGCCCGCCGGACAGGCGCTCGACCCCAAGCCCAAGAACCTCCCCGAACTTGCCGCGCAGGTCGGGGACGATTATCTGTTCTGGCGCGTTGCGGAGGGCAAGCCCGGCACGTCCATGGTCGCCTGGAAGGGCATCCTGACCGACGAGCAGGTCTGGCAGGCGGTGGCGTTCATCCGCACGCTCAAATAGCCGCCAACGCGGAATTGCTTCCGCAACCGATGGCGGCATGACGAGCTTCAATAATTGAATACCCAACCCGCGTAGTTGGCGTTCTCCAACGCCTTCCACAATCAATGGCGACACTGCGAAACGTGTCGCGGTACGGTATTCACCCGAGCGATGCCTTCAGGGCATCGCTCTTTTCGCGCGGCGCCTCGAATTTGCGGGCCCGAAAACATGGGGAGGAATAAAAACCCCTCGCGGGAGGGAGGAAAAAGCGATGGGCAGGTGAATACAAGGGAGGCGTTATGGGCTATACTTTGGGCATGAGAAGAGGAACGAAACGGATCTTCTCCCGCGTGATGGGATTCCTCCTCGCTTTCGCGCTGGTCTCGTGCGGGAACGGGAATCCGCTTCCAGCGACGCCCCAGGCCGATTCCACAGCGACCAGCCTTCCCGAAGTCCCGAACCGGGTTTCTCCGGCCTCCCTGCCGGAGGTGTGCAACTGCGTCCTGCGCTTCGACCGCCTCGGCATCGAGCAGGGGTTGTCCCAGAGTTCGGTGCGGGTCATCCTCCAGGATCATTTCGGCTTTTTGTGGTTCGGCACGGAGGACGGACTCAACCGCTACGATGGGTACGAGTTCAAAACGTACAAGCCCGACCCCGATACCCCCACCAGCCTGAGCGACCGTTGGATCACCTCCATCGTGGAAGACAGGGAGGGCTATCTGTGGATCGGCACGCGTCAGGGCGGCTTGAACCGCTACGATCCGCGCACGGAACAGTTCACGGTCTACCGCCACGACAAGGAAAACCCCTCCAGCATCAGCGACGATCACATCAACGTCCTGTACCTGGACGAGCGGGGCAATCTTTGGATCGGAACGTCGCAGGGTCTCGATCTTTTCGACGTCACGACCGGGATCGTCACGCGTCATTCCTACGATCCGCTGACGCCGGACAGCCTGACCGGGAAAAGCGTGACCGCCATTTTCAAGGATCGCCGCGGGCGGCTTTGGATCGGAACCGCCTCCGGCGGGCTGAATCAATTCAACCCGCAAAGCAAAAAGTTCACGCCATACCTGCACAACCCGGAGAACGTCAACTCGATCAGCAACGATTACGTCACCGCGATCCTGGATGCCGGGAATTCGAATCTGTGGGTCGGCACCCGGAACGGATTGAATTACTTCGTTCCCGATACCGGCGAGTTCAAGCGCTACGTCCGTTCCGACAACGACGCTCAAAGCATCGCGGGGAATTCGGTCACCGCCCTGTACATGGACGGCGGCGGCAACCTGTGGATCGGCACGACCAGCGGGCTGGACCGCCTGAGCAGGGCGGAAGGGCGTTTCGTCCATTACAAGAACGATCCCTCCTACGCCAAAAGCCTGAGCAACGACTACATCCTTTCCATCCACGAGGATCGCGGCGGCGTGCTGTGGTTTGGGACGTATGGCGGCGGCTTGAACAAATACGACCGCCTGCGCGACAACTTTGCCTATTACCGGCACATCCCGGATGACCCGAACTCATTGAGCGGGAATTTCATCTTTCCCATTCACGTGGATTCGGATGGATACGCGTGGATCGGCGCCTTCGGCGCCGGCCTGAACCGCCTGACGTGGTCCACCGGGCAGGTGGTCCGTTACCGTCACGACGACAGAAGGCCGAACAGCATCGCGTCCAACATCCTGTATTCGATCCGCGAAGACCAGGACGGCATCCTGTGGATCGCCACAGCCAGCGGGCTGGACCGTTTCGACCGTAAGACAGCCAACTTTTCGCATTACCAGCGCGATCCCAACAATCCCGCCAGCCTGAGCGCGAACACCGTCTTCGAAGTCTTTGTGGACAGTTCCAACAACGTGTGGGTGGGGACCGTCGCCGGGCTGGATCTGATGGACCGCAGGACAAGATCCTTCAAGCATTACACGCCCGAGGTCGGGAACCCCAACAGTTTGAGCGGTTCGGCGGTGGACGTGATCTACGAGGACCGCGACGGTTATCTGTGGGTTGGAACCTCGGAAAGCGGATTGAACAGGTTCGATCCCGAAACGGAACAATTCACCCGTTATCGCTTCGACCCGAACGACAACAGGTCCCTGAGCAACGACTCGATCCTTTCGATCTACCAGGACACAAAAGGACGATTATGGATCGGCACGGGCGGCGGAGGCTTGAACCTGTACAACCCTGCAACCGATTCGTTTTCCTATTTCCTCGAAAAGGACGGGCTTCCCAACGGCGTCGTCTACGGCATCCTGGAGGACGATCTCGGATACCTGTGGTTAAGCACGAACTTCGGCATCTCGCGTTTCGACCCGGAAACGCGAACCTTCCGAAACTTCGACGCGGACGACGGCTTGCAGAGCAACGAGTTCAATACGGGCGCGTTCGCAAAAGGCGGGGACGGGGAATTCTACTTTGGCGGCATCAACGGGCTGACGGTTTTCCATCCCTTGAACATCATCGAAAACCCCTATACGCCGCAGATCGCCCTGACGGCGCTCAGGCAGGATAACCAGCCCATCCCCACAGCCTCGAGCGTCGAGACCGTAAAGCAGGTGGTGTTGGTATGGCCCCAGAACTCGCTCGAGTTCGAATTTGCGGCGTTGAGTTACAGCCAGCCCGAAAAGAATCAATACGCCTATTTCCTGGAGGGTTTCGACTCGAACTGGCATTACATCGGCGCCAAAAGGGACGGGCGCTACACCAACCTGCCCGGCGGCGAATACACGTTATTGTTGAAAGCCGCGAACAGCAACGGGGTCTGGAATGAAACGCCCGTCCGCATTGACGTGAAGGTCGTTCCCCCGTTCTGGCAGACGGCGTGGTTTCGCGTAATGCTGGCGGCTTTCGGGATCGCAGCGGTCGCGGTCGGCATCCGCCTGCGCACCAGGGCGATCCAGGATCACAACCGCCAATTGGAGCGTCTCGTCCGTGAACGGACCAGCGCCCTCGAAAAACGCAGCCAGGAGATCCAGGCGCTCTATCAAGCCGACGAACGCATCCTGCGAAACGTCAGCCTGCAGCAGGTCTTCCAAACGCTCGTGGACGTGGCGGTGGATACGCTCGACGCCGACCGCAGCGTGGTTTTTGCCTGGGATGAAAGAAAGACCAGGCTCGTTCCGCGCGTCAGCCGCGGTTTCTCGCCTGAAACGCTCAAGGTGTTCCAGTTCGCGAAGGGCGAAGGGATCGTGGGCAGGGCGCTGGAAACGGGCAAGCCCGCCATCGTGCGGCAGATCGAATTGCGCGACTTCCGCCCGGATATACGCGAGGCGCTCATCAAGGAAGGCATCCGTTCGTTCGCGCACATCCCCATCGTCGTGGATAACAAGGTCGTCGGCGTGTTCAACGTCGGCTTTACCAAGCCAAGCCTGATCGGCGACGATTCCATCCGCCTGTTCTCCGCGCTCACCCACCGCGCTTCGATCGCCATCGCCAACATGGAACTCTTCGAACAGACGAAGGACCTGGCGGTGATGGAGGAACGGAACCGCCTCGCGCGCGACCTGCACGACAGCGCCAAACAAAAAGCCTTCGCGGCGCTCGCGCAGCTCGGCGCGGCGCGCGGCACCCTGAACGACAACGGTAGTAATGCGGCGGGTTTGCATCTCGGCGAGGCGGAGAATCTCGTTTCGGACGTGATCCAGGAACTGACCTTCCTCGTGCAGGAGATCTATCCCATCGCATTGCAGGAGAAGGGACTGGCAGCCATTCTGCGCGAATACATCTTCGAATGGGAAAATCGCAACGACATTACGGTCAACCTGGCTGTGCATAAGGAGCGCCGCCTGCCCCTCAACATCGAGCAGGCGATCTATCGCGTGATACAGGAGGCGCTCGCAAACGTGGCGCGTCACAGCCGGGCGCGCCGCGTGGACATTTCCCTCGTGTACAACGAGGATACCTTGCAACTTTCCGTGGCGGACGACGGACGCGGTTTCGACATGGAATTGAAGGGGCATGGGTTGGGATTCCGCTCCATTCGCGAACGCGTGGGCAGTATCCGCGGCACAGTACATTTCCAGAGCGCGCCCGGGCAGGGAACACGGATCTTCGTCCAGGCGCCAACCAGAAATTAAGAAAGAGGCGATCATGCCAAAACACAACACCATCAGCATTCTGATCGTGGACGACCACGAGGTGGTCCGAAACGGCATTCGTTCATATCTTCAAACGATCAAGGATTTCGAGGTGGTCGGGGAGGCGGAATCGGGCGAGGTTGCCGTCAAACTTGTCTCCGAATTGATACCGGATATCGTCCTGCTCGACCTGATCATGCCCGGCATGGACGGCGTGGAAACGACGCGGCAAATCAAGAAGATCAGCCCGCGCACGCAGGTCGTGGTGTTGACGTCGTACCACGAGGACGTGCACATCTTCCCGGCGTTGAAGGCCGGGGCGAACTCTTATATTCTCAAGGACATGAAGATGGAAAAACTGGCGGAAGCGCTGCAACGGGCGGTGCGCCACGAAGTAACCCTGCATCCGCTGGTTGCCGAACGCGTCCTGCGAAACATCCGCGGCGACGACAACGAGGAACTCGCGCTGTTCACCGAACTGACCGAGCGCGAACTGGACGTGCTGCGGTTGATTGCCAAGGGCATGACCAACAGCCAGATCGCGGAGGCCCTCGTGATCAGCGAGAACACGGTCAAGGGACACGTGAGCAACATCCTGAGCAAATTGCACCTGGCAGACCGCACGCAGGTGGCGGTCTATGCGTGGCAGAGGGGGCTGGTCAACAAGGACCAAATGTCGAAGAAGTGATCCATTTTCCCGAGCCGCAATTCAAGAACGCGGGTCACAGGCAATGCGCTCCTGTGACCCGCGTTTCGTTATGATCCCCTTTCGATGGGGGATTAAACCCTCCAGTATTCGCCTCCCCCGCCTTCGCGCTGCATCAACCCGGCGCCGACCAATTCGCGCCGCAACGCGGCGGTGTCTTCGTGATACTTCGAGAGGATCTCGTTGACGCGCTTTTCGCTGTACCGTTTGCCGACCTCGAACGATTTCACGACATACCGCAGGATGGCGTCGAGTTTTTTGCGCTGGGCGGGGATGGTCTTCAAACTGCCGTCGCGCCGCGTGTAATCCTTGATCACCTTTTTATCGTAGGCATCCGCATCCACCTCGGCGGTGACGGCGGAGAGTTCCTCCTTCGAAAAGATGACGCGAGACTTTTCCTCCAGCGCCTTTCGATCCAGTTGATAGACGCTGTAATAACTTTCGGGGCGCGACTGCACCAATCCCGCCTCGGAAAGTTTGGAGAGGTGATGCGAGACCGTGGAGGGTTTGAGTTTCAACAGCGCGGCGAGTTCCTCCACGCTATAGGGTTTTTCCGCAAGCAAGCCCACGATCTTGAGGCGGTTCGCGTCCGCCAGCGCTTTGAAAAAGGCGACGAGTTCTTCGCTCACGGCAGCGTCTCCTTTTTCACGCGCCAGTATTTCGAGCCGTCGCTTTCGCGCGCCATGAGACCGTGGTCTACGAGGTAACGTCGCAGGGCGGCTGTGTCCGGGTTGAAGCGTCGCAGGATGGCGTTGACTTCCTTCTCCGTATAGGTCGCATCGAACGCGAACACTTCCACGATGAAGTTCAAGATGACGAGCAGTTTCTTCGTCTCCAGCGGGATGTGACGGAGCGTGCCGTCGGCGTTGAGGTACGCCTTCAACACCTTGCGAACATTCTCCGCTTGTTCCTCGTATTGCAGGCGATCCTCTTTCAACTGCCCGCGCGCGAGCGATTCGACGGCTTTCTCGTCCAATTCGTAGATACCGTCCGCTTCACGGACGACGCCCGCGTGCGCGAGAAAAGACAGATGCTGGAACACGTCCCGCACGGGGACGTGCAACTGCTCGGCGATTTCAGCCTGGGTGGCGCGACCGCGCGCCAACACGCCGATCACGCGCAAGCGTTCGGCTGAGGCCATGGCTTTGACGAAATCCATCACTTCGGGTTGGGGTTCCATTTTTACGCTCTCAATCTAATTCGATAATCATCGAATTGGATTTTAATCGTTTTCGGGCGAATGTCAAGGCTCGTGCAATGCGCGAAGCAACCGTCGGCGCGGGAGCGAATCGGAGCGTATCAGGTATAATTCCCGTGTAAGAGTTGGTCCTATCCCATTTTCCGGAGGTGCAGTAGTGGATCTCTCGAAGCACGCATTCTTTGAGGGAAAGATCGTCCCCCTTTCGGAGGCGAAGATCAGCATCGCCACGCACGGTTTTTTATATGGCACAGCCGTATTCGGCGGATTGCGAGGCTACTGGAACGAAGAGATGAAACGTCTCTTCGTTTTTCGTCCCTACGATCATTTCAGGCGGTTGTTGCACTCGGCGAAGATGATGGCAGTGCAGACGGACTACGACGAGGAGGGTTTGATCGAACTCACGCTCGATCTCCTGCGCGCCGACAACTGGCAGCAGGACATCTACATGCGCCCCACCTTCTACAAGGCGGACCTGGGCATCGGCGTAAAACTGCATGGCGTGAGGGACGAGTTTTCCATGTTCGTGATGGCATACGAACCCTACGTCAAAAACGATACCAACGCGCACGTGACGGTCTCCTCCTGGCGGCGCATTGACGACAACGTCATCCCGGCGCGCGGCAAGGTGGCGGGCGCATACGTCAACTCGGCGCTGATCAAGACCGACGCGGTGCGCGCCGGTTTCGACGAGGCGTTCGTCCTCGACAACAACGGGCACATCTCCGAAGGCTCGGCGATGAACATCTTCATGGTGCGCGACGGGGCGCTGATCACCCCGCCCGTGACGGATAACATCCTCGAAGGCATCACGCGCAGATCGGTCATCGAACTGGCGCGGGACGAACTGGGATTGGACGTGCGGGAACGATCCATTGACCGTACGGAGGTGTTCATTGCCGAGGAACTCTTCCTGACCGGCACCGCCGCGCAGATCACCGCCGTCACGAAAGTGGATCACCGCCCTGTGGGCGCGGGCGTCATGGGCCCCATCACCGCCAGACTGCGCACCATGTATGAGGATATCTTACGGGGAAAAAATAGAAAGTACGAACACTGGAACGCGGCGGTTTAAAAAACGTAGCGCAAGACGGCGTCTTGCGCTACGATCCAATCGGATCACCGGTTCTTCTTGAACCTCACCAGCACCAGGTTCTTCGAGCAATCGGCGGAGGTGGTGATCTCCACCTTGTCTGAGAGGGGGATGCCGTTCAGATCCACGAGCTGCACGTATAAGGTCTTGTTCGAAGCGACGGGCGCGTTCCCCAAAACGAACTCATAACCGGAGGGACCATATTCCTTGTTGATGCCGGTCACGGTCGTCAGGTCAACCGTGCTGCCATTCAACGTGCCGCGCAGGACGACGACCGTCCCGATGACGTGACTGTTGTTCGTATCCACCACTGTCCCCCCGATGCCCGCCCAATTGCACGCCAGTTCCGGATGGATGATGGCGCTGTCCACCTGCTGGATCGAGATGGCGGTAAAGGGCGCCCGGGGCGTATTGCTCGGCCTCGGCGTGCGTGTGGGCGGCACGAGCGAGAACGGCGTGTTCGTGGGAATCGGCGTCCAGGTGGGGACCAGCGTGTTGGTGGGCGTCAGTTCCAGCGTGGGGCTGGCAGTCCATGTCGGTTCGAGCCTGATCGGCGTGGGTGTGTTTGTCGGGGCGCTGGCAATCCCGCCGCTCGGCGGTAACAGGTTCAGGGGCGAATTGGGCGTGATGAAGATCAAGGCAAAATACCCGCCGACGCACGCGGTAAGGATCAACATCAGAATCGTAAGAACATCCCAAATCTGCATGGACGATTGTGATTTTCTCATCTACGTAACTCCATTGACCGATCATCGCTCCGCAAGCGATATGTCCGCAAGCCGTTTCTGTTCCTCGACCCAGTTCTTCAACGCCAGTTCCTGCAACACAAGATAAGCGTCCGGCGAAAGCGTACGATGCGGGTCGCGCTCCAAAACCTTCAGGATGTGAAACCCGACGTTCGTTGCGATCACATCGCTGTACTGCCCGGCTTCCAGACCAAACGCTGCCTCTTCGATCTGCGGATCGAGCAGGTAGCCTCGCGGCACCCATCCGAGATCGCCGCGCGTAAGCGGATCAGCCCGCGCGGCAAGTTCGTCGAAATCGGCTCCGCCGTTCAATTGCGAAAGAAAGTCCTGAGCCGTCGCTTGATTATAGAGCAGAATTTGTTGGACGTGTACCTGCTCGGCAGTACCGGGGACGGATGCGGCGATCGTGTCGCGCATCCATGCCGCCTCGACCGCACGCTTCAAAGCGGACCGAAAAGCCTGCTCGCTGTACCCCCGGGCATTCCGCCACGCCGACAACGCCTCCGCTCCGCCGATCTGCGCGGCAAGCGAATCAATGCGCGCCTGCAACGCCGCATCGTCGAGGGTGAATCCGTCCGCGCGTGCGGCTTGAGCGAGGAGCAGTTGCGCGATGAGATCGTCGGCGACGACTTCGGCGGCGGCCTGTTCGTCAACGGGGCTGCCCAACGCGGACTGGGCCGCGAGGTAACGCTGCACTTCCGCTTCGAATTCGACCACGGTGACGCCCTCTCCGTTCACCGTCAACGCCATCGGCTCGAGGGTGGGCGTGGGAGGCGCGGGCGTAAACGTCGCCACAACGACGGTGGGAACAGGCTCGGGCGAAGAAACAGAAGCGCACGCGGAAAGTCCGAGTGCGAGGAGTAGAGTCCAGGATATCCAGATGATTTTTTTGCGGTGAGGAAACATCGCCCCGATTATAGCGGATAAAAAACCTTGCGAGGGTCGAAGCCCTCGCAAGGTTTTGGGTTTTAGTAGTCCATGCCACCGGGCGGCATGGCGGGAGCGGATTTTTCCTTTTCCGGCATGTCGGTGATGAGCACGTCCGTGGTGAGGATCATGGAGGCGATGGAGGCGGCATTTTCGAGCGCGCCGCGCACCACCTTGACCGGGTCAATGACGCCAGCCTGGAGCATGTCCTCGTATTTGCCGGTCAACACGTTGTAGCCGATGTTCTTGTTCTTCTTCTCGGCGGCGGTGCGGCGCACGGTGTCAATGATGACGGAGCCGTCCTGCCCGGCGTTGGAGGCGAGTTTGCGGATCGGGGCTTCGAGCGCCTTGCGCACGATGTTGATGCCGACGCGCATCTCCTCGTATTCGTCGCTGTTTTCCTTCGCCAGTTTGTCCAGTTTTGCCGCGGTGTTGATGAGGGAGATTTCGCCGCCGGGTACGATGCCTTCCTCCACTGCGGCGCGCGCCGCGGAGAGGGCGTCTTCCACGCGGTGTTTCTTTTCCTTCATCTCGGTCTCGGTCGCCGCGCCCACGCGGATGATGGCGACGCCGCCTGTCAACTTGGCGAGGCGTTCCTGGAGTTTTTCGCGGTCGTAATCGCTGGTGCTTTTCTCGATCTCGGCGCGGATCTCCCTGATGCGTCCTTCGATGTCGCTCTTCTTGCCCTTGCCGCCCACGATGGTGGTATTCTCCTTGTCGGAGACGACCTTCTCGGCTTTGCCCAGGTCCTGGATGGTGGCGGTTTCGAGTTTGCGCCCGGTCTCTTCAGCGATCACGGTGCCGCCGGTCAGGATGGCAATATCATGCAGCATGGCTTTGCGGCGGTCGCCGAAGCCGGGGGCTTTGACAGCCAGCACGTTCAACATGCCGCGCAGTTTGTTGAGGACGAGGGTGGCGAGCGCTTCGCCGTCAATGTCCTCCGCGATGATGACCAGTTCGCGTTTTCCGATCTGGACGAGTTTTTCGAGGATGGGGACGATGTCCTGCGCGGCGGAGATCTTCTTTTCGTGGATGAGGATGTAGGGTTCGCTGATCACGGCTTCCATCTTTTCGACGCTGGTGATGAAGTAGGGCGAGATATAGCCGCGGTCGAACTGCATGCCTTCCACGTATTCGGTCTCGAACTGCAGGGACTTGGATTCTTCGACGGTGATGACGCCGTCCTTGCCGACCTTGTCCATCACGTCCGCGATGAGCGTGCCGATCTGCTCGTCCGCGGCGGAGTTGGTGGCGACGTGACCGATCTCCTCCTTGGTGTCAATCTTGACCGACATCTTGCGGAGTTCCTCCACGACGGTTTCGGTCGCAAGCACAATGCCGTTCTTGATCAGCATCGGGTTGAAACCGGCTTCGAGGGCTTTCAAACCTTCGTTCACGATGGCGTGAGCCAGCACGGTCGAGGTGGTCGTGCCGTCGCCGGCGATGTCGTTGGTCTTGGTCGCGGCTTCCTTGAGGAGTTGCGCGCCCATGTTCTCGAACGGGTCTTCGAGTTCGATCTCCTTGGCGACGGAAACGCCGTCGTGCGTGATGGTGGGGGAACCGAATTTGCGATCCACCGCCACGTTGCGCCCCTTGGGACCCAGGGTCGCGCTCACCGCGTTGGCGACGATGTTCATGCCGTTCTTGAGTTTGCGGCGGGCGTCCTCTGAAAAGACAAGTTGTTTAGCAGCCATTATTTATTCCTCCGATGATTTGCGCTCCGCAACGTTCGAGAACGTCGCTTACGCGGGAAATGTTTAGCCTTCGATTATTGCCAGAATGTCGCTTTCGCGCAGGATGAGCAGTTTCTTGCCATCCACCTTCACTTCGGTGCCGGAATACTTCGCGAACAGCACCCTGTCGCCCACGTTCACGTCCATGGGAATGCGCTTGCCGTCCTCGTCGCGCTCGCCCGGACCCGCCGCCAGGATCTTGCCTTCCTGCGGTTTTTCCTTTGCGGTCTCGGGGAGGTAGATGCCGCTGGCGGTCTTTTCGTCCTGCTCGATCGGCTCCACGATCACGCGGCCCCCAAGGGGTTTCAGTTTCAACTTACTTGCCATCTTTCTGCCTCCTGATAGGGTTTTGGTTTTACATAATCACGAAATTAGCACTCTAACTCCCAGAGTGCTAATCGCTATCTTACCTATTTCGGAGAGGCAAGTCAAGGGGGTTGTAAAAACTCTTACATTTCTCTGACAGAGATTTGCGCCGCGACCTCTTCGGTAAACACACGGCAGGCTTTCATGGGGTGGATGTGGGCGTCGCGGTCCCCTCCCCCAGCCCCTCCTCCGCCCCCGGAACCGGGGAGGCCGGCGCGCCGTCCTCCGCCAGCGATTCACAGATCGCCTCCCCCGCCTGGACGATGCTCAGGATGGTCTGATAACCGTCCTCGTAGCTCTCCGGCTTGGAGGTGATCTCGGTTCGCACCTCGCCCAAAACCTGCATCGCCTCCCCGCACTTGTTATCACGCGGACGGCTCAACGCCGCCAGCACCGATCCATAGGTGTAATAGTACACGATCGTATTCGGAGAAAGTTCAAGCCCCCGAATCTCCACCGGATTCTCGTTCAGGTCGGGATAGCATTTATCCAACCCGCGCCCCAGGCAGGACTCTTCGCCGGAACAACCGTAGGTCGCGCACTTCAGGGAAAAGATCGAACCCTCGTAGTTGCGCGAGCGGAAATAGACGATGCCCAACTGCCCGTAGATATCCGCGTTGGTCGGGTCGAACTCCAACGCCCTTTGGACGTTCCTCGCCGCGGCAAAGAATTCGCCCAACTGCGAATACGTGCGCGAGATGGACAGATAGGGCGTGGGGTCCTTCACGTCTATCACTTCGTTGATGCGCGCGGCTTTATCGAAATATTCCAGCGACTTTTCGTACACCTCGCGCGCCGCTTCCTCGTTTGGGATCTCGAACGCAAGACGGCGATAGTTCGCGCCGGCGCGCAAATAAAGGAAGGTAAAGTTCGGCTGAAGCAAAATGGCTTTGTCGTATTCCGTGATCGCCAGGTTGTATTGACCGAGCGTCTCCAGCAGGTAGGCGTTGACGCGATGCACGTCCATCAATTCATCCGCGTCTTCGCGTTGCAGCGCCTGGTTGATGTACTGCTCCGCCTGGCTCCATTTCTGCTGGTCCAAAAGGACCTCCGCGTAGAAAGCCAGAGCCAGCGTATTCGTGCTGTCCAATTGCAGGGCGCGCACCGCCTCCTGCTCGGCTTCCACCAGGAATTTTTCCACCTGTTGTGGATCGTCGCTATAGAGGGTCGAATCCGCGTTCCAATCCAGCGCAAAGGCAAGGATGGCGTGCGCCGTGCTGTCGTCCGGCGCGAGTTCCACCGCCTTGCGCGCCGATTCGAGCGCTTCGAGCAGGCGCGCCTTCTTTTCGGGGTTCGTGATGAGGAAGGCGGAGGAATACGTCTGAATGCGCGCGAGTTTGCTCCAGATTTCGGCGTTGTTTGGGTCCACGCGCACAGCCTCCTGGTACGCGAGAATCGCCGCGTCCAGTTTGCCGGCCGTGAAGTTGGCGTCCCCCTCCAACGCGTAAGAATCCGCAGAGCGCGTGGGCGTCGGGGGCGCCTGGAACAGGGGCTGGATGTTTCCCTTGTTCATCTGCTGCAACATCCAAACGAAGACCAGGATCAGCGCCACCCACAGGAACATGCGGTAGATGTTCGACTGGGGCTTGCGATTGAACAGGGGACGACGCGGATACAGGTTCATGGCGTGGAAGTGGCGGCGGGCGTTTCGGCGCCTGTCGGAACCGGGGTGTTCGCCGGGGGATTATCCAGCGCCTCCTCGCAAATGCGGATGATCTCGCCGGCCGCGAATTGCGCGTTCTCATCCGCCGGCACGCGCGCCTGGATCATCTGCGCGATCTGCAACGCTTCGCCGCATTGATTGGTGCGCGCCAGCGCCAGTCCATAGGTATAGTAATATTCCGCGACCCGTATGTCGTTGACCAGCGGTATGCCTTCGATCTCCACGCCGTCCTCGGTTACGCCGCCGTAGATCGTGTACCCCAATTGCTGAATGGCTTCGGGCCAGTAGAAATTCCGGTAATACATCACGCCCAGGTTGCCGCGCAGGCTGGCGTCGTCAGGGCGGTCCTGCACAGCCGTCTCGGCATATTGCAGGGATTTGGCGTATTCGCCGATGGTCGCGTACGTGCGGGAAATGTACAGGTCGGGGAAGGGGTCCGAGGGATTCAAAGCGTTGGCGCGCGTGAACGCCTCCACCGCCTTGTCGTAAACCTGCAGGATGCGGTAATTGAGTCCCAGCCCGATGTACAACGAGGAAATGTTCGGGTTGATGTTGATCGCCGCCTGGTACTCGGCGATCGCCTCCTCGTAATTCCCGGTCGCTTCGAGGATCAAAGCCCGCGCCCGGCGCGTCTCCACCAGATCGGGGTCGAGCGCCAGCGCCACGCGCGATTCCTCGGCCGCTTTTTCATAGCCCTCGAACCCGGTGTTGATCAATATCTCCACGTAATAGGCGTGGATCAGCGCGTTGTTCGGGTCCAACCGCAGCGCCTCCTGGATGGAAGCCTGCGCCTCGCTGTTCCTTCCCTGAAAATCCAAAGCCCAGGCGTGCACGCCGTAAGCCAGCGCGTTGTTCGGGTTCAACAACAACGCGTTCTCCGCGTTCTTCTGCGCCTCCTCGTATTGCCCCGCGAACACCTGTGTGCGCGCCAACGACACGTACAGCGACGAATCCTGCGGCGACGAGTTGATCGCCTGCTGGTAGGCGCCGACGGCGGGCAACAACTTCCCCTCCGCAAAGAGCGCCTGCGCCTCCGTCACGAATGATTCGGGGGAACGCGTGGGCGTGGGCGTCGGCTCGAACGGGTTCGGCTGTGTGGGCAGGTAGATCTGGTTGAAATAATATCCGAATAGCACGATCAAAATCAAAAGCGCCAGGCTGAAATAATTCGGGCGCCGCTTGCGGCGATTCATGCTCCATTTACTGCTTCTCGGTAGATACATGATTTCATATTACCATCTGCCGCATAGCCCCGCAAGCCAGTTCTTATTTGCCTCTTATCTATGCTAAAATCACAACATGCAATTCGAAGTCTTCACTTTATTGCCTGAAGTCTTCCCCCCCTACCTTGAATCGAGCATCCTCAAGCGCGCCATCCAGCGGGGACTGATCGGCGTCCGCATCCACAACATCCGCGACTACACACACGACAAGCATCACGTCACCGACGATACCCCGTACGGAGGCGGAGGCGGAATGGTGATGAAACCGGAACCGGTCTTCGAAGCCGTCGAAACCGTTTTGGGACTCGCTCCGCTTCAGACTCCGCCCGAGCCTGGATCAAACACCCCCATCATTCTCCTCACCCCGCAGGGACGCGTGTTCGATCAGCGCGCGGCGGAGGAACTATCCCGTCACGAACGCGTCGCCCTGCTGTGCGGACGCTACGAAGGCGTGGACGAACGCGTCCGCGAGCATCTCGTCACCGACGAAATATCCATCGGCGATTACGTGCTGACCGGAGGCGAACTCCCCGCGTTGATCCTGATTGATACGGTCTCGCGCCTCATCCCCGGCGTGTTGGGCGATCCCACCGGCGCGGAGGACGACTCGCACTCCATGGGTTTGCTGGAGTATCCGCATTACACCAAGCCATCCGATTTTAGAGGTTGGAAAGTTCCCGATGTCCTGCTTTCGGGAGATCACGCGAAGATCGAAAAGTGGCGCAGGCAACAGGCGTTGCTCCGCACGCTCAACAAACGACCCGACATGCTCGAAAAAGCGGAATTGAGCAAGGAAGATAAAAAATTCATCGAAAGTCTAAAGTCGAATGACCTTTGACCTGCGACCTTCGACTCACAAAAATAAAAACTGGAGGATATGATGTCCGCTCGACTCAACTACGGCAAGACCTTCCTGCTCGGCTTCGGCTTTTTCGGGGTCAGTGTCATCTGGGGCGTGTACAACGCCTTCGTCCCCATCTTTCTCGCAAACAAATTCCACGTCTCGGCGGGCGTGATCGGCTTCTTTATGACGCTCGACAATATTGCGGCATTGTTCATCCAGCCGCCCGTCGGCGCATGGTCGGACAGGGTTCGCACGCCGCTGGGACGCCGCATCCCGTTCATCCTGGTCGGCGCGCCGATCTCCGCCATCGCGTTTGGTTTGATCCCGATTGCGGCTGTTCTTCCGCTTTTCGTGGCTTGCACCAGCACGTTGTTGTTGAGCGCCGCCCTGTGGCGCACTCCGGTCGTCGCGCTCATGCCGGATATTACGCCGTCCGCGTTTCGTTCGCAGGCGAACGGCATCATCAACTTCATGGGCGGCGTTGGCACGATCATCGCCTTGCAGACGGGAGGCATCCTGTTCGACATGAGTCCCAATTTCCCGTTCTGGCTGGGGTCCGCGCTTGTGATCCTCGCCGCGCTGGTCGTTTATCTCTTCATCGAGGAGCCGAAGGAGTACGAAACAAAGCCGGATGAAAACAGGAGCAGCGTTTCCGGTTTCTTCGGGTTCGTGCGGGAGAAATTCCTCGTTTCAATGATCGGTCTGGTCGCAGTGGCGGCGGCGGTGGCGGCGCTTGCCATGACCTTCCCGGACTTACGCACGGTTGGGAATCAAATCGGCTTGCCTTCCTATTTCGTCCTGGTTCTGATCCTGCTGGCTGCGTGGTTTGTATATCTCTACGTTTTCTACATGGCGCGTGAAGTCATCTTCGAGCAGGAAAAAAGCGGTCTTCGCATCCTGCTGGCGATCTTCTTCTGGTTCATCGGCTTCTCCGCTGTGGAAACCTTCTTCACCCTCTACGCTGAAAAGCACCTGGGGCTGACGGCGGGAACCGGGGCGACCCTGCTTTCGGTATTGCCATTGTTCTTCGTCCTGTTCGCCATTCCGTCGGGCTTCATCGCCGGCAAGATCGGGCGGCGGATGACGATCTCCATCGGGCTGGTGATCATCATCGTGATGATGGTCCTGCTGTACATCACTCCGGCGGAGGCATTGCTCACCGGGATCGCGCCGCTGCCGCTGGTCGGTATTCCGGTGGTGGAGGGCGGGGCGCGCATGTTGACGCTGGCGGGCGTCCTGCTCATCTTCGGCGGCATCGGCTGGGCGTTCATCAACATCAACTCCCTGCCCATGATCGTGGATCTTACGGGAGCGGAAAAGATCGGCACGTACACCGGTTTGTATTATCTGTTCTCGACCCTGTCAGCCATCGTCGGACCCATTTCGAACGGCATCGCCATCGAACTCACGAACAATAATTACAACATCATCATGGCGATTGCCCCGGTCTTCTTTGCCGTCGCGCTCGTGATGATGCTGGGAGTCCGCCGCGGGGAGGCGACTGCCTGAGGCGCAGGATCAGGCATCGGCCGGGTCCGAAGCGGGCTTTCATCCCCGGCAACAGGGATGATGGTTGTCACGTTTTTCATGTGACTTGTCGAATGGTTGAAGTAAATGTATACTAGCGAACAGGGTTGTATCAATATTCACTATCAATGGATCACGAAAATCTCGCGTAGATTGCGCTCTCCAGCGCAATTTGACGTTAGACGCCTTTGGCAGAGTCAACTGCTTTCGTGAAGAGGAGTATGCGAGTAATGAGAAGATTACAGGCTGCGCTTGCAGGGTGGTTCATCGCCGCGCTGTTTTTGTCAGCCTGCGTTTCGGCAACGCCCGATTGCGCCAGCGAGAACGTGTTCTGTGTGGGTCTGGTGACGAACATCGGCAAGGTAAACGACAAATCCTTCAATCAGTCTGCGTGGGAGGGGGTTTACCAGTCTCAAAGGGAATTGGGCGCCCAGGTTCAATACATCGAGACCGTTGATCCGAAGGATTACGATAAGAACATCGCCGCTTTTGCCGATGAGAATTACGACGTGATCGTGACCGTCGGTTTCAGCATGAGCGAAGCGACACTCAAAGCCGCCGGACTCCATCCAAACGTCAAATTTATCGGCGTGGATCAATTCCAGGAGGAGGAAATTCCGAACGTGGTCGGCTTGATCTTTCCCGAGGATCAAGCCGGGTTCCTTGCAGGTGCGCTTGCCGCGCGGATGAGCAAAACCCAACAGATCGGGGCGGTTTGCGGACCCGATGTGATTCCCCCGGTCTGGCGTTTTGGGGAGGGGTACCGGGCAGGCGCGGCTTATGCGGACAGCCTCAGTGGCGCGGCGACGAAGGTCCTTATTGCGTATCACGAGAATAACGATATTGCCTTTACCGACGTTGAGTGGGGCGCGGAGACCGCCAAAAGCATGATGGATCAAGGCGTTGACGTGATCTTCGGCTGCGGAGGCGTCACCGGCAACAGCGCGATCACGACCGCCGCCGAGGCTGGCGCGTACGTCATCGGCGTTGACACCGACCAGTACCTGACCCTGCCCGAAGCCGCCCCGCGCATGCTCTCCAGCGCGATGAAACTCATCACGCCGGGCGTCCTGAATCTGATCAGGCTCGCGCGGGAAGGCAATTTCCCGGGCGGCAGCAACCACCTCGGCGAGGCCGGTTACGCTCCCTATCACGATCTGGAGAGCGAAGTCCCGGCGGACGTGAAGGAGATTATGGAAGAGATCAAGGCCGGTCTGCTCGACGGTTCGCTCGAGACCGGCGTACCCGCGACCAAACCATAGCGACTCTCTTTTCGCGCTCCGGTGAGTTTTGTTGATATAATCCAGAGAGTGCGTTTCGGTCGAAAGCAACGATATGCGCCATTCACGGTCCAACAATCATCATTCAGGAATCCCAGGCTCTTCGATCTTCCAGCCATGTTGGACGTTCCTTTCCATGCAGAAAACGCGAACCAGTCAAGGAGGTGCCACGACAAATTACCCAATCCCCCAATCTTAATAAAGTCCAAATATAGAACTTCAATTTTCAAGAGGAGAAGAAACACATGAAAAAACTGCACTTTGCAATGGGAATATTGCTCATCGCCTCCATGATTCTCACCGCCTGCGGCGGCGGAGGCGGCGCTTTCAAAGTCGCCCAGGTGACCGACCTCGGCGGTATTGACGACAAATCCTTCAATGCCACAGCCTACAAGGGCATCGAACGAGCCGTAGCCGAACTGGGCGTCGAGGGCAAGTATTTGGAATCGCAGCAACAGTCCGATTATGCCAAGAACATCCAGCAACTGCTCGATGAGGATACCGACCTGATCGTCACCGTCGGCTTCCTGCTTGGCGTGGATACGGCTGTCACCGCGAAAGCGAATCCCGATCAGAAGTTCGCGATCGTTGACTACGCATATCCAGACTGCTGGCCCGGCGCGGTCGAAGGCAAGGACTGCGGCTCGACGACCGAACTGCCCAATGTTCTGGGTCTGACCTTCGCCACCGACCAGGCTGGCTTCCTGGCGGGTTATGCCGCTGCCGCCAGCACCAAGACCGGCAAGGTCGCCACCTTCGGCGGCATTCAACTCCCGACCGTGACCATCTTCATGAAGGGCTTCGAAGCCGGTGTGGGCTATTACAACCAGAACATGGGAACCAACGTCGAAGTCCTCGGTTGGAGCACCGCCGACGACGCGGGTTCCTTCACCGGCAACTTCGAGTCCCTCGATGATGGGCGCTCCTTCGCCGAAGCCTTCGTCCAGGAAGGCGCCGACATCATCATGCCGGTCGCCGGACCTGTGGGACTTGGTTCCGCCGCATATTGCAAGGAGACCGGTTCCTGCATGATCGTTGGCGTGGACACCGACTGGACCGTTTCTGCCAGCGAATACAGCGACGTCACTCTCACGAGCGTATTGAAGATGATGGACGTGGCCGTGTTCGACGCGATCAAAGCCGCGCAGGACGGCACCTTCAAGGGCGGCATCTACGTCGGCACGCTCGCCAACGGCGGCGTGGGCATTGCCCCGGTCAAAGGCGCTTCCGCCGAACTCAACGCGACGCTGGAGCAATTGAAGAACGACATCATCTCCGGCGCCATTAAAGTAGGTGGCTAATTCACTGTTCGAAAGGGTCGGGGAAACGAATTCCCCGACCCTTTTCGTCCGGGCGATCTTACGATCTTTCCTCTGTTAATTTGCGCCTGTTTCCCGCTGCGTAAACCTGCGGAAATTAGCGGATGAATCATCCCAACGTACCGGGCGCGGAGGACATGCCATGACAAATGTTCTGGAACTGCGCGGCATCACCAAACGATTCCCTGGTGTGCTTGCAAACGATAAAGTGGACATCACCTTGCGGGAGGGCAAGATCCTTGCCTTGTTGGGGGAAAACGGCGCCGGAAAATCCACCTTGATGAACATTCTATACGGATTGTACAGACCCGATGAAGGCAGGATCGTCGTACGCGGGCAGGAGGTGGACTTCCAGGGACCCAACGACGCCATTGCGCGCGGCATCGGCATGGTGCATCAACACTTCATGCTCGTGCCGGTGATGACGGTCACGGAAAACGTGATGCTCGGCGTGGAGCCGACGAAGAATCGCTTCTTCCTGGACAAGGACAAGGTGGCGGCGCGCATCCGTGAAATCTCGGACCAATATGGGTTGGAGGTGGACCCGGACGCGTACATCAAGGATCTGCCGGTCGGCATCCAGCAGCGGGTCGAGATCATCAAGGTCCTGTATCGTTCCGCCGACATCCTGATCCTCGACGAGCCGACCGCCGTGTTGACCCCGCAGGAGGTGGAAAGCCTGTTCAAGATCATTCACTCCCTGATCGAAAGGGGCAAATCCATCATCTTCATTACGCACAAACTCAAGGAGGTGATGAAGATCGCGGACGATATCACGGTCCTGCGCCTCGGTCGTGTGGTCGGTTCGACCACCCCGCAGGAAGCCAGCCTCGACAAGCTGGCAGCCATGATGGTGGGGCGCGAAGTGAACCTGGTGGTGACAAAGAAACCCGCCAACCCGCAGGAAATCGTGATGGAGGTCAAGGATCTTTACGTGCGCGATGAACGCCAGAACCTGACTGTCAAGGGCGTGACTTTCGACGTGCGAAAAGGCGAAGTATTGGGCATCGCGGGAGTGCAGGGCAACGGTCAGACGGAACTGGTCTATGCGTTGACGGGTCTGCTTCCCATTGACAGCGGCGCGATCCAGTTGTTGGGCGAGACGATCCATCGCGCCACCCCGCGCAACATCCTGGAGCGCGGCGTGGCTCACATCCCCGAGGACAGGCAGCGACACGGCTTGATCCTCTCCTTCCCCGTTCACGATAACCTGGTGCTATGCACGTATTACCAGCCTCCGTTCGCGAAAGGCGTGTCTTTACAACAGAATACGATCTTCGGAAACGCCGAGGGGCTGGTCAAGCAATTCGATATCCGCACGCCGAGTATTTTCGTCAACGTCGGGGGGCTTTCGGGCGGCAACCAGCAAAAGGTGATCGTGGCGCGCGAATTCTCGCGTCCGATCCAACTGCTCATCGCCTCGCAGCCGACCCGGGGCTTGGACGTCGGTTCGATCGAATACATCCACAACCAGATCATCAAAAAACGCGACGAAGGCACAGGCATCCTGCTGGTGTCGTCGGAATTGGACGAGATCCTGGCGCTCTCGGATCGCATTGCGGTGATGTACAAGGGCGGCATCATGGACATCCTCGATGCGAAGAAAGTGGACAAGGAATACCTGGGCTTGCTTATGGCGGGCGTGCACCCGTCCGAACCGGTGAAGGTGGATGAAAGCGCCGCCGCCCCGGAAAGAGTTTTCTAGGAGAACCCCCGTGACCGAAAAGAAGAAATCGAAATCCAAATCTTCCGAAGGGATCGGCGGCGGCTCGCTGGGCGAGGCGCTGCGCGTCCCCGCATTGGCTGTGCTGACGGGCTTGATCATCGGCGCAATCGCCATTGCGGCAAGCGGTTCGAACGTTTTCGAAGCCTACAGCGCTTTATTCATCGGCGCGTTTGGGGACCCGGTCCGCTTCTTCAACGGTTTCCAGCAACTCTTTACCACAGGCGAGACGGCCGGATTGCTCAGAGCCATCTACCCGTTCACGGAAAGCCTCGTCACGGCGACGCCCTACATCTTCGCCGGGCTTTCCGTGGCGCTGGGTTTCCGCTGCGGGCTTTTCAACATCGGCGCGGAAGGGCAGCTCTTCATTGGCGCGTTATGCTCGGCTTTCGTCGGATATAGCATCGTCGGCTTGCCGGCCTACATCCACCTGCCGCTTGCCCTCCTGGCTGGCGCGGCGGGCGGCGCGCTCTGGGGCATTGTGCCTGGATACCTCAAGGCGCGTTTCGGCGCGCACGAGGTGGTCAACACCATCATGATGAACTGGATCGCCTTTCGATTAAGCGACTGGCTGTTGAACGGACCCATGAAAGCCTCCGGCTTCCGACCGGTGACGCCCAACATCGAACACACTGCGGAACTGCCCCGCTTCTTTCCCGATCCCCTGCGGCTGAACTGGGGCTTCATCCTCGCGCTCATTGTCGCCTACGTTTTGTACTGGTTCCTCTTCAAGACCACGCTCGGTTTCGAGATCCGTTCGGTGGGCGCCAACCCGGACGCCGCCAAATACGCCGGCATGAACATCATCAGGAACTTTGTGCTGGTCATGGCGCTGGCTGGCGGACTGGCGGGGCTGGCGGGTTCCTCGCAGGTGCTGGGCGTGGATCATTGGGTCGGGCAGGGCTTCTCGGCGGGTTATGGTTTCGATGCGATCGCGCTGGCGCTGCTCGGCAAAAGTCACCCATTCGGGGTGGTGCTGGCTGCCCTGCTGTTCGGTTTTCTGCGCAGCGGCGCGACGCGCATGCAATCCATGGCTGGCGTGCCGATTGACATTATTTCCATCATCCAGGGATTGGTGATCATCTTCATCGCCGCGCCCGAAATCATCCGCTGGCTGTACCGGCTAAAAAGCGTCAAGGTCGAAGAAACCGTGTTGACGCGCGGCTGGGGCAAATAAAGGAGAGACCAGATGACAACACTGAACGCAACAGTCAATACCGCCCTGGTAAACCGCGCCCGCATCACCTACGGCATCGTCCTGCTGGCGATGGGCTTGTTCATCTACTTTTTCTTCGGTTTGGATACGCAATCCGGTTTGGAGACCACCTTCGGGCTCAACCTGGCAGGTTCGCAGGCGATCCCGATTCCCGACCTCACGGTCCCCTCGCAGTTGACCGTTTATCTGATGGCGGGGATCGCCGTCTTCCTCGGCGCGTTCCAACTGGCGCGCGGGGTCAGGACCACGGGCGCGCTGATCGCCGTCATTGGCGCCACGTTTATCGTCGCCTTCCTTACCTGGGCGGCGCAGGGAAAGTCCTTCAACCTGACCGGCATGTTGAGCAGTTCGCTGGTGCGCGCCACGCCCATCGCCCTCGCCGCGCTCTGCGGCGTCGTCAGCGAACGGGCGGCGGTCATCAACATCGGCATCGAGGGCATCATGTTGATCTCCGCACAGGCGGCTGTGGTGGCAGCCAGCCTCACGGGTAATTTATACCTGGGGCTGTTCTTTGCGATCCTGCTCGGCGGTCTGGTCGCCGCCCTGCACGCCTTTCTCGTCATCCGCTTCAAGGTGGACCAGATCGTCAGCGGCGTCGCCATCAACATATTCGGCACCGGTCTTACCTCGTTCATAAGTTCGCGCTTCCTCGAAAAGAACACGGATCTATTGAACAATTCCGGCGTTTTTCCCGTCGTCTCCATTCCCGTTCTCTCGAAGATCCCCGTTCTGGGTCCCATGTTGTTCGAGAACAACATCGTCATTTATCTGGCGATGCTGTTGATTGTCGCCCTGCACATCGTCCTGTTCTATACTCCCTGGGGATTGCGGACGCGCGCGGTCGGAGAACACCCCAAGGCGGCGGATACGCTCGGCGTGAACGTTTATCTCGTCCGTTACGTGAACGTCATTCTCGGCGGCATGATCGCGGGCTTGGGCGGCGCGTATTTCACCATCGGCTCTGTGGGACGTTTCGACGAGATCATGACCGCCGGTAAGGGATTCATCGGTCTCGCCGCGATGATCTTCGGCAAGTGGAATCCCATCGGCGCATTCGCTTCGTCTTTGATCTTTGGCTTCGCCGACTCGCTCCAGGTGAGATTGCAGATCCTGCGCGTGCCGATCCCTTCGGAGTTCCTGCTCATGGCGCCCTACATCGTGACGATGATCGCCCTGACGGGCGTTGTGGGTCGCGCCATTCCTCCCGCCGCCGACGGCCAGCCGTACGAGAAATAACGGGAGCGAAGGATCGGGCTTGGAAAAGGCTGGGATTCGCGGAGCAGCATAAAGCCGGGAAAGAAGCGGAACGGGAGTCAGGAATCTGGCTCCCGTTTCTTCATCCCTCGATCCGCGCCAACATAAAATCTTTTCTCTGTGTCTTCGTGCCTCCGTAGTTTTCAAGCCCTTTTTGGTTTCGACAGGCTCAACCCAGGAGTTTCGACAGGCTCAACCCAGGAGTTTCGGCAGGCTCAACCCAGGAGTTTCGGCAGGCTCAACCCAGGGGTTTCGACAGGCTCAACCCAGGAGTTTCGGCAGGCTCAACCCGGGAGTTGAGGCTTGTCCGAGTTAGGAATTGATGTTACGCAATGATACCCGTAACGCGAGACTGCGTAGCGTCTCGCTTTTCAGGCGTTTCCTGGGCAAGAGCGACATGAATGTCGCATTACGATGACCGCATTACGATGACCAATATAATCTTTTCTGCGTAACATCAGTTAGGAACAAAGGACAGTGCAAGTGCGTCCTCCATGATGTAAAATTGACCCATCGTTTCGAGGAGAAAAGCATCATGTTCAAAGTCGCACGTAATTTTTTCGTTTTGAGCGTATTCCTGGCGCTTGCGCTGGCGTCCTGCAACCTGCCTTCGCGCTCGCCGCAGACGGAGGAGCCCAACGCCATCTTCACGCAGGCGGCGTTGACCGTGCAGGCGCAATTGAACCAGACCCCCACCCCCGCCCCTTTCAACACGCCGACCCTGCCGCCTCCGCAGCCGACGAACACGGCTGTCACCCTGCCCACGTTTCCGGCCGTCACAAATACGTCGGTCGCCTCCGCCACACCGACCTGTGATGTGGGGCAGTTCATCAGGGATGTGACCATCCCGGATGGAACGACTTTCGCTCCCGGTGAGACGTTCACGAAAACCTGGCGAATCAGGAACGCAGGCACCTGCACCTGGTCCGGCTATGCGCTCGTGTTCGACAGCGGCGATGCCATGAACGGCGCCTCGCCCATCGCCATCGGAACGGTGGGGCCGGGCCAGGAAGTGGATATCTCCGTCAACCTGATCGCCCCCGCGACGAACGGTTCCTATCGCGGCTACTGGCGCATCCGCAACGCCTCGGGGGTTTTTATCCCGATCCTCGGCGGAACGCAGGGCAGGTCCTTCTTCGTGGACATCAAGGTCGGCGTCAGCAGTTCGGGGTACGATTTCTACACGAGAGCCTCCAGCGCGGTCTGGACGAGCGGCGCCGGCAGCCTCACCTTCGGCGGACCCGATACGGACGACAAGGGCTTTGCCATGTACAAGGACAACCAGAAACTCGAGGACGGAACGACCACCACAAAAGTCCTCGAAACGCACCCGCAATTCGTGGACAACGGTTTTATATCGGGGCGGTTCTCCTCGTACACCGTCGTTCAGGGCGAGCATTTCACGGCAAAGATCGGGTTTCTCGCGCTTGCCGACGGCACGTGTGGATCGGGCAACGTGAAATTCCAACTGAACTACAGGGAGGGCGGCGGTCCGATCACCTCCCTCGGCGAATGGACCGAGACCTGCGACGGCATTATGAAATCCATTGACGTGGATTTGACCTCCCTCAAAGGCAAAACGGTCGAATTCATCTTGCAAGTTTCGGCGAACGGCGCGTCCTCACAGGACTGGGCTGTCTGGGTCAGGCCCCAAATAGCGCTGCCGTAACGATGAGCAAACGCCCGACCCGCCCCGTCGGGCGTTTTTTATGAACGGTATAATCGAGCGATGTTACGCAGTCCATTCGTACCGCAGCCCGAATGTCGCCCTGCGAATGCGAGACCGTGGTCTCGCAATACTGCGTAAGGCGGGTCATCAGCCGCCAAGAGTTACAGATGAAACAAGAAAGGTAGTTAATGCGTTTACAAAAACCGACGATAATTCCACTCCTGGTTTGCGTTGCGTTGCTCGCCGCTTCGTGCGGCGGCGCGGCGCGGACCGAAACCGAATCAGAGATCGCCACAGCCGTCGCGCAGACCGTACAGGCGCGGGATTCGTTGACAAAGGTCTCGGCTCTTCCCACCCTTACGCCTGTTCCTGCCCTCCAAGCCACCGCGACGCCCGAACCCGATCCCACCAACACACCCGGGCAGGCGGTTTCCAACCCCGGATGCGCCGCCTCCGCCAGCCTGGTCAGCGAGAGCCCGCCCGATGACGTGTTATTCCCGCCCGGCGAATACTTCTGGAAAACGTGGACGTTCCTCAACACCGGCGACTGCGTTTGGGACACCTCCTACAGCCTCGTCTTCTGGAACGGGGAACGCATGGGAGGTCTTTCCTCCTACGCGCTGACCGAGGTCGTCCAACCCGGCGGCACCCTGGAGATATCCGTCTATCTGCAAGCCCCAGCCGCCGATGGCACCTACACAGGCTTCTGGCGTTTGAAGACGCCCTGGGGCGCGGATTTCGGCGTGGGTCCGTTGAACACTTCCTTCTACGTGCGGGTCGAAGTGTCGTCGGGTTCCAAACCCCGTTACGGAATCTCGAACGTGGCGTTCGAACTGGTGCGCGATCCCGCCTCGGGATGCCCGGTGAACGTCCGTTACACGGTCTACGCCACGATCACGACGAACGGTCCGCTCGCCGTCGGTTATTACTGGGACCAAAGCGACGGGAACGAGACCGGCATCCGCTGGCTTGAATTCACCAAGGCGGAAAGCCGCACCATCGAACGCGAATGGATGATCGGCAGGGGCGCCACGCAAAACCCGCGCTGGATCCAATTGATCGTCACCGAGCCGCAGCGCCAGGAATATGAACGAGTGCCGATCCTGAACACCTGCCCGTAGAGTTCAAAAGCCGAAGCCAACACTTCGGCTTTTTTTATGGAACTCCCGACCCGGCCGGAACGTCCTAGCAAATGGTCTTATGAGGCAGCGCGATATTTATGTCTATGTCGCCTTTTGATTGCGAATTCTCTACCGTACATTTTAGAAATCGGACGCGGACGAGCGCCGACGCTTCGCGCGCGGAAAATAAATTAAAAATCCGCGTTGTCCGCGCGCTCCGCAGTCCGCGTCCTATAAGTGGCTTTGTACGGTAGTGAAATTGCGACTTGAAAGTCGCGTTACGCTGAAATCGGAGGTTCGAATGTCTGGAAAGAATTCCAGGATCGTCTTGATATTGACCGTGACGCTGGGGGTCACGCTAGCCTGCGGTCTTTTTACGCCCGCGACGCCCCAGCCCGCGGCGACGCTTGATTCCCTCTACACTGCCGCCGCGCAAACGTTGAACGCTATGTCCACGCAAGCCGGTGCGACCCAGCCTGTGGCGACCTCCTCTCCCTCCCCCACCTCCACCCTGTTCGTGCCAACCAACAGCCCGACAGGTTTCCCCACGTTTACGCTGGTGCCGCCCCTGCAGACCGTCACAAAATGCGACGCGGCGGCGTTCGTGGCGGACGTCACCTATCCCGACGGTTCGGTTATCGGGCGCGGGCAAACGTTCACAAAGACGTGGCGCGTGAAGAACGTCGGCACATGCGCGTGGACGACCGCCTACGACCTGGTATTCGTGAGCGGCGAAAAGTTCGGGGCGAGTAACGTTGTCGCTTTGCCGGCAGGCGTCGCCCCGGGAAGAAGCGTGGATATATCCGTTCAACTCACCTCGCCCACCCAGGACGGGCGCTATCGAGGCTTCTGGAAACTTCGCAACGCATCCGACGTCCTGTTCGGGTTCGGGTCGAGCGGCGACTCCAGCCTCTACGTGGACGTGACCGTCGCCGGTTACACGATCACGGGATACGACCTGGCGACGAACCTCTGCGATGCCGCATGGCGGAACGCGGAGAAACAACTGCCCTGCCCGGGCGCGCAAGGCTCCGCCGACGGGTTTGCCGTATTGATGAACGCCCCTCAAATGGAGGATGGCGTCGTGCGCGGCATCGGCCTGTTGACGCATCCGCAAATGATCAACCACGGCGCGATCACGGGAAAATACCCCGCCATCAACATCCAGTCGGGAGATCGCTTCAAGGCGTTGATCGGCTGCCTGTATCAAGCCGACGACTGCAACATGATCTTCAAACTCGAATACCAGATCGGAAGCGACCCGGTGAAACTGCTCGGTCAATGGAACGAAATCTACGAAGGGAAGTATTACCCCGTTGACATTGACCTGAACTTCCTGAGCGGAAAAAAGGTCAAGTTCATTTTGACGATTCTAGCCAACGGCTCCTCGCACGAGGATTACGGATTGTGGGTCATGCCGCGCATTACGAAACAAAGTTCCCAGCCTCCCACTGCGACGCCCACCCGCACTCTTTCCCCGACCGTAACTGCCACGCCGACCTCGACCTTTACCGCCACCCCGACCTTTACCGCCTCACCGACCTCCACCGCAACGGCAACGGCGAGCGCATCGCCAACGGCAACCGCCACCGAGACCCCGACCGAAACGCCCACTGAAACCCCGATCACAGCGCCGTGAAGCGGGCGTACCTCGTAAGTCATATTGCATACTGCTGCCTTGCATACTGCCTTGCATACTGCCTTGCATACTGCCTTGCATACTGCCTTGCAGTATAATGAGATTGGGAACGCGGTCATAAACGCGTTCCCAACCCACTCGTGAAACGACCTGAACGGAGGTAACCATCATGTTCTTTCGGATATTTCCGCGGCGCATCCTGCTTATGTCGCTGACCGCCGCCCTGATACTTGCCTCGTGCAACGTTGGCGCGGAGCCATCCCCCACGCTGGACGTGAACGCCATCAACACCGCCATCGTCGGGACGACGGTCGCCCAACTCTCCGCGCAATTTACGCAGACCGCGCTTGCCGCGCCGACAAACACCCCCACAGCGACCAACACGCCTCAGGATCTGCCCACATTTGCCCTGCCCACCGCGGACGCCAGCGCCCTGCCGACCATTTCATTCAACACCACACCCGGAGCCATCACAACGCCGCTGCCGGGCTTTACCCAAATTTCCCCCGCATCGCCCTCCGCCGCGACACAGTCGCTTGGAGACGCGTGCAATAACAGCGCCTTCGAAGGCGACATTACCATTCCAGACGGTTCGATACTGCCGCCCGGTTATGATTTCCAAAAGATCTGGAAACTTCGCAATACCGGCAGCTGCACATGGGATGAAGGTTACACCCTGGTCTACATCGGCGGCAGCACACCGGACCTGGATCCGAGGAATTTCGAATTCACAAAAAGCAGCGACTTTGTCGCAGGAGGGCAAGCCATCAACATGGGCATCTGGCTGACGACCCCCTGTACCCCCGGCAAAGACTACCAGGGACATTGGCGCATGCGCAATGACAGCGGCTACTATTTTGGAACGCTTCTGTCCGTCTACGTGGAAGTCCAGGAAAAGTGCAAGTAGTATCGAACGGAAGGAGATCCCATGAAACTCAAATACTTCGCGCTCCCGCTCCTTTGTGGTTTGCTCCTCTCCGCATGTGGCGGGTCCGCCGCCCCCACAGAGCCGCCGGTTGACGTTGCCGCTGTTCGCACCTCCGCCGCCAGCACAGTGGAGGCGAGATTCACCCTGACCGCCGCAGCGTTCACCCCCACCCCGCCTCCCCCGACCGAAACCGAAGCCGCCGCAACGGACGAACCCGAAGCCACCCCCACTGCAACATCGCCGGTGATCGCCGTGGTTACGAACGCGGAGGGAACGCAGGTCGAACTTTGCGATAATCTGATCTACGTCGCCGATGTGACCGTCCCGGACGGAACCATCATGTCGCCCGGACAGGATTTCGTCAAGACGTGGCGCGTACGAAACACCGGCGCGTGTCCGTGGGGCGCGGGATACGTTCTCGCCTACGCGGGATATACCATCCCGATGGCCGGTCAATTCATTGCGATGACGGAGGTCATCCAACCGGGGCAGGAGGTGGAGGTCTCCGTTCAATTCACAGCCCCCAGCCAGGCCGGCGAATACCTGAGCGCGTGGACGATGCGGAACCCGCAGGGAGTCACCTTTCCTCAAGTGGTCTTCGTGAAGATCATCGTGCAATAGATCAGTGACCCGCGACCTCAAACAGAACATCAAAGACAAAGCGCGCCAGTTGGGATTTATCCTGACTGGCGTGACGCTTCCCGACCCGCCCCCGCACTACTCCACATTCGAAAACTGGCTCGCGCAAGGCCGTCACGGCAAAATGGATTACCTTGCCGCCGAACGCTCCCGTGTCCGCCGCGCCGACCCGAAACAAATCCTCCCCGAATGTAAATCCATCCTGGTCCTGGCAACGCCCTACGATCCCCCGCTCCCCATGAGGGAGGGGCTGGGCGCGAGGGTCGCCTCCTACGCGCGCGGCGCAGACTACCACGACGTTCTCCCCGCGCGGATGAAGGAACTTGTTCAATTCATCGAGGAGCAGGTCGGAGGTCCGGTAAAGAACCGCTGGTACACGGATACCGGCCCCATCCTCGAACGCGATCTCGCCCAGCGCGCCGGCATCGGATGGATCGGCAAGAACACCTGTCTCATCCACCCGAAACAAGGCTCGTATTTCTTCATCTCCGAAGTCCTGCTCGACCTCGAACTCGAACCCGACCCGCCCTTCGTCACCGATCACTGCGGCGCGTGCACGCGTTGCATCGAAGCATGCCCCACGCAATGTATCCTTCCCGATCGCACGCTCGACGCGGCGCGCTGCATTTCCTACCTCACCATCGAACTCAAGGACGACATTCCTCTTGAACTGCGCGGCAAAATGGGCGATTGGGTTTTTGGGTGCGACGTCTGCCAGATGGTCTGCCCGTGGAATCGATTCGCGCCCGAAGGCGATCCCGCCTTTTCGGAGGAAGAACCGCCTCCCTCTTTGACCGAGGAACTGACTCTCACACCCCGGACTTTTAACCAACGCTTCGAGCGGAGCCCCGTCAAACGCGCCAAGCGACGCGGCTACCTGCGAAACGTCGCGGTCGCGCTCGGCAACACCGGAGACCTGCGCGCCCTCCCGGTATTACAAAACGCATTGAACGACGAGGAACCCACGATCCGCGAACACGCGGCTTGGGCAATCGAACAGATCAATCGGCGCGCGAATCAGCCGTGACGTTTTACGCAGGATGGATCGTCAACCCTGAAGCGTTATATACTTCCTTCGGGGATTAATCCCAATGATCCCTTCGAACGCCCCCTTGATCGCCTTCATATCCGCTTCCATGTCCCCGGTGGGATGAAACGCCTGTCCGATAATACGGACGGTTCTATGTTTCCCGTCCACCTGCGCCATCACAACTGGAATCCCGGCCGTCCTGGCGATGTGATAAAACCCGCTCTTCCATTCCGTCACGTGATGACGCGTCCCTTCGGGGGCAATGGTCAGGACGAAGCGATCGGATTCGTTGCATATCTTCACCATCTGTTCCACCAACCCGCTGGATTTCCTACGGTCCACGGGAATCCCGCCGCAATAACGGAAGAACCAGCCGACCGGGAAGCGGAACAACTCCGCCTTGCCCATGAAGTGGACGTTCGCCCGCAGGACGAAGATCACGCCGAGGAACAGGACGAAATCCCAGTTGGAGGTGTGCGGCGCGCCGATCAGGATATATTTCGGAATATCGGGAAGTTTCCCCTCCACGCGCCATCCGGCGAGGCGCATGACGATCCGCGCAAGGACGTGAAAAATAAAACTGAGGACGGGGGTATTGAAGATGGTGGTTTTCATCCTATTCCGTTTGTTCGATTTGAAACTGGGTCGCCCCGATACTTCCCTGTATTCATTGGCAATCGCATCGCTGTCATCCCGATTATACTCCTCTGTGGTTTAATACCGTCATGTCCTTGAAGTCGTCGCTCCGTTCCATTCTCTATCAGACCGAAAAAACAATCCAGCGCGTTCGTTTTGCCTCGCAACCTGCCGACCTGCCGATCCTGCTCGGCATCTCCTTTCCGAAAAGCGGAACGCACCTGCTCGATCAGATCCTGCTCGGCTTCTCGAACGTTGCGCCATACGCCAAACGCCTGCATTCCTTTTACGCCGAATACGAAGGCGAAAGCGGGGTCAAGCGCGCGCCGGAGCAAGCCATTCGCTGGCTCGATTCGCTTCGTTCGCGCGACGTCGCCTCCGCCCATCTCTTTGCAAGACCCGATGCCGTCGTCCGCGTTCGTTCCCCCAGGTACATTCCCTACTTCATCTTCCGCGACCCGCGCGATGCGGTCGTCTCGCACGTCTTCTACGTCACCGAAATGGAAGCGCGCCACGCGCATCATGCGTACTATCAATCCCTGCCCGATTTCGACACGCGGCTCAAGGTCAGCATTTTGGGCAGACCCGATACAGACATCGAATTCCCCAACGTCGCCGAACGCTTCGCTCCCTACGTGGGTTGGCTGGATCAGCCCGAGGTGTTGACCATTCACTTCGAAGATTTGATTCAGGACCGGGCGGCGGCTCTGAACCGCATCCTGGACCACTTCCTCGCCCGCGTCCCGCTTCCTTCGCCCAGACAGTTGATCCTTGACTCCCTCGAGTCCGCCATCAACCCGGCAAAGTCCCCGACCTTCCGCTCCGGGAAGACCGGCGAATGGAGGAAGCATTTCACAGACGAACACAAAAAGCTCTTCAAGGACGCGGCGGGCGATTTGTTGATAAGATTGGGTTACGAAAAGGATAATGACTGGTAACTGCTCCGTCGTCATCGCGCATTCGATGCGACTCCCGCCAATAGTGCCACATGAAATATTACTCCGAATTCATTCCCTATACATTTCTATCCGTGTTTTTGGTGGGATTATATTACCTGTTGGAAAACAAATTGACCAAAGCCTGGATGCGTTGGGCATGGTGGGTTGGCTGTCTGGTGGTCGTCATTGCAATCGGCTGGCAGGTTGGGGTTGATCATATCTGGGCTGACTTCGGAAATGGTTATTACTTTGCAGGGCGAAACATCCTCGCCCGTCCCGATCAACTCTATCAGGGTGAGAATTGCGGGGGATACGTCAACTTTCCGCTATTGGCGTATGTGTTTGCGCCTCTGGGAAGGATGGCAAAGGGGGAGGCAGGTCGCATATTTTTCCTGATCAACACCGTTTCCATCATGCCGCTTGCCTACTGGCTGGTCAAATTTGGAAATTTGAAAGGCTGGAGGCGCTGGCTCGCGCTTTTCCTCCTCGCGATCAACGGTCCCCTCGACTATAGTATCTGGCTCGGGAATTCCACCAATCTCATCATGCTGAGCATGATTCTGGCGCTCTGGTGGTTCGAACGGGGAAAGGATTTCGGAGCGGGCATTCTTCTGGGGATCAATGGTTTGATCAAGATTCCCATGATCCTTCCGGCAGGGTACTATTTTGCGCGGCGTCAATGGAAAGTGGTTGCCGGCGGGGTATTGGCGGTGGGCGTCGTTGTTGTGTTATCTCTGGCGTTTACATCCCTTTCCCTTAACCGCATGTGGCTGAATAACTGCATCCTGTCCTTTTCGGGACGCCCGGTTGGCGCCTTCAACAACCAATCGGTTGCGGCTGTGCTGGCGCGCGAACTTATACCGGAGAGTGGGATTAGATACTGGCTCCCTCTCGAACCGACCCCGCTCTTCAGCGCAGCCTCCAGGATGGCGGTGTTTCTGCTTTTTGTCCCGGTGATCGTCATATTGCTCGATCGTTGGAAATCGCCGCGCACAAAATCCGAGCATCTGCTTGAGTTTTTCATGGTTCTCGTGTGTTCATTATTGACAAGCCCGATTTCGTGGACGCATTATTTCATGTTTCTATTGATTCCCACCGCTTATTATTTCGAGGATCGTCTTCTTGCAAAAGGAACAAAGGGGCTTAACCTGTTGCTGTTGATAAGTTTGATCCTGATAACCACACCGGCGGATTTGACTCTGGCGCTTTTCGACGCGACAGGCCGGCGCGGCGTACTGTCCGTTCACTTTTGGGGAGGCGCGCTTTTCTACATATTCCTTTTTGCGTTATGGCTGCGCCGGCGTAAAAGCGCCCTCGAGAAATCATGATTACTCCCATGAACTGCTCCGTCGTCGTCCGCGCGTATAACGAAGAGAAACACATCGGCCGTTTGCTCGAGGGGATTCGCCAGCAGACGATCCGTGACGCGGAGATCCTCCTCGTCGACTCCGGCTCGACCGATGGAACTGTTGCGATCGCGGAATCGTTCGGAGCGCGGGTCGTCCACATTCCGTCAGCGGAGTTTACGTTTGGGCGGTCGCTCAATTTCGGGGTCCGCGAAGCGACGCGTGAGTTCGTCGTCATTGCCAGCGCGCACGTCTATCCCGTCTATCCCGATTGGCTGGAGAGTTTGCTTCGTCCCTTCGAGGATGGACGGATCGCATTGACCTACGGCAAACAGCGCGGACCCGCTTCCGCCAAATATTCCGAACAGCAGATTTATCATCAATGGTATCCCGATACGGGCAGCCTCGACCAGCCGACTGCGTTTTGCAACAACGCCAACGCCGCCATCCGCAAAAGTTTGTGGGAGCGGCATCCCTACGACGAAACGTTGACCGGACTCGAAGACGTGGCGTGGGGAAAGTGGGCGAAGGAACAGGGATACGGAATCGCGTACGCCCCCGAAGCGGAGATCGTCCACGTCCACGACGAATCGCCGCGCGGGGTTTACAATCGTTACCGCCGCGAGGCGATGGCGCTACGGAAGATCTACCCCGAAGCGCATTTCAACTTTTACGATTTTATCCGTTTGACGATCACGAACATCTTCAGCGATCTGTGGCACGCGGCGCGGGAGCGCGTCTTGTTGAAGAATATCGCCTCGATCCTCTGGTTCCGTTTCATGCAGTTTCATGGAACGAGAATGGGACATCGCGAGACGAGCCTGGTCACACCGCAATTGCGCGAGACGTTCTATTACGCGAGGGAGAGGAAGAGGAAGGACGAAAAGCAGAGGGATGTGGAACCGATTCGATATCGGTCCTGACGGTTTCCGCGGAGATGCGACGAGAAATGAGCCGTTTATTTAGCAGCAGGAACACGTTCGCAGAGGCGCTCGGGCTGATCCTGTTTTTGTCCGGTCTTGCGTTGTTCGCATACCTGGGCTATTACAACCGTTACTGGGCGGACGATTGGTGTTACAACGCCGATCTCGAGAGGCTTGGTTTTTGGGGAACCATGAAGGGGTATACCTACGTCACAACGTACGCGTCGAACAGGTTCTCGTTGACGTTGTTCTCCGGGTTGTTGAATTTCGGGGGCGTGATCGGGGTCCAGGCGATGACCGGGGTATTCATCCTGTTTTGGATGTGGGGAATGTATCGCCTGCTGAGTCACGTCAACGCATGGACGGACCTCCGCTTCCCAAAAACAACCCCATTGCTCGTAACGGCGATCATCGTTTTCTATTCCATCCACCTTGCCCCGCACCTGTACCAGAGCCTCTACTGGAGGTCGGGACTCCTTCCTTACACTGCGCCGCTGGTGTTCGGGGTGTGGGCGTTTGCACTGATCCTGTCCCCTGCCGTGCAGGAAGCGCGTGTTTTTCCTCACGCGACCCTCACAGGCATTCTCGCGTTTCTAGGCGGAGGATTTTCGGAGGCGGGCAACGCCGTGTTGACCGCGGCATTGACGATGTATGTGATCGCCTGTCTCGTGTTCAGGCGGAGGGAATGGGCAGGAACCACACTCCCTTTCGCGGTCGTCGCCCTGTTGGCTTCGATCTCTGCGATGGCGGTTTTGATCGTCTCGCCCACCACCGATTACCGGCTTGGGTTATATGAGGCGGCTCCCGGTCTTACGGAGTTCCCCCGCCTGTTGTTCTACCATACCTACGAGTTCCTCGCCCTCAACATGTTGGAGTTAGCGCTGACGCACACGATCATTTTCGGGACCTTGTTACTGGTCGGCGCGCTATCGGCTTCGCTCACGCCGAAACGCCCGCAAGCAGGGACATCCTTCCTCGCGGTCTCTGCGATTGCCGTGTCTACGTTTGCATTGGTCGCGGCAAGTTTTGCCCCCAGCGTATACATCGAAAGTTCGCTCCCGGCGTCACGGGCGAGGGTCATCGCCCAGTTCTTATTCATCCTGGGTTACGGGGTGGTCGCCTTCCTCGCGGGTCTCTACATCAGGCAACACGTCCATTGGCGGCGGCTGGATCTGCTTCTGACCATCGTTCTCTTTTTGCTTTACGCGCATGGCGCGTACTCTGTGGCGCTGGAAGCCGGAAAGATTCCCTTGTACGCGGAGAGGGCAGCCGTTTGGGACGAAAGGGATTTGCAGATCAGGCAATCGAAAGAGCAGGGGATTTTGGAAATCCACGTGCGCGGGATTGACGGCTCCCCTGTGGGCGGCATTCGGGATTTCATGGACGCGCGCGGACCGGGCTATTGGGTCAATAACTGCGCCGTCCGCTATTACGGCGTGGAGGCGATCTACGCGGCACTGCCATGAGCGCTTATCGAATCTCCAAGTCCGTTATAATTCATCCAATGAACCTTGTTGCCCTCGTCCCCATGCGCCATCACAGCCAGCGCGTGCCAGGCAAGAACTACCGCGTCCTTGCCGGGAAACCGCTCTATCAGCACATCCTCGAGACGCTTCTCGCCGTCCCTGAAATCAATCAAATCGTCGTGGATACAGACTCCGATCCCGTAATGAACGGATTGCGTGAAAACTTCCCGCAGGTGAAGATCATCGTCCGCCCCGAACGCCTGCGCGCGGACGATATTCCCATGAACGAAATCCTTCTGTACGACACGGAACAATATCCCGCCGATTTTTATTTGCAGACGCACAGCACCAATCCGTTGCTCAAAGCCGAAACGATCTCGCGCGCGATCCAACTGCTCGTTACGAATTACCCCAAAAACGATTCGCTTTTTTCCGTCACGCGCCGGCAGACGCGCCTCTATGACCGGCGCGGAAAGGCGATCAATCACGATCCTCACGAACTGATCCAGACACAGGACCTGCCTCCCGTGTACGAGGAAAATTCGTGCATTTACATTTTCACGCGCGAAAAACTCATTGCCAAACGTCACCGCATCGGCGACGCGCCGCTGATGTTCGAGAGCCCTCGCCTCGAAGCCGTGGACATTGACGAAGAGTCCGATTTTCAAATTGCGGAAATCCTCATGCGAATGCGAATGGAAAACGACTAAATGCCCGCCGTCCTTTTCACCGCCCCCTACATGATCCCATTCCTGGATCGCTTCAAACCCGTCTTCGACAAATACGGCATCGAACTCCTCATCCCCGAAGTGAAAGAACGCCTGGAGGAAGACGACCTGTTGAAATACGCCGGTCAATTCGATGGGACGATCTGCGGGGATGACCGTTACACCGCGCGCGTCATCGAAGCCTGTTCCCCGCGCCTCAAAGTGATCTCGAAATGGGGGACGGGGATCGATTCGATTGACGCCGAAGCCTGCTCCCGTTATTCGATAAGCATTGGACGCACCCCGAACGCTTTCACCACCCCCGTAGCGGACACCGTCCTCGGATACATGCTCGCCTTCGTCCGCCGCCAGCCGTGGATGGATCAAGAGATGAAAAGCGGAAAGTGGGAAAAGATTCCGGGCAAAACATTGAGCGAGTGTACGCTTGGCGTGATCGGCGTGGGAAATATCGGAAAAGCCGTTACGCGCCGCGCCCGCGCCTTCGGCATGAAGGTCTACGGAACGGACATCGCCGAGGTTGACCACGTCTTCGTCGCCGAAACCGGCATCGAGATGACCGGTCTCCACTTTCTACTTTCCAATTCGGATTTCGTCTCGCTCAATTGCGATTTGAATCCGACAAGTTATCATTTGATGAATTCCAATACCTTCGCATTGATGAAACCAACCGCCGTCCTCATCAACACCGCCCGCGGATCCATCCTCGAGGAGAAAAGTTTAGTCGCCGCGCTGCAGGCTGAACGTCTCGCGGGAGCCGCATTGGATGTCTTCGAGGCGGAACCCCTTCCGCTGGACAGTCCGTTATTGAAAATGGATAACGTCCTGCTTGCCCCGCACAACGCCAACTCCAGCCCGGCCGCGTGGGAGCGCGTGCATTGGAACACGATCAGGAATTTGCTGGAGGGATTGGGGATTCGATTTTCGTACACGGATTTCACGGACGACACGGAATGAATTTGAACTGACGGAGGCGATAGTATGCAAACTCGAAGGAAATTCGAGGGTAAACACTCGGAATTGACAGACGCTCACGATGCCCAATTGCTCAACTACTTGAAATCAACCGAAGTTGAAGTGGGGCTTTTGTCGAATTTCGGTCGTCAGGCTGAATTTCATCGTAAAATCTTCGATAACTCACGCAAGGGTTCGTTGACTTGGACGAAGAAACCGTAAGAATAAATCCGTCTCCGTGTAATCCGTGTTATCCGTGTACAAAAAGAAAATTCTCATGGCTAAAACAGTTCTCATCACCGGCGCAGGCGGAGGGATCGGGCGGGCTTGTGTACGCCATTTTTCTGAAAGAGGCTGGCGCGTCATTGGCGTTGACCGTTCAGAGTTTGGAAGTGATTTTCCGAAAAATGGACATTTCATTCAAGCCGATATTTCGCATCCCGATTCCGCCGAGGTGATCTTTCGACAGGCGAAAAGTTTTCATCCCACCCTGGATGTGCTGGTGAACAACGCCGCGGTGCAGGTCGCCAAACCGCTGATCGAAACGACTGTCGAAGAATGGGACGCGGTGATGGCGTCCAATTTGCGTTCGGTGTTTTTGTTCGTGAAACTGGCGCATCCATTGATGAAAGCCGCCGGAGGCGGGGCGATCGTGAACGTATCGTCCGTGCACGCCATCCAAACGTCGGCGAATATCGCCGCGTACGCCGCCTCGAAGGGCGGGCTGCTCGCCCTGACCCGCGCCATGGCAATCGAGTTCGCGCCGGATAACATCCGCGTCAACGCCGTCCTGCCCGGCGCAGTGGATACGCCCATGCTCCGCGCGGGACTCGGACGCGGGCACGTGGGCGGCGGCGGCGTACAGGAGCGGCTCGATAACCTCGCGCGCAGGACCGTCAGCGGGAAGGTGGGCAAGCCCGAAGAGATCGCGCACGCAATCTACTTTTTGGCGGATAACGAGCAGTCGGCGTTTATGACCGGTCAGGCGCTGGTCGTGGATGGGGGCGCGACGGCAAGACTCAGCACGGAGTAACCATACGTTCCGAAGGCTTGAACGACTCCCCGCGTCGCTCAAGCCTTCTGGGCGGTAAAGAGGCAAACAAATGAAACTCTCAACCTTTCAATTGACGCGTTATCTCTTCCTCTTCACAGCCGCAGTCCTCGCGGCGTTTGGAGGGGGGTCTCTCTTGCGGATCAGCGCAAACCCCGACCGGACATTTCTGTATGCGTTCTATGCGCTTGCCATGTTTGGCGATGCAATAGCCATCGTATTTTGCGCATGGCTTTTGAGCAAAAGGATGAAATTCGCCTTTCACGTCTCTGTTTTGATTCTTGCGCTCAACATCTTCCTGACGGTTTTCGACCAATTCGGTCTTGTGGACCTACTCTTTGTGCTGCTGAACTTTGCCGCATTGATCGTCCTCCTCGCGGCTCGCAAGGAATTTCTCCCCGCATGAAACAAACGCTGAAATCCATTCTTCCGAATCCCATCCTGCAAATCCTCAAGAACTCCTACGACGCCGTCCGGCGCCTGCGGCAGGCGCCGGACGCGTACCTGCACCCCTGGCGGCGGATCAGCCGCGAACGCATGGCTGGATATTTCAACCTCCATCGCGGCGAACGATGCTTCATCATCGGCAACGGGCCCAGCCTCAAGCGGACCGACCTGACCAGACTCAAAAACGAATTCACCTTCGGGATGAACCGCATCTACCTGCTCTTCCCCGAACTTGGATTCACGACGACTTACTTCGTCTCCATCAACGACCTGGTCATCGAACAATGCGCCGACGAGATCGCCTCCCTGCCGATCCCCAAGTTCATCGCCTGGCATTCCAACCGTCACTTTCAGAGAATGCCCGAGGATATGATCTTCCTCTACACCACCTACACGGGAGCGCGGTTTGCCTACGACATGACGCGCCGCATCTGGGAGGGCGCCACGGTGACCAACGTCGCTTTGCAACTCGCGTTTTACATGGGCTTCGAGCGTGCCATCCTCATCGGCGTGGATCACAATTTCGCCTCGAAGGGCGACGCCAACAAAACCGTCGTCTCGACCGGCGACGACCCCAATCACTTCGACCCGCGTTATTTCGGCAGGGGTTTCCGCTGGCAACTGCCCGACCTGGATACCTCCGAGATCGGTTATACCCTCGCGCGCGAAGCCTATCGCAAGGCGGGACGCGCAGTTTTGGACGCGACCGTCGGCGGGAAGTTGACCGTCTTTCCCAAAGTGGATTACGACAGCCTGTTTTAGGTTTCGGATTTACGATTCGTGATTGACCTCCGACCTTCGACTCTTTCTCCCGTGAACCTGCCTCCCCCTCCCGAACGCCCCCTCGTTTCGATTGTGACCCCCTCCTATAACCAGGCTCGCTACCTCGAACAGACCATCCGTTCCGTCCTCGAGCAGGAGTACCCGCGCATCGAGTACATCGTCATTGACGGCGCATCCACGGATGAGTCGGTGGAGATCATCGAGAAGTACGCTTTGGAATCAGACAGCCTGCCGTCGAATACCCGGAAGCGAGCTTCTGGAATCCATAAGATAAGTCATTGGGTCTCCGAAAAAGACAGCGGACAAGCCGATGCCATCAACAAGGGACTGGCGCGCGCGGCGGGTGGGATCGTCGCATGGCTGAACTCGGACGATTTCTATTTCCCCGGCGCGGTCGCTTCGGCGGTGAAGGCGTTCGAGGCGCATCCCGAAGCGGGACTGGTCTACGGCGATACGGTCGCCGTGGATGAAAACGGCGAATTCATCCACTTCCCCAAATACGCGCAATGGGATTTGGATGACCTGCTCACCTTCCACATCCTCGGACAGCCAGCCGTTTTTATGCGTCGTGAAGCGCTCGAGAAAGCCGGGTATCTCGATCCGTCCTTTCATTTTCTCCTCGATCATCATTTATGGATTCGCATGGCGTCGCGCGCTCCGATGGTATATGTCCCTGAACGCTGGGCGGCGGGACGTTTTCACGAATCCGCGAAGAACGTGGCGCAGGCGGAGAAGTTCGGCGAGGAGGCGTTTCGCATTTTGGAGGGGGCGGAAAGCGATCCGCTTGTATCCGGCGCGTTGAGGCGGGTCAGCCGTCGGTCACGCGCCGCGGCGCTGCGCATTAATGGGAGATACCTCCTCGACGCGGGAAAAGCCCGGCAGGCGTTCCGATCCTATTTGCGGAGTCTCATCGCGCATCCAGCCACCGCGCTCGTGGAATGGAAGCGGATCGTTTTTTCGTTTCTGAGCCTGTTCGGGTTGGGCGTCCTGCAAAAGCATTACAACCGCTGGCGCAAACAAAGGGCGCAGAAGCGCGCGCTTTCGGAATCAAATGGGCGGAGGTAAAATGCCTGAGCCTATGGACGGCAAATCCTTCATCGCTCCGAACCGTTGGGCGCTGGCATTCGTGCTGGCGCTTTTGTTCGGGTTGGGGCTGGGCATCCGCCTGACCGACCTGACCGACCTGCCGCTCGATTTTCATCCCACCCGCCAGTTGTTCTCCGCCATCAAAGCGCGCGGCATCTATTACCAGACCGCGCCCGGCATTCCCGAATGGCAGCGCGAGGTTGCATTGCGCGCCTACGACGCCGAAGCGGTCATCGAGCCGCCCGTGATTGACGGTTTGGTCGCCGCCTCCTATCGCGTGTTCGGCGAATATATGTGGATCGCCCGCATCTATTCCTCGCTGTTCTGGATCGTCGGCGGGATATTCCTGTTCCTGCTCGCGCGCGAATTGCTGACGCTGGACGAGGCGCTTCTTTCCCTGACCTTTTACCTGCTCCTGCCCTACGGAGTTTTTGCCAGCCGATCCTTTCAACCCGATCCCTTGATGGTGACGTTGATTCTCATTGGCTGCTGGGCGGCATTGCGTTGGAGTCGCCAGCCCGCGTGGACGTGGGCGTTACTGGCTGGGATCGCCGGCGGGCTTGCCATCTTCGTCAAATTGACGGCGGCGTTTTTTATTGCGGGAGGATTCATCGGCGCGGTTCTCTCCCGTCATTCGTTCAGGGAGGCGCTGCGTCAGTCTCAAGTGTGGGTCATGGCAGCGCTGACGGTTCTACCCGGCGCGGCGTACGTCGTCTATGGCGTTTACGTTGCCGGTTATCTGGGGTCGCAGTTCAACGGACGTTTCTTCCCGGAACTATGGAGCAATCCATTCTTTTACCTGCGCTGGGAGGGGAAGGTCGCATTGATCCTGGGGCATCTCGGTCTGGCTCTGGCTTTGCTGGGTTTGTTCTTTTTACGCACGCGGCAAGGCCGGATCTTCGCGACCGCCTTGTGGGTGGGTTACGCGTTCTTCGGAATGTTTTTCGGCTATCATATTTCGAGCCACGATTATTACAGCCTGCCGCTCGTTCCCATCGCGGCATTGTCGCTGGGGGCTTTGGGCGGGGTGACGGTCCGGGCGTTGGCGGAGCAGGCTTCGGGGTCCGGTTGGACGCGTGCTTTTATCCGTATGATGTTATTGTTCGTCGCGGCGATGACCTTCTGGCAGACGCGCGTCGAATTGCTATCCGTGGATTATCGTCCGCAGGCGGCGTTCTGGGCGTCGGTGGGCGAGGCGCTCGATCACCAACCGTCCGTGATCGCGGTGACGCAGGACTACGGCTACCCGCTGGTGTATTGGGGCTGGCAAAGAGTCACGGTTTGGCCCGAAGCGCGGGGCGAGTTTTTCGGCGCGCAAAGCAATGAGGATACGGCGAGCCGCTTCGACAGGCTGACCTCCAACAAGGCGTATTTTCTCGTCACCGATTCCGACGAACTGGACCGCCAGCCGGGTTTGGAGGAAATCCTGCGCGGGAATTATCCGATCCATGCGGAGGGAGAGGGTTTTGTCATCTTCGATCTGACGCGGCGATTGGGAGAGTAAATGGTATGATTTGGCTGGTTTCAATTCGATGAATATCCTTCCGCTGGTTTCCATCGTCACCCCATCCTTCAACCAGGCGCGCTTCCTCGATGCCACGATCCGTTCCGTGCTGGAACAGGATTACCCGCGCATCGAATACCTCATCGTGGACGGCGGCTCGACCGATGGAAGCGTGGAGATCATCGAGAAGTATGCGGAGGGTTTGGAATTCAGCAGCCCGCTTCTGGAAGACCGACAGCAATCTGTCGGAATCCATAAAGTCAACTATTGGGTCTCTGAAAAAGATCAAGGTCAGACGGACGCCATCAACAAGGGATTTGCGCGGGCGCAGGGAGACATCCTCGCATGGATCAATTCGGACGACACGTATGAACCCGGCGCGATCTCTGCCGCGGTGAAATATTTGCAGGAGCATCCCGAGGTTGGGCTGGTCTACGGCGACGCCAACTTCATTGACGAAGGAGGACGCGTGATCGGCAAATTCGCGGCGCGCCAGACCGATTACGCGCGGCTGCGCCGCGGATACGTCCACATCCCGCAGCAGGCTTCGTTCTTTCGCGCGGGTCTGTGGCGCGAGGTCGGGCCGCTCGATCCATCCTTTTACTTTGCGATGGATTACGATCTTTGGGTGCGCCTCGCGGCGCGCGCGCCGATCCATTACACCCCGCAGACGTGGGCGAACTTCCGCTTGCATTCCAGCGGCAAGACCATCGCCGACGACGACCGCTGCTGGCCCGAGATGATCCGCATCCACCGCAGGGACGGCGGGAACCGGCTTTCGATCATCGTGGCAAAGTATTACGTGCGGAAGATCGTCGCTCCGTTGCTCAACTGGCGGCGGAGACTCCAGATGCGCCGTTACGCAGACAGGTGACCTCGTGAAAAAACGTTTGTTTGCCCCCCCATCCGTTGAGGACCTGATTCAACTTTTGCAGGCGTGGCGCTTCTGGGTTTTGAGCGGTCTGGTCGGCGCGCTGCTCGGCGGACTCGTGTACCTCATCCTCCCGCCGGACTTCCGCGCCCGCGCAACCGTCGTGGTGGACTTCAACATGGAGCAGGCATGGCCCGTGGACTCGGACCGCGAGTTGTTCTATTATCTCGAACGCGAAACGCGCAAACTGGAGGAGGTCGCGCGGTCCGATGAAACGCTTGCCAAAGTTGCGGAGGCGGTGGGCGGCGTGACCGTATTCGATTTGCGAGACGGCGTATTGGAATTGAGCGAACCGGCGGACGGCGGCTGGCATTTTTACGCGAACGATCCCGATCCCGCGCGCGCCGAACAACTCGCATCCATTTGGGCGGAGGCGTTCGTTGTCGAAGTTCGCGAAGGCATCGAAACCGCCGTCGCCCTGGACGCGGCTCGCAAGGCGCTCGAAGCAAACCCGGCCGACGAAGAACTTTTATCGCGCGTCGGCGAACTCGAATCGAAATCGCTGGGCATCACGCCCGAGTTGCAAATTTCCCCCGCGCAAATCAACGATTTGAACCCGCAAAGGCGCGTCGGTCTTGCAAACCATATTTTCGCCGGGGCGGTCATCTTCGCGGCGCTCGGCGCGTTGTTCATCCTTTTCTTTGGAACGGGCAGGCGTGCGTAAACCGACGCTCGATTCGCTGGCGCGCATCCTATGGGCGCTTGTCCTCGTGACCCTCCCGGTCACCAGTTTTCGATTCATGCCGTTCATGGGCGCGGGGACGTTCGTCCGCCCGCTGGCGCTTTATCCATTGGGATTGCTCATGCCGGTCCTGCTCTACCGGATTTGGACGAAACGCCTCACGCGTCCCTGGAACGGGACCCTGACCATCCTGCTTGCCTTCACGCTGACGGCGCTCCTCTCCACCGCGTTCGGCTCGCTGCTGGCGCCCATCGAACTGCGCGGCGTGGGCTTCTGGGACCGCGCCCTGCGCGCCTGGATCACGTTCGTCATCGGCCTGTCGTTTTTCCTCTCCGCCGTGTGGATGAACCGTAACGAAGACGATCTCAAATTCTCATTGAAATGGCTGCTGGCGGGATTAATTCTGCACATCGTCTGGGGAGGAATACAGGCGGTGGGATTGCAAATGGGTCTGCGCGGCGAATTGAACGAGATACAGAACCTCTTCTCGATACGCGGTCTGCCGCGCAACAGGCGCATCGCGGGTTTTGCCTACGAACCTTCGTGGCTGGCGGGTCAACTGGCGGCGTTGTATCTTCCCTGGTTGTTCGCTTCCTTATTGACGCGGTATCGGTTATCGAAATTCAAATGGCTGGAACCCCTCCTTCTGCTGGGCGGGGTTGTCATCCTCCTGTTGACTTATTCACGCGGCGGATTGTTCATCACGGTCGGCGCGGTCATTTTGACTTTCCTTGTGGCGGGTTCGGAAACAAGAAGGAGTGTGTGGAATTGGTATCGGGCAGGATTCCGCCGGGACGCCGGGGAAGGTCAAGGGAGGAGGATTCAGGCTGTGGGGAGTCGGATCGTCCTCAGTCTGGTCCTCATCGGCGCGGTGGTCGGCGCGGGGGTCTTTCTGGCGGACAAGGGGTACATCGCCGCGTTGTGGAATTCGTCCGCGGAGAGTTTGTGGGATTACGCCATCGACGCGTATCTCGGTCCGCGCCTTGCTTACGTGATCGCCGCGTTGGATTCGTTTCGGTCGCATCCTCTGACCGGCGTGGGGCTGGGCGCGAGCGGCTTTACAATGTATGCCAATATGCCCGACTGGGCGTTGAGCGGCGTGCCGGAGATCGCGCGACAGTTGAGCCCGTCGTCCAATTTGTATCCCAACCCAAAGAACTTTTACGTCCGCCTGCTGGCTGAAACCGGCTTGCCGGGATTCCTTTTGTATGTTTCGTTTTTGTTTGCCATGCTGGCGTACGCGCTCAAGGGATTGCGCCGGGCGGAATCGTTTTTGCGCTTCGTCGGCGCGGCGGGATTTTTCAGCGCAGCCGCCATCGCCGCGCAGGGCATCTCGCAGGATTCGTTCGCGATGCCGGAGATGTGGATCAACCTGGGCATGTTGGCGGGCGTGATTGCGTTAAAATCGGAAAACGCACCGCGACCTTCAAGTCGCAGCCCGAAAGGCGAATGATTTTTTTCTTTTGAACCACAGAGTCACGGAGATCCAAAAAATAATGATCGTACTTTCCGTCGGGATGCCGCGCGCGGGTTCAGGCTGGCATTACAACCTCATTCACGACCTTATGGAAACGGCCGGGTACGTGGACGCGCGCCTCATCCGCGAGAAGTATCGCCTGCAAAGCATATTGACCGAGGTTAACTGCAATATCGGGGTCCTGTCCCTGCGGCGGATGGGGATGGCGGCGATCCCCGCGCTCATGGGCAACAACTTCGTCATCAAGGCGCACGCGGGACCTTCGGCTTCCTCCCGCCTCCTGCAGCGACTGGGTTTGCTCCGCATCACGTACATTTACCGCGACCCGCGCGACGCCATGCTCTCCGCCTACGAGTTCGGTCAGCGCGCCCTGCAAAAGGGACGCCCCAACGCCTTCTCGCATCTCACCGATTTCGGGAAGAGCCTCGAGTTCATCATGGACTACGTCCGCGTATGGGAGGCGTGGACGAGGGAGAAGGACGTTTTGATCGCGCGTTACGAAGACCTGCTCACGAATTACGATGACGAGATAAGCCGTCTGCCTGGATTCCTCGAGTTGGACGGAGGCAAACCCGAGGTCCAAAGGGTGATCGAGAAGTATCGTCCCGGCGCGGCGGAGGGGCAGCAGGGTCTGCATTTCTACAAGGGAAAGATCGGCAGGTTCCGGGAATCCTATACCAGGGAACAACAGGAAATCCTGAAGGAACGCATGGGCGGATATTTACCCAAAATGGGATACGAACTTTAATTCATCTGCAACGCCGCAAGGGGGGGTTCGCTTAATCTTTTTCAGGTATCATTGCAGTCATGCGACGATACGATTCGCCCTATGCCGCAGACTGGTTTGCCGCATCCATGCGCTGGCTGATGCTGGTCGTCCTGACCCTGTCGCTGGCTTTGCGCGGGCAGATCTGGGAACCGCCGTTCTGGGCGCTGGGAGCGATGTTCGCCTGGAACGTCGCCATGAGCGCGCTGGCAGGGATGAACATGCGCCTGCCCAATCATCGTTACGTCGTCCTGGGCGTGGATTTTCTGCTCGCCGCGGTGTACTTCTGGGCGCAGAGCGCGGTATCGGGCGGCGCGTCCATCTGGTCCAGCGTCGTTCCCATCGTAACGGGCGCGATCTATTTCGAGATGTGGGGGGCGTTCCTGGCGGCATTCCTGTTCGCCATTCTGCAATTCCTCGCGCTGCAATATTCATTCTCCAGCGAAATCCTTTTCACCCTGGCGGTGGGGCTGGCGGGGGGATTGATCGGGCGTTTCGGGATGAGGCGCGTGCGCGCCGCCCGACAGACGCGCCTGGATGCGGAAGAACGCCGCCGCCGCGCGGAGACCGAACGCATGCGCGCCATCTACGAACTTTCCTCCACGCTGACGGCGACCCTCAGTTACAAACGCGTCCTCGATTCCGCCCTCGACCTCGGCTATAACGCGCTCAACCCAAGTTTCGACCCCGAAGAAGAGCGGGACGAACGGCTGGTCAGCGCGGTCTTGTTGATCAAGGGCAACGAGTTGCGCGTCGGTTCCGCGCGGCGCTTCACCCATGCAGACACGCGCGCCATCCTGCGCGGGGACGACGGCATCCTCAAAAAAGTATTGGACGAGGGGGAGGCGGTCCTCACCCAGGACGTGGGCTACGATCCCGAGCTTGGACGCATCGTGGCTTTGCGTTCCTGCTCCTCCGCGTATTGCTTTCCCCTGCGGAGCGGGTTCAACGTCTACGGCGCGATGCTCTTCGCCCACCCCGACCCAAACTATTTCACGAACGAACGCCGCGGACTTCTCGACATCATCGGCAGGCAGGCGGTGATCGCCGTGCAGAACGCAAGCCTGTACCAGGACCTGATCGAGGAGAAGGAACGCATGGTCGAAGTCCAGGAGGAGACGCGCAAGAAACTGGCGCGCGACCTGCACGACGGACCGACCCAATCGGTGGCGGCGATGGCGATGCGCATCAACCTCGTCCGCCGCATGATGGCGAAGACCCCCCAGGACGCCATGGACGAACTGCAAAAGATCGAGGAACTGGCGCACCGCACGACGAAGGAGATCCGTCACATGCTGTTCACCCTGCGCCCGCTCATCCTCGAATCGCAGGGCTTGAACGCCGCGCTCCAGGCAATGGCGGAGAAGATGCGCGAGACCTTCACTCAGAACGTGCTTATCAACGTGGACGAGAGCGTTCTCGAAAACATGGAGATGGGCAAGCAGGGCGTGATCTTCTACATCATCGAGGAGGCGGTCAACAACGCGCGTAAACACGCCAGCGCGGCGCACATCTGGGTACGCCTGCGCCCGTTCGAACCGGAGATCGCACTGCTGGAGATCGAAGACGACGGCATCGGCTTCGACGTGGCGGCTGTGCATAAGTCCTACGACAAGCGCGGCAGCCTGGGGATGATCAATTTGAGGGAACGCACCGAACTGGTGACCGGGCTGTTGAACATCGATTCCGCGCCCGGCAAGGGGACGAGGATACAGGTCTACATTCCGCTCTCCGAGGAAGCCGCGGATCGCCTGCATCACGCGAAGAGGTAATGGCACATCCCCTTTGCTTTCATCACCGCCCTGGCTCGATGGCTGAGGCGGTTTTTTTCGTCCATGCTGAGTTCTGCCATGGTTTTTCCCAAATCGGTCAGGAGGAGTGCCGCGTTCTTCCGGGATGATCTCGCCTTCGCAGATGCCTTCTGTTATTATCACTCTGAATGAGCCGTTTTCCGGCGAACGAAGTCTCTCCGCTGGGCTTTCTCCGAGACCCTTCGCTTCGCTCAGGGTGACATTGGCAGGTAGTGCAATCGCGATCACGGCGCGGAAGCGCGCCGTCCACGGGCGGGGTTTGTCTTGCAGTTTGCTTATCAGATATTTGCGTCGTTCTGCGTCTGAAAGTCTATTTCCATCAGGAGAACCGTAACGCGCGGAATACAGACCCGGTTCGCCGTCGAGCGCGTCCACCTCGAGACCGGAGTCGTCGGCGAGGGAGATCAGCCCGCTGGCGTCGGCAAAGGCGAAGGCTTTTTTTGCCGCGTTCTCGGCGTAGGTGAGTCCGTCTTCGAGGACATCGAGATCGAGCCCGATCTGCGCGGGGGTGACGAGTTCCACGTTCACGCCGGCAAGGAGGTCGCGGAGTTCCTCCACCTTGCCGGTGTTGTTGGTGGCGATGAGGAGTTTGTTCATCGAGAAATATCGCAACCTTCGCGGTTAATCTCTTACTTACCCCGCCTCCGCCATCGCTCTTTTGAATTCGACCAATGCCTGGATGGGAGTGGGGTCAACGCCGTAAGCCATGGCGAGATAATACGCCACGTAATCGCCGAACAGGATCGTCGTCCACATCTGCGCGAGAGGCGTCTCGCCGCGCGCCTCGATGAAGTCCGTGTTCAAACCTTCGAGCATGAAGGCTTTGCGCGTCAAATCGGAACGCAGGCGATTGCGCGGGTGGTCGGAGGGCGCGTTCAGGAACAGGGTCATCGTGTGGGCGTTGAGCGTCTCTTGCGGGTTGAGCGTCCCAGCCAGCGTGTTGTGATCCGCTTCGGGCAGGAATTCGAAGTTGGCGCCCGCCTTGGCGATCTCGTTGATCTGCGTCTTCCAGCGGCGGGCGACGGGAGCCATGAAACCCGATCCCATGATCGTCACCCACCTCCCCATCAATTGACCGGCGTAACGCTTGGCGGGATTCTTTGCCGCGGGAACGTCGGCTTTCAAATTTTCCTGCGTTCTCTTCATGGATGCCACCGCGCCCTCGATCGCCTCTTGTTGATCGGGGATGATTCCCAAACGCTGGAACATCGCCAGCAGCAAGCCGAAGGAAAATCCCGCCGCGGCGCGCGGCTGACCGGCGTGATCGAACTTCCACAAGAGGACGTTATTTTCCTCCGCGCGCTTTGCCAGTTCGCCGCCGGTACAGACCGCGACGATTCGACATCCGGCTTTGCGCGCGGCTTCGAAGGCGTCGAGCGTCTCTTCGGTATCCCCGGAGTGCGAGGAGCAGACGACCAGTATCTCCGCGCCGCGCGCGTAAAAGGGGAGTCCGTAGTCTCGATGGACGGAGACAGGTATCGGGGAGAGGGAAGCGGAGTACGAGGCGAGCAGGTCGGCGCCGATGGCGGATCCGCCCATGCCGGCGATCACCGCCTGTCGGAAATCCTTCCAGTCCGGCAGATCGTGTTTCATCCCCAGGCGGTAGGCAAAACCCAACTGGTCGGGGAGGTTGTCAATCTCCCCGAGCATGTTCAATGGATCGAGTCGTTCGAAACGTTCGAGATCGTCAAGGTTCATGATCGCTCCCAAATAAGATGTAGTGGCTCGATTCTACAACAAAATCCCGGCCATTTTTGTATTGAAATTGTCACGCTCGGCGATTGGAATTTTAATGTGCGGCGGGTTCCTTTATGTAATGATTAACTGGTGCAAGGAGCATGGAGGTCGAGAATGCAAAGGAGGTTTCCATGTTCAGACAGAAATTGTTGAGCATGGTTCTTTTGGCGGGGATGTTGCTGGGACAGACCGTTCCCAACGCGCTGGCGGTTGAAATTTGCGATCAGGCGCAATTCGTTTCGGATATCACCGTCCCGGATGGGGCTTCGTTCGCGCCGGGCGCGTCGTTCACAAAGACGTGGCGGTTCACGAACGCCGGGACGTGCGCGTGGACGACGTCGTATAAACTCGTCTTTGCCGGTGGCGACGCGATGGGTCCCACCGCTTCCGTCAATTTGCCCGTGAACGTCGCGCCGGGACAGATGCTCGACATCTCTGTCAACCTGACCGCGCCGACGACGCCCGGTCACTACAAAAGTCTATGGAAGTTCGCGAACGCATCCGGCGCGCAATTCGGCATCGGCAGTTCGGGGAGCGACGCTTTTTGGGTGGACATCAACGTGGTCGCGAGCGACGCGGTCATTTACGATTTTGTCGCCAACGCGCCTTATGCAACATGGAGGAGCGGCGCGGGGACACTGCCCTACCCCGGCGCAAGCGGGGACAGGCGCGGCTTCTCCTACCAGGTGGACAGACCGCACCTCGAGGACGACTCGTTCGATTCATTGCCCGGACTGCTGACCGTTCCCCAAAACAAATACAACGGCTACATCCAGGCGACCTATCCCGAATTCCAGGTGCAACAGGGCGACAAATTGCAAACGCTCGTCAACTGCGAGTTCGGCGCGACCGGCTGCTACGTCACCTTCCGCATTGATTACCTGCTCCCCAACGGTTTACAGAAAACGCTGTGGACCTGGAAGGAAGCGCACGATAAACGCTTCTATCGCGCGAACCTGGATTTGAGTTCACTGGCGGGACAAAAGGTCCGCTTTGTGTTCATGCTGTTATCGAGCGGACTGGCAAGCAACGACCGCGCCTTATGGGGATCGCCGCGCATCGTTCGTTCCGGGACGATACAACCACCGGCTCCTCCGGCGACCTTGACTCCGCTCCCGCCTCTCACGCCGACTCCAACGCCGATCACGCCTCCGCCTCCCACCATTGCTCCCGCCGGCTGCGACCGCGCCTCCTTCGTCACGGACGTAAACGTCCCGGATGGGACGATCTTTGCGCCCAGCGCGACGTTCTCCAAAACGTGGCGGTTGAAAAACTCCGGTTCCTGCACGTGGACAAAAGACTACAAATTGATGTACTACAGCGGCGAGGTGATGAACGCGCAGACCGCGGTCAACATGCCGTTCTTTGTGTACCCGGGCGAGACGGTTGACGTTACCGCCAACATGGTCGCCCCGGGCGCGCCCGGCGATTATCGCAGTTACTGGATCCTCTCCAACGCGAACGGAAAGATGTTCGGACTCGGCTCGAACGCGTCCAATCCCTTCTGGGTGGATATCAAGGTGGCGGGCGAGTCGCCGCAGGAAACCGGTTACAACTTCTGGCTGAACGCCTGCGCCGCCCAATGGAAGAGCGGCGCGGGCGCATTGCCCTGTCCCGGCACGGGTGGAGACCGCAAAGGCTACGTCATCGCGGATAACTTCTCGCACCTCGAAGACGGGACGATGGGTCCCGCGCCCTCGCTGCTGCTCGCACCGGAGAATAAATACAACGGCTACATCCAGGGCTTCTATCCCGCTTTTACCGTGCAGCCCGGCGACCGCTTCCGCTCGGTGGTGGGATGCAATTATGGCGCGAGTTGTTACGTCACCTTCCGGCTCGATTACATGAATCCCAACGGCTACATTGGGAACTTCTGGCAATGGCGCGAACAGAACGATAAAAAGAATTACACGGTGGACGTGGACTTGAGCCCATTGGCGGGAAGAAGCGTGCGCTTCATCCTCACCATCCTTGCCACCGGCAGCGCAAACGGCGACATTGTGCGATGGGGCGCGCCGATGATCATCCGCGCGGGAGGGAGCGCGCCGCCCAGCGTAACCCCCATTCCGCCGACGGATAACTGGTTAACCTATTCCAACGCGGCATACGGATTCGAGTTCAAATATCCGCCGCAGTCGCAGATCGCCAGCCAGCAGAACAATTTCGCGCGCATCCAACTGCCCATCGTCCCCGGCACGAACCTTTCGGAGAAATACCTCGAGGCGGTCGTCACCGAAAACGCCGGTGTCTGCCAGAGTCCCTTCGCCACGAGTTCCATCCTCGCCACGTCCGAGACGGTGAACATCAACGGCATATCCTTCCTCAAACAGACGGGCGGAGACGCCGGCGCGGGCAACTTCTACGATTGGGTCGCTTATTCGACGCTCCGTAACGCGAATTGCGTAAGCATGGGCTTTGTCCTCCATTCGCTCAACCCCGGCAACTTCGATCCGCCGAGACCGGTCTTCGACAAAGCCGCCGAGTCTGCGGTGTTCGCGCAAATGATGTCCACATTTACGTGGCTGACGGCGCCTCCCACACCGACCTTCACGCCTGTTCCCCCCACATTGACACCCATCCCCCCGCCGACGATCACGCCCGGACCGCCGGTCGCTTCGCCCACCATCAGGTCGCTGCACATGAACGATGCCATGAACGGGTGGGCGCTCGGCGATCAGTACGTCCTGCGCACATACGATGGCGGCGCGACCTGGTACAGCGTGTTGTCTGAAAGCGCGCCCACCGGCGGCTACTTTGCATCGCCCACGACGGCGTGGGTGATCGGCAATTTCGCCGATCTCAGCGTCGGTTCGCTCTACCGCACAACGAACGGCGGCGCCAACTGGACGAAGTACGATGTCCCGTTCAACGGCGGTTCCATCCAATTCCTGGACGACAACACCGGTTACGTGTTCCAGATCACCGGCGCGGCGATGAATAAACAATCCGTCGTCCTGTACAAGACCACGGATGGCGGCGCCACCTGGATCAAGAACTACGATAACGATCCCACTGTGCCAGGCTCGAGCAACACGCTTCCGCTCGGCGGGCACAAGAGCGGCATAACATTCAGCGCTGCGACCACCGGCTGGATCGGCGGCGATATCCCAACCGACGGATACTTCTACTTCTACAAGACATCCGACAGCGGCGTTACCTGGTCGCGGCTTCAATTGGCGATACCCGCCGGTTACGAATCCGCTTACATCTCCACGACCGCGCCGAAATTCTTCGGAGCAAACGACGGCGTGCTGCCGGTCTGGATGACGATCGGCATCGGTATGCGCGACCTGTTCCTGTACGTCACCCACGATGGCGGCAATACGTGGACGCCCTCCCCCGCCTTCGCCCGCAGCGCCGAACACACGGAGATCATCTCCATGAGCAACACGATCAGTTGGGACTGGGCAAACATCTTCCACGTCACCAACAACGGCGGAAACTCATGGACGACCGTTACGCCGGACGTGACCTTCGGCAATGGCTTCCGCGAACTGGACTTCGTCTCGGCGACAAACGGCTGGGCGCGCCTGCAACTCGATGACGGTCACACCGCTCTCTACCGGACGACAGACGGCGGCTCTCACTGGACATTGTTATTTGGCGCGCCCAACCCGCCTGCTCCCACCCCGGATCCCTCCGCCTTTGCCCAATCTGTCGTAAACGCACTGAACGCGCGCGCCTTCGAAACGCTGCCGCCCTTGATGGACGAGACCTTCACGTTCGCCTACTGGCAATCGCAGGGAACGGTCTATCAGTCCGAGACTGCGGTTGAATACCTGCGGACCAGTCACATCGGCACGAGCCCATTGATACCCGATGCCGCAAAGGACCTGACCGCGCTTCTGGGAGGCAGTCTCTATGCGATCATGAATCTCGACCCGGCGAAATCCCTGGCGCTGTTCGTCACCGGCTGGGGCTTGGACGGAAAGACCGAAGCCATTCTCTACGTCACGCAGCGCGCGGACGGAAGCCTGTACTGGCACAGCGTCCTGATCGCGCCGTACGGGTTCACCGTTCCCACCAACCTGATCGGACCCTACGCGGTCGTCAACGTGGCTGTGAACGATGTGCTGAATATCCGGTCGGGCGCGGGCGTCAGTAATCCGATCGTCGGTTACTTTGCGTCAGACGCGAGAGATGTCATGAGAACAGGACCAACCGCGAGCGTGGATGGAGCCGTGTGGGTCGAAGTCCGCAGGAACGATGGGCTGGTCGGCTGGGTCAATTCCTATTACCTGACCGAGTACGTCACGCACGAAGCCTTCTGCGCGGACACGCGCATCCTGCCATTGATCGAGCAGGCGAAACAAAGCATGAACCAGACCAATGGGAGTTTGCTCGGGCAGATCGTGAGTCCGGTCCATGGCGTGAACATGCACTTGTGGGCTTATGGACCCGGCATCAACTTTACGCAAGCCGCCGCCGCGAATATTTATACCGATCCGACTGTCTACAACTGGGGCGGCGGTCCGAGCGGCATCCCGGACACCGGCGCGTTCAATGCCGTTGTAAAGCCAAAATATCTGGAGGTCTTCAACGCGCCGAACATGGAAACGTATTGCGATTCGCTGGACAAGGTTTTCCCGCTCTCGCGCCCGTGGCCCTATCCGAACATCCGCTTCTACAATTTATACAAACCCGCATCCGACCAGTTCTTCGATTTCCGCACCCTGCTGGTCGGCATCGAATATGTCAACGGTCAACCGTACATTTACGGCACGGTGACCATCATCTGGGAGCCGTAAAAAAGACCACCGTCATTGCAAGGAGCGACTGAAAGAAGCGACGAAGCAATCTCCACGTGTGATTGGGGATTGCTTCGCTTCGCTTTGCTCGCAACGACGGTCAGTGTGTATCACATCGCGCTTCTTATAAACTTCGCCAGATCCTTCTTCATCTTCCTCAGCGACGGGATATGGATGTACATCATGTGCCCCGCTTCGTAATATTCCATCGAGAGGTTCTTCCGCACGGATTCATGCAGTCCGAGGTGGTTGAACGTGTACTCCGTCGCGAAATACGGCGTGCCCAGGTCGTAATATCCATTCGCGGCAAACACTTTGAGGTGCGGGTTATACGTCATCGCGGCGCGTAACGTCTCGCCCACATTGACGTAGGCGTTCTCGAACTCCTTGTACGACCACGGATGCACGAACCCGCTCAGGATCTCATACGGCAGGTCCGACTCGAACTTCAACTCGCGGCGGACGTAATCGTAGAACGCGGCGGTGTAGGGTCCCATGATGTTCGTCAACAGAGGATCGTATTCCGGGCGTTCGGTCACGCCCAGGCGGTCGCGCCCGATCAAACGGGAATCGAGGCGTCCCACCGTCAGCCCGCGTTCGCGCAGGAGTTCCTTGAAGAAATGCTGGTCGTTGATCCGCAAATTGGATCGTTCGATGAACTGCTCCGAGATGCCGGTGAAATACGACAACCTCTTCACGATGCCGGAGCGCTCCTCCTTCTTCATCGCATCGCCTTTGAGCAAAGCCTTTGCGTAATCGCCCAGCGCGAACTCCTCCGCTTCCTTGAGCCACGCCTGCAATGTCCGCCTGGGCTTGAGTACATTGTGATACCAGGCAGCGGCTGTATAGCCCGGCAGGAACAGGATGTTCGGCAGGTCGTTGTTCACGTTGAAATCAATGGTCGTGAAATCGAGCACCACCGAGACCAGCATGATGCCGTTCAGGTACATGCCGTGCCGTTCCTGCAAATAACCCGAAAGCCCCGCCGAGCGCGTCGTGCCATACGATTCGCCGATCAAAAATTTCGGCGAGAGCCAGCGGTTGTTGCGCGTGGTATACAGACGGATGAAATCGCCCACCGACTCGATGTCCTTTTTGAAACCGTGCCACTCCTTCGGTTTCTCGCCCTCCACGGGGCGGCTGTAGCCCGTATTCATCGGGTCAATGAAAACCAGGTCGGTTTCATCCAGGATCGAATAATCGTTATCGGTCAATTTATACGGCGGAGGCGGAAGTTCCCCATCGCCTTTCATCAATACGCGTCTTGGACCCAGCACGCCGAGATGCAGCCACACGGACGACGACCCGGGCCCCCCGTTGAACGAAAACGTGAGGGGACGCCTGGATGGATCGCGGACTCCATCCTTTGTGTATGCGATGAAGAAGATCTGCGCGCGCGGCTTCTCGCCCTCCGCTTCCTTCTCCTTTCAGGATCAGCGTCCCCGCTGTGACCGTGTACTTGACCTCCTTCCCCGCGATCCTCATCGTGTGCTTCGTCACGACGAGATTGTCCTTCGGGGTCGGTTTTTCCTCCTTCTTTTCGTCTTTCTTCTCCTCGGGTTTCTTTTCTTCTTTAGCGGGCATGGGTATTCGCTCCTTGACATCAAAATGCAGTGATTGCCTGATTTTACAACTATTCGGTTAATTCTTGACCCGGATGGAAAGAACTTCGCCGCATGGACATAACTCTCGAACGTGCCATCCACCGGCGTATCGGACCAGCGGTTCCATACCCGATCCATGCGCGGATGACGTTTGGATACGTTCATCATATATTGCGCCACTTCCGCGTCGGTTGCGAACTCCGCAACAGAGTCGAATTCCCTGCGCCCCACCCGCACGTGAACTTTTGGGTTGGCTTTCAGGTTCTTGAACCAGTCCGTGTTGCCGCCCCAACCCGCTGCAATGCGATAACGATCATTCCCTCTGTCGTATTCGTATTCGAGCGGAGTACGACGCGGCTTTCCGCTTGTACGCCCGGTTGTGGTCAGCAACAGAACATATTTGCCGATCATCCACCCCATGCCAAGCCTGTACTGCAATATGGGCATCTTGAAAATCCACTTGAAAACCGGCCCGACATCCTTCTGCGGCACGAGCTTCATGATCCACGTTTCCATCCGGTTGTAGATCTTCTCAGCCAGACCGATCTTCGACATGCTTGCCTCCCGACCGAACTGATGCAAAACATCTAACCCATTTTATTGATCAGCGCATAGATCTCGCGCCTGCTCCAGCCTGAAACTTTCGCCAACTCCGATGAAATATCCTTCGCGGATTTTCCAGACTTGACTCCCGCTTCGATCGCCGCCGACAACTGCTCCTCCGTCCATTCCTGTTCCTCGTCCCCGGGTTTTCCCTCCACCACCAGCGTAAATTCCCCCCTTGCAGGCTGGGATTTGAAATACTCCACCGCGCCGCTGAGGGTCCCGCGCCAGTATTCCTCGAACATCTTGGTCATCTCGCGCGCCACGCAAATGCGCCGGTCACCCAATACGGAGAGAATATCTTCGAGCGATTCGACGATGCGATAGGGGGATTCGAGGAAGATCAACGTGTAGGGCAAATCGGCAACCTGCCCGACGAACTTGTGCCTTTCACTTGTCTTGTGGGGGAGGTAGCCGAGGTAGAGAAACGAGTCTGTGGGGAGACCGGAAACGGTCAGGGCGGCGAGAGAGGCTGAGGGACCGGGAACAGGCAGAACGTCGAAGCCCGAAGCGAGGGCGGCGCGCACAAGTTCGTAGCCGGGGTCGTTGACCGCAGGAGTCCCCGCATCCGAGACCAGCGCCACGTCGCCGCTGGAAAGTTTTTCGAGGATGTAATCCAGTTTGTTGATCTTGTTGTGTTCGAAGTAACTGGTGAGGGGCGTTTCGATCCCGAAGTGTTTGAGCAGTTTGCCGGTGTGACGCGTGTCCTCCGCCGCGATGAGACCCGCCTCCTTCAAAATGCGGATCGCGCGCGGCGACATATCCTCCAGATTGCCGATGGGGGTTGCGACGAGATAGAGTGCGCCCATGCGAAGATTTTATCATCGTTGATGCTATACTTGCCGAAACCAATTACGGAGCCTGATTACCGTACACTCTTGAAAATGGGACGCGGATCGCGGAGCGCGCAGAAAACGCGGATGCAAGGCGCTCTTTCGGGCAGTTCCTCAAAAAATCCGCGTCCATCCGCGTTAATCCGCGTCCCGACACCAAAGTGTAAGGTAATCAATCATGGAGCAAAGATATGATCGTCGTCTCGGACATGATGGGAACGTTGACCACCGGCTCGCCGTTTCTGGGTGTGGTGGATTGGGTGAGACACAACCAGAGCAGGTTGCGCGCGAGTTTGATCATGGCGTCCATTACGCCTTCGTACCTGCTCGCCAGGAGAGGCTTTATTGACTGGCAAAGATGGGGGCAAAAGTTGATGATCCAAAGTCTCGCTTACATCAAAAACGCCGATGAGCAAAAATTAGGACAAGCCTCCGAATGGGTGGTGGAGCATGACCTGTGGAGGAAACGCCGCGAAGACGTGATTGCGCGTCTTACGAAACACCGCGCAGAGGGCGCGCAGGTTTACATTGCCAGCAGTGTGTTCGAGCCTTTCATCGCTCCGTTCGCGAAGCGCATCGGCGCGCGGGTGATCGGCACGCCGGTCGAGATCGTGGATGGACGCGTGCGAATGGTCGGCGAACTGGCAGCGGACGAAAGAAAGATCGAGCAGGTGTTGAGCCGCCTCGGCGTGGAGCGCGTGGATGTCGCCTACGGCGATACGTGGATGGATATTCCACTGCTCGAACATGCGGATCATCCTGTGGCGGTGTATCCCGATAAGAGGTTGAAGTCGGTCGCGATGGAACGCGGCTGGGAGATCGTTGGGGATACGCCGAAGATCGCATGAGGAACCGCGTCGAGTGGATGAAGGACAGGGAACGGAGGCGAAATGTCCCACACGCGCCCGCCCTGCTCAGGGGATTGGCGGGTATCAGAAGTGCTATAATACCCGCAAGTCGAGGCGCTTATGACCATCCAAAATATCGAACCCGAAATTTCCCGATTAAGCCGCGCCGAAAAAGCGGAGTTGCTACAGCGGCTTGCCCAGGAAGTTGGCAATGCCTGGGCAGGGATCGAGAAGACCGCGGGCGTCTCGGGCGGCGAAGCCTGCATCGTACGGACGCGCATCCCTGTCTGGACACTCGAAAATTATCGCCGTCTCGGTTGGAAGGAGGTAACCATCCTCGAAAACTTTCCTTCGCTGCGCGCCGCAGACCTGGTGAATGCCTGGGCATACGCGGATGCACACGTAGAGGAAATTGATAAAGCCATCCAAGCCAATGAGGAAGCCTGATGGCATCATTCTATGCCAATGAAAATTTCCCAATCGGGGTTGTGGAGCGCCTCCGTGAAATGGGACACGATGTTTTGACATCGCACGAAGCGGGGAATGCAAACCAACGAATTCCAGACGAAGAAGTTTTAGAGTATGCGATAAAAGAGGGAAGAATCCTGTTGACACTCAACCGCCGCGATTTCATTGCCTTGCACGAAAAGTCATCCAATCACGCAGGGATTGTTGCCTGTACGCAGAACACCGATTTGCGCGAGCAATCTGAACAGATCCATTTGGCAGTCCAGGAAACGGGTGATTTGAGAGGAAAATTGGTCAGAATTAATCGGAAACGGAAATGACCCCCGCGCGGACTCCCCTTTCCCCACGGGAGACGTGTACCCGAGCGAAGCGAGTGGCAGGGGTCGGGGGTGAGGTCAAACACTCCACCTCGTGCCTGCCCTGCTGAGGGGTCTGGCAGTAGTTATCTGTTCTATCCAAATTTGATACAATAAAAACATCCTTCTGATAGAAGCGCAAAATGAATAAGAAGATTATTTCATTCATATTGCTTCTCATTGGTACAGCATTGCTTTTTACTGCTGTGCGGTTTTTGGTAATTGAGCCAAATGCGTTCAAGGGAAACGGGGACTTATTGAATACTTTCTTCAAAACGATACAGGGCATAATCGGTCTGGCTGTAGATATTTACGGATTACTTCCCTTTTTGAAAAAAGAACCACCTGCACTCTCTGTTATTCCCGACACAGCAAAGTTAAGCTTAGAGTTACCATTAATAGGGCGAGATAATGATTTAGCATGGCTTCAAAATGGCAATGGGGATAGAGTGCTTATTGGACAACCAGGGTCTGGCAAAACATTTCTGCTTCACAAATTTGCTAAACACGCGGGGGCATTGTTCGTAAACGACCCCAACTTAGGCAGGGTTACAAGTGAATACAAAAGAAAAAAGCCCAAAATAATAATTATTGACGATGCCCAATTACATACAGAATTCATTCTCAGATTGATAAATTATCGCAAAAGAAAATCTGCCATGTTTCAAATATTGGCAAGTTGCTGGCCAAGTCACGGAGAAGACGTCTTAAGTACGCTGAACATTCCTGCGTCAAGGTCTCATTTTCTCAACCTCCTTACATTAGATCAGCTTGTAGAGGTTGTTAAAGCAGCATCAGTAGGTTGGAGACTCTCAGATCCACTTATTCAAGAAATTATCGTGCAATCTGTTGGTAGGCCAGGGTTAACAGTTTTATTGACTGAGTTATGCTTGAAAGAGGGTGGGGTTCAGGACATTGTATTAGGTGATGCTCTGACAAGGTGGATACGGAGCACCTTGTTACCCACAACAAATAACGCAGATACCAGCACTATTCTCGCAGGTTTTGCCATCGGCGGAGACGCTGGCATGTCCATGAATGTTGTTGCAGAAATTTTAGAGTTAAGTCCACTCAAAGTACAATCAATAATAAGTAATCTAGTAGGTGGTCTAATATTTGATAATACATCCTACCTTGCTGTTTATCCTCCTGCATTGAGACATTCCCTTGTACGCGACACATTCTTTCGTGGGACAGTATCGCTTTCAATCACTGAATTTATAAGGGATGCACCTTCATTACAAGAAGTAGCGAGAACCCTCATGGGTGCAAGAAGGCGAGGGGCAAATATTCCTCAAGAAATGCTTTTAGAAATACTAAAGCAAGTGAATTTAAATGATATATGGATGGAATTTGCATATCTTGGCCAAAGTGAGACAACATGGGTTTTAGAAAACAAGCCTGAATTGCTAATGAGCATAGCGAATCCAGCTCTTCTCCATATTCCAGAAAAAATAATTCCATTACTATTAAATAGGGCAATAGGTGATGAAAGGGAATTACATTCATCACCTGACCACCCCGTTCGTATTATTCAAGATTGGGTTTTCGAGGCAGATTCTGGAAATGGCCAGGCTGTACCACGAAGGAAAATATTATTGGCGTCTATTATTGAATGGATGAAGGCTGCTAAAAATCCAAAGCCAGGTATACGCGCACTACAAATTGTTATGACGCCAGAATTCTCCAATACTTCAACCAACCCTGGAAGCGGAAACTCTATAACGTGGCGATCTGGATATTTAACTGCATCAGAAGTTAATTCACTCAAAGGGTTTTGGCCAGATATTCTAGCCATAATAGCAAATACTATTCTTCAAGACTGGATGCCCGTTCGTCAAATTATTGAGACGTGGGCATATCCAGGACGTATGGGCAGAGTTTTACCTGAAGTTTATGACGATATGAGAGCTTTCGCGAGACAAATGATTTCAGACATATTGTCAATGATCTCAGGACACGCAGGGATTCTTCATTGGGCATCCCATTTAGCTCACACTGCAAATCTATTAATTTCAGTGCCTGTAGATTCAATCTTTGAAACTCTTTATCCAAATGTGGATCTTGGTGACTTTCACGCAGATCCAACCAGGCAGCTCGAGTCGGTTAAACAATTGGCTCAATCGTGGAGTATTAGAAAACCAAACGAAGTAATGAAAGAATTATTCCAAATAGAAAGTGAGTCCCAACTTGCTGGATATGTTTGGCCACGATTAACTCCTTCATTTTGTTTAGAGCTTTCTAAATTGGTTGATAAAGAGTATGTTTGGATCGAAGCAGGAATAGCAGAAGGAGTTGTAGGTGATCTTATCATGCCGTTTGTGAAGAGAGTCATCGAAAACAGAAAGCGGGGCTGGATTAGTAAGACTCGGCAATGGTTACATCAACCTAGATTGAGACCATACGTCATTCAAATAGTTTTGACTACTCCCAAAATGCCAAAGAAGATTTTAGATGAAATTTATTCAAATTTAGACAAGATGGAGGGGTTGATTGAGGTCTTATGTTTGCGCGGAGAAATACCTGAGAGGCAGGTTTTAAGACTTCTGAAACATGATAAGCCTGAAATCGCTCTTGCAGCCGCCAAAGGTGAGTGGATGCAAAATCCTGTAAAACAGGTGAGGAAGTCGCTAGAGAAGCAATGGGAACGCGTAATAGTAAATTTTCTTGAAGAAGATTATTTGCTGGGAGAAATTTTCGTTAAACGCCGCACTCTGGCTTCAGCATGGCTATCTGCTCGAATTCGGGAAGCTGCCAAGAACAAAGATCGGATTGCTGGTTATAGGCTGGAAAGAGCATTTGGAATCGCTGCAAATTCATTAGATTTTGAAGAACGCAAATCGTTATTAAAAACTATGTCACCGTTTCCAAATGACTACCTAATAGTAACGCCATTGATTGGGGAAAACATCGAACTCTATCAAGAACTCCTTGCAAATAAGGATTTGAAGCATTTACATCTAGATCCTCTATATGGAAAACCCACTGATGTATGGGTTTCAAAAGTGATAGCAGCGCTAAACTCAGGATACGGTGCAAGGGAAATTGCTCATGCAACGAGGTGGGGACATATGAAGATTAACTCGTGGTCAGGTAATGAATCAGACATGTGGGATGAATGGATAAAAAACTTTGAACCCTATCTTCTTCACGTTGATGAAAGAGTCAGAGAAGTAGCAAAAATCTGCGTAGAAGATGCAAAGCATTCACGCAATAAAGCATTGCAAGATGAATTAAAAGAAGCAGTTTTTGGAATAAGATAGTAAAGACACCACGATAGGTTTTCACACTCTTTCCCTCTTGAGCTGCGTCTCATGCCCCTCCCCCGCCCTCCCCAATCCAATGGATTTAGGGAGGGAGTCCCGCCGCAGGTGTGGACGGGTGGGACTTAAACTTTTTCCCTATTAAATTGTGTTTCATAAAGTTGCGAATATAACCCTCCCAATGTGAGCAACTCCTCGTGCGCGCCGTGTTCGACGATTTGTCCCCGATCCATCACCAGAATCAACTTATCCTGCAATAGGCGAAACCTGATACTCGATTTTGTTCGGCACGCTTACGCGGCGCGAGGCATCGAGAATTTCAAGGGAAACGAGATTGCCCTTCTCGTCGTAGTCCAAAATCACGCCTGGCTTGTCTTCGTCGCTTTCGACGACGGGGGTTTCGGCAAAAATGACGGTCAGGGTATCAGTCTCGCGGTCGTAAATGACTTTCATGGTTTTATCTCCAGTATTTCCGAATCTTGCTGGTTCGATAAACAGTAACAACGCTCGGCAGGGTATCATCAATATCCACAAAGACGCGTAGCAAATATTCTTTTGGCGGGTCGCCCTGTTCAATACGCGCTTGATAAACTGAGCGCCCGTCACGAATCATCTCGGATTGTTCAGGGTTCGCCAATACTTGCGCTACTTCCGCTTCGGTGATATTGCGCCGCTCCATTTCCTGCAAGGCATGGGACGTTAAACGATAACGAGTGACGGGCGGGAGTGGCATGGATTGATTTTACAACACTTTTTCCCTGAATTGTGTTTCATAAAGTTGCGAATATAACCCTCCCAGCGTCCTTCGGACAACTCCTCGTGGTGTGTGCCGCGTTCGACGATTTGAGGTGGATAAGACTCTTTAGAGTTGAAAAAGGGTCAGAATAAGTTGGTGTAATTTGTTAAGGTTGATCTCGACAAACTCGATCCATCGGAGTTTATCACGCTAAGCGGTGATAGGCCTCCTTGGGATTGGCATATTCATGCAGGTAGACTTCCTCGTACTTGAGCGTGCGCCACAATCGTTCGGTGAAGATATTGTCTCGAGCGCGTCCGCGCCCATCCATGCTGATCTGGATTTCTTCCCGTTGCAGGCGTTCCAGATATTTCGGGCTGGTGAAGTGGCTGCCCTGATCGCTGTTCCAGATTTCGGGCTTGGCTTGAAACAGGGCGTTGTCCACGGCGGTGAGCACAAAATCCATCTCCAGGCTCTGGCTGAGCGCCCAGCTGAGGATGTATCGGGAATACCAGTCCAGCACGGCGGTCAGGTACAGCCAGCCATGCGCCAGGCGGATGTAGGTGATATCGATGCCCCAAATGTGATTGGGACGCGCGGCGGTCACGCCGCGCAGCAAGTAAGGGTAAATGGCATGTTCTGGGGCGGGTTGGCTGGTTTTTGGACCGGGCACCACGCCAAAAATGCACATTTCGCGCATATATCTCTGCACCGTCGGGCGCGATACACCAAATTCAGGACGTAACAGAAAGGCGATTTTGCGCGAACCGTAATACGGATGAGC
>SZPG01000122.1 GCA_030263595.1 Chloroflexi bacterium CFX6
TCCACCTACGCGCCGACGATCTCGACCATTCAGCAGCGCGGTTACGTGGTGCGCGAAGACAAGCGTCTCGTGCCGACCGAGATCGGGATGCAGGTCAACGACCTGATGGTGAAGTATTTCTCGGATATTGTGGATTACAAGTTCACGGCGCGCATGGAGGAGGACCTCGACATGATCGCCAACGGTCAAGCCGAATGGACCGAGGTGATCCACGAGTTCTATCATCCGTTCGCGGAGGATCTGAAAAAGGCGCAGGCGGAAATGCCCGTCACGAAGAGCGAGCCCGAGAAAATAGGACGCAGTTGTCCCGAAGACGGAGGCGAACTGGTCATCCGTTACGGGAGGTTTGGAAAGTTCATTTCGTGTTCGAACTTCCCGACCTGCCGCTATACCGAACCCTGGCTGGAGAAGATCGGCGTGACGTGTCCGAAGGATGGCGGAGACCTGGTCGAGAAGAAGACGCGCAAGGGACGCACCTTCTACGGTTGCGCCAATTATCCGAATTGCGACTTCACTTCCTGGAAGCGCCCGCTCCAGCAGCCCTGCCCGAAGTGCGGCGGTTTGCTGGTGTATTCCAACAAGCGCGAAGCCCAATGCACGAACTGCCAGGAGACCTTCCTGCTCGAAACGATCGTTCCCGAATCTGCGGAGTGATGGCTTTTCAACCGCGATCTTTCCGCCGTACTTTTTTGAAATCGGACGCGGATAAACGCTGACGCTTCCCGCGGTGAAAATCAATAAGAAATCCGCGTTGTCCGCGTCTTATAAAGAAAATGTGCGGTAATGAAACCGCGATCCAAAAAGCGGTACCTTTGACGGTTGTCTCGGAGGCGGGATGGTATATAATCTGGTTAACAACCCAAACAAAAGGAAAATGCCATGGAAGCAGTAATCGCGATCGTTAAGAACCTCCTCAAGAACTCCAGGGTGACGTTGATTTTGGGAGTGGCTCTGGGTTTGGCAATGGGCTTGATCGTCGCCTGGGGGATTTGGCCCGTGCAATGGACGGACGGCACGCCGGAAGTATTGCGGGCGGATTTGCAGGAAGACTATCTCCGCATGGCGGCGGAGACTTACGCCCGGACGAATAATCCCGACGAAGCGTTGCGCCGCTGGGACGACCTGGGAAGCGCGGCTGGCGACGCGTACATTCGCCTGCAAGCCGATCCCGGCTCGATGGATCCCGCCGTTCTGCAACACTATGGGGGCTTGATTCAATCGGTCAGGGGACCCATTGTCCCCTCTTCACAGCCGGCCGGCGATTCATCCCTGACCAGCATCGTGTTATATGCTTCCATTGCGGTTGTGGTGATCCTGCTCGGCGCGGGAGGCATGTATCTGTACCGCCTGCTCCGCAAAGGACCGCGCACTACGACCGCGGTCATGCAAGCCACGCAAGCCAGCCGCGAGGCGGAGAGGACGAACTTCGAGGAAATGGGTCTTGCCCCACCCATCACACAGACGATGACCACGTACGTCCTCGGCGACGACCTGTACGACGAATCGTTCAGCATTGACACCCCCGGCGGAGAGTTCCTCGGCGAATATGGCGTCGGCGTTTCAGAGACGATCGGGGTCGGCGAACCGAAAAAGGTCGCGGCGCTGGAGGTCTGGCTGTTCGACAAGAACGACATCAAGACGGCTACGAAGGTGTTGATGTCCGAACACGCCTATAACGACCCGAACATCCGCGCCCGGCTCGAACCCAAAGGCGACCTGCACGTGGTCAAACCCGGCGAACAGGTGCTGTTGGAGACGGAAACCCTGCAACTCCTCGCCACGGTCGTGGATTTGGAATATGGGGTGGGCGCCCTGCCTCCGAACAGTTACTTCGAACGCATCACCCTGGAACTCGCCATCTGGCCCCGTTCCGGGAGTAATCAATCCTGACCCAAAAGAGACCGGCGAGTCGCCGGTCTTTTTTTTTCGCCGTTCCCGATGCAGTTCAACTTCATCGGGAACGAGGCGGCAAGCCGCCGGAATCCAACGACTACTCGATCTTCAATATCTTCAATTTCACCCTGCCGCCCGGCGTCTCCGCCTCGACGACGTCCCCGACCTTGTGTCCCATCAGCGCGATCCCAAACGGCGATTCGTTCGAGATCTTGCCGTTGCGCGGATCGGCTTCCTTTGCCCCGACCACGTGAAAAGTTTCCGGGTCGAAGTCCTCCTCCCGGATGGTCACGCGCGAACCGATCGTCACTTCGTCGCTGTGCGTCTTTTCGACGACGGTCGCGTTGCGCAGGATGGATTCGATCTCCATGATGCGCCCCTCCAGAAACGCCTGGTCTTCCTTGGCTTTGTGATAATCCGCGTTTTCGGAAAGGTCTCCCATCTGGATGGCGGAGCGCAGGCGTTTCGCCAGTTCGTCGCGTTTGGGTCCCGTCAATTCGGCTAATTCCGCCCTGAGTTTTGCTTCGCCTTCCGGCGTCAGGTATTGGGTTGGTTGTGCCATTCGATCAGCCTCCCGGATTACGTTTTTTCCAACGGGTCGAAGAGTTTCTGGTGTTCCTCGATGGCATAACGATCGGTCATGCCGGCGATGTAATCGCAGATCGTACGTTCGAGACCGCGCTTTTCGATGAACGGCTGGATGGCGCCCGGCAGCATGGACGGCTCCGCGCGGTAGGCGTTGAAGATGTCCGAAATCAGCCGCTCCGCCTTGACCTGCATCCTGACCACGCGAAAATGACGATAGAGGTTCTTGTAGAGGAAATCCTTCAATTCGCGGTTGCGGCGCTGCATCTCTTCGCTGTAGCCGATCACGTTATGCTTGAGTTTCTGGATGTCGAGCGGCGACTTGGCTTTGCTCTCCTTCAAGCGTTTGTCCGTCGCCTCCACCATGTCGGTGACCATGATGCCGACCAGCTGGCGGATCATGCGGTGGCGTTCGATCTCGCTCAGTTCGGGTCCGCGCCAGTTGTACGTCTCCTGGAGGATCTCCCACAGGGAAATGCCTTCCAGCATCTTTGGCGTGATCATGTTCGAGCGCAGACCGTCGTCGAGGTCGTGCGTGGTGTATGCCAGTTCGTCCGCCACGTTGGCGATCTGCGTTTCGAGGTTGCCGCGCAGTTCGGGATTGAAGTCGCGCGCGTCCGAGATGTCGTATTCGGACTCGTGTTTGACGATCCCTTCGCGGACCTCCCAGGTTAGGTTCAAGCCCGGGAATTCCGGGTAGCGCTGCTCCAGTTCGGTGACGATGCGGAAGGATTGCTTGTTGTGGTCGAATCCGCCGAAGTCCTTCATCAGACGCGCAAGGACGACTTCGCCGGAGTGCCCGAAGGGGGAGTGACCGAGGTCGTGGGCGAGGCAGACGCTTTCGACCAGGTCCTCGTTGGCGCCCAGGGCGCGGGCAATGGTGCGTCCGATCTGGGCAACTTCCAGCGTATGTGTGAGGCGGGTGCGGAAGTAGTCGCCTTCGTAGTTGATGAAGACCTGTGTCTTGTATTCCAGCCTGCGGAAGGCGGTGGTGTGCAGGATGCGGTCGCGGTCGCGTTGATAGGAGGTGCGGTACTCCGGTTCGTTATCCAGGTAGGCGCGTCCCTTCGAGTCCCTGCTCCGCATCCCGTAGGGCGCAAGGCATTTGTCTTCGTTCTCTTCGAGTTGCTGGCGGGTGAAGTACATGACGAACCTTTCGGAACAATATGTCATTGCGAGCGACCGCCGGTCGAGTAGCCCGTGATTTTCCGGGCATATCGAGACCAAGGAAGCGAAGCAATCTCCTCATTGTGGGGGATTGCCACGCGGCGCTTCGCGCCGCTCGCAATGACATGAATGTTGTGGGGCGAGAGGGGGTCGAACCCTCACGGTGTTGCCACCGAAACTGTTTCGCCAGTTTGTGAAGGCAATGGGCAGGTATAAAAGAATCATTGTTACCACGCCAATCAATTCCATGTACAAAATGTACAGGGGCCAGTCCGGGAGCAGATCCAGCAGGCTGGCGGTGGGCGGTTTGTGATTGATCATCAGGTAGTTGCTTCCGATGGCGTCGTTGATGAAATAGACGATCAGCGCATACAGGTTCATCCATACCGCCACGCGGATCATGGACTTCCACGTCGGGCGAAATCCCTCGACGACGGTCATGTAGATCGCCGAGGTGA
>SZPG01000123.1 GCA_030263595.1 Chloroflexi bacterium CFX6
CGATCCCCAACACACACTTCCTCTGGGCGGAACTGCGTCACGCCGCGCGCGCCGAAGGCGTGATCCATCTTGACGATCTGCTCCTGCGCCGCGTGAGGCTCGGTCTGCTCGCGCCGAACGGCGGGTTGGATTTGCTTCCCCGAATCCGCGCTATCGTCCAACCCGAACTCGGCTGGGACGACGCAAGATGGGAGAAGGAAACGAGCGAATACACCGCATTGTGGACGCGCGCTTATGGACTCAATTGAAAACGGAAACACGAAGACACAGAGACACGGAAAATTTTCAAGCTCTGTGTCTCCGTGACTCCGTAGTTCAAAAACAGGAAACAAACATGCCCGAAAATTTACTCGCCATAGACAACGGCACGCAATCCGTCCGCGCGCTGCTTTTCGACCCGCGCGGGAATCTCCTCGCTAAACAGCGCGTGCCCATCGAGTCGTATTACTCCACCGCGCCAGGTCTCGCCGAGCAGGATCCCGAAGTCTTCTGGCGCGCGGTCTGCGAAGCCTGTCACGGTTTGTGGGCGCAGGGCGTGGACAAATCCTCCATCGCCGCGGTTGCGCTCACCACACAGCGCAGCACCGTCGTCAATGTGGATGAACACGGCAAGCCGCTTCGTCCCGCCATCGTCTGGCTCGATCAACGCCGTACCGAAGGTCTCAAACCGGTCGGCGGGTTATGGGGCGCGGCGTTCGCGCTCGCGGGCGCGTCCGAAACCGTCGCGTATCTCCAGGCTGAGGCGGAGGCAAACTGGATTCGGGCGAACCAGCCCGAGGTCTGGAACGAAACGCACAAATATCTCTTTTTATCGGGATACCTAACCTATCGGCTCGTCGGTCAATTTGTGGATTCGGTCGCGTGTCAGGTCGGATATATCCCCTTCGATTACAAAGCGCAGGCGTGGGCGAAGCGCTGGGATTGGAAATGGCTTGCCGTCCCGATGGATGAACGCCTCCTGCCGGACCTCGTGCCTGCCGCGTCGCCGTTGGGTTTGATCTCCGCTGAAGCCGCCTCCGCCACCGGGCTCCCGCAGGGACTCCCGCTCATCGCCGCCGCCGCAGACAAAGCCACGGAAGTTCTCGGCGCGGGATGTCTCGAACCGCACATCGGATGTTTGAGTTACGGCACGACCGCAACGATCAATACCACGCATAAAAAATATATCGAGGTCATTCCGCTTTTGCCGCCGTATCCCGCCGCTGTGCCGGGGCAATACAGTTTCGAGATCCAGATCTATCGCGGCTATTGGATGGTGAGTTGGTTCAAACATCAATTCGGTCTGCGCGAACAACGGCTCGCCGATGAAAAGGGCATCGAACCCGAAGCCCTCTTCGATGAGTTGATCCGCTCCGTCCCGCCCGGCTCGGACGGATTGGTCTTGCAGCCGTATTGGTCGCCCGGCTTGCGTTTCCCCGGTCCCGAAGCGCGCGGCGCAGTGATCGGCTTCAGCGACGTACACACGCGGGCGCATTTGTATCGCGCCATCCTGGAAGGTCTCGCGTACGCCTTGCGCGAAGGCGCGGAACGGACCGAAAAACGAAGCGGCGTCCGCATCACGGAATTGCGCGTCGCAGGCGGAGGCAGTCAATCCGACGCGGCGCTTCAACTGACCGCGGATGTCTTCGGGCTGCCCGCCTCACGTCCGCACGTGTACGAAGCGTCCGGTCTGGGCGCGGCAATGGACGCGGCGGTCGGCGCGGGCATTCATCCCGATTTCCCCTCCGCCATCCAGGAAATGACGCGCCTCCGCGACACCTTCGAACCGGATGCGAAAACGCACGCAAGATACGATGAGTTGTATTATGGGGTGTACAGGAAACTGTATAACCGTTTGAAGCCCCTGTATCATTTCCTTGCCGCGCGCTGAGGCAGGAATCGGGCGACGGTCACGTTTCCTCGGGCGGTTTAATGGAGCGAAACTCCCTGAACAGCAAAAGGTCGTAGACGATTTTCAGCCCGCCCGAAAGGAAAAAGGGCGCGCTGAACAGGGCAGGGAGGCTGAAAAACAATCCCGTCAACGAGGGGGAAAGCGCGGCGCCCACCGAACGGGCGATGGCGGTGACGCCCGAAGCGGCGGAACGTTCATCGGGATCAACGACCGCCACGGTGTAGGATTGACGCGTCGGCACGTCCATTTGGGAGATGCTGAAGCGCAGGAGAAGGACTCCGATGGCGAGCGGCAGGGTCGGCATTAACGGAACGAGGATCAACAGGATGTTGGATGGGATGTGCGTGAAGACCATCGTGTTGACGAGCCCGATGCGTTCTGCAAGTTTGACCGCCAGCAAGGCTGAGATACCCGCCAGGATGTTCGCGCCGAAGAAGACGCTCCCGAGGAGGCCCGTATCCACGCCGAATTTGACGTGGAACCAGTACGCCATCATGCTCTGCACGATCAATCCGCCCGCGAACGCATCGAGGGAAAACAACGCGCTCAACTTCAGCACGACGTTACGCGAGCGATGCAATCCCAACACCCTCTTCCGTCGTATTTGCGGCTGCGCGATCTCGACTGCGCGCGAAACGCCCAGAAACATGACCGTCAGAATCAGACCGCCCAGCGCATATCCCGCGAGGATGAAGCGATACGACTCGAGCGCGGTCCAGCCGTTGGATCGAAGCGCCTGCGCCAGCCATCCGCTTCCCAGCGCGCCCAACGCGGACGAAAACGAGCCGCCCAGGTTGTACCACGCGAAGAGTTTCGTGCGCGATTGGTCCGAAACAAGTTGGGTCAGTCCCGCCTGCTCCACGGCAAGGAAAGGTCCGATCTCCTTGTCGTTCGGGCTGATGACGCCAATGATCGCCGCGGCTGTAAGCAGGACGAGGTTCTTCGTCAGGACGAATACGATCCCCGCGCCCAACATGAGCAAAGCCCCGATGAGCAGGGTGCGTTTGCGCCCAAAACTGTCCGCGTGAGTGGTAAGCCACAGGGAGATGCCCGCGTCGCCGATGAGGGTGAGCGTAAACAACACGCCGACCTGTCTCTCGGAAAGCCCCGCTTCGGTGAGGTAAAGGACGAGGATCACCGCGAGGAATCCGTAACAAAACATGCGGATGATGCGTGTGGCAAAGAGCAGGCGGATGTCCGATTTCGGGCGCATGGCGGTTTCACCTTTATTTCGTTGATTTATCCGTGATGGGGTTGATCTTTTTTCGCGAAGGCAGAAAGGGTTTCCAGACGAACGGCTGGATTGTACCCCATGAGCCGGACCTTATCCCCAACCCGAATAGACGATACAATACACTCTCGAAGGAACTCTCTCATGGAAAAGTTCTTCGCAGGCGATTATCCCGGTCCCGCGTTCGAGTTTCTGGGCGCGGCGCACATCGGCGCGCTCGCGTTTTTGTTCCTGCTCAACCTGTCCCTGCTCCGCTTCAAGGGCGCGGACGAACGGACAAGGAGCCGGGTGCGCTGGACGCTGGCTTTGATCCTGTGGGGCAACGAGATCGCCTGGCACGCGTGGAATTACGCGGTCGGCAAATGGACGATCCAGGAGATGCTGCCGCTGCACCTGTGCAGTCTGCTCGTGTGGACGGGCGCGTTGATGCTGGTGACAAAGAACTATAGGATCTACGAATTCATGTACTTCATGGGGATCGGCGGCGCGATCCAGGCATTAGCCACGCCCGATTTGGGTATCTACGGCTTTCCCCATTTTCGATTCTTCCAGACCTTCACTTCGCACGGATTGATCATCACCTCGGCGATCTACATGACCGTCGTCGAGGGATTTCGCCCGACGTGGAAGTCCATGATCCGCGTGGCGGTATGGATGAACCTGTATGCGCTGATCG
>SZPG01000033.1 GCA_030263595.1 Chloroflexi bacterium CFX6
GCGGAGGAGGGAGTCCCTGCGAAGGTGGGGGAGGTGCTTGCAATCATAGGAAAACCTGGGGAAAGCATAGAAAGTGGAAAAGTGGAAAGCGCACCGAAGGCGGAGTCAAAAGTCGAAGGTCAAAGGTCAATTTCTGCTCAACCTGAGACTTTAGACCTTCGACCTTCGACGAAACAGGATTTGGGTTTTATTTCTCCCGTCGTTGCGAAGATCGCCGCGGAGCATGGGGTCAATTTGCAGGAGGTGAAAGGTACCGGGTTGAACGGGAGGATTACGAAGAACGACGTTTTGGCGTTCGTGGAAAGCGGAAAGTGGAAAGTGGGAGTGAAAGAAGAGAAGGCGGAAAGCAGAACGCAGGCAGCGGTCGTTGCTCCGATGATGGGCGATGAACTGATCAAACACACGGTCATCCGAAAACAGATTGCGGAGCACATGGTCATGTCAAAGCGTACATCGCCGCACGTGTTGACCGTCATGGAAGCGGACATGTCCCGCGTGGCGAAGCATCGCGCCGCGAACAAGGAAACCTTCGCGCGCGACGGGGTCAATCTCACGTACACGGCGTACTTCATGATGGCGATCGTTGCAGGGTTGAAGGCGTACCCGCAGGTGAATTCGTCGTGGACGGATGAAGGCTTGCTGATTCACAAGGCGGTCAACATCGGCATGGCGACCTCGCTCGGGGAGGAAGGTTTGATCGTGCCGGCCATCAAGGGCGCGGACAACCTGTCCCTGCTGGCGATGGCGCGAACGGTGAACGATCTCGCCAACCGCGCCCGCTCGAAGAAACTGCAACCCGATGACGTCAAAGGCGGGACGTTCACGCTGACCAATCACGGCATCAGCGGATCGTTGTTCGCGTTCCCGGTCATCAACCAGCCTCAGTGCGGGATTTTGGGAGTCGGTGCAATGCAGAAACGTGTAGTTGTGGTGGACGATGCGATTGCGATCCGCCCGATGGTGTATCTCTCTTTCGTGTTCGATCACCGCATTCTCGACGGCGCATCCGCGGATTGGTTTTTGACGAAGGTGAAAGAGACGTTGGAGAACTGGAGTTAAAGAAGCGAGAGCGGCATGGTAGTAAAATAACAACATTTCATGTCATTGCGAGGGTTGAGATGCGACAGCATCGAAATCCCGAAGCAATCTTCCGTATAACGAGGAGATTGCTTCGTGGCGCCGAGGCGTCACTCGCAATGACATTACAAGGAGAGAACATGGCAGAAAATTTCGATGTCGTTGTGATCGGTGCAGGACCCGGCGGTTACGTCGCCGCGATCCGCGCCGCGCAATTGAAACAGAAGGTCGCGATCGTGGGCGGCGTGTGCCTGAACGTCGGCTGCATCCCATCCAAGTCGTTATTGAAAAACGCCGAAGTGGCGCACACCCTCCGCGAACGCGGCAAGGATTTCGGTTTTTCATTCGAGAACCTGAAACTGGATTACGGCGTTGCGGTGAAACGTTCGCGGCAGAATTCGGACCGGCTCGTCAAAGGCGTCGGATTTCTGATGCGGAAGAACAACATTGCGGTCTTTATGGGCGAAGCGCATCTGATCAAGCCGACAACTGTTACCGTTACCGATAAGGATGGCAAACTAACGGAACTCAACGCGAAGAACATCATCGTGGCGACGGGCGCGAGCGCGGCGGTCCCCGGCGCGTGGAAAGTGGACGGCGAAAAAGTCGTCACGTATTTGGAAGCCATCCTGCAGGATAAACTGCCCAAATCCGTGATCGTGATCGGCTCCGGCGCGATCGGCGTGGAATTTTCCACCATCTGGAATGCCTATGGCGTGGATGTGACCATCGTCGAGATGCTGCCGCGTTTGGTTCCGCTTGAAGACGAGGAAATCTCGAAGGAACTGAAAAAGGAATTCGAGAAACGCAAGATCAAATGCCTCGTTGGACACAAAGTTGAATCCGTCGAGGCGACGAAGACGGGCGTGAAGGTCAAGGTATCGGCGGAGGGAAAAGAATCGGTCCTCGAGGCAGACCAAGCTTTGGTGGCGATCGGTTTCCGTCCCAACTCAAAAGGACTCGGACTCGAGGAAGTCGGCGTCAAGATCAACGAGCGCGGTTTCGTCGAGATCAACGAGAAGATGCAGACCAGCGTCCCGAATATCTACGCCGTCGGCGATGTGACCGGCAAACTCATGCTCGCGCACGTCGGTTCGGCGATGGGCATTGTGGCGGCGGAGAACATCGCCGGCGCGGAGACGGTCACGCTCGATTACGAGATGATGCCGCGCGCCACGTATTCGTATCCGCAGGTGGCGTCGTTCGGACTTACCGAAGCGCAGGCGAAGGAACGCGGCTACGAGATCAAGATCGGTCGTTTCCCGTTCCAGCCCAACGGCAAGGCGCTGGGACTTGGCGATTACGCCGGGTTCGTCAAACTTGTGGTGGATGAAAAATACGGCGAGATTTTGGGCGCGCACATGATCGGTCCTGCGCACATGATCGGTCCTGAAGTGACGGAACTGCTCCCCGAACTGACGCTCGCGCACCTGATGGAATTGACCCCGCACGAGATCGCGCGCAACGTCCATGCGCACCCGACGCTTTCGGAGGTGCTGATGGAAGCGGCGCACGGCGCGGCGGGAACGCCGATCCATATTTAGGCGATCAGACCTCCGGGTTTTTGAAAAACTCGGAGGTCTTTATTTTTTGAGGGACGCGGGAACTTCATCCGTCCGAATCCAGTCTTATGGGTATAATTCAAGTCAGTCATTCGACAAGGATCTTTGACATTGATTGTCGAAAAAGGGTAGGAGGTCACGGCTCTATGAACGGTCAGAAAAGCACGTCGCCATCCCCAACACAGCCTCGCAAGGGGAACGGGCATTCCATTTCTCAAAGGGGCATGTTGAGTCTCGCCATGTCGGTGGTCAGCCTGAGCGCGCTGGGCATCTCCATGCTGGGCGGCGCAAAACTGGCTTATGACGTCCTTGCCAATCCGGATGGAACAAAAACGAATCTGTTCGCGGCGGCGCTCGCGCTTGGCATTACCTATTTGGTGGGGTGGCTGACGGCAATGGTGGCGATCCGCGTCTACGGGAATTTGATCCTGCCCATCCTGATCAACCTCTTGATGTGGGGATGCCTTGCGGGAATCTGCTATCTCTACGTCGAGATACTGGTTCGTTTATACGACCAGAAATATGGTTTCTGGCAGTTTTGGAAATACGTGTTCGTGATGCTCGCGGGATTGACGGTCCTGGTCGGACTCCACCTGATCATCGAGGATCACAACCTGCGCCCGTTCTCGATTCCCCTGCTGTTCGTCAGCCTGATCCAGTTGGGTTTGATCGTGCTTCGCTACGTGTTCATAGGGAGCGAACATCCCTTTTACATCCTTGCCGACCTGTTCTTCCTGTTCGGGATGTCCGCTTTCTCGGCGTTGATGCTGGCGCACGTGGGCTTGCTCGATCCGTTGCGGACGCGCTTCACGAACTATTTCGACCGCAACAGCACTTCGATCCGGACTCAGGATTGACCTGTTGCCGTTATATCAAAACTTCCGAGGCTGACAACTCACCTTCGGAAGTTTTTGCTTGTTACTTCGCCAGCGGGATTTGAATGAAGAACGTGCTGCCCGGAAGTTTCTCCTCGTCGTAACCGGGACTCTCCACCCAGATCTTCCCCTGGTGCGCCTTGATGATGCCCGCCGCGATGGCAAGACCCAGACCCGGTCCGCCGCCTTTGAACTTGGTCCGGCCCGAGGAGTGCAGTTCCACCTTCCCCACCTGGTAGAGTTTCTCGAAGATCATTTCCTTGTCCGCCTCGTTGATGCCGATGCCGGTATCCTGGATGCGTACCTCGCAGAACTCGCCGCGATCCCCGTTGACGACCGCCGCATCAACATGGATGGAACCTCCATCCGGCGTGAACTTGATGGCGTTGACGACCACGTTATCCAAAGCCTTTTGCAGAAGTTTGGAATCCGCCCGGAGGGCGGGAAGGGCATTGATCGAGGGATCGAGTTCGAACGTCAATCGCCGCGACTGCAGGTCCTCCGCGTAATCCTTTTGAATGAGCCGCAGGATCGGACCGAGGGTCACGCTTTCGAAGTGCGGGGATAACACCTGGCTTTCGAGCCGCGCCACGTCCAACATGCTGTTCACCACCTGATGCAGGCGTTCGGCGCCTTGCAGGACGCCCAACGTGGCTTGCGCGAGGTTCGGGTTCTCCTGTATCGCCGGGGCGGCTTTGAGCATGCCCATGTAGCCTTTGATGAGGGTCAGCGGCGTGCGAAGTTCGTGCGCCGCCACCTGGATGAAATCGCTCTTGTTGCGGTCGAGTTTTTCGAGGCGGGTCAGCGCGCGGTTCAATTCCTCGACGCGTTGTTCGACCATGCGTCCCAGCAACTGGTTGAAACTCGTTTCCTTGTCGTACAGGCGGGCGTTCTCGAGCGCGATGGAGGCTTGGATGGCGAATGTGCTGGCGAGCAGGACGTCGTCGTGGTCGAACGAAGCCGGTTCCCCGCGACTCATGGTCAACATGCCGACCACCTTGTTCTTCGCAAAGAGGGGGATGCCCAGCCACGAACGGTCTTCCGGGAGCCATTCGGGCTGCCGCCAATCCTTCATGCTTCTCACGTCGCCGACCAGGATGGGTTCGGACTGTTTGACGATGGCATGATAGACGTTGGTCCCGCCCGCTTCGTAACCCAACCCATCCACCGGCGCGGCGCGCGGAAAACCCAGGTGCGCGCGCAGGCGCGGCTCTCCGTTGACGTCCTCCAGGAACAACGCGCAGCGCTCCACCGGGATGATCTGCGCCAACTGGGCGACGATCTGCTGCGACACCTCCGCTTCGGTGGACAACGACGACAGTTGACGCGACGCCCTCGCCAACGCCTCCGCCGCGCGGCGACGCGCCTGCTCGCTGGAATACAGGTTTGCGTTCTCCGCCGCGACGTTTTCCGCGAACTCCTTTGCGATCGCCAGTTCCCGCGCCTGGGTCTGCGTCTCAGCCAGCAGGCGTTCCACCTCCTTTTGCGCTTGTTCCCTTTGCGAGACGAGCATCGTGCGGAGCAACGCGCTGCTGACCAGGTTGCGAATGCGAACGTAGATCTCCCAATCCTCCGGTCCCATTTCGACCCACATGAAACCGAAGCGATTGCGCGCCAGCGTCAACGGCATGACCACGGCCGTGTAACGGCGGTCTTCCGGGGTCTTGCCGCGCGGCACGAGTTGACCTGTGCCGATGGAGATCTGTTTACGCGGGATCTCGAATTTTGCGTCCTCGTATTGGAACAGCAGCCTGTAACTCTTCGGCGTCGGCGCGGAGATGGATTGCGGCGAACTCACGTCGCTGTAGAACATCACGTACCAGCGACCGATGCCCATCTGTGGGAAGTGTTCCGATATGGCGGCGCCGATCTCGTCAATGCTCATGGCGGGCGCCATCGAAAAACTGAAATTTTGCAGAATGCCCTCCTGTTGCTCGAACGCCAGCCTCTGGTAAGCCTGCCACCTTTGCGAGAGTTCGCCCGCCAACATGCGCGCCTGCTGGAACAAATTCTCCGCCTCCAGCATGACCGTATGACTGGTGATGCCGCCCAGCGCATACCGCCGCATCATCGAGATCACGTTATGCCAGACCGAAGGCGGCAGGTCCTGTTTTTGCATGAGTTCGATCATGGCGTTGACGGTCTTCAGGAACTCGTCGCTCGATGTCCTGCCGTTCAGCGCCAGGAGGAAGGCGTCCCAGGCGCGGCCGAAGGCGTCCCTGTATTGCGGGAACGCGGCGTCCTGTTCCGTGACGCCGGCGGAATTCAACAGGGCGCGCATGGCGGCTTCGCGTTTATTCTCCAGTTTGCCGGTTTTGGCGACGTCGCGCAGGGCAACCGCCGCCCGGCGGACGTTCTCCGGCAGGCATCCGCACGACCAGCGCACGAGCATTTGCGTAGGCGTCACCACCTGTCCCTGCACGGTGTCGCCGTGGATGCGCTTGAGGAGCGAACGCATGGCGTTCCTCCCCGCCGTGTAATAGGACTGGCGCACTGTGGTCAGCGGCACGCCCAGGAACTGGGCTTCGCGCAAATCGTCGAAACCGGTGACAGCCACATCGTCCGGCACGCGAACGCCGCGCTGCTGCAGCGCCTCCAACGCGCCGAAAGCCATGCGGTCGTTTGCCGCCACCACAGCCTGGAAGCGCAGCCTGCGCTCGTCGAGCAAAATACGGATCGCCTCGCGTCCGCCCTCCTGGGTGAAATCGCCGCTCACCACAAGGTCGTTGTCGAGGCGCAGGTTGTGCGAACCGAGTTCGTCTTTATATGCCTGGAAACGCTGTTCGGAATCGATCTGCCCCGCAAGCCCGCGAATGAACGCGATGCGCTTGTACCCGTGATCCTCGATCAGGTGGCGGAGGAGCGCGCTCATCCCCTCGCGGTTGTTCGGGATGAACATCGTCGCGCCGGCCATCGGAACGGACTGCGTCACAATGGGCGTGCCGGCGTGAATGGAACGGAACGCATCCAGGTCCGCCTGGCTCACGCCATAGGCAACGTCGGCGGTCAGCACCAGACCGTCGAACTGATTGGGCTTTGCGAGATCGTACAATCCGAAGGACGTTTTGGACTCGTCGCCGGGAACGGTCGAAAGTCTTCCCCCGATGAAATACACCAAATTCACGTCCGCTTCCTGCGCGGCGTCGGCAGCCCCCGCGAGAAATTGCGCGCCCCAACCGCGCCCCACCTGCGATGCGAATACGCCGATCGTTTTTCTTTCTGTGGATGCCATTTTGCGCCTGACTCCCGGAGGATGCGAAAATTATATCTGCAAAATCAGCCGGGCGAAAAACAAATGGATGACAAAACGCACGCTTCGCGCCCAGCCGACGCCTGATCCTGTTCAATGAGCCGGAGACGACCCGCCAGCGCCGCGCGCAAGGACAAGCCTCATCTGCCACTGCGAAAGATCCTCGCGCTCGAAGCCCGCCCGTTCGAAGACCCTCCCGAACTCCTCGGGCATGATCGCGGGGACGCGCCACGTCCTGTCCGCATGATTCGCGATGACGTTTCTCAGCATCTCCGCGCCCAGTCCGTTCCCGCGCGCCTGCGGCTCCACGAGCAGGGACCAGACGACCGCGCTTTCCGCGGCCGGGTCCGAAATGACGGCGTATGCAGGACCTCTTTTATACGCGCGCGCAGGCGGATTCATCAACGCGATGGTCTCCCCCGATAACTGCCAGGGCAGGTCGCGCAAACCGTGCTGCACGATCATGCGACCCATCTCCCGCAGGTCAATTTCCTGCAAATCGTCCCGTGCGCTCTCCCTTGCGTCCCGGCGGATCAGGCTGATCAATCTTCTGACGGCTCGAAAACCGAACCTGCGATACAGTCTTACGGCGGTTTCATTTCGTTCGATCACCTCCAGGGTCATTTCGCGGTCGCCGCGTGCGCGCGCTTCGTGGACGAGCCGCTCCATGAACCAGGACCCTGCGCCCCTGCCGCGCGATCCCTTTGCGATGCCCATCGCCGCCAGGCGGCTGACCCAGCCGCGCCGCGCGATCAACGCAATGCCGCAGGGCTGCCCCTCCGCGAGCAACACGCGGCTGGCGGCGAGATCAACGCCGTCCTTGCGAAGCATGGCATGGAATTGGGAGAGGTCGAACTGGATGGGGACGAGATAACCCTCGAAGCCGCGATTCATCAATTCAACGAGATCAGGCAGCGGGAAGTCCGAAGCGGGCTTTAGGTCGAAGGTCATGCTCCACATTCTACCCTCAACGGGCGTATAATCGGCGAATTCGAGAGGATAGATCCATGACAGACTTTACAAAATTTGCCCGCAGGATCACGATCGTTTTATTCGTAACGCAGAGCCTGGTTTCCGCAGGGAACATCGCCTCGGCAACCGTGAATCCCATCGTGGGCGCGCAACTCGGCGGCAGCGATTATTGGACGGGCGTGCCTACCGCAGTGTACCTGCTGGGCGCGGCGTTCGCGGCTTCAGCCTGGGGCTACATCATGGATGCGATCGGCAGACGAAACGGCATCCTGCTCGGACTGTTCGTCGGGGTGATCGGCAACGCCATGATCATCTTCGCGATCCGCGCGGAAGCTATGTTGACGCTCTTGATCGGCATGGTGCTGGTGGGCGCGACCAACGCGGCGGTGGTGCTGGCGCGCTTTGCCGCAGGCGAGGTGAACCCGCCGGAGCAGCGCGGCGGCGCGATCTCGCTGGTGGTGTGGGGTGGGACGTTCGGCGCGGTCTTCGGTCCCCTGCTGGTGGGACCGACGGGCGCCTTCGTGAAGGGATTCGGTTTCAACGAACTTGCGGGTCCTTACCTGGCGGCGCTGGTTTTGTTCGCGGCGGTCTCCGTGATCGTCTTTGCCGGTCTGCGCCTCGACCCGCGCGAACTGGGCAAACAGATCGCGGAACTCCATCCCTCCACTGCCCCGTCCGGGCAATCGCGACCCATGCGCGAGATCTTTCGCCAGCCCGCCGCGTTGATCGCGATGAGCGCGATGGTGCTGGGGCAGGTGGTGATGGTGGCGATCATGGTGATCACCTCGCGTCACATGAACCAGCACCAGCACGGATTGACGGACATCGCCCACGTCATCCAGGCGCACACGATCGGCATGTATGCCTTTTCGGTCATCTCGGGCCGCCTTTCGGACAAGTGGGGACGCGGACCGGTCATCCTGGCCGGCGCGGCGATGCTGCTGCTGGCTTGCGTGACCGCGCCGCTCTCACCGGACGTATTGCCGCTGGCGGTGTCGTTGTTCTTTTTGGGTCTCGGCTGGAATTTTTGTTTCGTGGGCGGTTCTGCCCTGCTCTCCGATCAACTCTCCCCGCTGGAACGTTCGCGCACCCAGGGGACGAACGACCTGATGGTCGGACTCGCCTCCGCGGCGGGCAGCCTGGGAAGCGGCATCGTCTTCGCGGCGTCCAGTTACACGGTGATCGCGCTGGCGGCTGGATTGATTTCGTTGATTCCATTGCTGATGCTCCTGGCGTGGATGAGGAAAAAGCCCGCGCACGTTCCCGTTTGAAAAACAACATCCCGCCGGTTCCACGCCGCGCGGGATGTTTCTCACCGCTCACTGATCACTTTCTCACCATCGTCAACAACATCTTGAAACGCGTCAACGCGCGCACCGCGTGCGGTTCATCCGCGGGCATGATGATCGCGTCGCCCGTCTTCAAGTGAAACGGCTTGCCTGAAATTTTGATCTCCGCTTCGCCGTCCAACACGTGGACGAGCGCGTCGAAGGGCGCGGTGTGTTCGCTCAATTCCTGGTCCTTGTCGAAAGCAAAGAGCGTCACGTTGCCCGCCTCCGCTTTGGTGATCTGGCGGCTGACGACGGAACCGTCGTTGTATGAAACGAGGTCTGCAATGGGAAGGACTTCTGATTTTGGGGCTGTGGACATTGTGTCTCCTTCTGTCATTGCGAGCCAGAGGCGAAGCAATCTCCTCATTCAATCGGGGATTGCTTTGTCGCAACAAACGCTTCTCGCAATGACATTACTTCACCTCAACCTGATACGCGGCGGGAATGGTCGTAAAGCGCGTGCTTCCCGCCACGATCAGGATCGCCTGCTCGCCGGCCTCCAATGAAAGCGGAATCTCCGCGGTCTGGTCGGCGTCGAGTTCGATGTTCGTCACAGTGGTGGTATCGCCCTTGAGGATGAGGGACAGGCGGTAGGTCTGCGGGAGAACGTTATCCACGCGCGCAAAGCCTTTCGCCTCCCAGCCGCCGTCGTCCGCCTCGAAATCGGACCGATAGTTGACCGCGTCCACCCGAACATCGTCCAGCAGCAAGCCCTCCCCGTTGACCGCCGCGTCGGTGACATATTCGAAGCGGATCTGCACCTTCTGCCCGGCGAACTGCGAGAGATCAACGCTTTCCTGAATCCAGTCTCCGGTTGCGCCGGTATAGCCCCATCCATACGAATTGCCGGAGGGATTGTAATCGGTGCCGGAGGGGGTCTTGAGAATTTCCCAAACTTTCCCGTCGGTGGAGGCTTCGAGGTAGAGATAATCCCAATCCTCTTCGATGTCGTACCACGTCCAGTAACTGATCTCGATGGGCGCGCTCACCTCCGTGAAATCGAACTCGCGCGTCAGGGTCATGTCCGATTCGTCGCCCTTGTTGGACCAGAAGGCATACTTCCCGGAATACGGCTCCGCCGGCAGGAGGCTGACGACCGTCGAACCGCTGAAGCGCAAGATGAAATCCCCCGCGCAGGAAACGTTGATGTAATCCATGCCGTATTGATTGACCGAGAAATTCAGCGGCGGCTGCGGACAGGCGGTGATCAAATCGGTATCGAACACGCGCGGCGCGTCGGGATAGTTGCGATAGGTGTAACGCCCGTCGCCCACGCTCCCATCCCTGAGATATAACGCCGTCGCCCAATCCATGAAAACGTCGTCGGCTGTGACGATCCGGCCGGTAAGCGGGTCGGTGACGCCGAGTTGCGCGAGCGTATCGTCCACGCTGGTGATGTCGTTTTCGGGGTTCCTGGTCAGCGCCTGTGTGGCTTCCTCGCCGAAGCGGTCCAGGAAGTAGGTCAGGTACAGGAACGCTTGGCCGTAGTGCGGACCGTTATCGCTGGCGCTGTCGCCCCAGGTCGTCAATTGCAGGTCCGGGTCGGTGGCATAGTACCAGTCCTTGCCGCCCACGTCGTACCCGTTGAGGAAGACGCCCACCTCTGCAAATCCCTCGCTCAGCCAGGAAACGTCGTTGCGGTCGGATGGAAACTGGATCATGTGTACGAATTCGTGCGCCAGCACGCCGTAGGTGTATTCATCGGACAGGAGTTGCGTGGTGCTGAGCATGTACGTCTCGTGGGCGTTGGAATATTCCTTGACCAGGGGATGGAACGAATCGGACGAATTGAAATATCCCGCCACGTTGCTGCCGAGGCCCCCGGCGTAGATGACGTAGATGTGCGGGTCGTCGTCAATGCCGGGGTTGAACTCCTCCCCGAAGAACTCGCGGTTGGTGGGATAGATCTCGTTCTCGAACGTATCCATCAACCTCTTCACGTCGGCTTCATTGTACCTTGCGCCCTCCTCCGCCCAAAAATAGGAATGGGACGTTTCGTACACCAGCCTGGCTGTGATCCGACGGTGTTCTGCGGTATCCGAATTGCTGATCCAGAATTGCTCCTCATCCCCGACCTGATAGGATTTTGCCGGTACCGAGCGGGGAACGTCGCAAATTCCCTTCAAGCGGCAGGCGAGTTCATACGGGTCGTTTTCCGGGACCAGGGTCTGCTTCAGCGTTTCGAGCGTGTTCGACGAAATGGATTCGATCGGCGTCTGATCCAACGTGGGAACCGGCGCGGTGGCTGGCGGCTCCAGGGTCGGATAAACAGTGGGGATGTCAACCGGAGCCTGTTGATAAGCCTGATAAATGATGAAGCCTGCGGCGAGGATGGCTATGCAGGCGCAACACACCAGCACGGCGGCAACCCCGGCGACGATCTTCGGGACAAGCGAAGAGGTCGAGGATGGATTGGGATTTGATTCCATGATCGAGACAGTTCTCCTTTTCGAAAAGTCGGTGTATGGTATCCCGATTCTATAAAATTGGGATTAGGAAAAAAGTTAAAAGCGACAGTCACCTGCCTGGCGACTGTCGCTTTCGAGTCTCACGCCTCCGCGTGCTGTTCGCTCTTTTTCTTTCTCATCGGTTCGGACATTTGGAAGACGATCCTGTTCTCCTTCTCGTCCACGTCCACTGTCACGGTCGCGCCGTCCTTGAACCTGCCTCCGAGCAGTTCCACCGAAAGCGGACTCTCGACGTTCTTTTGGATGGCGCGTCGCAGCGGTCGCGCGCCGAACGCGGGATCGTAGCCTTCCTTTGCCAGCCACTTGCGGGCGGTGTTCGTCAACTCGATCGTGATGTTATATTCGTTCAGGCGATCCTGCACTTCCTTCATTTGCAGGACGACGATCTCCTCCATCTGTTCGATGGAAAGCGGCGAGAACATGATGATCTCGTCAATGCGGTTGAGGAATTCGGGACGGAAGGCGCTCTTCAACGCCTTCTCGATCTTGTCGTGCGCCTCGCGCTCCTCGTTGCTCGCCCTGGATTGGACAAAGCCCAGGGCGCCTCCCTTTCTTACGTATTCGGTGCCCAGGTTCGAGGTCATGATGAGAACCGTGTTGCGGAAGTCCACCACGTTGCCCTGGCCGTCGGTCATCCGCCCATCGTCCAAAATCTGCAACAACGCGTTCCACACTTCGGGATGCGCCTTCTCGATCTCGTCGAAGAGCAGGACGCGGTACGGTCTGCGACGGACGGCTTCGGTCAGTTGACCGCCCTCCTCGTAACCGACGTATCCCGGAGGCGCGCCGAAGAGGCGCGAGATCGTGTGCTGTTCGCGATACTCGGACATGTCAATGCGCACCAGCGCGTCCTCGTCGTCGAACATGAACCAGGCGAGGGCTTTGGCGAGTTCCGTCTTGCCGACGCCCGAGGGCCCGATGAAGATGAACGAACCGATCGGGCGCGACGGATCCTTCAACCCGCTTCTTGCGCGGCGGATCGCATCGGAGATGGCGTGAATGGCTTCCTCCTGCCCGATGATGCGCTCGTGCAAACGCGATTCCATGTGCAATAATTTCTCGGCTTCGGTCTCCATCATTTGCGAGACCGGAATGCCCGTCCATTGATGCACGACCGCGGCGATATCCTCCACGTTGACTTCCTCGTCCAATTGATGTTCGACCTCCCATTTGCCGCGCCTCTCGTGATATTCCTGTTCGAGGCGCAGGCGTTCCGATTTCTTCCTCGCCGCGAGTTCGTAATCGCGGTTCAAACCCGCCTGTTCCTCCTCGGCTTGCAGTTTTTCGACCTCGCTTTTCATGGCTTTGAGATCGGGCGGCATGGAATAGAGCGCCACGCGCAGTTTCGCGGCGGCTTCGTCCATCAGGTCAATGGCTTTGTCGGGCAGCTTGCGGTCTGTGACGTAACGGTCCGCCAGGCGCGCCGCGGCGACCAGCGCGTCGTCCGCAAAACGCACCTTGTGATGCGCCTCGTAGCGGTCGCGCAACCCCTGCAGCATCTTGATCGTGTCGTCCACGCTCGGCTCTTCGACGTAGATCGGGGCGAAGCGGCGTTCGAGCGCGGCGTCCTTTTCGATGTACTTGTGATATTCGTCCAGCGTCGTCGCGCCGATGCACTGCAATTCGCCGCGCGCCAACGCGGGCTTGAGCATGTTCGACGCGTCCATGGCGCCCTGCGCCGCCCCCGCGCCGACGACGGTGTGCAGTTCGTCAATCATCAGGATGATGTCGCCCTGCGCGCGCTGGATTTCCTCCACGACGGCTTTGAGCCGCTCCTCGAACTCGCCTCTAAACCTGGACCCGGCGATCATCGCGCCCAGATCGAGCGCCACCACCCGTTTGCCGGAGAGGATCTCCGGCACGTCGTTATTGGCGATCTTCTGCGCGAGACCCTCCGCGATGGCGGTCTTGCCGACGCCCGCCTCGCCGATCAACACGGGGTTGTTCTTCGTGCGGCGGGATAGGATCTGGATCAAGCGCAGGATTTCATTGTCGCGCCCGATGACCGGGTCGAGTTTGCCTTCGCGCGCCAGTTGGGTCAGGTCGCGCGAGTATTTCTCGAGCATACGATAGCGGGATTCAGCCTGCGGGTCGGTGACGCGCTGTCCGCCTCTCAAATCCTGAATGGCGGAGTAGACGCGGTCGCGCGTCAGACCGGCGGATTCCAAAATGCGCGCCGCGGGCGTATTCCGCTCGGTAAGGATGGCGAGGAAGATATGCTCGGTCGAAATATATTCATCCTTGAGGCGGTTTGCCTCCTCGTTGGCGAGGTCAATGATCCGCTTGACGCGCGGCGTGATGAAGATCTGCCCCGCGCCGCCGCCGAAGATGTTGGCTTTGGGGCTGGCGCGCAGGGTGGCGTCCAGGCGTTCGGTCAACGCTTCGGGGCTGACGCTCAGTTTTTCGAGAATTTGGGGAATCACCCCGCCGGGCTGTTCGATCAGCGCCAACAGGATGTGTTCGGTGTCTATCTGGTTATGGCCGTAGCGCTGGATGATCTCCGCGGCGCGTTGTGCGGCTTCCTGGGCTCTCTCTGTAAATCGGTCAAATCGCATCATGGGAAATTCCTTTTCGGAGACCTTTAGGGTCTGGTGGGACAAGCGTGATTATAACAAAACCGCACAGACGGTTTGTCAACGCGGCGTAAGAGGAGTATTGGAATTGCGCGATGGAACCTTACCCGGTTCTGTGGTTTCTGCGGTCTGAGCAGTTTCTTCGCCCTCAACCGTCTGTGCGTCCTCTTGTGCGGTTTCTTTTGGAGCGCTTTCCTCCTTCCCGCTGAAGAAATTCCTGACGATCTTTTGGATGCGACGCGTCGCGTCGTACCATCCGAAGCCGGAAAGAAAGCCGATGCCCAGATAAGCCAGATTTTGAATGGAGATTTCGTCCGATGTGCCCATCTCCCCGGAAAAGATCAACAACCCGGATTGAAGAAGCACGAATACGGTCAAACCAAGAACCGCCGATAACCATGGCGCAAAGATATATCCCCAGGTATGGGCTATGTCGAAGTTCTGTTCGATGGAAACGTGACGATGGAAACTGGTCAGTCCTAGCACGCCCGCCCCAAGCACGCCGCCGAGCATGGCATGCAAGGCGGAAACGAATATCGGCGGCAGGGTTCCGCAGTTTTTCACATTGAGGTAACTGCAGAGCCATTGATTGTTGTGCGCCCAGGAATTTATCAGGATCGCAAGCGCCAACGTGACGTAAAACAGGATCCAAATTGCCAGAAAAAACTTGACCGCGAAAACCAGCGCCTGCGGCTGGGCTTTCACGTTTGCCGCGACGGCATCGCTGGCTGTCTCTGGTTCGTCAAGATGGTTATGGTTCATTTCATCGTTTATCATGGCTTCCTCCGATTTCGGGGTGGGACTTTAGAATGCCATTTATTCAAGTTCCAGACGTGAAATGGCGTGTCGAATTTGGAACTCAATCGAACGTCGCCCGCGACTACCCGCCACCTTTATCTTTCTCCGATACCTGGAACAACGTGACCTGCATCCCGTCGGGGTCCTGGAGGCGCGCGTTGTAATCTCCCCACGGCGTTTGGACCGGCGGATGGACCAGCGTCGCACCGTTGGCGAGCAGGCGTTCCAGCGCGGACTTCAGGTCTGGCACCCGCAATGCAAACCGAACCTGTCCGCTGACGCGTTTCCCCGCTTCGAGACGGTCAATAACCTCCGCCTGCCGTTCGTCGAAGAGTTCGAGGGTGGCGTTGCCCATCTCGAGCATGAGCGCCCTGCCGCCGTCGTTGTTCCAGATCGCGGCGGGTTCGAGACCGAGGCCGTCGCAGTAGAATTTGACGAGGCGTTCATAGTCGCGGGCGGTGAGCGCGACGCGCAATTCAAATACCGGGGGATTGGGTGTGGTCATGGCGGGAGGCGATCCTTTCGTGATAGGTCCGATTGGGCGACGTCAAAACGAGAAGAAGAATCAAGCCGGCAGTCCGCAGATAACTAAAGGGAAAAACATTGAAGACCGGCATGGCAAAGACAAGGACCAGGGCAATCATCAGTCGCCCGGGGTCTCTCCTGCTGGCGAGAGCGAATGCCCAAATTGCGAGCGGCATGGCGATCACGTAGTGATGCTCCCAGGCAGACGGGGCGATCAACAACGAAAGAACCGAAAAATCGGTGAGATGCCCAATGTTCCGATAGGATTCGTTTCCCGCCGGCAAGACGGAGCCCGCTTCAAGGGATTGCGCGTACAGTTTCTCCCGTCGTGCGAAGCGCAGCGCGATCCATCCCAAAATGATCAGGACGATAATTCCAAAGACGGGCATCAATAATTCCGGAGGCGCGCCGGCGAAGTCCAGGGAGTTCCTCAGAAAGCTCAGGATACTGCTGTTCCGGAACCACGCGCTTTCCCGTTCCACCGGGAAGGAAAGGTAAAAGCGGCCGAATTGTTTCCATAACAGCAGGTCGCGAAAGGCGTTGGTCTGGACGGCAATAACCCCAACGGAACCGATGGCGGCGCCAATCAACGCCCGCCATTTTCCCGTTGCGAACAGGGGCGCGATCAAGGCAAATGGATATAACTTGATCAAACCGCCGACAGCTATTGCCAGGCCCGACAGGAAAGGGCGACGCGCCAGGGCCAGAACGGCGATCAGAATGGAAACGAGAATATAAAAATTCACCTGGTTGTAAATAACCGTCCTGAGCAGGGGCGTGTTGAACAGAAATAACCCGCTGACGAACAACATTCCTTTCGACGGCGTCACCCCAGCCATTTCGGCAAACCGCAGGGACAAATAATATGCGAGGAGAATTGCGTACAGCATACCGCTTTGGTGAATGTAAAAAACAAACTTCCATAGATCTGGTCCTTCGGGGCGGATGCCTATGGCTGGAAGAAACCACGTTCCAGCCCGGTATACCGTGACCATGGTTTCCGCAAAGAACGGCGGATAAAGATAGCGGGTGCTTCGATAGGGGTTGTCTCCCGCTACGACGGACCGAAAGGCGGTTTCGTACTGTTCATAGTCCCACGATTTTTGACTGTGTTCCGCAACATTGACGAGCATGAACAGGCAAACGAGGATGGGAATGCCGATCATCATCAGCGCTCTTGCAGAGGGCGCGGGTATGCTCCTGTAATCGGCGTAAGCAGTGTATAGGATCGGGCAAAAAACGCAAAAACCGAATAATCCAAATAGATGTTCCCAGCTTGTGGACGTGGGGCGGACGATCTCCCAATTCCTGGATAACAGGAAAAATGCGGCGAACACCGCGATCCAATAGAGGGGCGTGAAATGTGTCAGGAATTTTGTGGAGTGCGCGCTGAAAGTAGTGGGATTTTTCATGCCCGATCCCTCACGGCGCGGCGGTGATTGTCGGCGTCAACGTGACGACCGCGAGATGGATCTGCGGGATCCAGCCGATGCGTCCGTCCCTGTCCATGACCTGGAGCCAGACGAGACCATCCAACACTTCACTGCCGTACAGCACAGTGATGTAGTCTCCGTTGCGGAGCGCGCCGATGGACGGTCCGCCGGGGGATTGGAGGAGGTCGAGGATGCGGCCGTTGGCGTTCGTGATGCGCGCAATGGATGGGGTCGCGGTGGGGGTTGGGGGAACGGGAGTCCTGCTGGGTGTGATGGTCGGCGTGGAGGTCGGGGGGTAGGTTGGAGTCGGAGTAAGCGTGACAGGCGTCGGCGTGGTGGTGAACGTGGGGGTGATGGTCAGGGTGGGCGGGACGAGGGGGTCCAGTCTCGCGACGAATATCTGATTTACAACAATGGCGACCGGTTTCTGAAGCCTGATGGCAATGTCCCGCTGCATTTTGGTCACGTCTTCATAACGAAGCGCCTGCGAAGTGCGGATGGTGATCGTCATGTGGAGAACGTCGTTGCGGTCGGTGACCGTCAGGTCGGCGAGGTCGGCATCGAAGCCAGCCGCCTCCTGTAAAACGATTTCATTGATCAGGCGATTCTCGTTTGCTTCACGGAGAAACTGCACGCTCAGCCACGAGAGCGGGATGAATAGAACAAGCGTGGAGAAGGCGGCCAGGAAAAGCGCGCGCCGGACCAGATGACCATCTTCGCTCTTTACCCTGAATCCGAGCGCGTAAAAAACGATCATGGCGGCGAAGGCGATGGTCACCGCGTTGGTGACGAAGAGCAGGAGCGCGCCGCCCGCTACGTCCCAGCGTCCCATGGCAACCCCAATGCCCACCGTGCATAAAGGGGGCATGAGAGCCGTGGCAATTGCAACGCCCGGCAACGCGGCGGAGATCGAAGGCATGGCTAACGCGAAGGCGGCTGCCATGCCGCCTGCCAGCGCGATGGTCAGGTCAATGGGGCTGGGATGAGTGCGCGCCAGCACCTCTTTCGGAAGTTCCTGCAATGTGAGGAAGGGAAGCCAGCGATTTACCAGCGTCAGCAAGGCGGAGATGAAAATGGCTGCGACGGCGCCGCGTACCAGTGCGATGCCCGCGTTGCGCAGAAGAGTGGCGTCGCCGGTCAGAGCCGCCAGCCCGAACCCGATGATCGGGGACATGAGCGGCGCGACGAGCATCGCGCCGATGATGACCGCAGGCGAGTCGGTCAGCAAGCCGAGCGTCGCAATGACGCTCGAAAGGATGACCAGCAGGAAGAAATCGAAATCGGGATCGGACGACTCGCGCAGTTGAACCTGCACTTCCGCGCGGCGTTCAAGCGAGACCGGTTTCACGACGCGCCTGAACAAATGGATCAGGAGCGCGCGGCGCGACGGCGGCGGGGGCTCAGGAAAGGTCATGGCGCTATTCTACCTTACGAAATCGAACGCGACTATAATATCCCCCAATGAGCGCCGTCACCATCCCCGTGCAGAACAAGGATCATCCGCACATGCGCGCGATGAACATGTTCCGCGACCTGAATGCGGTCGCGGACCTGATCGAACTGTGCTTCGCCAGCACGATGGACAACGACGGCCAGCGATACGTCAACGATATGCGCCGCGCCAGCCGGGACGACGGTTTCCTGCGCTGGGCGTCGAACATGACGGAGAACGCCTCCCTGCCCCTGACGGGATTTGTCTGGGAGGAGAACGGGCGCATCGTCGGCAACGCCAGCCTCATCCCGTTCCGCGAGCGGGGCAAACGCATCTACCTGATCGCCAACATCGCCGTGCACCCCGATCATCGCCGCCGGGGCATCGCCCGCGTCCTCACCCAGCGCGCCATGAAATACGGCTGGGATAAAAGGGCGTCCGCGCTCTGGCTGCACGTCCGCGACGACAACCCCGGCGCCATCGAACTCTATCGGCAGTTGGGATTTAAGGAGGTCGCCCGGCGCGCCACCTGGGTGGCGAAGACCAGCCCTCCCTCCCTGTCCGATTCCGACATACAGATCGTTCCGCGTCACCCGCGCTTTTGGCTCCAACAACAGGACTGGCTTCGCCGCCTCCACCCCGACGTTTTGGGCTGGTACCGTTCCTTCAACCTTAACTCCCTTCGGCCCGGGCTCATGAACTGGCTCTACCTTTTGTTCGTTGACGTGAACATCAAACAATGGGCGGCGGTACGCGGCGATAGGTTGCTCGCCACATTATCGTGGGCGCCGCGCGGGGGCAGGTCCGATTCCCTTTTCGCGGCGGCGGGCGCAGATGCGGACGAGGGAGGCGAAACCTCCGCCGAGGCGCTTGCCCTTCTGCTCCTCCATGCCCGGCGGACGCTGTCCAATCGTTCCACGCTTTCCCTGGAATATCCCGCAGGTGAAATGACGGAGGCGTTCCTCGCGGCGGGCTTCACCGAACGCCGCACATTGATCTGGATGCGAGCCGAGCCTGCAACCCGAGCCCCCTCCCTGCGTAAATGAGGTGACAATTCCAAAACGGTCGCGTCCTCCCGATTGGAAGGAAGAATCTCCGTCACATAAAACGAGTCTGTGCGGTTGCGATAACTTTCCCGGGTCGACGCGCCGAACCGAGAGGAGAAGAAAATGACCAAATTCATCCTGCGTCTGCTTATCAACGCCATCGCGCTGTATCTGGCAGTGCTGATCGTGCCGGGCATTGACCTGCGAAGCGGCATGGTTTCGCTGATCTGGCTGGCGCTGATCTTCGGGGTTATCAATGCGTTGTTCCGCCCGCTGCTCAAGTTCCTCACCTGCCCGTTGATCATCCTCACCCTGGGCTTGTTCACGCTCGTCATCAACACTTTCCTGTTCTGGCTGACGAGCGTCGTCGGTCAATGGTTTGGCATCGCGCTGGTCATCGGCGATCCCGTCTGGTGGAACGCCTTCCTCGGCGGTTTGATCGTCAGCGTCGTAAGCGTCGTGATGACGATGATCCTGAAGGACGAATTGAAGGGCGGAAGATAGAACGACGCTTCATTGCATGGAACGGGACGATCCGTAACGCGATCGTCCCGTTTTCAGTTGCCCCCGTGGAACAGCCACGCCACGCTCATGATTTGATGGATCAGCCCCAGGTTTATGTAGATCGTCAAGGCAAGGAACACGATCGAACCAATTTGAAGCCATCGGTTGGAAGCCCGCCTCTCGAATGAGAACGACACAAGGAGGACGAGGGCATACACCCAATCGGGGGAGTAAAGCAGCGGGTCATCCCCGTAAAAAAGATGAAGTCCGAAGTTGAAAACCAGGCACAACAAAAGACCGAGGGTGAACATCGTTCGTTCCCGTGATCTGAAAAAATCGAAAACGAACTGGATCATTGCCAGCCCAAGAACGGCGACCCATATTTTTATGGTAATGTCCGCCAAGCCCTTATACCCGGCGACGTGCAATTCCCCGGCCGCAACCCTGAATGTGCGAAAGTTCGGCACGATGGCGCCGGGTTCATCCAAAAGGACGTAGGGGGTTGGAGCAACAATTCCGTACAGGAGGACCGCGCGGGAGATAAGATTGACCCGCTCGCCAAATTGCCGGAACGACCCGAATGGTTCGTGTGTGTATCTTCGTTCCACAAGCAGTTTCGATGGATCGTACAACGGCTCGGAGAAAGGATAGAGTTCGACCTGCAGCGCATTAAGCAAAAGGGTGATTAGCGCGACCGTTGAAACGAACTGGATCATGACTTTTATCCGGGGCAGTTTCGAAAAATACAGGATGCAGGCTTGCGCCAGGTTCGTGATCGTGATTCCGAAGATCGCCACGCCTACAGGGACGGTTGATTTGAGCGATATTCTGTCGCTTTGAAGCAAAAAACAAAAGGAAATCAGCGCCAACGCCGAAAAGATGTATGTTTCGAGCATGGAACTTAACAGCAGGTGGGAAGCGCTCGCGCCCAGCAAGGATGCGGAGATCAGCGCATAGGTTGTGTTCCCGGTCCTTTGTTTGACGATCAGCCATGCCACGAACACACACGCCGAACCCGCCAGCGCGCTCAATACAAACGCCGCCTGCAATTTATCGCCGTTCAGGAGGATGGATAGCAATTCCACCGGCAGGCGCAGGATCAACACCACGGCCGGGTGAACGGCGCGAACCGGGAAGATGGCGTCGGTTGGCTGGGAAGCCAGTCGTTCTATCCAGTCCGAGATGTCCGTCTCGAAGTATTTATCGCGGGTATAGTATCCGGGGAAGTTAATCGTTTGCGTGAAAATGAAGTAGGTCAGAAAAAACGCTAACGCGAGGAAAATGCCCGCCCGGTGTTTTTGTGCGAAGCGGACGATTCCGGCCTTTTCAAGGAAATGGGAATGTTCTCCTTTATCGGAGAGGCGGGTCAACCACAAGGTCCCCGGTGTCGAAAGGATCGTCAACCCGAGGAAGATGGGTAGCAGGGAAGCCTCCATGGAAACGAGACGCAGATCGAACAAGGTTGGGAATTGACGGACGATCACGAACGAGGAAACAGCCAAAGAACCGGCGACGATCAAAACAACGAGAGACGCCCAACTGTCGCGCCAGGATGCCTTTTTGAACGCGTCCTTCAGGAGGACGAAGGCTCCCAGCCCGCATAACACCTGGAAGGATATGCCGAGGATCACGAAACGAAGATACCCCGAATGGAAATTGGAAAAGTAACTGGTCAGAAGATAAGACGCGGGAATTCCAAGCAAATGAAACAACAGGGATCGTCTCGAATTTTGGGCTTCGGGGTTTGAGAGACTGCCTGTCGTCATGCGATGGTTGTTTCGGTTGATGTCGGATCGAAGTATTTCGATGCCTTATGGTTTTCGGAATCCCGGCAATCCCCCAGCCGTCTCTGCGCTTCTCGCCGCACGCAGGATCGCCTCCGCCACCGCCTCCGCCGCAAACGCGCCGATGGTGGAAACATCCGCTTTGCGCGCGCCGGTGGAAAGGGCGAAGAGCGCGTCGCCGTCGAGCAGGGTGTGGGCGGGGCGGATCGCGCGGGCAATGCCGTCGTGCGCCATCTGAGCGACTTTTGTCGCCTGAGCCTTCGTCAACTTTGCGTTCGTCGCCACCACGCCGATGACCGTGTTGGCGCGCGTCGCAAACCCGAGCAGCGCGCGCCCAACCGGTTTTTTCATCATCGCCAGCGTATCGGCAAAATAACCCTTCCCGCCCACGCGCAGCGGACCGATCTTTCCTGAACGAAGCCCCGCGACGATTTCATTCGTTGCCGGATCAACCACGTCCCCCCACGCGTTGACCGCCACCAGCGCGCCCACGATGACGCCCCCGCCGACGTTCATGGATGCGGTTCCGACTCCCGATTTGGTTGCGAGGCTCGACCCGAACATTTTCCCCACCGAAGCCCCCGTCCCTACGCCGACGTTCCCCTCCGCAGGCGCGGAGGAAGAGGCTGAGGAGGCTGCGCGATATCCCAGCGCTGAATCGGGCCGAACGTCCGCGCGACCGAGGTTCAGGTCGTAGAGAATAGCCGAAGGGACGATGGGGACCTTTGCCGCGCCGGTGTTGAATCCGATCCTGTTCTCTTCGAGATATTTCATCACGCCGCTCGCCGCGTCCAACCCGAACGCGGAACCGCCGGATAGAACGACGGCGTGAACCTTTTCGACGAGGTTGACCGGGTCGAGCAGGTCGGTCTCGCGCGTGCCGGGCGCGCCGCCGCGCACGTCCACGCCTCCAACCGCCCCCTTGCGGCAGAGGATGACGGTGCAACCGGTTAATGCTTCATTATCCTGCGCGTGTCCCACTTCGACCCCGCGCACGTCTGTGATGGTGTTGTTGGGTTTCATTTGAATTGGCGCATCAGGCGGCTGCCGCCTTTCTCCCGGAAGTCATCCCAGATTACGGACCAGTTGAAGGAACTCCCTCCATTCCTCCTCGAAGAAATGCACGGTGACGTTGTTCAACTCGATGTGATAGGTGGTCTCTCCGTCCGGCTCTTCGGCTTTCCACGCGAAAAAGTTATCGGTTTCCGCGATCGTTTCTGTTTTTGGTTCGTTGTGGTTGTTGCTCATTCTTCTTCTCCTTTTTGGGTTTTGCTTCATCCTCGTTCCTGGCAAAACGGGACCTCCAAAACCGGGCGAGATTTTTCACGATCTCACCGACGCCGGGCGGGGAGGGCGTCTCCTCCTTTCCGGGCCAGGGATCGAGGTCGAACATCTTGCGCATGATATACCTGCCCAGCAGCAGGAACGTGGCAAGGAAGGGCGCGGCGATGATGACGCCCAGCAGTCCCAGCAGGTTGGCGGCGATGAGGGCGGCGACCAGCACCGCGGCGGGATGCACCCTCAACGTGCGCGCCATGATGCGCGGCGTGATGAAATTGTCCATGAACCAGTCAATGAGGGAGGTGGTGATCACCACAATCAACATGTAACTCAGCGGCTGGAGGCCGAAGGGCTTGTCCGGTTGGAAGAAGGTGACCAGCGCCATGATGATCCACGTGATGGCTGGACCGATATACGGCAGGAATTTCGCCAGCCCCGCCAGGAACGCGATGCCGATGGCGTAACGCACCCCCAGCGCGGGCAGGACGATCGAATAAATAGCCAGCGCGAGCATGAAGACGATGATCTGCCCGCGCAGGAAGGCGTTCCAGATGCGGCTGAGTTCGCTGCCCAGCCTCCGCAGGTCCTCCGTGTAGCCGGGAATCTCGATCTTCAGGAGGTCTTCGCGCAAGCCGCTGCTCTCCGCCATCACGAAGTAGGAAACGGTCAGGATGAAGAGCGTCCAGCCGAGGGTGGTCGCTGCGCCGCCCGCCACCGCGCCGACGACGTTCCCAGTGCGGCTGAGCAGGGGCTGGATGAACGAAAGCAATTGATCGCTGAGGCTGGAGAGATCGAAGGTCCGCATGTCCAGCGTATACGGACCGATCGTAAAGACCTGCATGGAGAGTTGCGTGAGGTATCTTGGCAGGTCGCGGACGATGCCCTGGATGGAACTGGCGAGGCTTTGCGCCTGCCCCACCAGCCCCACGCCGCCCCAGGTGAGCAGACCGATCAGGACGATGACGATCAACAGGTAAATGATGTTGACCGAAAGTTTCCATGGGATGCGCAGCGCGCGCGAGAAGGCGGCCGTGATCGGATGGAGCAGATACGTGATGATGAAGATGATCAATAACGGCGGGATCAGGTTCGAAAAGCGGTAAAGGAGAAAGGTCGCAATGCCGAGCATGACCAGCCCGACAAGCAGTTTTGTGGTGGCGCTCCAGCGCGGCGATGCGGTCGTCTTCTGTTCCATCGAATGATCTCCAAACTCGTTCCTATTCTAGTCAAGAGGGAAGCGTTTGACAACCGTTAAACAAAAATCCCCGCAGGGCAATAAGCCTTGCGGGGACGATCTCTCTCGGTCAGCATCCGCCCAGGAAGGGGAAGAACGTGCACCACAGGTAGTTGGCGTCAATGTACCAAAGGATTCCAACGCACACGCACAAAAAGAACAACACAGCCGCGCCGATAATGATCGGCAGGATGTTCATCCCTTTGGCGGGCGCGGGCGCCGCCGCAGGCGCGGGGCTGGCTGGCACGTTCCCGACGTAATCCGCAGGCGGGGGCGGCGGGGTTAGTGGGCGTGAAATGGACGGTACGGCTGCGGCGCGCGGCGAAACCATGGTCGCGCCGGGATCGGTCGTCGTCACCTCGAAGACCAGCACGATCTGTTCGCCGAACGAAACGACCTCGCCCGCTTTCAGGACGCGCGGTCCGGCTAATCGTTGGCCGTTCACAAACGTCCCGTTGGTCGAGCCGAGATCCTCCAACACGTACTTCCCGCCCTGGAAGGTCAGGCGGGCGTGCCGGCGTGAGACTTCCGCGTCGTTGATCGTAATGTCGTTCGATGAGTCGCGCCCGACGTTCAATTGGTCCCCCTCCAGTGTAAATATCGCCCCGGGGGTCGGACCGGTCCGCATGATCAATTGGTATTGAGACGCCATGATTTCTCCTTGACGGTCGTGATGATGCGAGTCTAAAGGTATCAGGCAAAAAAGTCAACTCTCGGATATTGCACTTGACATGCAATTGTACGGGTATAGAATTGGAACGGAGACACGCATGGACAAATTACCCATCCCTGAGTTTTTCGACGCCGGGAAGGTCGGCGCGGTCTGGCGGATTCCCTACGAGGAACGCGTAAAGCAGGCGCGGGAATGGGCGCTTCGATACGCCCTTCAGCCTGCCTCTGCGGACCAAACCAAAACCTGGCTGATGCTGGTGGACGCGCAGAACACCTTCTGCATCCCGGAATTCGAACTGTTCGTCGGCGGGCGCAGCGGACGCGGCGCGGTGGAAGACAACACGCGCCTGTGCGAATTCATCTACCGCAACCTGGGCGGCATCACCCACATCACCGCCACCATGGACACGCACAAGACCATGCAGGTCTTCCACGCGGTCTTCTTCGTGGACAAAGACGGAAACCACCCCGCCCCGTACCGCGACATTCATGTCGCCGACCTGAAATCCGGCAACTGGGAATTCAACCCCGCCCTCGCCTCGCAATTCGGCATCGCCCCCGAATACGGACAGCAGATGATGATCCATTACGCCGAGGAACTGGAGAAGAAGGGCAAATACGCCCTCACCATCTGGCCCTATCACGCCATGCTCGGAGGCATCGGTCACGCGCTGGTCGCCTCCATTGAAGAAGCCTTGTTCTTCCATTCCATTGCCCGCGCCGCGCAATACGACATCGAGATCAAGGGCGACAAACCCTTCACCGAAAATTATTCCGCCATCGGACCCGAAGTGCTGACCGGTCCCATGGGCGAGACGCTCGGCGCGCGCAGCGCGAAGTTCATCGAACAACTTCAGCAATTTGACCGTCTCATCGTCGCCGGGCAGGCAAAATCCCATTGTGTCGCGTGGACCGTCTCCGATCTGCTCGACGACATCAACGCCACGGACCCCGAACTGGCGAAGAAGGTCCATCTGCTGGAGGATTGCGCCTCCCCCGTCGTCGTTCCCGGCGTCGTGGATCACACCGACGCGGCGAACGCGGCGTTCGAAAGGTTTGCGGAGGCTGGAATGAAGATCGTGAAATCAACGGAAGAGTTCTGAAAGGCGGGCAGGCACACACATACATAGGTAAACAGGTACACACGTAAAGAGGTACACACGTAAACAGGTACACACGTCCCTTGTTTCCCTGTGTACGTATCTACCTGTCTACTTGTGTACGCGTCCACTTGTCCACTTTCTTAATCGCAAATCGAGACCATGAGCATCTTCGACAATAACCGCCTCACCAACGAAACCTTCAAACTCGACATCGAACGCATGCGCCGCGGCTGGTACTCGGATAAATACTTCGAGAACATCGGCCGCATGTTGACCGCGCTTGCCGCCGAAGGCTATGCCTATTCGGGGAAATATCACAACCTGCCAGGGAGCGTATCGCCCGAAGACATCGCCGTCGGCGACATCGAAGTGGAGATGCAATGGTTCACGCGCCGCGCCGGCAAGACCATCGTCGTCGGCGTGGACAAGGCGCTCGCCATGCTCAGGCATTGCACCGGCTATTGGGATGACGATGCGTTCGTGGACACGTCCGATCAACTGGAGGTATGGGCAGTGCAGGATGGAACCACGGTCGAATCGGATGGGAATCCCCTGCGCGTCGAACCGGTCATCAAGGTGCGCGGACGTTACCGCGATTTTGCCCTGCTCGAAACGCCCACGCTGGGCATCCTCACCCGCTCCAGTCGCGTGGCGACGAACGTTTACGAGACCATGCTCGCCGCGCATGGAAAGCCGATCCTGTTCTTTCCGGCGCGTTTCGATCTGCACGAGGTCCAGGCGGCGGACGGGTACGCTTATAACATCGCCGTAAAACGATTTAACCTGGATTACGGCAACGAATTGGGTCCCTTCGTCTCGACCGACGCGCAGGGGGATTGGTGGGGCGGCGCGGGCGGCGGGACGGTTGCCCATGCCGCCATTGCCTCCTTCCTCGGTGATACCGCCGAGGCGATGATGCAGTTCGCGCGCATCCTGCCTGCCCACATCCCGCGCATCGCGCTCGTGGATTTCAACAACGACTCGGTGACCGATTCCCTGCGCGTGCTGGAAACGATGTTCATGCAGTATATGGAGTTGAAGGATCGGGGCGATGAAGCCGAAGCCGCGAAGTACGTTTTGTATGGCGTCAGGCTGGATACGAGCGGAAGCGTGCGCGACGTCTCGGTTGCGCCGTTGGGCGATCCGGCGCTCGATCTGGGCGTCAACCCGCGGCTGGTGTTCAACGCCCGTCAGGCGATGGATTCCGCGTCAGAAAACTGGAGCCTGCCCGAGGTCTGGAAGGAGGCGGCGCGTGCGTATTGTCGCAACGTGAAGATCGTCGTCTCCGGCGGGTTCACCCCGGAAAAGATCCGCAGATTCGAAAAGTTGGGAGTCCCCGCGGACATCTACGCGGTCGGCTCGTGGCTGTTCAACAACAACGGCAACACGGTGACCGATTTCACCGCCGACGTGGTGCGCGTGAAAGCGCACGGCAAATGGATTGACATGGCGAAGGTGGGACGCAAACCGCTCAGTAACCCGAATTTGGAGAGGGTGTGGTGATATGTTTCAGTATGTGAGCAATAACCTATCAGTTACTTTTTCCCCTTCAAGGGTTTTTCCGTTCATTTGAAATCTTTTCAACATCGAGTGTCCAATATCAATAAGCATTTCTCGTTCAAAAAGCCCATCAGGCAACGGCAGATCACAGATCAAGTTTCCAGACCGCTTTGTGCCGTCAATGCTCAAAGCCACGAATATTCCTCGCTCTTTACATTTTTCGATTACACTTAGCAAGTGTTCTAAACTGAATGATTGTGCCCCGTATAAAATTGCCTGACTGTAGCTATAAGGCGGGTCACAATAAATCAAGTCGCCTGGTTTTGCCAGACTCATTGCTTCCTCGTAATCCAAGTGCAAGAAGGTAGCTCCAGAAATGCGCCTGTGCCACATATCCACCCGACGCGAAAAACTGTTGGGCGAAATGGGATTATGAATACCGCAAGGCGTGGACATATAACCATCTGCCTTGCGAAATCGTACTACACCACCATAGCATGATCGCGTCAAAAACAGCAGGTCTGCCCCATTCGGATTGGAGTTGTAAGATGCCTTGATTTCCTCATAAATAGCGACCTTATCGCCTCGCATCATTCTTTCCCAGCGTTCCCGATACCATTCCTTGATTGTGTCAGATGATTTTTTCAGCATCTGCCAAATTTCCATGAGGGGCGCGAAGACATCCGAGGCAATCGCAGTCTTTGGAATCAAAGTACCAAGAACACCACCACTTCCAAGGAAAGGCTCGAAATACGTGCCAAACTCAACGGGAAAGTAGGAAATAATTTCATGAGCCATCCGCTGTTTACTACCAATCCACTTCAGGAGCGAGGTATTAAATGGTTGAACTTCACGCTTCTTGTTCGGCTGTGCCTCAAACAAATAAAGTTGCGCAGTGTCTTTAATTGACTTCATGATCTCTACTATACCATTCTTTCTACCCAAATAATATCCTATTTTAGGATATTTGTCAACTAGGTAATTTCATGAAAATCCCAAACGAGAATCGTCACCGCGAGAAAATGCTGATGTTGCTCAAAGATATGCGGCAGAAGCGCGGAATTCGACAAGTTGACTTGGCGGAACGGCTTGGCGTGCCGCAGTCTTTTATCAGCAAATATGAGTCAGGAGAGCGTCAACTGGAAGTTTTGGAATTGAGACGAATCTGTCAGATTATGGGGGTAACTTTTGAAGATTTTGTGCGACAGTTGGAGGCTGTAATAAATGAAGCCGAATGACACGTTTTTGAATCTTCCCAAAAATTTTTGGGCAGGTGTGCGCCTCATCAGTCAAGAAGTGGGTTATACAGAAAAATCCACACGACAGATAAAGATCCCTGCAATCAGTGAGATTCGTTCCAAAATTGGAAAATTCGATTTGGACTTCGAGCGCTTAAAAGTTCAACGAACCTCAAAAGGATACTTTTGGCAATTACTTCAAGATTACTTTGCTTATCGTGCAGATGTGATAAATACATTCATCGAACCGCGTTTGATGAGTGTGGCGGAAGCCAGAAAAACTTTCAGAAAACTTTACAAGGATTTGCAACCATCCTGCCCGATCCCAACGAACAAACAAAAAGGGAAAATGAAGCAGCCGGCTTACTTGACCGGGCTCGTAAACATGCTCATCGAAGCCAATGCAGATGGATTGGCCTGCGATTATGATCCCCATCAATTGACCATTGTCACGAAAGATAGATTGCCGGTCAGGACATTGGCTCGTCGCGTTGACGGCGCTTTTCCTAGCAGTGTGAATCCCATCGCGATTTGGGAGATTAAAGAATATTATTACACGACAACCTTTGGAAGCCGCGTGGCTGATGGCATTTACGAGTCATTATTGGATGGCTTGGAGATTGAGGAGCTACGCGAGCATGAAGGGGTGGATATCGAACACTATTTGATTGTTGACGCCTACGATACATGGTGGAAACTTGGAAAATCGTATCTATGTCGAATTATTGATATGTTGCATATGGGTTATATTGATGAAGTGTTGTTTGGACGTGAAGTGATTGAGAGGTTGCCTGCTCTTGTCAAGGAATGGGTGGGTATTTATCACTCGCAATCAAGGCAATGATACCCTCTCTATCTTGAACGGCGTTTCCTCCACTTGTTCCTCATCAAACTCCCGCGCCGCGAGGTGACCGGCAAACACCGCCTGCGCGATGATATTCGGCGCCTCGGCATCGCCGATGATTCTTAGCGAGCGAATCCCCCTCTCCCTTTGGGAGAGGGCAGGGGTGAGGGAAGCATACAATTCATCATTCGGCGTCCTATCGCTCACCAGCGCCACCCCATCGCGCGGCAACTCGATTTCATCCCCCGAAATCACATTCGACAACTTCACAAAATCATTTCCTATTTCGCTCAATGTATTCTGCACGTATAACTTCACGCCGAGTTTCATCAATTCCGCCTGAATTCTTTCCTGTTCCAGCGTGAACTGCGACCAGTACGAGACCATCGGCGCGGGCGTGACGAGTGAAACCTTGCACCCGTTCATCGCGAGCAACTCCGCCAGCACGCCGCCCATGTAGTAATGATCGTCGTCGTAGATCACAATTTGGAATCCAGAAGCTTGCTTCTGGAGATTCGGCGGCAAGCCGCCTGATTCCAAAAAGTCGTCGGGGCTTAGAACATTTTCTGAATCGAAACCAACAATCGGCTTCCACAACGTTCTTCCCACGCCATCGCGCCGCCACGTCGCGCCGGTGGCAATGATGAGGTTCTGCGCGCCCGATTCGAGAATATCCTCCGCCGTCATTGGGCTGGAGGGATAAGCCGCGACATTCTTCATCTTTCCAATCTGAGTCAGCCGCCAATCCGCCACGCGTCTCCACTCGTTCAAGCCAGGCAGAGCGGATTCACGGAGCACGCGTCCGCCCAATTCTTTTCCCGCCTCCAGCAAAGTGACCTGATACCCGCGCTGACCCAGCGCCCGCGCGCATTCCAGCCCTGCCGGTCCCGCGCCGATGATCATCACCTCTTTATCGCTTTTCTTCGGTGAAATGATCTCAGGGTGCCAGCCGCGCCGCCATTCCTCTCCCATGGTGGGATTTTGCGTACAGCGGATCGGCACGAAGCGCGTATCTCCGGTCACACAGATGTTGCAACCGATACATTCCCACAGATGTTGCAACCGATACATTCCCGAATATCTTCGATTCTTCCTTCCTTGATCTTGGTCGGCAAAAACGGATCGGCAATCGAGGGACGCGCCGCGCCGATGAAATCCATCACGCCGCGCTTTATCGCCGAGACCATCGAATCGGGCGAGGTGTATCGTCCCACACCGACAACCGGTTTCGTGGTCAATTGCTTGACGAACGAAATATATTTCTCCTGATAACCTTCTTTTTCAAAACGCGAGGTCGCCGAATCATTGTTCCAGCCGCTGACGTTCACATCCCACAGGTCGGGCAATTCGGCGAGCATCGCAACCACATCATAGCCTTCGCCCTGATGCGTGAAGCCCTCCTCGCCGAGCAATTCGTCCACGGCAAATCTCACAGCCACCGCGCACGCATCGCCCACCGCCTCCCTTGTATCCTCGATCAATTCTCGGAAGAACCTCACTCGATTCTCCAAACTCCCGCCGTATTCGTCCGTGCGGTCGTTGTAACGTTTCAGAATGAATTGAATTGCCGCCGTCATCCCGTGACCCGCGTAGCAATAAATAATGTCGAAGCCTGCGCGCTTTGCCCGCAATGCTGCCTCACGATGCCAGCGTCTTACATTACGAATGTCTTCCTTATCCATGCGGCGGGTCTGGGCAGGGTCATAACCCGAACCGCCCACCACGCCCATCGAGCGCGGCGCCAGCGAAGGGACGCGCGAATATAAATTCACCGCATCTATCCCGTTGTACGAAAGTTCGATCCCCGCCAGCGCGCCGTGACGATGCACTGCCTCCGTCATCAATCGCAGCGCGGGAATGTCGTCATCGTCCCAGATGCGCCCCTCGAAATACGGAGAAAGATCGCTCGAATGATGGATCTCCGTCTCCTCGGTGCAAACGACTCCCCAGTCTCCCTCGGCTTTCACCCCGCGCATCGCCGCCATGCCGTGAGGCATACGATGACCGAATCCGTTGCAATGCGGGACTTGATAAAAACGGTTCGGAGCGACGACGGGACCGATCCGAACCGTTTCGAATAAAATGGCGTAAGGATTGTTCATTTGGATGCTCCCAGGGATGAAAAGGATACAAGTAGACAGCGAAGCACCTGTCTACTTGTGTACGTGTTTACTTGTCCACCTCTCCTACCCAAACCTCCCCGTAACGTAATCTTCCGTCCGTTTTTCCTTTGGCGTGGTGAACATCGCTTTCCCTTCGCCATATTCGATGAGTTCGCCCTGCAAAAAGAACGCCGCGTAATCTGCGGCGCGTCCCGCCTGTTGCACGGAATGAGGCACAAGGATGATCGTATATTCTTTTTTGAGTTCCTGCAATGCGGCTTCCACTTTGCCGGTCGAGATCGGGTCGAGACCGGAGGTCGGTTCGTCGAGAAGAATAATTTCGGGTTGGAGAGCCAGGACGCGGGCGAGGCAGATGCGTTGCTGCTGTCCGCCGGAGAGGGCAACAGCGGGATCGTCGAGCCGGTCTTTGACCTCCTCCCAAATTGCCGCGAGTTTCAGACTCCGTTCCACCGCCTCGTCCAGTTTGGCGCGTCGCTTTTCGCCTGCGAGTTCCAATCCATAGGTCAGGTTTTCGCGGATGCTCAAAGGCAGGACGACCGGACGCGCGAACACCATGCCGACCTTGCGGCGCAGGGCGATGACGTCCGTCTTTGGGTCGAGGATGTTTTCACCGTCAATCAGGATCCGCCCCGCTGAGGATTTGACCTCGGTCAGATCATTGAGTCGATTCAAGCAGCGCAGCAACGTGGACTTTCCGCCTCCCGCGGGACCGAAGAGGACGGTCACTGCCTTTTCACGTACGTTCAAACTGACGTCGCGCAACGATTCGGTGCCGTCGGAATATTGGAGGGAGAGGCGTTCGATGATGATCTTGTCCATTTACGATTTTCGATTTTCCGATAATTCTTTGCATGGTTTGCGCTCTTCGCGCAGCACGCAAACCCGGCGTTAGAGAACGCACGTTACGCGGCAAGCCTACCATTGCCTCTTCGCTCTTGCCCTCGAGCGAATGACGGTCGCGATCAGGTTCATGGTGAGGACGAACGCAAGCAGGACGAGCGCCGTGCCGTATTGGATCTGAACCGGCATTTCCGGGACCTGCGTCGAAATCACAAAAAGGTGATAGGGCAATGCCATGGTCGCATCGAATGGGGAATGAGGAAGCCGGGGCAGGAAGAACGCCGCGCCCGTGAACAGGATGGGCGCAGTCTCGCCTGCGGCACGTTCGAGTCCAAGGATGACACCGGTGAGGATGCCGGGCAATGCCTCCTTCAAAACAATTCGGCGGATGGTTTGCCAGCGCGTCGCGCCGAGTGAAATGCTCACCGTGCGGAATGCCTGCGGCACGGAACGAAGCGATTCCTCCGCTGTGCTGATGATGACGGGCAACGTCATGATCGAAAGCGTCAGAGAGGCGGCAAGGATGGAAGTTCCGAAGTTCAGGAAGAGAACGAACAGACCAAGCCCGAACAAACCGTACACCACTGAAGGGATGCCCGCCAGGTTGATGATCGCAATGCGGATGGTGCGCGTGAGGGGCGTATCCGCCGCGTATTCGGAGAGATAGATCGCGGCGGCGATCCCCAACGGGACCGAGAAGATGGCTGTGCCGATCGTGAGATATAAAGTGCCGATAATGGCGGGGAGAATCCCGCCGGCGCGCATCCCATCGCGCGGGAAGCCGGCCAGGAATTCCCACGAAATGGCGGGCGCGCCCTGGATCAGAATGTAGATCACAACCGCAACGATCGGGAGTACGGTTGCAAATGCCACCAGGGTGATGCCGGTAAATCCGAGGCGTTGGACGAGGTGGCGGTTGAGGGAGAAGAGGCGGTTCATGGCTACGACAAAATCCTCTCGGCGCGTTTCCTGGCGCGGAAGACGACCGACGAGGCGGCGATGTTCACGCCCAATGAGATGAGGAACAGCACCATGCCAATGAAGAACAGCACGTGATAATGCGTGCTTCCGTTGGCGACCTCCCCCATTTCCGCCGCGATGGTGGCGGTCATCGTGCGGACGGGGGAGAACAGACTTCCGAGTTTTAGCGCAAGGACGGGCGCGTTGCCGGTGACCATCATGACCGCCATCGTTTCGCCGATGGCGCGTCCGACGCCGAGCATGACCGCAGTGAGGACGCCGGATTTCGCGGCGGGCAGGGTCACGCGCCAGATCGTCTGCCAGCGCGTCGCGCCCAACGCCCAGGCGCCTTCGCGATAGGAGCGCGGCACGGCGTCGAGCGCGTCCTCCGCGACCGAGACGACGGTCGGCACGGCGATCCCGCCCAGGAGGATGGATCCAGCCAGTGCGGTCAGACCAGTTGGCAGGTCCAGGAAGACGCGCAGGAACGGGGAGAGGACGAGGATGCCGAGGAATCCCAAAACGACGGAGGGGAGTCCTCCGAGCAGTTCCACGAGAGGTTTGAGTATCTCGCGCATCCAGCGCGGGGCGATCTCCGAAATGTAAACCGCCGTCCCGATCCCAAACGGAACGGCAATGAGCGCCGCGCCGAGGGTGACGATGAGCGAGCCGGTGACGAGCGGAAGGATGCCGAAATAGTTCTCGATGGGATACCAGCGAACGCTGAGGAGCGATCTGAGCTGCACTTCCCCCAACGTGGGCAAACCTTCGCGCAGGAGGAAGATGAAGATGAGCGCGACGAAAATGATGGCTGAGTAGCCTGAGGCTTTGATGAGTCGGGTGATGAGGAATTCACGCCAGTTGAGGGACTTTTCCATAATTCTCCACACCCTCACCCTTTATCCCTCCCCCTTAGGGGGAGGGGATGGGAGCGAGGGAAACAGGCACAAACCCAAGTTCGGCGACGATCTGCTGCGCTTCGTCGGAGAGGATCCAATCGAGGTATTCCTTGACGATGCCGGTCGGTTCGCCGTTCGTGTACATGTAGAGGTCGCGCGCAATGGGATAACTCCTGTCGTTCACGGTCGCGATGGACGGCAGGACGTATGCGCCGCCTTCCTCCGACGCGATGGCGATCATCTTCAGGTCGTGCGGCACGTAGCCAAGCCCATCGTAGCCGATGGCGTTCGGGTTTTGGCGCACTTCGATGATGATGCCCTCGGAGGAGGGAAGCAACAACGTGTCCGTCGAGAAAAGGGTTTTGTCCTCGCTGTTCCCCAGTCGCAGGACGGTTTCGAGGAAGTACACGTGCGTACCGGAATTGGTCTCGCGTGAGAGCCGCACAATCGGTCTGTCATCGCCGCCGACCTCCTTCCAATTATTGATCCTGCCGCTGTAAATATCGGATATCTGCTGCAAGGTCAGTTCGCTTACGGGGTTGTTCGGATTCACGATGACCGCGATGGCATCGCGCGCAACAATGAATTCGACCGGCTCGATCCCCCTGGATCTTGCCTCTTCGATTTCCTCCTGTTTGATCTGGCGGGATGCGTTGGCGATGTCCACCGTGCCGTTGATGAGGGAAGCGATTCCCGTCCCGGACCCTCCGCCTGTTACCGAAATGCGGACGTTTGGGCGCTCGCCCTGATATTTTTCCGCCCATGCCAGCGCGAGATTGACGAGGGTATCCGAGCCTTTGTTTTCGACGTATGCGGCGGAAGTGTCGGATGCGGCTTGCACAGGAGACGCCGGGCTGCATGATGCGGACGACAACGCCGCGAATATCACGACCACGAGCAGGGCAAAACGGTTCATCGGGAGGGAATTATAGCCGAAAGTATTTGGCGCGTCAGTCACATGATAAAATCGCAGTATGTCCGATGCCCAGTCTGTTTTTTCCGTTCGACACCTTGACTTTTATTACGGACCGTCGAAGGCGCTTTCCAACGTCAACCTGGAGATCGAGCCGCGCAAAGTGACCGCGCTCATCGGGCCGTCGGGGTGCGGCAAGTCCACCTTCCTGCGATGCCTGAACCGCATGAACGACACGATCCCAGGCACGCGCGTGGAGGGGAAAATTCTGCTCAACGGAGACGACATCTACAACGAAAAAATGGACGTGGTCAATCTCCGCCAGAGGGTGGGGATGGTCTTTCAGAAGCCGAACCCGTTCCCGCAGTCCATTTACGATAACGTGGCGTTCGGTCCGCGCGTGATGGGCATGGACGTGAACATGGACGAGGTCGTCGAGAGGTCGCTCCGCGCTGCGGTCTTGTGGGACGAAGTGAAGGACGACCTGAAAACGGACGCGTTGAGTCTTTCATTAGGACAGCAGCAGAGGCTGTGCATCGCGCGCGTCCTCGCCGTCCAGCCCGATGTGATCCTGATGGACGAGTCCACGTCCGCGCTCGACCCGATCGCCACGCTCAGCATCGAGGAACTGATCGCCGAATTGAAGCAGGAATACACGATCGTGATCGTGACGCATAACATGCAGCAGGCGGCGCGCGTCTCCGATTACACGGGTCTGTTCTGGCTGGGGGAATTGATCGAGTTTTCCGAGACCAACGCGGTGTTCACCAGACCCGAACAGGAATTGACCGAAGCGTACATTACGGGGAGGATGGGGTAAGGGGAGGTGCAGGTACACAGGTACACAGGTACACAAGTAGACAAGTACACAAGTAGACAAGTACACAAGTAGACAGGTCTTGATGTGAATCAAAAAAGCGCGGCATCGGGAGATGTCCGCGCTTTACGATCGTTTCGATCACTCGTGATGCTGTTGCTTCCAGAACTCGTCGTCGGTGGACTTGATCTCCGCCATTTCGCCGGTGACGATGAAGATGGTGCGTTCGCAGATGTTGGTTACGCGGTCGGCGACGCGCTCGAGATTGTGCGCCACCCACAGCAGCCAGTTGGCGCGTTCGATGGTCTTGGGGTCCTGGATGATGAAGGTCATCAACTCGCGGTAGATCTGGTTGTAGAGCGCGTCCACCTCGTCGTCCTCGACCGGGATTTTTCGCGCGGCCTCCGCGTCCTCGTTGACGAAGGCGGTCAGGGCGCGGTGGAGCATGTCCACGCCCTTCTGCGCCATGCGGGGTATATCTATCAACGGCTTGAGCAGCGGATCGCCGCCCATGCGGATGTTGATGTTGGCGATGCCCTTGGCATAATCGCCCATGCGCTCCAGTTCGGAGATGATCTCCATGCAGGAAGCCAGCAGGCGGAGGTCGCGCGCCATCGGCTGTTGGGTGGCGATCAGCACCATCAGTTTATTCTCGATCTCGAAGCGCTTCTCATTGATCAGCCTGTCCGCCTTGAGAATTTCCTCGGACGCCTTGAGGTCCCGTTTTTTCAACGCCTCAACCGTGTTGAGGATCGCCTGTTCCACCATGCTTCCCAGCACGAGAACCTCGTCCTTGACCTGTTGAATTTCGGATTCGAAAGTTTTTCTAAGCATAAGCGCCTCTTTCGCTGTGTCTTCGTTTATTGTAACAGAATCCATTTTCGATACCAACCGAATCTCACCCAAACCTTCCCGTCACGTAAGCCTCGGTGCGTTTGTCCTTCGGGTTGGTGAAGATGCGCCTGGTCTGGTCGAATTCGATGACCGTGCCGGAACGTTCGCCGTCGCCGGAGAGCATCATCATGGCGGTATGGTCCGAGGCGCGCGCGGCTTGCTGCATGTTGTGGGTCACGATGACGATGGTGTAGTTCTTCTTCAGTTCCTGCATCAACTCCTCGATCTTGAGAGTCGCGATCGGGTCCAGGGCGGAGGCGGGTTCGTCCATCAGGATGACCTCCGGTCTGATGGAGATGGCGCGCGCGATGCACAACCGCTGCTGCTGTCCACCGGAGAGCGAGAGACCGGATTGATGCAGTTTGTCCTTTACCTCGTCCCAGAGCGCGGCTTGACGCAATGAACTCTCCACGAGGTCGTCCATCTTCCCTTTGTAACCGTGGATGCGGGCGGTCCAGGCGATGTTTTCGTAAATGCTCTTTGGAAATGGGTTGGGCTTTTGGAACACCATCCCGATATGGTAGCGGACTTCGACCGGGTCCACCTCCCGCGCGTATATGTCCACGCCGTTGAAAACGACCTGTCCTGCGATGGATGTGCCGGCGTACAGTTCGTTCATGCGGTTGAAGGCGCGCAGCAAAGTGGATTTGCCGCACCCGGACGGACCGATGATCGCGGTGATGGCGTTCCTTTCGATCTTCATGTTGACGCCGGTCACGGCTTTGAAACTGCCGTAATAAATATCGAGGTCGCGGGCTTCGATGACGTATTTATGATCCGTGTCGTTATTCATGGTCATTTCTAGAATCTCCTGCTGAAGCGGTTGCGAAGCAGGACTGCGGAGGCGTTCAAACTCAACAATAATGCGAGAAGCACAAGGATCGCCGCCGCGGCAAGGCTTCGGAATTTGTCCTGCGGGCGCGAAGTCCACTGGTAGATCTGGATGGGGAGCGTGGTGAATTTCGAGAAGGGGGAAGACGGATCGAAACTGATGGCGGTGGACGCGCCGACGACCACCAGCGGCGCGGTCTCGCCGATGGCGCGCGAGATGGCAAGGATCGTCCCGGTCAAAATGCCGGGCAGGGCGCCGGGCAGCACGTGCGACCAGATCGTCTGCCATTTCGTCGCGCCGACCCCGTAACTCGCATTGCGCAGCGATCGCGGCACCGCGCGGATCGCCTCCTGGGCGTTGATAATGACGATCGGAAGCACGAGCAAGCCCAGGGTGAGTCCCGCCGCGAGGACGGTTCTCCCATTCGCCGTGGTCGGGTCCACCAATCCGAAAATTTCCCCGCTCGTCAGCGGCTCCAGAGTCCGCACGAAGATGGCGAGTCCCAGAATCCCATACACGATGGAGGGGACGCCGGCGAGGTTGTTGATGTTGGTGCGGATGAGGCGGTTGAACCAGTTGTCCGCAGCGTATTCCTCGAGATAGATGGCGGCGCCCACGCCGACCGGAAAGGCAAGCAGGATGGTGAACAGGATCGTCCAGAGCGAACCGAGGATGGCAGTGCGGACTCCCGCAGTAAGCGGCTCGCTGGTTTGAGGTCTTGTCACAAAGTCAGTCGTCAGCCACGAGACGAAATCCAGTTCCGCTTTGGGATGATCCCTTGCGACGGTGGCGCGGATTTCATCCGCCTGCGTCAGCGATTGCCATAGTTTCCACACCTGCACCACTTTGGGGCGGATGATGCGTTCGACGACCAGTTGATACACTTCCTCGCGCGAACGTTCCGTAAAGGGTTTTTCATTTTCGAGTTTGTTGTACGCGCCGCTCGAAAGCGCGGACTGGAGAAGCGCAATCAATTGCTCCCTGTTTTGGTCTTCGACGGGCGTCCCATCTACAGTGAGCGTATCGGGGTCCACGCGGGCTTCGTAGGCGACGTATCCGAACGCGCCGTCAATGATGTCGAGCGTCAGCGCGATCAATGCAATGATGCCGACGATGGTGGAGGCTTGAAAGAGTACGTGCCAGATCGCGCCTTTACGATTACGCCCGTCAAGGTTACTGACGAACCCCTGAACGACGGCTTTTTCCCTCATTCGTACACCTCGCGGAAACGGCGCACAATGGACTGGCTGATGAAGTTGAGCGCCAATGTGATGAAGAACAGGAACAATCCAAGCGCGAAGATGCTGTTGTAATCAATCGAGTCGTAACTCAGGTCGCCGCCGGAAATCCTCACGATGTGCCCGGTGATGGTCTCCGCGCCGACGAAGGGATTGAACGTGAAGTTGGGTCCTGCGCCGGCCGCGACCGCCACGATCATGGTCTCGCCGATGGCGCGGGAGACGCCGACGATGACGGCGGCGGCAATGCCCGACAACGCCGCGGGAACCACGATCTGTACTGCGACCTCGAGCCGGGTCGCGCCGACCCCGTAAGCCGCTTCACGCAGGGAGCGGGGGACGGCGCTCAGTGCGTCCTCGGTCATGGAGGTGATGAGCGGCAGGATGAGGATGCCCATCACCAGCCCGGCTGACGCGGTGTTATAGATCTGCACTACGTCTTTGCCGAAAATTTCCCGCAGGAGCGGAGTCATAAAGGTCAGGGCGAAATAACCGTACACAATGGTGGGGATGCCAGCCAGCGTTTCAAGGATGGGTTTCAACGTGTTGCGAACGCGCGGGCTTGCATACTCGCTGAGATAGATCGCCACGCCCATTCCCAGAGGGATGGCAATGGACATCGCAATCAACGCGGTCATCAACGTCGCGTTGAGCAGGGGCAGGATGCCGAACTTGTTGACGTGCGGTTTCCACTCCGTCGAGGTCAACGTGGCGAGCAGGTCCACGCCCGGCATTTGGAAGAACAACAGGGCTTCCTTTCCCAGTTCGTAGACGATGCCGAGGGTGATGAAGATCGAGAAGAACCCGCTGAGGAATAACAGACCCTGTACGATCCGTTCCCCCCAGCGCGGTTTGCGGCGTAGACCGAGCCCGGACGTTTTCTTTTCCGGTTGTTTCATGTCAACTCAACCATTTTATGGATTCAGCCAGCTTGCTGGCGACATTTGCCGGCGTGGGACGGAAGCAAGCTCCCTGATCCCAAACCCATTTACAGCAAACCACCTTCCTTCTCCAATTGGAGAAGGAAGGAATGGATTGCCTGAAAGTCACCGGTTGTTTCAATCCTGCATGCCCAGAGCGGCATTCCACGCATCGAGATTTTCCTGCGCCCTGCCTTCGCTGACGGGGAAGTAACCGACATCCAGGATCTCATCCGTCACGTTGGTAATGTAGAAGTGGATGAACGCGCTGACCTGCGGCTTCTCCTGCATGATCTCGGCGCTGGAGTAGATGAAGAGCGGGCGCGAGATGGGGTATTCGCCGGATTCGGCGCTCTCCGCGGTGGGAGCAATGCCATTCACAGACAAGGCTTTGAGAGTCGAGGCGTTTTCCTGGTAATAGGCGTAACCGAAATAGCCGATGGCGTAAGGCGAACCCTGAACACCCCGGACGAGGACGTTGTCGTCCTCCGAAAACTGGGTGCCGGCGGATTCGAGGATCGCGGCTTCACCGCCATCACCATGGACAGGATCCATCACGGCTTCGACGAAGAAATCGAAGGTGCCGGAGTCGGTGCCGGGCGAGAAGCGTTGGATCGGCTCATTGGGCCACTCGGGGCGGACGTCCGACCAGTTGGCGGCAGTCGAGAAGATCAGCGCAAGTTCTTCGAGGGTGACGTCGGTGAGGAAGTCGTTTTCCGCGCTGACGGCGACGGTCAGGGCGTCAATGCCCACCTGGAACTCGACCACGGCGCGGCCGATCCCCGCACAGGATTCGACCTCGCTATTTTTGATCTTGCGGGAGGCGTTAGCGATGTCGGTTTCACCGGCGACGCAGAAGCGTTCGAATCCCGCGCCTGAACCGATGGAGTCAATCGTGATGTTGCCCGTGAAGCCTTCCTCCTCGAAGCGCTGCTTCATGCGTTCGGAAAGCGGAAAGACCGTGGATGAACCGGCGGAGATGATGTCTCCGACAACGGCGCCGGGCGCGTACATTGCCATCGGGTCTTCCGCCGGGACTTCTTCGATCGGTTGGGTGGGAGCGATCGTCGGCTCGACAACGGGCGACTCCGTAACAGGCGCGCCACATGCCGTCAGCATGAGACCCAATACGACGAACGCGAACAATACGGAACGAACATTCTTCGACATTATTTTCTTCTCCTTTGTTTTCATGCGGTCATCTTATCAATCCGCGTTTAAGGTCAGGAGAAGAACGGGTTAACGTCTTGTTAAATCGCCCCCAAAAAAAGGCGTGGAAGGCTGGTTTGCCGAGCCAGGCACACACACCAGCCTTCCTGATTTTGTTTTCGGATACTCTCTTAAAGGCACAAGAGCCCGGGAGGAGTCCGGGCTCTCGTGAGGAGGAGAGAATGTGATCTTTTTAGGAGCGATTCATCGGCGTTTTCGCGCTTCCTCCTGCTGGCACAGGAAGTCAAGCCGCTTCTGTCTCGTATCCACGGATATGACCACAAGCAAACCCAAAACCATGAGAAGAAGGAAATTTACCATGGCGATAGGATAGCACGAAGTCCCGGATCCGGGCTTTACAGGAGGTTTGCCGACGGAAAACAAAAATGCAATCGTCAACTTATCGGAATTGAAAAGAAAAACGCGCTCCCCCGTCCCTCCACGCTTTCCGCCCAAATCCTGCCTCCGTGCGCTTCGACGATGTGCTTTGCGATGGACAAGCCCAAGCCTGTCCCGCTCCCTGTTCTGGATTTATCCACGCGATAGAATCGTTCGAAGATGCGCGGGACATCCTCCTCCGGGATGCCGATGCCCGTATCCCGAACGGCGAATCGGACCTCGCCGATTCCTGATTCCGCAAAAAGGATCACTTCTCCCCCCGGCTTTGTGAACTTGACCGCGTTGTGGATGAGGTTCACCAGCACCTGTTCCACTCTCTGCGCATCCATCCGTACCTTCGGAAGATCGTCCGCGCGCTCCACGCGGAGGGATAGTCCCGCGCGTTCGGCGTGCACGCGCATCCGCTTGAGGGCGGAGTCAAGCAGGTCGGAAGGGGAAACAGGCTGAAGGTCCAGAAAGAGGCGGCCCGCTTCGATGCGCGAGAGTTCGAGGAGTTCGGTCACCAGTTGATTCAGCGCATCCACTTCGACTTGAATTCGGTCAATGAAACGGCGCGCGGCGGGAGGGTCGTCCAATGCTCCGCCCAGAAGAGTCTCGGTCAGAGCCGTGAGGGAGGCGAGCGGCGTGCGGAGTTCGTGCGAGAGGTTGCCGATGAAATCGCGGCGCACGGTCTCGAGGCGGCGGAGGCGGGTGAGGTCCTGGACGAGGAGCAGGCTTCCGCTGGCGTGCCGATCGGGGATGACCACGAGTTGCAGGTATTGATGGCGGGTCGGCGCTTCGACCGTTTCGCTTTGCAGTTCGCGGGTTTGCTGGCAGCGACGCCAGGCTTCCACAAGTTGATGGTGGCGGACGACCTCGGGGATGCTCCGGTTGAGAGGATTGGACGATTGAAAGAGCCTGCCCGCGGCCGGGTTCGCAAATTGGACGATGCCCTGCGAGTCGGCGATCAGCACGCCGTCGGTCATCTGGTCGAGGACGGCGGCGAGGCGGGCGCGTTCCGATTCGAGCGCGGCGCGCTGCGCGTTGCGCGTCGCATCAACGGACAGGATCGAACTGGAGAGGTTTTCGAGTTCCCTGACGGCGGTGTCGAAGCTTTCCCGGCGAACCCGAGGCGCGTATTCCTCCAGAGCGCGGCGCAGTTTGTAATACCGCCAGGCGAACCACGCGGTGAGAAAGGCAAAAGAGGCAAGGAAAAATACTGTAATCAGACTCATATTTTATGACGCCATTCTACACGAAGCCAAAAACGCGTTATGGTATACTCATTTTGCAACGAGGCACATCGTGCGTTACGACTTTGATTGGGACCCGAACAAGGAACGCGCCAACATCATAAAGCACGGTATTTCATTTCGCCGCGCGGCGGGCGTTTTTCGGGATGCCGATCATCTTTCCATCTACGATGAGGAACACAGCGCAAAGGAAGACCGCTGGATTACACTGGGCATTGACGAAACCGGAATTTTGAGGGTTGTCGTTCACACCTTCGAGCAGATTGAAGAGGACCTATGGCGAGTAAGAATTATCTCCGCGCGAAAAGCAACCCGCGTCGAGGAAAACCAATACAATCGGATGAATCAATGAAGCCCGAATACGACTTCTCCGGGGCGGAACGGGGCAGGTTTTATCGCGCCAACGTCGAGTTCCGCTTTCCTGTATATCTCGAACCGGATGTGGACGAGTTCATAACCGCGCTGGCTGAGAAACGCAAAATGGATGTGCAGGAACTGGTGAATAGTCTGTTACGGGCAGACAGGGAAATCATCCAGGATGGTTAGGGAAAATCGGGACAGGCTGATGTCCCGATTTTTTATCCCTCGAAGCGATACCCTCCGCCTCTCACTGTCACGATCCTTTTCGGTTTGCCGGGCTCCTCTTCGATCTTCTGCCTGAGCCATCTCACGTGCACGTCCACGGTGCGGCTGTCGCCGATGAAGTCCCAACCCCAGACGCGTTCGAGGATGAATTCCCGCGAGAGCATCTGTCCTTTGTGCCGGGCGAAGAACTCGAGCAGTTCGTATTCCTTCGGTTTGAGTTGAATGGGTTTTCCGTCGAGCGTCACTTCGCGGCGCGTCAGGTTGACGACGAGATCATCGAAGGCGAGCGCGGCGTGTTGCGCGGTTTCGTTCGTCTTCGAGAGTTCCTCGCGCAGGAGGCGCGACCTCCGCAACTGCGCCTTGACGCGCGCCACCAGTTCGCGCATCGAGAAGGGCTTGGTCAGGTAATCGTCCGCGCCCACTTCGAGTCCGACGACGCGGTCAATCTCGTCGTCGCGCGCGGTGAGCATGAGGATGGGCGTAGTCGTCTCCCTGCGGAGGATGCGCGCGACTTCGAAGCCGTCCAGTTCGGGGAGCATGATGTCGAGGATGATGAGATCGGGCTTGAGTTTGCGCGCCGACGCGAGCGCGGCGCGCCCGTCGCCGACCGATTCGACGGTAAAGCCGTCCTTTTTGAGGTTATAGGAAAGCGTGTCTCTGAGCGCGGGTTCGTCTTCGACGACGAGGATCGTTTCGGGCATGGCTTCTTCTTCCGCATGGAACCTCGTGTCGTCTCAAGAAGGCGAGGCGGAACGACATCGAAGTTGGACTGCTGGCAACACTATACCATAGGACATTTTCGCGGATCATTCGATCGCCTGTCTCAGTTTGCGCGCCAGTTTTCCGAAGCGACTGGTGTAGCGAATATCGTCCTTGCGCGGACGCGGGAGGTCAACTTCCACGTCCAATTTGATCCGGCCGGGGCGCTGGGTCAGGACCAAAACCCTATCTGCCAGGAACAACGATTCGTTGATCGAATGCGTCACCATGACGACGGTCTTTTGTTTCGCCTGCCAGATGCGCGACAACTCGTTCCACATGCGTTCGCGGGTCAAGGCATCCAGCGAGCCGAAAGGCTCATCGAGCAGGAGCAGGTCCGGGTCGTGGATGAGCGCCCGCGCGATCGCCACGCGTTGCGCCATCCCGCCGGAAAGATCGCGCGGATACGAGTCTTCGAATCCCTGCAATCCCACCAGTTCGATCATTTCCCTTGTTTTTTCGAGCGCCGTTTGTTCGCCGACTCCATCCACCTCAAGCGGGAGCATGATGTTCTGCCTGACCGTGCGCCACGCCATGAGGTTCGCCTGCTGGAAGACCATGCCGATGCGCGGCTGCTGTTTGCGCGCAAAGGCGACCTGACCCGAGGTGGGAGTCAGCAGACCCGCCACCAGGCGCAGAAGGGTGGTCTTTCCCGAACCCGATGGGCCCAGCACGCATACGAATTCGCGGGGACGCACGTCGAACGTCACGTTTTCCAACGCGCGCAGACCGCCGTTTTCGTTTGGAAACACGGCGCCCAGGCTGCGGATGGAGAGAATGGGAGTGTGGGACATTTCGATTTGCGATTTACGATTGGCGATAAGCGATCGAGGAGTGGAGAATTGAGTCTGTACCTGGGTACCTGTCTGCTTCCTCACGGAATGAACTCGTTCGTGTACGCCTTGCTCAGTTCCATCTTCTCCGAGATCAAGCCCATGTCGAGCAGAACGTCCCGCATGTTTTCCCACGCCTGCGGATTTCCAGCACGTTCCTCTGCACGTCGGGATCGAGATCGGAAAAGTTCGGGATGTGCGGTTCGCTCGACGCAATCGCCTCATCGGGATTCGCTATCGCGTCGGCGAGACCCTTCAGGAACGCGCCCACGAAGGCGCGCACCAGGTCGGGGTCTTCCGCGATCACCTTTTCGCTCGCCAGGATTCCGTTCGACGCCAATTCCACATAATCCGCCACGCGCAACTCGGTCACCGGGATGCCCTGGGCGCGCAACTGAACCGGCTCGTTCGCTGCATATCCGACGATGATGTCCTGTTGCCCCGCCGCCATGAGTTCCACCTGGTTGAAGCCGACCGAATCAAGGATCACGTCGCTTTCGCTCATTCCCGCCTCGAACAACAACGCGCGCAAGCCCACGTAGTTCGCGCCGAACAAGCCGGGCAGGCCGATCTTCTTCCCCTTCAGGTCCTGCGGGATCAGGATACCAAGTTCGCTTTTGGCGACCACCGAAATCGGATACTGCTGGTACCACGCGGCAACGTACACCACCGGCAATCCCTCGTTGCGCGCGATCAAAACCTGTTCGCCCGAAACCACCGCGAACGGAAGTTCGCCCGCGCCCACCAGTTTGACCCCGTTGGTCTCGAACGAATAATCGAACTCGATCTCGATGCCCGCCTCGCGGAAATATCCCTTTTCGATGGCGACGTACAACGGCGCGAACTGGATGTTCGGGATGTACCCGATCGGCAGGCGGATGCGGGTCAATTCGCCCGCTTCATTCGCGGACCCGGGCCTGCCGCACCCCGAAAGAACGACTCCCAGCCCGAGCAGGATCGAAATCAATTTGCGAAACATAGGATCTCCTTTCCACATGTCATTGCGAGCCGATCTTTGGCGAAGCAATCTCCCATGAACGGGCAAGTCTCATGGTCGAGTTCTCCCCGTCCAATCGGAGATTGCTTCGGTTGCGCCTCGCAATGACATTGGCTAATTCTGCCATTTCAAAAATCTCTTTTCCAATAACAGGACGAAACCATACAACGTCAGCGCCAGGGCGATCAGTGTGAACACCGCCACGAAGACCATCGGGTTATCGTATTGGAAATCGCCCACCCGCAGTAAATAACCGAGGCCCTCCCGCGCGTCCACGAGCTCGCCCACGATCGCGCCGATCACCGAAAGCGTCGCGCCGATGCGCAAGCCTCCGAGAACGACGGGCAGGGAGGCTGGCACTTCCACCTTCCACAGGATCTGCGCGCGCGTGGCGTGGAGCGAGTTCATCAGGTCGTATAACGCGGCCGGCACGGCGCGCACGCCGACGATCGTGTTCACCAGCACGGGGAAGAACACGATCAACGCGCAGATGACCACCTTCGAGAGGAGTCCAGGTCCGAGCCAGATGGCGAGCAGGGGCGCAATGGCAATGATCGGGATCGCCTGGCTCGCAATAAGATACGGGGATAACGCCTTTTCGAGCGAACGCGATTTGGCGAGGAGGTATCCCACGACGACGGCGAACAGGACCCCCGCAAACAATCCAAGCAGGATCTCGATCAATGTGACGCGGGTGTGCCGCAACAAACTGCCGTCGCTCACCGCTCTGAGGAAGCGCATCCACACGCTGAGGGGGGAGGGTAATATAAAGTTGGGAATCCCGCTGTAGCGCGTGAGCAGGTGCCATCCGAGGAGGAAGGCGAGAGCGGAAAGGAGGATGGGGGTAAGTCGTTTGAACATAAGATTTTCCCGTCATTGCGAGTTTTCGAGAAGCACTCTCCGTCACCAAGTTGGAGATTGCTTCGCTTCGCTCGCAATGACGAAGAACAAAAAGCGCCTCGTGAGACAATGCTCCGGGGCGCAGAATCAGGACTCGGCTGAGTCCGAAGCGACATCGTGTTGTGAAAACAAAATCCCGAAAACAAGGCGCGTTTCCGGGGCTGTGTCGAATCAGACTCGCAATGAGCCTGTATCCTTCTTCCATCCAGACTGTCACTGTCGGCTCCGGAGTTACACCGGATCATGCGGACTTGTCACTCTGAGCGGAGCGAAGAGTCTGCTCGTGGGCTGTACCACCGATCGGGAATTTCACCCTGCCCCGAAGGTCGAATATTTGGTTGTCGAAATTATAACGCAATTACGCCTGGACGATGCACTCGACCGGGCACACGCTGATACATTGCGGCGAATCGTGATGACCCTTGCACTCGACGCAGGTCTCCCGGTTGATGACGTAGGTGATGCCGTCGCCTTCGCTGATGGATTCGGTGGGGCATTCCGGCACGCACGCGCCGCAGGCGATGCACTCTTCGGTGATCCTCATGGACATGGTTGTTTCTCCGTGAAAGGTTTTGTCGCAGATTCACTACCGTACAAAGCCACTTATAGGACGCGGACTGCGGAGCGCGCGGACAACGCGGATTTTTAATTAGTTTTCCGCGCGCGAAGCGTCGGCGCTCGTCCGCGTCCGATTTCTAAAATGTACGGTAGAGAAGTCGCAGATATAAATTAACGGATGGCAACCTCCGCGTCAACTGACAAAAATCTTCCGTTTTGTGGATTTTGTCACACGTTGAACGCTCACGCTTCGACGGTTTTGCCGGAACGCTCGTGTTTGTGCGCCGACCAAATCCCTTCCTCGTCCAGGTCAAACGCCAGATTCCATTGTTCCCTGCTCATCGTTTGCAGGCGTTTCCGTTCGTCGTCGTTTTCGCTCAATTCAGCCAGGCGCTCGTACGTCAACGCCAGATGCCCGTGTTCAAAGACGGTTCCCATGGTCAGCGAGAGCGCCCTCTCCAGATCCTGTCTTGCTTCGATGTATTTGCCCTGGCGGTAATACAGCCAGCCGCGCGTATCCAGGTATGCGCCCTGATGATCCCGTTTCGCCGTTTCATCCATGTTGCTGCGTTCGAGTTCCTCCAGCGCGCGGTTCACCCACGCCAGACCTTCCTCCAGGTTTACGCCCCGCTCCGCGTGAAGGTAATAAGCCAGCATGTTGCAGGCATACGCCAGCCCGCCCGTCAACACGCCGGCAGTCCGCGTATAGCCGCTTTTCAACGCCCTTTGGAGTTGTTCTTCACACAATTCGATCGCTTTTTTGTATTCGGAATACGCGCTGCCATAGAGACCGCGTTTGACGTAAACGAAGGCGAGTTTGGTATGCAGCCTGTATTCGTCGGGCATGCCCTTCGATGATTCCAAGGCGGATAGATACGCGACTTCCGCCTCCTTGAACTGCTTCAAAATCATCAGGTTATCGCCCAGCGCGGTCTGTGTGCGCGCCTTGTCCATGGTCTCGTTCGCCCTGAATAGTTGGATGGCATGTTGATATTCCCACACTGCCCGCCAGCGCCAGGTTTCCGCGTCGTCGGCATTGCTCGTACTGTCCGCCTTGCTGGCATACGCATCTCCCAAGCCGAGGTGGTAATGAGGTTCATCCATGTCCTGCACCAGTTTTCCGACGCGTTCCCACTCTTCGATGGCGCGGTCATAATCGAACAGATCAATGTAGATCAACGCCAGAATCCTGTGAGGAAAAGCATAGGCAGGCGCCAGTTTGAGGGATTCCTGGCAGTCGCTTATTGCCTCGACGTATCTCTTCCGGCTCCAAAACAGATCAGCCCGCGCCGCCAGGGCGGTCGCCCTGCGATAAGGGTCGTTGCCGGCCGCCGCGATGGCGTCTCCGTAGACCCTTTCCGCGCTCAATCTTTCGCCGGGCAGGGAATATCTATCTTGATTCGACATTTCGCCATTATCCATGGACGAGGGAACGATGGGGTTTTGTCCTTCCGTCGTCTCAGGCAGCAGATTGGCGAGGGAAGCGAAGAAACCGGAAGCGTCGCCGTCCACGGCTTCGTTCTCCCGCAAGGCGTCCGCCAGCGTCATCCTGCTCTGCCAGAAGTAGGGATCGTCCGATGACATTTTTTGGAAACGCTCGATGGCGTCGTTCCATCTCTTCAATTTCAGATAAACATTGCCCAGGTCGTAATCCACCAGGTCCGCTTCGGGGAAGGGTCCCATTTTTGCCGCCCTTTCCAGATACTGAATTCCCAGTTCCGGCATGCCGATGGCATCGAGCATCCAGCCGGCCGTCCAAAGATAGACCTGCGACACCGGCGAAGCCTCCACCTCATCCGGTGAGGGCAGGGACAGGTTGCGATCTTCCAGGAATCGCGACACCAGTTCCTTGTTGGCGCGTTGTTCAGGGGCGCTGCATGCAAGCGCCAGCGCAACTCCGGTGGTGGAATATGGGTCGGTCGAGCCATATTCCCTTACGTAATCCCTGAGCATTTCATAAGCCTGTTGGAGGGTCTCGCCGCCCGAGGCAGAAGATTCGCTCTGGAATGGAACAGCCTCCTCCGGCGGGTATGCAACATCGGCAGCGCCTCCATAGAAAGAAACGGCTTTCGGCGGGAAATTTTTCACTTCCGATTCGATGGCGTATAGCCCGGCAAGGTTATCGTATACCTCGGCGTCGAACGGATTCAACACCAGGGCTTTGCCGAGATACCGCCTGGCATCCATGATAAGCAACATGCAGTCCAGGTTGCGAACGCAATGGATCAGAGCCTGCGAGCCGTAAACGGCCGCAAGCCCGTTGAGCGCCCGGATCATGCGGTCCTGGTCTTCGACTCCAGCCTCTCCTTGGTAGCGGATCAGATCAATCACGGTTTGATAATGGAATGCCGCCAGCATCAACTGGGTCTGGGTGGCGTTGACGCGCTGTTCGGGCCAGTTGACGCTCCATCCGTGCGGATTGTCCCGGAATTCCCTGAAGAGACCTATCAGATCCTCGATGGCTGGGCTCAGATATGTCGCTCCCAGTTCAAGGACCACGGATTTATCCTCGGGACTGATGCCGCCTGCGCGCTCCAGATGTTCCTTTGCCGATAAGTAGTCTTTTCGATCCATGTAGAACCCGCCAAGTTCGGCGTGGGCTTCACTGCTTTCCGGGTACAACTTCAGGCATTGTTGCAGGGCATCTTCCGCCTTTTTGTAGGCATCGCGTCCCGGTTGGAGGCTCAACCCCAACAGGATGTTCCGGGCGTATGCCAATAGTTTCCTCCAAAAGGATTTATCCTGATCTGCGGTTTCCAGCAAATTCGCCAACACCTTGTACGCCTGGCTGAGTTCCTTGAGCGAATAGATCGCGCCCGCCCTGAAGCCGACCAGCCGTTGTTCCGAAAAATCCGCCCGCCTGCGTTCCTGCCGGGTCAAACGGATGTATTCCTTTTTGGCGGTCTTCAAGTGTTCCAATGCTTCATCGCAATATTTGAGCGCTTCGGCGCGGTCGCCCCGGCTCTCGTAAGCCAGAGAATACAACCATTTCCCCAGGAACGTGTGGGCGACGGGAAAGGGTTTCCTTGCTTTTTGAGCGAGTTTCACCGCCCGCCTTCCGGCATTGACGGCGTTCAATAACTGCCCCCTTTGGGAATACGCCTTTCCCAATTGAAATTGCGCTTCACGCAGGTTCGGTTCCGACTGAACCGCCTGCTTGTACATCTCGAACGCCGAATCCAGGTTTCCCTGTTCCTCGTATAACAAGCCCAGGTTGTAATACGCCCATGCGTATTGATTGTCCTCGACGGCGGCTTGTTCGAAATGCCTGTGGGCGGCTTCAAGGGCGGATTGGTTGCGTTTCCCGCTCAACAGGTAGCGTTGATAATGTTCGAGACCTTCGATCACCTCCCGGAAACTCTGCCAGCGTGAGGGCGGGAAATCGGCAAAGTCCGAACTGATCATATAAGCGATCTGGCGCACCAGCCTTTTCGCGGCTTCCTCACCGCCTTGTTCCGCAACCGGAAGCGCGTCGCTGCCGGCTTCGTATTTGCGGTTTGCGTAGGACGCCACCACTGATAATTTTTCCCCAAACTTTTGGATCTTCCCCGTGATCCCGCCTCCCTGAAGCGTCATTACGAGGAGGTGAAGCAAGCCGCCCAGCGGCAGGCTGACGGGACCAAACGACAACGCTCCGATCCCCTTCAGCATTTCACCCAGTTCATCCTCCGCCCTCGCGCTGCCAAGCGCGGCAGGACCCGCGGGAGTGATGATCGGGCGGGGGACCTGCTCCTTTTTGAAGGCTGGATTATGCACCGCGATCGATTCCGGGATGTAGAGCAGGTGCGTGATGCGCTGGATTTCGAGTTGGAGAAGTTCGGAGAAATTCAACGCCAGGGCGTCGTATTTTTCCTTGTTTTCCTTATCGCCGGTGGCGTTGAGGAAGGGGTAGATCATGGGGGCTTTTTGCTGCTGCGTCCATCGCGCCACGACGATAACCGAGGAAACCAGGATGAATATCCACAACAGGCTGACTCCAAAAGCGCCGATCGATTCCCTCGCCTCGGGATTACCGACCAGGAACCACGACAGGGCAGCCAGCAAAGCCAGGTACAATGCGCTTCGCATCGTACTGAGCACGCGATGATATCGCAGGTTCTTCATCTCTGCCTCCTTTTGGCTTTTGCGCAGAGCAGACACGGGAAACGGAGTGAACGCGTCGCGCTCCCAATTTTGCTTGTCACCCCGAACCGCTAAATCGAATCTCAACGCGTTCTATTGCAATCATTATACAAGATTCCGTCGAACGAAATTATCCGATTTCGGAAGCGAGGCAATCCTCCTGCTCGGGTAAGCGCGCCTGCACAAACAGGGTTTTGAACCACCGAAACACGAAGACGCAGAGATGGAAAAATGGCGGTCTCCCATTCCTGTTCCGGGCGGGAATGGGAGACCGCATCGCAACAGCGCTTTGGCAACGTCATTAACTCAATTGCGCCTTGATCTTCTCCGCAGTTTCCTTGTAGCCCGCCAGTTTCTCACGCTCCTTTTGGACAAGCGCGGCGGGGGCTTTGTTTGCGAAATCGCCCGATAAAAGTTTTTCCAGCCGCTCGATGTGCGCTTGCGCCTCTTTCAATTCCTTTTCGAGGCGGGACTTTTCCTCGGCGAGGTCCACCATGCCCGCGAGCGGGAGGTGGATTTCCACAGAGCCGACGACGAGCGCGGCAGAGTCGGAGGGCTTGTCAGATAAAGAGCGAGAAATGGAGATTAGAGACTGGTCAAGTCCAGCCAGGGATGCAATAACAGATGCCTGACTTGTGAGCAGTTCGAGTTTGTTGCCCGCTGAAATCGCGGCGGCGATCTTCTTCGAGGGCGCCACGCCCTTTTCCGCGCGCAGGTTGCGGATCGAACGCACGATCTCCTGGATCAACTCGAAGTCGGCGATCTTGTCCGCTTCCCAGCCTTCGGGTTCGCGGGGTTCGGGAAAACGGGCGACGATCAAGGCTTCCGACCAATCCCTGGCAATATGAGAAATGGAGGATTGGAGAATTGCCGAGCGCATGTGACCCCAGAGTTCCTCGGTCACAAAAGGCGTGAAGGGATGAAGCAACCGCAGGCAGATGTCGAACACGCGCGCCAATGTCTCCACGGTCTGCGTTCGGTTTGCCTCGTTCTTCATTTGCTCTTTCGCGATCTCCACGTACCAATCTCCGCAAAATCGGACCAGATGAACTCGTAGATCTGCTGACCAGCCTGCCCGTATTGGAAGTTCTGGAATTGCCGCTCCACGTCGCGGATCAATTGTTGCATCTTCGCCCAGATCCACGAGTCGGCGAGAGTCCAGCCCTCACCCCCCTCTTTCTCTCCCCCCATTTTCGGAGAAAATGGGGGGAGACGGAGGGGGGTCGGGGTGAGGGAATCAATCGTATTGATCACAAACCGCCCCACATTCCACAACTTGTTCGCGAAGTTGCGGTTCGCCTCCACTTTCTTAAGCCCAACGTTGGTATCGTTTCCGGGCGTGGAACCAACCAGCAGCGTGAAGCGAAGCGCATCCGTTCCGAATTGATCCATCACATCGAGAGGGTCAATCACGTTGCCGGTCGTCTTCGACATCTTGCGTCCGATCTCGTCGCGCACGAGTCCGTGCAGGTACACGGTATGAAATGGAACCTGCCTCGTGAATTCGAGTCCCATCATGATCATGCGCGCCACCCAAAAGAACAGGATGTCGTAGCCGGTCTCCATGTAGGAGGTGGGATAGAAGTATTTGTAATCGGGCGTTTGTTCAGGCCAGCCAAGCGTGGAAAAGGGCCACAAACCGGATGAAAACCACGTATCCAGCACATCTTCGTCCTGGCGGATGTCCTTCGAGCCGCAGGCGGCGCATTGGGTCGGGTCTTCGCGCGTCACGGTCATGTGACCGTCGGGGCAATACCACACGGGAATGCGATGTCCCCACCACAATTGACGGCTGATGCACCAGTCCTTGATGTTCTCGAGCCAGTTGAAATAGATTTTTTCGAACCGCTCCGGCACGATCCTGATGCGCCCGTCGCGCACGGCTTGAAGCGCGGCTTGAGCAAGCGATTCCATTTTGACGAACCATTGTTCGGAGATCATCGGCTCGACGATCTCTCCGCCGCGCTGCGAACGCGGGATGGTGGTGCGGTACGGCTCTTCCTTGATGACGAGACCTGCGGCTTTCATATCCGCCCAGAGATTCTCCCGCGCCTCGTATCGGTCCTGACCTTTGTATTTGCCTCCGTTTTCGTTGACCTTCGCCTCCGCATCCAGCACGGAGATGATGTGCAAGCCATGACGGTGGGCGATCTCGTAATCGTTCGGGTCGTGACCGGGGGTGATCTTCAACGCGCCGGTGCCGAACTCCATGCTGACGTATTCGTCGGCGATCACGGGAATCTCGCGGTTCAGGATCGGCACAATGGCGGTCCTGCCGATGAATTTTTTGTAGCGTTCGTCGTCGGGATGGACAGCCACAGCCGTATCGCCGAGAATCGTTTCGGGGCGGATGGTGGCGACGGGGATGTAGGGAGGGGACTCGCGTCCGTCCGTTGGATGAGCGCCAGGCTCATCCCTACCATCATCATCCGCGATCATATACTTGAAGTAATACAGCGTTGCGTCCTCTTCCTCGTATTCCACTTCGAGATCGGAGACGGCGGTCTTGAGTCCCGGCGACCAGTTGATGAGACGCGGACCGCGGTAGATCAGTCCCTTTTCGTAAAGGCGGACAAAAGCCTCTCGAACTGCCCGGCTCAGCCCATCGTCGAGGGTGAAGCGTTCGCGCGTCCAGTCGCAGGAGGCGCCGAGGCGTCGGATCTGATTTTGGATGATGCCGCCGTACTTGCGCTTCCATTCCCATGTGCGTTTCACGAATTCATCGCGTCCGAGTTCTTCGCGCGTCACTTCCTCGTTCTTGAGCAGGTCGCGTTCCACCATGAGTTGTGTGGCGATGCCGGCGTGGTCGGAGCCGGGGATCCACAGCGTGGAATATCCTTTCATGCGGTGGTAGCGGATCATCAGGTCTTCGACGCTGACGAACATGGAGTGACCGACGTGCAGTTCGCCGGTCACGTTTGGCGGAGGGATGGCGATGACGAACGGCTCGATGTTCGGGTCGAAGCCCGGCTTGTTGGGATCGTTCCACGGCTTGAAGTAGCCGCCCGCCTCCCACATCTCATAAATGCGCGGCTCGGTGGATTTGAAATCGTAGGCTTTGGGCAGTTCGTGTTTGGTCATTCGGACTCCTTATGTCATTGCGAGGGGGAAGCCCGAAGCAATCTCAAGATTTTGGGAGATTGCTTCCCGAAGGTCGCAATGACATGGTTAAAATAAAAACGCCTCGTCCAACATGAGGACGAAGCGTCAACTTCGCGGTACCACCTCAATTCGTTGATTGGTCTCTCGTCGCCCGGTCCTGTAGTCGCTTACGCTTAGTCCGCTTGTCTATCACTATTAGACTATTAGACTATCCGACTCTCTGACTATTCGACTATCAACGCTCTCTGTGACCGACCATCATCGGTCTTTGCTGTAACGGGCAATCCCGTGACGGTCTAGTTGCCGGTGATCAGTGATCAGTGATCAGTTACCAGTGATCAGTGGCTTTCTTCGTCAAGGAATTCGGACGACTTCGGCAATTCATTTCTGCGAAGGCTCTCAGCCTGGGTCTCGATCAGCTCGACCGCCAACCTTCTTTTCTGTCAGAGAGGCAATTGCGTACTACTTCCGAATGGCTGGGATTATACGCGGGGGAGGGGAGGGCGTCAAGCGGACACGACGTAAGTCGCAAATCGTGGATATCCCTACCCCCACCCGTCCTCCCCCAAATACGACATTGAAACCTTCAATAATTATCAAGCCCTTCTATTGTCGGATTTTGGGGAGGTGCCGAAGAGGGGGTAACAGTAAAAAGCAACGATGAATCCCTGAATAACCTGCTGCCTCCGAAAATGGACTCCCAGTTTATTCGCCCGTAATTCTTCCCACACGCTTCGCAGTTTTCTCGGCGGGAGTCATCTCGCGGCGCAAACCGTCCGTTCCCGTCCGTGAATCCGTGACAAAGTCCGCTGACCACCTTCTCCCGCCGTTCATCTTCCTCTTTCTGCAAGTCGTGGATATCACCATCCACTTCAATGACCAACCCCGCCGAAGAGCAAGGATGAAAGCAGAATGCTGAAGGATGAGTTTACATCCCATTTGCAGAGAAATGCCCATCGCCGAGTCTCCCCTCGCGAAGCATCCCCGAAGTGAAACGAATGGGGCAAATCCGACGATTCAAATGCTCAGTTCGCAACCCAAATTTCCATTGTCGCATTTGGGGGAGATGTCCAACGGACAGAGGGGGTTCTCCCTCCCCTCCCTCGCCCCTTTGGTTTTGACATATCGCTTAAGAATTCAAATTTTCCCGTATCCAGGCAAGGACATCGCCTGGCGTTCCAATTTTCAATCCCGCTTTTTCGGCAACTTTTGGGTCGTCCAGAAAATGTTTGCGATTATGTGTTGCCAGATAATCCACTTTTGCTTTCATCGCAGCAAGCAGAATCGGCACATCGTTTGGATCTTCTATCAGATACAAGTTGGCTTCTACTTCCTTGGTGGAAGGATCATTGACTATCCTCAGTTTTGCAGTTTTAATCAGCTTTCGTAAGTCATTCAGGTTGCGGGGGGATTTTTTAGCAATTGACCGTTCTGATTCAACAATAACCATTTCACTGATGGTTAACAAGATATCTTCACTCTCGCCAAGTTGAAGTAATACATGCGCTGCGCCAGTTCCTGAAATGGCACCTGCGATCAAGGCACTGCTATCGAGAAAAATATTGAATTTCGACATGGAGAATTCCCCCGCAAATTATTTTTTGACGTAGTTTTCCTGGTAGTATATTTTGCGTTCTTCATCTAATGCCTGCAACAGATCATCGAGAGAAACATTTTCCTCTTTCAGGCGTTTTGCAATCTGACTCGATATTTTGTTCACTTGTGAGACCATTGGCTTTAGTAAAAAAGTTCCCTCACCCAAGTCAATAATAGTAAACACTTCCCCATCCTGTAACTTATATTTGGAACGCAATTTAGCAGGGAATGTGATTGTTCCCTTACTGCGCATCTGAACTGTAGTCATGTTGTACTCCTGAAATTCAGAATTTCCGAATTTCAGGAATTGTAACACAAAACAAACCCTCTGATTCTCCCCACCACCGCGGACAGGTCTCTCACCACCTCATCATTCCTGAATCTGACCACCCTCAACCCCAGCGCGGACAGCACCTTCTCCCGCCGTTCATCTTCCCCTTTCTGCAAGTCGTGGATGTTGCCATCTGACGCGAAAACCAGCCCAGCCCTTCTTCTTTCCCTCGCCGCGTAGATTAAAGCCCTTGCACTTTGACGCCTGACACGGACAAAAATCCCCTGCTGAGTTCATCCACCATGTGAGGGATCATAACTTTCATGTTATGTTCGTATGACTTCTGCCATAATTTCTTCAACATCTCGCGCGCTGCTTCATTGACGTGAACATTATTGTCCTCATCAATGAGAAGCATGGCAACATCGTTGGTATGCTCGGTCACCGCGAAGAAATAATCGTCGCCATCCTCCCGCTTTGATTTCAGGTATTCCTCAATATGCTCTTCCAACTCATACTCAAAAAGCGCGTATGCCATTGCCCCATTGTGGAGCAAGGCTTTGACAAGATTCTTTTCGATGGTCTTTTTGCTCACGAGTCACCTTTTGGTCGAGTATACCAACATTGGCTTGATTCTCCCCACCACCACTGACAAATCCTTCATCACCTCATCATTCCCAAACCTGACCACCCTCATCCCCAACGCGGACAACACCTTCTCCCACCTCTCATCTTCCCCTTTCTGCAAGTCGTGGACATCGCCATCCACTTCAATAACCAGCGCGGACTTGTGACAATAGAAGTCCACGATAAATCCCTGAATAACCTGTTGCCTTCTAAAGTGGACTCCCAGCTTATTCGCCCGCAATTCTTCCCACACGCTTCGCAGTTTTCTCGGCGGGAGTCATCTCGCGGCGGGGTTCTTTCGCGCGCTGGAGTTTTTCGGTTTTATGCTGGTTGTGGCAAGTGAAGCAGGGTGATTGGTATCGCTTCTGAGAAAGATGGCGTAAACGTGGATAGAGACAAAATCTCCTTCACGGGCGATTTCCCGATGATTTCCATGACAACCTCGCGCGTCTCTTCGGATGACTTTGCCAACCCTGTCAAAGGAAAACTGCGGGGTCCGAAATCCGCTTTTTGGATCAGGATCGAGTAGTTGAGGAAAGTTAAACCAACAGCCTGACGATTCTCCTTGTCAATCCGCAGGAGGATGTGTTCATTCAACTCGATCCCTGTCGCTTTGACGTTGGGAATGAAGGAAATGTACAGTGTGTCGCTGGTTTCGTCGTAGTTGATTATTGGTGTTTTCATGGCGTTACCCTATTTCTTTCTGGTAAGCAGTGACGATAAAATTGTTCGATTCGATTTCGCCGACTCCGCGTTCTTGAAGCCTGAACAGGACAATGGCGACAATGTGTGTGTTGCCCGCGGGAAGGTTTTCGAATTCTTTTGAATATCTGTATTTCTGCGGATTGAGCGAGTCCTGTTTGCGTGCGCCTGACTGGACGGTTTCTTTCAATTCTTCTTCGTAGCCTTCCATTTCTGGATGATTGAGCGGATCAACAATATGCTCCCATCGTTCCTGGGTCAGGTAAATGCTATTGCCGTATCTGTCTTGCACTCTCCAGCGGATGGGCGATGTCATGGCTGAATTTTACCCCGATTTGAGGCTTAGACGAAAACATGCCAACTATCTCTTTGATTCTCCCCACCACCGCGGACCATCTTCCTCTTTCTGCAAGTCGTGAATGTCGCCATCCACTTCAACAACCAACCCCGCCAGAAGAGCAAGGATGAATTATGAATGCTGAAGGAGGAATTCTTTGATCTTCCCCACCACCGCGGACAGTCCCCTCAGCACCTCATCATTCCTGAATCTGACCACCTTCAATCCCATCTCCCTCTCCTCCCTCCCCCGCCTGTTTGGATTGACATATTACAGAGCAAAACTCCGAGATTTCCTCGGAGTTCATCATCTTTCTTACTTCGCGTTCTGAAATTCCTGCCAATCCAACCCCAACTGACGTATGACCGCCCTCAACGTGCCAAGTTTCAAATCCTTCGCACCCCAATCAGGTAATGGAGCGATCTTTCCGTTCTTTGGATTATGCCAAATGCGATGCGAACCTGCCCCGCGACGCGGTAACTCTTCACAACCAAGCGATTTAAGTTTCTTTGACGCTTCACGGTATTTCATACGGCTAAAACAGTCTCAACCCAAAGTGGAGTGTTATCCTGCGCTGGCTGTAACGCAGACGGCAATGGACGTTTCAACTGTTTGAATCCGTCCACAATCGCCGCCAGTGCGTCGTTCGCATTCTTTTGCGGTTCCAGGACAAGAGGCAACTTGTAAATTTGGCTCATATGTTTCTCCTGTTTTCTCTTTTCAAAGTATAGCACAGACTACTGTCCCATTTCCTGCTTCGCAATCAAAAACTTTATTTTCCCACCACCGCGGACCGCTCCGCAGCCATCATCACCTCATCATTCCCAAAGAGCAAGGATGAATGATGAAGGATGAATAATGTTCCAGTTGCAGGGAAATGCTCATCGCCGAGTCTCCCCCAAATCCGACGATTCAAGCGCTCAATTCGTGACCAAATTTCCATTGTCGTATTTGGGGGAGATGTCCAACGGACAGAGAGGGGCAACACCTTCTCCCGCCGTTCATCTTCCTCTTTCTGCAGGTCGTGGACATCACCATCCACTTCAACAACCAACCCCGCCGAAGAGCAAGGATGAATTACGAATGATGAAGGATGAATAATGTCCCAGTTGCAGGGAAATGCCCATCGCGGAGTCTCCCCTTGCGCAGCACCCTATGGGCAAATCCGACGATTCAAACTCTCCATTTTCATCCCAAATTTTCATTGTCGTATTTGGGGGAGATGTCCAACGGACAGAGGGGGGTCCCGCCGTTCATCTTCCTCTTTCTGCAAGTCATGGACATCGCCATCCACTTCAATAACCAACCCCGCCAAAGAGCAAGGATGAATTATGAATGATGAATGATGAAGGATGAATAATGTCTCGGTTGCAGGGAAATGCCCATCGCGGAGTCTCCCCTTGCGCAGCACCCTGTGGGCAAATCCGACG
>SZPG01000124.1 GCA_030263595.1 Chloroflexi bacterium CFX6
CTCGGAGGTCTTGTTGTTTCCCACCCCCACCCGGCCTCCCCCAAAATCCGACGAACTTCAGTCGGATTTTGGGGGAGGTGCCCGTTAGGGCGGAGGGGGTCACCGCGCGTACGCGTTCAAAAATTCATCCCATCCTGTGGACAGGGCAAATTCGACCGTCGAACGGTAATACGCGTAATCCGAATCCTTTTGCGACGATTTCGAGATGTGGTAGATGGTAATGCCATGCGCCTCGGCGTACGCGTTGACGTGCCTCTCGTATAACACCACTGCGTTGACCGCATCCATCACCGCCTGGCTCTTGTTCCTGACGTTCGCATCGCTTACATTGCGGTTGATTTCATAAGCCATGTCGTACAGGTCCTTGTCCATGGGCGCCTGCCAGAAGGAACGCGTCGCGCCGAAGGCGCGGTCGTATTTCTTGCGGTTCGCGCCGAGACCGTTGTTCAACGCCACAGACCATTGATCCACCGCGGTCATCAGCGCGGTAAAGCGGCTGTCTACTGCCACAGCAGACCAGGTCTTATCGGCGGTGGCGCTCTGGCTCGTGGCGATCGCCACCTGGTCGGCGGTCATGTTCGGGTTGGCGGCTAATTGCGCGAGGACGAGATCGTATTGGATCCCTTCCCACCCAACCCATTCCTGCGAACTGGTGAAGGCGGTGGCATGTCCATGCCAGAGTTCGAGGATTTCGATGGACGCCATGTTGCAGCCATCGTAGCCGACCACGTCAATGAAACCGAGCGAGGGAATGGCGGCTTTCGTTTCGTGATAATCGAGCGTGTCCTCGTCGGTATCGTCCAACATCACCCAGCCGGGATGCCAACTCCAGCCGTGACCCCAGAAGTAAAGCGCGTAACGGTCGGCGGGATAGTTGGCTTTCGTCCATGTGACGAAATCAATCAACGTTTGCGGGTCGCCGAAGTTGCGTTCACCCCAATCGGCGATGGCATTCCCGGGCGTGGCTAACATCCCCTGTGTGACGCGGAATAACTTGGTCGTCTGCCAGTCGCCGCGGCTGGAGTCGTAGCCGGGCGCGCGGTCCGCCAGCGCGATGACCTGCACGTCCGCGTTCGAACCGACCGCGCCAAGTTCCGTTTCGATATCGGGGACAACATACGATTCGAGATCGTTATCCCCCGAAATGTAAACCATCACCGTCCATTTTGCCCGCGTGGGCGGCGCGGCGGAGGCGCTTCCTCCGAGCGTCGAGAGCAAAACGAACAGGATCACCAACGTGACGAACGAACGGGTTGACCTGCGCATGGTTCCTCCATTTGGCGAATAGATGGATACACCATCTTTCAATAGCAGTGTAGCACATCTGCGAAAAAACCGCATACCTTCCACTTTCTACTTTCCACTTTCTACTTTCTACTTTCCACTTTCCACTTTCCACTTTCTACTTCTCACTCCCCCCTCCTCCTCTTCCTCCCTTTCATGATCAACGATTCGATCCACGCCGCGAGCGGCTCGGGCGGCGGATAACTTTGCACCTCGAAAACTTCTTTTCCACATAAAGACAATACACGGTTGGCGGCTTCGAGTCCCGTCACACAGGCGCGTTCCAAAAAGAAGGACGGATTTCTCAGCCACACCCAATCACCCGCGCAGAAGAGATTCTCCCAGGGTGTGTCCACGCCCAGATGCGTGCCGCGCGCGCCCAACGCGGGCAGCGTATGCGTCGCTGCGTTGCGCTGGATGTGCGGCTTGATGAGATGTCCCTTCAACTCGGGGAAGGCGCGGTAGAAATCCGCCAGCACGTTCGTGATCAGGATCGTGTCCGACTGCGCCAGCACAGCGTCGGGTCCGTACACGTGGACTTCGATGCACGATCCGCCCGTCTCCGCGTGCCACTCGCGATACGAGTCATAGATCTTATGCAGCCAGAAAAAATTGTGCATGATGAAGTCGCCGCTGAAGATTCCCGATTCGGGAGTCTTGCGCGGAGACTTATCGAACCACAGACGGATCACGGCATGAGCCAGTCCGTGCGGGAAGAAGTAAGGGCGGGGTGACCCCGCCCCAACATCAGCGGGGAAACTGCTTTTTATGATGGATTCAGCCGCGGGGGAGTCCGAAGCGAGGATGACATACGGAGCCTTGACCTCATCGTGGACTCCATCCGACTCAACGTGCGCGATCCAATCCCCATCCCTGGTCATCCGCTTCACACGGGACTTGTACCTGATCTCGCCTCCCAATTCTTTTATCTTCGCTGACAGTTCCTCGATGACCTCGCCGCTCCCGTTCGGGAGATATTCGAACGCCCAGGCATCGCGCCGCATGACCGTGTAAAAACGGAGGAAGGCGAGGAAGCCCGCCAACGGAACCTGATCGGGATCGGTGGAAAGTCCGTTGCGCGTGAGACCGAAGAAGAGCGCGCGCATGGCGGGCCCCCAACGCTTGAGCGACTTGCCGAACGTGAGACCTTCGAGAGGCTGGTCCTCCACGAACGGGTCAATGCCGATCGCCATGAGCAGCGTGGACCAGACGCTGAAGATGCCAGCCCAATCGCGGGGATCGAGCATGAGGAGAAATTGCGGCAACAGAAAAAGCTGGATGTAATGCAGCGGCGCGGGAAATTTGCTATGACGGATGGTCGAACCGATGGGCGCGCGGCGGACAAGATTACCTGTACGATAAATCCATTGTTCTTCACTGGCGGGAAGGAGTCGCGGCAGGAGGTCGTGCCGTTTGAGCGTATGCTTGAGATTCACATACGAAGACCAGATGCCGTGCACGCCGTGTTCATTGGAAAATTTCCACCCATTGATAATAATTTCATCTTTGCCAGAAAGCCGCCCGCCCGCGCGTTCGTCCGCTTCGAGGATGAGCGGTTTGAGTCCGCGTTCGGCGAGGTGGAGGGCGGCTGTCAGTCCCGCGACCCCGCCGCCGATGATGATCGCGTTGTGATGGTTGTCCATTGAGGCAATTATATTTCACACTTGATTACCTTACACTTTGGATTGGGACTTCACTACCGTACAAAGCCACTTATCGGACGCGGAATCACGCGGACAACGCGGATTCTTAATCGCTTTTCCGCGCGCGAAGCGTCGGCGCTCATCCGCGTCCGATTTCCAAATGGCAAACTCTCTCATGGCATTCCTGCGCCGCCTGTTCGCATTCGCGCTCGTGTCGAGCATGGTCTACGAGTTTATCGCCCATCCCATTATGTCCCAGGAACAAACCGAACACAACGACCTGATGCAAAGCCGCGCCTCGCTCACGAAATTCGCCTGGCTGTCCATCGGCGCGGCGGTGGCGACCATCGCGCTCAAGACGGTTGCCTATTTCCTGACGGGATCCGTCGGGTTGCTGTCCGACGCCATCGAGTCGCTGGTCAACCTGGCGGGCGCCCTCATGGCGCTGACCATGCTGATCATCGCGGCGCGCCCCGCCGACCAGGATCACGTCTACGGGCACAGCAAGGCGGAATATTTCGCCAGCGTGACCGAGGGCATCCTCATCTTCGGGGCGGCGATCGGCATCATCATCGCCGCAGTTCAAAGGCTGATCCAGCCGCGCGAACTGGAACAGTTGGGGGTCGGTCTGGGAGTCTCGGTTGCCGCTTCGATCATCAACCTCGTCGTGGCGCGCATTTTGCTGAGCGCGGGCAGGCAACGCAACTCCATCACGCTCGAAGCGGACGCGCGTCACCTGATGACCGATGTGTGGACCTCCGTCGGCGTGATCGGTGGCGTTGCCGTTGCGGGGTTCACGGGCTGGCAAACGCTCGATCCCATCGTTGCCATTCTGGTCGCGCTCAACATCCTCTGGACGGGCTACCAACTCATCCGCAGATCCGTTTCGGGTCTCATGGATGAAGCGCTGCCGGAGCAGGAGCAAAAACTCATCCTGCAGGTGATGACGAAATATCGCGAAAAAGGCGCGGATTTCCATGCGCTGCGCACGCGTCAAGCCGCGGCGCGCAGGTTCATCTCGGTGCATGTGCTCGTCCCCGGCGATACCACCGTCCACGACGCGCATCACATTGTGGAGGATTTCGAGAACGAAATCCGTTCGGCGTTGGGAGGCGCGGTCACGGTCTTTACCCACCTCGAGCCTGCCGAGGATGAAATTTCCATGGACGACATATACCTGGACAGGTAGGCATAGTAGGCGTTCTCTTACGCTGATGGACACGTTAGAGAACGTGTCCTACACATGGAATATCATTGACAAACCACCAAACAGGAAAGCGTAAAACCAATGCCAACCATGAATCAGGGGCACGGCAAGATCATCGAACAGGTGCGCCTGCATGACCACCATGATCCTCATCACGGTGAATTTCGTTTATCGGATGTGATCCTCGGCGGGCAGGATGGACTGGTCAACGTGCTCGGCGTCATCCTCGGAGTCGCCGCGGCGACTGCGGACGCGCGCATTGTCATCGCGGCGGGTCTCGCGGCGACCTTCGCTGAATCCATTTCGATGGGCGCGGTCGCGTACACCTCGACCCTTGCGGAAAACGACCTCTATCACAGCGAGCGCGAACGCGAGTATCGTCACATCCACCTCGCGCCGGATGTGGAGGTCGAAGAGATCCGCGACATCTATCGCAAAAAAGGATTCGAAGGCGAAACGCTCGAAAAGATCGTGGACGTCATCACCTCCAACCCCGATGTGTGGGTCAATGTGATGATGTCCGAGGAGTTCCAATTGACGCCGCCCGAGAAATCGAAAGCGATCCGCTCCGCCCTGCTGGTGGGATTCTCCGCGCTGATCGGCTCGTTCATCCCCCTCTTCCCGTTCTTCTTCTGGACCGTGAGCCTGAGCATCGGACTCTCGATCGTCATCGCCGCCCTGACCCTGTTCATCGTCGGCGTATACAAAGCCCGCGTGACGGTGGGCAAACCCTTCCGCAGCGGACTGGAAATGGCGATCATCGGCACGCTCAGCGCGCTGGCGGGCTACGGGGTTGGGTTGATCTTCAAGGTACCGACGACGCCGTGAGCAAATATCGTTTTGGCTTATAATACCGAAGAGGACGAAAGGACCTTCGAATGTTACAGGAAATCGTGATTCGCACAGAAAATGCGGATGCGCTCAAACCGCTGGTGCGAGCAGCATTGGAACGCGAGGCAAAATTGCTCGAGCATTCCGTCCTGCGCACGCGCGAAGAGTTGGCAGTTTTCGAGAATCGCCATAAGATGACCACCGAGGATTTCGAGCGCAAATTCAAAGCGCGTGAGATCGAGGAGACCCTCGACTTCCTCGACTGGTGGATGGAAGTGGAAGCGTTGCGTCACCTGGAACACCAATTACAATCCATGCGCGAGGCGCGGCTTGATTGAGTATTTCGAGCGCCTACAGGCTCTCATAGCTGCGTCTCCATTTGTCCACGAGCCGATCCTCTCGTTTGATGATCGCAAGGACGCCTGGTTTGTGCGCGGCGACATTTACTTCATTGACAATTCCCGATTGCATTTTCGGGAATTGTTTGTTAGTCAGGGCAACCCCGTCAAGATTGCTTACTCCTATCATTACCAGCGCGCAAACGAATCCATGGTTTTTCGCTACGACAACGCCCCGCACTATCCCGACTTGCCCACAGCGCCGCATCACAAGCATGTATCAGACGAAAATGTGATCGCGGCAAATCCACCTGATTTCGAAACAATATTCCGTGAAATTGAAAACCTGATCACCATAAAATAGGAATGGCGATCATCGGCACGGTCAGCGCGCTGGCGGGCTACGTGGTGGGACTGATCTTCAAAGTGCCAACAGCGCCGTGAAGAAAAACATCAAGGTGAGGTTCGAATGAAGAACAATAGTGGATATAAAATCTCCCCGCTCAGTTTCAACCGCAGGGCGGTAAGGGCTTCGGCATCGGTCACAAAAGAAAAAAATACGATCCACAGTCTTGCAGAAATTGACATCACGACCCCGCGCTGTCTCCTCCGGGAGCATTTCGAACGGACAGGGGAAAAATTATCCTTCACCGCGTACATCGTTTCGTGCCTGGCGCAAGTCATGAAGGAATTTCCACAATTCAATTCCTTTATCAAAGGCAGAAACCTGGTCGTCCTCGACGATGTGACGATCAGCGTCCTGGTCGAGCGCGATATTGACGGCGAGAAGGTCCCCGAGCCGATCGGCATCCAACAGGCTCAGAAAAAATCCTTCCTCGAGATACACAGGGAGATCAGGGAGGCAAAGAGTACGACCAGCGGCAAACTCGGAACACATTCGGGGATGGCTTGGTTCCGCTTCATCCCCGATTTCCTGCTCAAGACGTTCGTTCGCATTGCGGATAAAAACATAAAACTGGGAGTGCAGTATGGAAAGGTGGCTGTGACAGCCATCGGCATGTTCAGCAAGGAAGCGGTCTGGCTCATCCCTCACGGAAGCGCGACCGTACTTGTCAGCGTTGGAAGCATCAACAACAGAGCGGTTGAAACCGATGGCAAATTCGTCTCGAAAGAGCATCTATGCATCACCGCTTCCTTCGACCATGATATTGTTGACGGCGCCCCCGCCGCGCGGTTTCTGAGTCGATTTGCAGAGATCGTAAAGAGCGGCGAAATCCTGCAAAGGGAATTGACGAACAAATAGGGTCTTATGCTAGATCGGGAAAGCCAGCGCCTTGATTTGCAGGAAGGCGGGTTTTCCGATCAGGCGGTTGAGATAGATACATAAAGTATGTGCG
>SZPG01000125.1 GCA_030263595.1 Chloroflexi bacterium CFX6
CTAAGCACACAAAGAACGCGAAGAAAAACAAAAGGTTTTAACTTAGCGACCTTCGCGCTCTTCGTGGTAAAAAATAACCGCTAAGCACGCAAAGAACGCGAAGAAAGACAAAGGAGTTATTATGACTGAAGACATTGAAGCAGTTGCGAAAGACATTGTAGACGCCGCATACAAAGTTCATAAGGAATTTGGACCTGGCTTGTTGGAGTCGGCATATCAGGCTTGTCATGCTTATGAACTTCGTAAACGCGGCAGAATCGTTCAGACGGAATTGAAGCTCCCGATTTTCTATGATGGACAGGAGTTTGACGAAGGCTATCGAATTGATGAATTTGTGGACAATCTCGTCATCGTCGAAAATAAAGCGGTTGATGAAATTCACCCCGTTCACATGGCGCAGCTAATCACGTACCTCAAACTTAAGAACTGTAAGCTCGGCTTCCTGATTAACTGGAACGTCAAACTGATAAAAAATGGAATTACGAGAGTCGCAAATGGGATTGAGAATCCATCCATCCCTGTGAAGTATGTCAGAAGGACTTAGCGATCTTCGCGTGCTTCGCGGTTCAGAAAGAAATTTACCGCAAAGACCGCAAAGAACGCGAAGAAAAGACAAAAGGTTTTAAACTTAGCGATCTTCGCGTGCTTCGCGGTTCAGAAAGAAATTTACCGCAAAGACCGCAAAGAAAAGACAAAAGGTTTTAAACTTAGCGATTTTCGCGTGCTTCGCGGTTCAGAAAGAATTATGAACTTCACCCTCCGCCCCTCCCAAACCGAAATCCTCCGCTATCGCGGTGGACGCATGGGCATCTCCGCCGTCCCAGGCTCTGGCAAGACCTTCACCCTCAGCGCGCTCGCCGCGCAGATTATCTCCAGCGGCGCGCTCGAAGCGGACCAGGACGTGCTCATCGTCACGCTCGTCAACTCGGCTGTGGACAACTTCTCGGCGCGCATCAGCCAGATGGTGGAAGCGCGTGGATTGATTCCGCATCTCGGCTACCGCGTCCGCACATTGCACGGACTGGCGCATGACATCGTCCGCGAGAAACCGTCGCTGGCGGGGCTGGAGGATCGCTTCCAAATCGTGGACGAGCGCGAGTCCGAGTTCATCCGCAAAGAGTCGGCCAACGCGTGGCTGTCCACCTTCCCGAATCATCTCGACGATTACCTCGACCCCGAAATGGACGCCAGCAAACGCGACTGGGCGCGCCGTCAGCAACTGCCCGACCTCGTCCACAACCTCGGCATGGCCTTCATCCGCACCTGCAAAAATTACGCGCTCACGCCCGAAGACCTGCGCGCGAAATTAGACAACGCGCCTGCCGCTCTTCCCCTCGCCGAGATGGGCTGGTGGATCTATGACAAATATCAGCAAGCCCTGCGCTATCGCGGCGCGGTGGACTTCGACGACCTCATCATGTACGCGCACCGCATCCTCCAAACCGACGCCGACTACCTCGCCCGCCTGCAATACCGCTTCCCCTACGTCCTCGAAGACGAAGCGCAGGACTCCAGCGCCATCCAGGAAAAAATTTTAAGATTGCTCGCCACGAACTGGGTGCGCGTCGGCGACCCGAACCAGGCCATCTTCGAGACCTTCACCACCGCCGACCCCAAACTCCTGCGCGATTTCATCGCCCATGAAGCCGACATCTCGCGGGAACTGCCCGTCAGCGGACGCTCGCAGCAGGCCATCATTGACGTTGCCAATTATCTGATTGACTGGACGAACGCTTCGCACCCCGCCCCAGCCGTGCGCGACGCCCTGAGTGTTCCCCACATCCAGGCCGCCGCGCCCGACGATCCCCAGCCGAATCCGCCCGCGGACCCCGAAGCCGTGCGCTTCATCCCGAGCAAATTCACCCCCGAAGAAGAGGTGACCGCGGTCGTTAACTCGATCAAGAACTGGCTCCCCGATCACCAGGATTGGACGGTAGCAGTTCTCGTCCCGCGCAACGTCCGCGGCTCCGACGTGATCAACGCGCTCAAAGCGCAGAAGATCGAGTTCGTGGAGTTCCTCAACAGCACCGACAAGACCCGTCTCACCGCGGGCGCGTTGGGAAACGTGCTGAGTTACCTGTCCGATCCATCCTCCCCGACGAAGTTGGCGCGGGCGTATCAGGTGTGGAGGCGGGATTGGAGAGACCCGTCAGCGCGAGCCTCGACGGGGGAGAAGCTATCTCCTGAAGACGAGGAGATTGCTTCGTCGCAAAAAGCGCTCCTCGCAACGACAACAGAACTCCTCCGCAAGGTGGGGGAGACGGAAGCGTTCACGGCGCCGCGTCCCGATTTAGATTGGCTGGCAACTATCGGGGAGTCGGAGGCGGAGTCTGTCCTCGTCGAGTTGGACGCGTTTCGAGTCGTCGTCAACCGCTGGCTGGGCGCGGTCACGCTTCCGATTGACCAGTTGGTCCTGACTCTCGCTCAGGAATTGTTCGCCGATCCCGCAGACCTGGCGCTGGCGCACAAACTCGCGCTGGCGCTGCGTCAGGCGGCGGACGTCCATGCCGAGTGGCGCCTGCCCGAGTTGACATCCGAGCTGGGAGTCATCGCCCGCAACGAACGGCGCTTCATCGGCTTCTCGTCGGACGACTCGGGCTTCGACCCGAACGCGCACCGCGGCAAGGTGGTGGTAACGACGATGCACAAGGCCAAGGGGCTGGAGTGGGACCGCGTCTATTTGATGAGCGTGAACAATTACGATTTCCCGTCGCTGCAAAAATATGACGGTTATATTTCGGAGAAGTGGTTTGTGCGCAACAAGTTGAATCTCGAAGCCGAGGCGTTGGCGCAGTTGAAGGCCGCGCTCGCGTCTGGCGAGTTTGACTGGTACGAGGAGGGCGCCGCCACTCTCGTCTCGCGCGAGGACTATACCCGCGAACGTCTGCGATTGCTGTATGTCGGGATCACCCGCGCCAAACGCGATTTGATCGTGACGTGGAACACGGGACGCAAAGGCGAGTCCACGCCGAATTTGGCGTTGGAGGCGATGGTGAGAGGGGAGAGATAAATGAATACGGGATATAATTCCGAACGTCATTGAAAGGTAATCCATGAACAAAACACTCAGCCAATTATCAACCAACGAATTCGAGACGCTCGTGGAGCGCGCAGTAGACAGGCGGCTCGAAGTCTGGATGACGCAATTGATGGACGCGCTAACCAGCATTGACGAACCCGCAAGCAAACTTCGCCCTGAATTTGCCGCGTCGCTTCGAATGGCGATCAAACAATCCGAAACGGGCGAAGGCATGGATCTGGAATCCTTCCGAAAGGAAATTGGGGGATGAAACTGTATCAAGTCATCCTGACGCCCGAAGCGCAGGCGGACTTGCTCGGAGTCAAAGTCGGTGTCGGCGGAGCCTTACAGGAACAGTTCTGCACCCGGCAACTCTGCTCCCAGTCCTGCCATTCGGTATTATCTTTTTTTGTATAACTTCTTTTAAGCGTACGCTCCCAAAGTACAGGTTCTCTCCGTTCCTATGTCACAACACGAGCAGTTTGTCCGACAGGTATATAACGGATTGCCTTCAGACGAGATTTTGCACTCGGGAAAGTTATAGGTTGAAGGAAAGTAGTATTTGTTACTGATTACCTTACACATTTGAATTTAGCGTGACAGGGATTGTCACGGGTTTCAATTTGAAATTAGATAAAACCGCCTTGAAATCTGGCAAGAACAAGA
>SZPG01000034.1 GCA_030263595.1 Chloroflexi bacterium CFX6
GAGCGGTATAATGACGGAAGAGAAAGGCAGGACGATATGAAGTTTACCGTTGAATACGAACAGGAAGAAGACGGTCGCTGGCTGGCGGAAGTGAAGGAATTGCCGGGCGTATTGACCTACGGCAAAGACCCGGAGGAAGCCGTTGCCCACGCGCAGGCATTGGCGTTGCGCGTCATTGCGGATCGTCTTGAGAACGGCGAAGCGATTCCCGCGCTGATTTCAGCAATGTCAAAATGACCAAAAACGACTAAGAATTTGTCCCGCAACGGAGCGATGCTCAGGTTGCGGGACTTTTTTATATTTGCCCAGCGCCCTCACCCTGCCCTCTCCCACAGGGAGAGGGGAATGTGGATGCCAGCCAGGACATCATCCAGCCATCATTAATGCCTCGGCGAGAAAGCCGTAACCTTGTCGCATTTCCGGCGTAGCGCAAGTGTCAGTCTACGCCACAAAATAATGATGTGGGAAGACGCAACCCGAAAACCCCTATTGTTGTTGAAGTTGTTCGGGTTGTTCCTGTTGCGGTTCGCACAGCGGGCATTCCTGTGATTGTTGTTGAACGAGCCGCCGCGCAACACACGATTCCTTTGGATGCGCCCTTCACAACGGGAGGTTCATCCCGATAGTGACGATTTTTTCCAGCCGCCCAATAATTTTCCGATCTCGGCAACCATTGTTGAAACATGGCGATATTGACCCATGGTGATCCACTTCCATTTTTCGCACAATCGCAAATACAGGCGAACCTTTCTCAATTCCGCATCCGCCGCGCGTAGTTTCTCGACCCTTAACGCGCCGCGCAGGGAATTTGCTTCGATGATCGATTCCTGAAAATTCAACGCGGCATCTTGCAGTCGCCGCGTAACGACGAACCGCTGACTGCGGGGAAAATTCCCAGCCAGCGGCAACAGCCAGGATATGAAATCATAGGTTTTCGTAAAGATGATCATTTCTTCAGCCATACAAATTCTCCTTTGCCAGCAATCCAAATTCATTGAGCATGGAACGCCTCAAACCAAAGGTATCCCCATAATGAACATGATTGATCCAGCCTTGTATTGAGGCATTGATCTTTGCGCCCGAAGCAATCTTCATCAAATGGAGTAACTTCCTGCGAAACGCATAGCCTTTTCTGGATTTGAGACGCCGATGTTGAGGAAAGATTTGAAAACCAAGAAACGGAATTCCCTCTGTGACAGGCTTGGGGTACGCGCTTCCTTCGTGCAAGGTCAAACGGAACTTTTCCAATCGTTCGAGAATCCTTTCCCGCCAATACAGTAATTCAAGTTTGCTATCGCTGAACAATAGGAAATCGTCCACATAGCGGACATAGCCGCGGCAGCCCAATTCGCGCTTGATAAACTGATCGAAGGGGTTGAGGTAACAATTCGCCCACCATTGCGAAGTGAGATTGCCGATCGGCAGTCCGCGCGGTCTTTGCGAGGCGAACAAATCGTCGTGGGGGAAATAGACCATTTCGTATTCCTCCGATAGTACGCCGCGCCCGCTGGCAAGGATCCTATCCACGAGCCACATCACGCTTTCATCGGGCAGCATCTTCGCAAGTATTTCGCGCAGGACGGCATGGTCAATGCTCGGAAAGAACTGCTTTACATCGCATTGCAAGACATACTTGTATCGCCGCGCAAATTGCGTACAGCGATCCAAAGCGCGGTGCGTGCCTTTTCCCGTTTGGTTGGCGTAACTATCGGGAATGAACAGCCTTTCGAAATATGGAACGGTAATATTGCACAGGGCATGATGCACGACACGGTCACGAAACGGCGCGGCGGAGATCAGACGTTTCTTGGGCTCATGAATGTGAAAACTTGTGTATCCGCCTGGCTGGTAGGTTTGTTCCTCCAGTTCCTTTTGCAGTTCGAGCAGGTTATCGGCAAGGAGCATTTCAAATGAGGCGGTGGCGCCGCGCCCGCGTTTGCCGCGCGAGGCATTTTGATATGCCAGGCTTATGTTTCTCCATTCACATAACCGATCCTGTAGATCCATAGACCCTCCAAATTAGAATCAGAGATTCAGAGCGCAGAGATTCAGAGTTCAGATTTGATGATGGGGGAAGACGCAACCCGAAAACCCCAAAGGCTGACGAAGTTGATCGGGAAGCTCCCGAAGCGGTTCGCACAGCGGGCATACCCGAGACTGAGGTTGAACGAGCCGCCGCGCAACACACGAGATTGACCGTCTTCTGGACCCTGCGGGTCTTTCGTGATTTTGTCTGCCCTGCCTTTGTACTCATCCTCCTTGAACCAATCATTGCACCATTCCCAAACATTGCCAGCCATGTCCGCACAGCCATAGGGAGAATCGCCGCTTTGAGCAGGGTCATTGCTGGAAAACTTTCCAACATCTGTTGTATCTCCAATTTTTGATTCGACAGTGTTGGCTTTCTTTGGATCAAAATCATTTCCCCAGGGGTAGATCAGCGCTTCGCCCTCACCCTGCCCTCTCCCATCGGGAGAGGGTTTCCAACGCGCGGCTTTCTCCCATTCGGCTTCGGTGGGCAAACGATAGTTCTTCTTCGTTTTCTCACTCAACCACTTGCAATATTCGTTCGCATCGTTCCATGAAACATTCACAACAGGGTGACTGCCTTTTTCGGCGGGGAACTGGTCGCCGTCCCAGCCTTGAGGCGGTTTGTATTTCGCATCGCGCACAAAAGCCTGATATTCACGGTTCGTAATCGGGTATTTGCCTATGGAATATTCGGAGAGTTCAACGGTATGCTGAGGTTGTTCCCATCCAACCCATTTTTTCCAATCTTCTCCGCCTTCTTTGATAACTTGTTGAGCCTGTTCTTTTGTTGTTCCCATCAGGAACTTGCCCGCAGGTATCCTCACCATCTGAGGCTCGAACACCAGCCGCGCGGCTTCGGCGGCGGGAGGCGTCGGTTGCGGCGCTTCGACGCTGCGCGTCAGCGTGAAATATAGTTTCAGTTCATCGGTGGATAAGCCCGCAAAGTTTGCATCCTTTGTTCCAGGTTTGTGCTTCATTGTCAAAATTTTTCGCACCGCTGCAATTCCTCGTTGTGAAAGGAAAGGAACGAGGGCAGGCGGCGGCTCGACGCGCCCCTCACCCTTACCCTCTCCCGAAGGGAGAGGGGATTCGCCTCTTTCCATTTTTCTTTCCTGGGACGATTCGGCGCGGTAGTATTCCTCCAGTTCGCGCAGATAACGCGGCTCATCCTTCAAGAGCAGGTTATACAGATCGGGATGCGCCGCCTGAATCGCCACCACCTTTGCCAGACGGATCGGTTTGACCTGTCCCTTTAATTTCTCTTTGCGTTTCTCCGCTAGTTTGGAAAGCATCAGAAACGTATTGACCGTTCGCTTGATCTGGCGCGGGTTGTCGCCTAATCCCTCGGCAAATACCTTGTGGCATTCCTCGTGGGGCCACTCGCCGCTCAGTCCCTCCACGAATTTTCCCATGTCAGATATTTAATGCCTTCGATGGTGAAATGCGGTTTCCCACTCGCATCCTGTCTGTCCTTGACATCCTTGTATTTCATCTCGATGCCGCGCGCGATCACATCCTGGTCAATGCCGAGGATGAACACACAATCCTGTACATCGAGGAACAGTTTGATGGCTTCGGTTGGGGCTGACGTGTTCCTTCACCAATGCCCTGAATGTATCCTGGAACTTTTCAAGAAACTGAATCTGCTCGATATAAACCTTTGTCCGTTCGCGTTGGATGGCGGTCGCCGCTTCGTCCACATCCTTTGCGACCCCGGATTGCAAACCTTCAACCAATTTGGTCAGCGGCGCTATCCCAGGAATAAAGGACAAACTCAGTTGAACAAGACTTTTCGCCGTCACCCCGCCCAGTTTTGCCAGGTCAATTTTTACGCCCCCAACCTTCTCAAGTTCCATTTCACGGTAGAGTAATGATTGGAGTTTCTCGAACGCCTCCACTGGCCGCCCTTGAGACGCGGCCGTTTCCTTCAACGCAGTCAGGATTCTTAGCAGAAATGCCCGCCACAGCGTTTCCTCTTTGTCGTACTTCCACGCATCGAACCAGACAATCGTGTAATCTTTGGGCAGCCCTTTGTATTCGCTGTCAGGAATCCCATTCTGTACCATTCTCATGAGAGAAGTCTTGCCCGAACCCCATCCGCCGAACACGCCGATGGTCAATGGCGTGTTTCCCGTCTGGATGATGTCCGCCAGGGTTTCGACGTAAGGCGTGAAATCGAGCGCGTCCTTTTCGGTCGGCTGGTCGTTGACGATGTAGGTTTTTGAGTCGGTCATATGTTTCCTTTCCCTTGAGTCGAAATGATCAAAGACCGAAATATTGCTTTACAACCAATAGAAACTCATCTGCCCATTCAAACGACTCGCGCGCTTCCTCATCTGTCACGCTGCTTTCCTCACCGTAATGACCCGTCTCACGGCGTCTCTCTGCGATGATGAGACGGCGATGGTATTTGGGTCAAGAATTTGAGACTTTGCAAACTCTTTTCCAAATGCCGCCATGACGGCAGAATGGCTTGAAAATTGCAAACCTTTCGAGAAAAGAAGCGCCTCAGTCAGGTAGAAGATCGTGTAATAAGACTGCGCGGCAGAATAATTGAAAAATCCCTTGTCAAGCAATACCTTGGCAGCCTGATGACTTTCGTCCGCGCGGTCAATAAGTATCTGAATCTGCGGGATACTCATACACTTACCGCATCCCTGCGAACATTGAGCATAAACGGCATCTCACTTTCAGAATAACGTTTGTCGGAAACGTAATGACACATGATGACAACATCATATTCCAGACATAGTGAAGCTACGAACTCTATGGAGCGGTTTTCGACGTCTCTGGTATTAAATTCCCCGTTTAACACAACCATCACATCAATATCCGAATCGGGCAGGCGTCCCTCACCGCGCGCGAACGAGCCGAAGAGGTACACGGCTTTCAACTGGTCACCGTGAATCTTGGTCAGTCCTTTTTTTAGTTCACGCAATATTTTTTTGATGTTGGCAGGCATTTAGCACCTATTGGCTGAATTATACACCGATGGTCAACGGCGCGTCCCCCGTCTGAATGATCTGCTCCGGGTCGAACCTCTCCGCGATGTGTTTCGCAATGGCGCGGATGGTCTTCATCGGGATGCGTTTGCGTTTGTCGAGCGGCGGGACCCGGAACACGGATGGCGTTGCCACGTTCGTATTATACGTGATTTTGCATGGCTGCCCGTCCGCCCCACCGCCCGGTATTCCCCCGAAAACCGCCCAACCAAAAACGCCCTCCGCATGGAGGGCGTTGGTATAATACCGCTTCGGGTACCCTGTCGCCTGTGCCGAAGGAGGGAATCGAACCCTCAATCCCGTAGGGAACACGATTTTGAGTCGTGCGCGTCTGCCTGTTCCGCCACTTCGGCTTGTGTGACAAATTGACGATCTGTCGCACGCGTTCGCAAGTATACCACTCCCAAGATGTAACGCAAGATCAATCCTGCGCTGCTTTCACAAGGAAAAGATGAAACTCGGAATCATCGGACTGCCCCAATCGGGCAAGACAACCATCTTCAACGCCCTGACGCGCGGGAACGCGCCCACCACCGCCTCGGCGGGACGCTTCGAAGTCCATACCGCTGTGGTGGACGTCCCCGACCCGCGCGTGGACAAACTCTCGGAGATGTTCAACCCGAAAAAGACCATTTACGCCAAAGTGACGTACACGGACATCGCGGGACTGGAGGCTGGCGCGGCAAAAAGCGGCATTTCCGGTCAACTCCTGAACCAACTCGCGCAAATGGACGGCTTCATCCTCGTCGTGCGCTGCTTCGAAAGCGACCTGGTGATGCACCCCGACGGCAGCGTGGACCCGAAGCGCGACGTCGAATCCATGCTAAGCGAATTGCTGCTCAACGACCTGATCGCGGTGGAACGCAAACTCGAACGCCTCGCGGACGAGAAACGCAAAGGCGGCACGGACAAAACCATAAACGAGCGTCAAACCGTATTGTTCGATCGCCTGCTCGAAGCGCTGAACGATAATATCCCCCTCCGCAAACTGGAATTCTCGAACGAGGAGCAAAAGGAACTCTCCTCGTACGGTCTGCTCACGCGCAAGCCCGTTCTGGCGGTTTTCAATTTGGGCGAGGGACAGTCCGCGCCGCAAATGGAATTGGACGCGCCGTCCGTTGCGTTGATGGGCAAACTCGAAATGGAGATCGCGCAACTCTCCCCCGAGGATGCCGGGATGTTCATGCAGGAATACGGGATTCAGGAACTCAGCCTGAATAAAATGATCCGCCTTTCGTACGACCTGCTCCAGGTGCAGTCGTTCTTCACGGTGGGCGAGGACGAGGTCCGCGCCTGGGAGACGAGGATCGGCGCGACCGCGCAGGAATCCGCAGGCGAGATCCACACCGATTTGCAGAAGGGATTCGTCCGGGCGGAGGTGGTGGCTTACGACGACCTCACCAGCCTCGGGTCCATGAATGAAGCGAAGGCAAAGGGCAGGCTCAGGCTGGAGGGCAGGGACTACGTCGTCCAGGACGGCGATATCGTCCACATCCGATCCAGCCTGTAAAATCATGGAGTCAGCCGGCGTCGCGTGGCGGCGCCTGTTGGTATATATCACGGGAGCAGGCTCCCGAATCCAAATAGGAGACATCATGGCATACGCAATCAAGAAATGGGATCTTGCGCAACTCTTTCCCGGTTTCGACAGCCCCGAACTGCAAGCCGCGTTCGATAACGTGGAGGAGCAGGTCGCGTCGTTCGAGGGCGCGCGGGACAAACTCAAACCCGACATGGACGCTGGCACGTTCCTCGATGTGGTGCGCGCCTCCGAAGCGACGACCCGCATCGTGAACAGGATCTACGTCTTCGCCGAACTTTCCTTTGCCGAGAACACGCAAAACCAGAACGCGCAAAGCCTGATGGGACGCGTCCAGCAGTTCGCGGCGGAGATGCAGAACCGCACGCTGTTCTTCAGCCTGTGGTGGAAGGAATTGGACGATGCCAACGCCGACCGCCTCATGTCCGCCTCGGGCGAGTATCGTTATTACCTCGAAGCGATGCGCAAGTTCAAGCCCTACACGCTGGGCGAGGCGGAGGAGAAGATCATCAACATCAAGGACGTGACCGGCGCGAACGCGCTCGTCAACCTGTACGAGGCGATCACGAACCGCTACGTCTTCAAACTGGCTGTGAACGGCGAGGTGAAGGAACTGACGCGCGCCCAGTTGCAACCGTACATCCAGGGACTCGACCCCGACCTGCGCGCCAAAGCCTACCAGGAACTGTACCGGGTCTACGGGGACGACGGTCCGATCCTCGGACAGATGTATCAGACGCGCGCCCGCGACTGGCACAACGAAAACATCAACCTGCGGAAGTTCAGGAGCGCCATGTCGGTGCGGAATCTCGTGAACGACATCCCCGACGAGGCGGTGGATACCCTGCTCGACGTGGCGAAGAAGAACGCAAAGGTCTTCCACCGTTATTTCAAGTTGAAGGCGAAACACATCGGCGTCGGGAAACTGCGCCGTTACGACATTTACGCGCCCGTCGCCAAATCGGACAAGGCGTTCGATTTCAGCGACGCCGCCGGGATGGTGCTGGAATCGTTCAACGCCTTCGACCCGAAACTCGGCGAACTGGCGCGCCGCGTGTTCGACCAGAACCGTCTCGACAGCGAGGTGCGCAAGGGCAAGCAGGGCGGCGCGTTCTGCGCTTCGATCAATCCCGAAGATACGCCCTTCGTGTTGATGAACTACACGGGACGCGCCCGCGACGTGGCGACATTGGCGCACGAACTGGGACACGCCATCCATGCGATGCTGGCTTCGCATCACAGCGCCTTCACCTTCCACTCGTCTCTTCCCCTCGCCGAAACTGCCTCGACCTTCGGGGAGATGATGCTCACCGAAAAATTGCTCGCCGCGGAGAGCGACGAAGCCGTGCGCCGCGACATCCTCTTCAAGCAAATGGACGACGCCTTCGCGACCATCCTGCGCCAGATCTATTTCGCGCTCTTCGAACGCGAGGCGCACGAGTTGGCGCAGAAGAACGCCACCGTGGACGAGATGTGCGCCGCGTACATGGCGAACCTGCGGGAGCAGTTCGGCGATGCGGTGGAGTTGAGCGACGAGTTCAAATGGGAGTGGGTGTCCATCCCGCACATTTACGCCGTGCCGTTCTACGTGTACGCTTACGCGTTCGGTCAGTTGCTGGTGTTCTCGCTCTACCAGCAGTTCAAAGCGGAGGGCGACGCGTTCAAGCCGAAGTATCTCAAGATCCTTTCGGCAGGCGGATCGGAATCGCCCGCACAGATCCTTGCCGAGGCGGGCGTGGACATCAACTCCGCGCAATTCTGGCAGGGCGGCTTCGACGTGTTGAGCCGCATGGTGGACGAGTTGGAAAGCCTGCCCGTGTAGGTCCCATGTTCATCACGCTCGAAGGTCCCGAAGGCTCCGGCAAGACGTCCCACATCCCTTACCTCGTGGAATACCTCCGCGAGAAGGGACGCGTCGTATTTCCTACGCGCGAACCGGGCGGCACGTCCATCGGGGAGCAGATACGGGAGATCATCCACGACCTGAAGAACGTGGAGATGCACCCGCGCGCCGAGACGCTCCTCTACCAGGCGGCGCGCGCCCAGATCGTGGAACAGGTTATCAAGCCGCGTCTCGCGGACGGGGGGATCGTCGTCTCGGACCGATACTATGACTCCACGATTGCCTATCAGGGCTACGGTCACCAGCAGGACCTCGAGCAGATCCGCGCGCTGGTGAGGTACGCGACGGGAGGCTTGGTCCCGGACCTGACCATCCTGCTGGACGTGGACGTGGAGGAAGGGCTGAGGCGAAAGAAGAAGGATAACGAATGGAACCGCATGGACGCGTATACGGTGGAGTTCCACCAGCGCGTCCGCGCGGGGTATTTGGAGATGGTCGGGCAGGACCCGCATCGCTGGGTGGTCGTTGATGCAGGGCGGAAGTGGGAATCCGTGCAGGAGGAGTTGCGGAGGGTGATCGTGGAACGATTGCAGGCCGGTAACTGAACGCCAAAGCGGATTTTTCTTGCTGTATAATGTTTTCATGCCGCGCGCAAGTGAATTCCTTGGTATTGTCGTTTACATGTATTGCCACGATCACATGCCTCCGCATTTCCATGCAGGGTATAAGGAAAAACTCGAAGAAGGCGGGGCAGCCGTCCCGCAGGAAAGAGGCGAACATGTCCGAAGAGGAGACCTGGGTTCCCGGCACTAAATCCGAGTTGATGTCCGCCATCGAGCAGGAATGGAATCTGCTCATGGAGGTCGTGTCGAAACTGGATGAGGCGAAGATGACGACGCCGGATGAAGGCGGGTGGAGTCCGAAGGACAACCTGGCGCATCTGACGGAATGGATGAACGTGCTGATGGGGTATCATCTCGACCGCCGCCCAGCCCACGAGGTTCTCGGCGTTTCCGAGGATGTGACGAGGGACTGGGACATGGAAGTCATCAATCCCGTGTTGTTCGAACGCAACAAGGATCGTTCGACGGAGGACACGCTGGCGGAGTTGAAACGCGTGTACGCCGAACTGGTGAAGAAACTCGAAGCCGCGCCGTTCGAGGATTTGCTCGCGCCGCGTCACGCGGACGACCCGCAGAAACGCCCCGTACTGCTGTGGGTTTTGGGGGATACAACCAATCACTTCGCGGAGCATCGCGCGGCGATCGAAAAAGCGTTGTAGTGTTATACTTCCGCGCATCTCGATCATTTTCCCCGGAGGAGACGTCCCATGGAATTCGATATCAACAGTATTTCGGCCGTTCTTGGCGTGCTGGGCGCGTATTTCGCGATCCTGCTCGTGTTGTCGGTCAGCGTGGAAACCATCCTTGAACCGTTTTCATTTTTCAAGGGCTTGCAAAAACAAGCCAACCCGGACGACGTGGTGAAGTCGGTGCAGGAGTGGCTCCCCGAAGGGTCGGGCGAAGCGGCAAAGGTGGTCGCCATCCAGGCGATCGCCGAAAAGACCCGCACCGACCTGGCGCAACTGGAAAGGAAAGCGACGGATGTGGCGACGAACGCGGAGGAAACGTTGAAACAGTTGGGGCTGGGCGAACAGGTGGATATCGAGAAGAAGAAGGTCGCCATCAAACTCGCCGCCCTGCGCGAGCGCTACGCCGCCAGCCAGAGGCAGCGCATCACGATCCTGCGCACGCTTTCCGGGATCATCGGCATTGCCATCGCCTTTGCCCTGCAGATCAACACCTTCGACATCCTGGGGTCGTTCTTCTCGGCGGACGTGGCGCGCACGCTTTCCTCGCCTGCGGGACAGTTCGGCGGCATCGTCATCACGGGACTTGCGGCAAGCGCCGGCAGTTCCTTCTGGCACGACATGCTCGGACGCGTCCGCAACATCAAGGACACGGTCAAGCAGGTGGAGAAGGCTGTCAGCAGGCAAGAGTAACGAAATCGAAGAACCGCTCCTCGAAAAGAGGGGCGGTTCATTTTTCGGACTTTTGGCTGGTCCTGTTTACTCCTCGCCCCCCGCGTCCCCACCCAGATCGGGGATCGCCTTTTCGATCTCTTCGGGGCTTTGACCCTTTTCCAGGCGGTCCACCACTTCGTCGAATTCGGGAGGCAGTTCCTCGCCCATTTCCTTTCCCATTTTCCGCATCATCCTGCCCATTGCTTTGGGGTCGTCCTCCAAGCCTTCGAATCCGCTGAAATCGTCCGTCATGGATTCCACGCGGCTCTCCTCGGAGCGGGCGATGCGCACCTTCGTCATGCGGCGGCGGACGTTTTTGCTTCCGCAATGCGCGCATTTGACGGCCTTCCTGCCGTATTCGGCGAAGGTGAGAAATACGTCGAATCGCTGGTCGCAGTCGTTACAAATAAAGTCGTAGGTGGGCATGATTCAATCAATACTCGAAGATGTATCTCTTTCGGTGTGAGAGGCTTCCTGCGTCAGCGCTGGAGAACGTTCAAAACAGCCTGGATAATTTGCGCAACCTGGGTTTGAGAGAGTACTCCCAATTTTCTTATCAACCTTTGCTCGGATATCGAACGCACTTGCAAGCCATCCGCGGCGGACGGCTTGGTCAAACCATTTTGAGCGTCAGGGGCAATTCGCACCACCCAGATTTCCCCCCTCTTCATGGTTCTTCATCCTCGAAGATGAAATCATCGGCATCCAGAGCAGTGAACTCCGTCAAATCGGGATCGGCGGCGTAGTCCGCTTGAAGTTCTCGCGCGGCAAGCAGCGTTTGGCGACGCTGACGGAAACGCAATTCGCGCTCGATCATCTCACGCACAATCTCTGAAATACTGCGGTTTTCCTCCTCTGCGATCATTGCCAGGATCTGGCGCTGGGATTTTTCGAGCAGGATTTGTATTTTTTGCAGTTCCATATACACATCCTTTACGGGCAGAAACGCTGCGTATGATTATTGCTTGTAACCCTGCGCCTGTCAAGAAAAGCATGAAAGGCTGTTGACCGGCTTCCCCATGGTGCCACCTGCCCGCGACGAAACCCATCCTATTTCTTCAAATATTCCTCCATCGCTTCGAGCAGTTTTTCGATATCTTCCATTTGCGTCTCGCCCATGTGCGCGATGCGGAAGGTCGTCTCCTTGATGGGCCCGTATCCGCCCGCGATGCGCATCTCGCGCCCCTTGAGGAAGGCGTTGAGTTCGGAGACGTTGATGCCGCGCTCGTTTTTTATGGTCGTGACCGTTTGCGAGCGATAACCGGGAGGCGCATACATGGACAGGTCGTGCGCCTCCGCCCAATCCTGCACGCGCTTCGCCATGGCGGAGTGACGCGCAAAACGATTCTCCAGCCCCTCCGCGAGGATGCGATCGAGTTGGAAGTCGAGGGCGTAGATGAGGGACATGGCTGGCGTGGCGGGGGACGAATCCTTGAGGCGGTGTTTCTCCATGCGGAGGAAGTCGAAGTACCAGCCGCGATTTTCGACGGTCTCCGCTTTTTTCATGGCGCGGTCCGAGACCGCCCCCAGCGCGAGACCGGGCGGGAGCGCAAGGCATTTCTGCGAGGAGGTGAGAACCATGTCGAGTCCCCACGCGTCCATTTCGATCTTTGCGCCTCCGAGCGAAGACACGGCGTCCACGAAGATCAGCGTATCGGGCGCGACGGCGCGCACCGCTTCGGCGATTTCCCGGACGGGATTCTGCATCCCGGTGGAGGTCTCGTTGTGGACGATGGTCAGGGCTTCGAATCCGCCCTTTCGGACGGTATCAGCCACTCGGTCGGGCGAAGCGGGCGCGTCCCATTCGAAGGACAGTTTCTCCGCTTCTTTTCCGTTCGATATCGCGACCTCGTGCCAGCGATCCGCAAACGCGCCGTTGACCACGGAAAGCGCTCGCCTGTTCACAAAGTTGCGGAGGGCGGCTTCCTGCAAACCGGTTCCCGAGGAGGCGGTGAGGAAAACGCGGTGCCGGGTGTAGAAAAGTTTCTGCGCCTTTTCAGCGGCGCGGCGATAGATGGCTTCGAATTCCTTGCTTCGATGCGGAAGCATGGGCGCGGTCTGCGCCTGCAACACCTCGTCGGCGACATCCACCGGACCGGGAACGAACATGCGGGACATAAGAACTCCGTGTGGTGCGACTTGAAAGCCGCGATACGTTGTTATTTCAAAAAGAACGAGATGACGATCAACACGAGGACGAAGAAGCCTGCCAGCGATCCGATGCGCTTCAGGTCCTTTTTGACGTAGGTGTAATCGGGGTTGAATTCGCTCCGGCTCGGGGCGGGCGTCGCGATCACCGTGGTTGTCGTTCGTCTGTTTTTCTTTGCCATTCGATACTCCTTATCGCTTCCGTCATTGCGAGGAAGTGTAACGAACGAAGCGATCCTCCCGCGAGGGTGGAGATCGCTTCGGGCTGGGTCTCGATACGCAACAAATGCTGCTCGACCGCCAACCCTCGCAATGACATTAATTTTGCAACCGCGCGAAGACCACAATGCGCTGGTCGTTTACGAGATATGGATAACATGAGATCAGGGTCGTGGTGGGATTCCCGGTGGACGCCATCACTTCGACCGCGGTCGGCTCGACGATGGCGGCGCGATCCACCACGTACACGTACTGCCGCTGTTGGGTGTAAAGGATCACCTGGTCGCCCGGCGCAAGCCTGTCCAGGTGGCGAAAGATCTCGCCGTACACGTCGTTGTGCGCCGAAAGAACCACGTTCCCGTTCTGTCCGGGGTTTGCGGAACCGACGTGCTGTCCGACGCCCTTCTTCAACTGCTCCCATCCATCGCCCTGCACGACGGGCGCATCCACGTCGAGGGCGGGGATCTGGATGCGTATCGCCTGGTCGGGCGCGGGCGTGGGGATGGGGATGTTCGCCAGCGACTGCACCATCGGGCGCAGGTGTTCGGGAATCTCCGCGTCGTTCGGGCGCGTGTTTCCCTGCGCGTCGGGCGGCGTGTGACCGGAAGGCAGGACGACCGCCATCACCAGCGGAGTCGGCGTGAACGTTTCCTGGATCAGAGCCGCCGCCACCTCCTCGTTGAGGTCGCGCAGCACTCCGAACCCGCTGATGAGAACTCCGACCAATCCGACCACCGCCAGGACTTCCACCGCCAAAAGGATGCGATCCATCACCCGGCGGCGCGTCGAAACCTGGACCTGGGGCTGGCTCCCGTTTTCTTCGAGCGTATCCACCACCGGAGCCGACGGCTCCGGCGCCACGTCCACGACGCGCCCCGTCCGTTTGAAATGTTCGAGCCGCTCGCGGCGCGCGCCGCGCCGTTTCTCGATCAATAAACGGCGCAACTCCTCGACCGACAGATCTTCAGGGGCTTTCCTTCTTGGCATGGCGAGGGGATTATACCGCAGGGTCGTTCATCATGTGTTTTGAACCCGGCTCGCCGAATGAACCTGTGCCTGCAAGGCCGAGAATTGGAGAAACGGAGGGTTGGGATGGCGGAGGGACGAGGGTGAAGCGCGATCGCTCGTCAGGGCGAACGGAACCACCATACATTATGGGCTCTTTGGGGACTCCTGTGATCCTCTGGACACGGACAGCACGGAAACGTGGAATCCCATTCACCGAAGCGGGAACAGTGTTTGGCGATGAGCCTGAGATTGCCAAAGCCTTCCCCAACGAGAAGGCGGTCAATGACGCCTTGCGGCTGGTCATCGAATTGAACAAAGTGCAGACGAAGGCAAGACACAACGCAAGATGGCAACCCAAAAATCCGAAGCCCATGGGCTTCGGATTTTTTATTGCAACCACCGGGGGAACGGTCAATCTGCGGTTCCGAATTGCCCCAAAGAACAAGCCGTTACAGGCGCAAAATTTCTGCAATCCAAATGTATCGCTTGCCCTCCAAAACGCTCTTATACTAGGGCTTGGCGTTGGAGCATAAGTGGATACACCCAAACAAAAATTCAAACGTTACGAGGTCATCGAGGAACTGGGCATCGGGGGAATGGCTACGGTCTACCGCGCCTACGACCCGCTGTTCGAGCGCGAGGTGGCGCTCAAAGTCCTCAAGCGCGAACTGCTCGAAGACCCGGAACTGAAGGAACGCTTCGAACGCGAGACCAAGATCGTCGCCAAACTCGAACACGCCGCCATCGTCCCGGTCTACGACGTGGGCTTCGACAACGGTCAGTTGTTCTACGTCATGCGCTACATGACCGGCGGTTCGCTTTCCGAACGCATCAACGCGGGCAGCCTCGACCTCGAACAGGTCGCCTACATCCTCCTGCGCCTCGCCGACGCGCTCGATTACGCCCACCGCAAGGGCATCATCCATCGCGACCTCAAACCCGCCAACATCCTTTTCGACGAAGTGGGCAACGCGTTCATCTCCGATTTCGGCATCGCCAAATTCGCGCAAGCCGCCACCCGCATTACCCACTCCGGCATCATCGGCACGCCGCGTTACATGAGTCCCGAACAGGCGCGCGGCGAAGAAATTGACGGCCGCAGCGACCTTTACTCGCTGGGCGTGCTGCTCTTCGAAATCCTGGGCGGCAAGGCGCCCTTCGAAGCCACCACGCCGCTGGCGCTCGCCTTCAAACACGCCACCGAACCCGCGCCGGACATCCTCAAGGTCAACCCCGACCTGCCGCCGGAACTGGGTCCCATCCTCAAAAAAGCCATGGAGAAGGAACCCGGGGATCGCTACGAGACCTGCGCCGAATTCGCCAACGCGTTTCTCGAAGCCCTTCCCAGCGGCGCCGCCCCCAACGCCAAACTCATCACGCCCCTTCCGCCCCGCCCCCCGCACAGGCACGAGGCGCCCACTCAAGCCCCCTCGGTCCCCGAACCAGCCCAAAGGTCCAGAAAGAACGTTTGGATGATCGGGGGACTCGCCGCGCTCATCCTCATCACGTTTGGATTGTGGAGAACGTTCGGACCCAATTCCCCGATAAACGATTCAACCTCCACGCCGGAAACTGCCACCGCCACGAACATCCCTCCCTCCCCGACGCCTTCCCCCACTGCCTCCGCAACGATCACTCCCACAGAGACCCTCGCTCCATCCACGACTCCCATCGTCGAAGACGGCGGCGCGATCAACATCGCCCTCACCTCCAACAGGGAAATCTACCTGATGGACATGGACGGGAGGAACATCAAGCAACTGACCAAGACCGGCATCCCCAAATTCGACCTGCAATGGCTTCACGACGGGAACGAACTTTTGTATGGCGAGGGGAAATGTGTGTACAAAGTGAACGCGGAGGAAAGCCAGCCGCAGCCGGAAAGGATCGCCTGTTTCACCGACGAACGCTTCGAGGGGTTCCGCGTCTCGCCGGACGGCAATCACGTCGCCATCAGTATCGAGCGGCGGCTGATCGTCCTTCCGTTCGACCTCGAACTGCTTGGGACAGCCAAATCGGCGTTCGAACTTCAACGCTCCGAAAAGGTTTGCGTCAACTATTCCGAGGTGGCGGTCAAGGGCGCGCAATGGTCTGCGGACGGAAAGAGCCTGGCGATCCTGTACCAGAGCGCCATCGGTCAGCGGCTCGGCGAAACCGTCCGCATCATGGACGTGGACCTGGCGCGCTGCAAGGCGGTGGACCCGTTGGTGATTGATGAATTTCCCGGCGGACATTTCGTCCCCGAAGGGTATGGCGCCCTCCCCGTCCTGCCCTCCTATCATTGGGACGGCAGGGAAAGATTTTTACTCAACACCTACATCCGCAACGGCGGGTACGGCGACCTGTACCTTTACGATATGGCTGCGGCTCGGGAGACCCATCTCAACCCGGTGAACGGCGTTTGCTGTTATCGCAGCGCCACATTCAGCCCGGATGGGACGCGCATCCTGTTCGCCTTTCAGGATATCGGCAAAGGCTCCGGGAGCAGGACGGAGTTGTATTACATCCCGCTGGACGGCAGCCAGCCGGTCGTCCCCTTCCGCCTCCCGCTCGATATTTTCAAGGACATACGCGAAAACATCATGCTCGCCCTGCGCCCCGCCGGTCAATGATGGAAGCCCGCCTGCTCGAAACACCGCCCTCCCGGCGGTGTTTTTGTTTGTAGCGCAGGATGTTTCCCGGTTCGCCGGTTCAGACGCCGGATCGCGGGGCGGCACAAAAAATGCCGTAACCGCGCGTAGTTGGCGTTCTCTAACGCCAATGGGCGCCGCCGGTTCAATTGTTGGTTCGCAAACGTCGTCGCCATGGATAGCCCTTCGAGAAGCGTTGATTGTATAATTTCCCAATCGAAAGATTCACAAGGAGTATCTGCCATGCAATACATAAACATCGGAAAGACCGGAATGAAGGTCTCGCGTCTGTGCCTGGGCATGATGAGTTATGGATCCAAATCCTGGCGCGAGTGGGTGTTACCGGAAGAGGACGCCAAACCCTTCGTCAAGCGCGCCCTCGACGCGGGAATCAACTTTTTCGACACGGCGGACGTTTATTCCCTCGGCGAAAGCGAACGCATCACGGGCAGGCTGCTCAGGGAGTTCGGCGTGAAGCGTGAAAATGTGGTCCTCGCCACCAAAGTACACGGTCAGATGAGCGAAGACGTCAACGACAGGGGACTCTCGCGCAAGCACATCCTGGACTCGATTGACAGATCCCTGCAACGCCTGGGAATGGATTACGTGGACCTGTATCAGATCCATCGCTGGGATCCGAACGTCCCCATCGAAGAAACGATGGAGGCGTTGAACGACGTGGTCCGCGCGGGCAAAGCGCGTTACATCGGCGCGTCGTCCATGTTCGCGTGGCAATTTTCCAAGGCGCAGCACACAGCCCAAAGTCACGGCTGGACGCGTTTCGTCTCGATGCAGAACCACTACAACCTGATCTATCGCGAAGAGGAACGCGAGATGATCCCGTTGTGTCTCGACCAGGGCGTGGGGCTGGTCCCGTGGAGTCCGATGGCGCGCGGTTTCTTTGCGAAAAATCGCACGCGCGGCGGAGGCGGGGAAACGGCGCGGGCGAAAAGCGATCCCTTTGCGAATCAGTTGTATTTCCGCGAGGAGGATTTTGTCGTCGCCGAACGCGCGAATGAAATCGCCGAGGCGCGCGGCGCCAGCGGTTCGCAGATCGCGCTGGCGTGGCTGTTGAACAAACCGCACGTCACCTCCCCCATCATCGGCGCGACCAAAATGGATCACCTCGAACAGGCGGTCGCCGCGCTCGAGATCCAACTCTCGGAGGACGAGGTCAAGCAGCTCGAGGAGCCGTACAAGCCCCATCCCATCCGCGGTCATTCGTAACGCGGCATTCACGTCGCAACCCGGAAGACATGATTGTCGCAACCCGGGCGACATGAATGTCGCGTTACGGCATTAACTTTCTCCCGCTTTGTCCGTCTTTTCATTGGTACAATATCAGGGCAATACACCACAACAAACGGAGTTGACCTTGGCTGAGACCTTCAAGATCGTGATTCCCATGGCGGGCTGGGGGACGCGCATGCGTCCGCACACGTTCAGCAAGCCCAAGCCGCTCGTCAGTGTGGCGGGCAAGACCACACTCGAACACCTGCTGGATATGTTCAAGACCATGCCGGACCCCGAAAACCTGGAATACGTCTTCATCATCAGTCCGTTTCTCGGCGAAATCCAAATCCCCGCCTTCATCGAGGAGAAATATCCGGGCATGAAGGCGCATTACGTCGTCCAGCACGAGATGAAGGGACAATCCCACGCCCTGTGGCTGGCGCGCGAACACCTGCACGGACCGATGCAAATGGTCTTCTCGGACACGCTGATCGAAACGGACTTCTCGTTTCTCGCGCACGAGACGGCGGATTCGGTGGCCTGGGTCATGCCCGTCCCCGACCCGCGCCGCTTCGGCGTGGCGGAGGTCGGCGGGGACGGCTTTGTCAAACGCTTCATCGAGAAGCCGAAGACCCTGGAAAACAACCTCGTCATCGCGGGCTGTTATTATTTCAGGGAGGGACAGGACCTGGTCGCCGCCATCGAGGAACAGATGAAACGCAACATGACCCTGAAGGACGAATATTTCCTCGCCGACGCCATGACAATAATGATCGAACTCGGGACGAAGATCCGCGTGCACGAGATCAGCACCTGGCTCGACACAGGCACCATCGAGGCGACGTTGGAGACGAACAGAATCCTGCTCGAACGCGGCGCGGCAAACATCACGGAGGACGAGATGCGTGACGGCGTGATCATCACTGCGCCCTCCTTCGTTCACCCCAGCGCGGAGATCAGGGAGGCGATCATCGGACCCCACGCCTCCATCGGAGCCAATTGCAGGATCAGCCAGGCGGTCATCCAGGAAAGCATCATCGAGGAAGGCGCGGAAATCAAACGCACGGCATTGACCGACTCCCTGATCGGGCGCAACTGTTACGTGGAGGGACAACCGAACAGGGAGGCGCCCATGTCCCTGAACATCGGCGACGAGAGTTCGGTGGTGTCGAAATGATGAACGCCGTCGAATGTCGTTCCGACACCACCTTCGCGGAGCGTCCGCTTTCCCTCACCTGGCAGGGATGCAAATACGAGATCGCGGAGATCATCGCGCGCTGGCGCGGTCCCGCCGAAAGGGGCTTCCGCGTGAAGACGACGGATGGATACGCTTTTGAACTGACCTATCGGGAAATTCCCGATGAATGGCACGTACAACCGATCTAATGTCATTGCGATGAGTGATGTTGCTGGTTGAGTAGAGCGGCGCTCTCCCGCTCGTATCGAAACCAGCACCCGCTCACAATGACACACTCAATGGAGGCGCAATGCAGGAAGTGACCAACGTAAGCAGGCTTTCAAAGCGCGTGGCGGGACTCAAGCCCTCGGGCATCCGCAAATTCTTCGACATCGCCGCGACCATGAAGGACGTCATCTCGCTCGGCATCGGCGAACCGGACTTCACCACGCCGAAACCGATCCTCGAAGCGGGCATCCAATCCCTGCAAAAGGGCGAAACGCATTACACGTCCAACTGGGGCAAGATGGAACTGCGCCAGGGGATCTCAGACAACCTGACGAGGCTGTATAACGTGAAGTACGACCCGGCGAACGAGATCATCGCGACCGTCGGCGTATCGGAGGCGTTGTACCTCACGTTCACCGCCATCCTCGACCCCGGCGACGAGGTTATCATCCCAACGCCGTGCTTCGTCTCCTACCAGGCGGAGGTCATCATGGCGGGCGGCGTCCCCGTCGAAGTGGTGGCGCGCGAGGAAAACAACTTCATGGTTGACCCGGACGACATTCGCAGAGCCATCACGCCGCGCACGAGGTGCATCTTCATCGGGTATCCGTCAAATCCCACCGGCGCGGTCGCCACGCGCGAAGTCCTGTTCGAGATCGGGAAGATCGCCGAGGAATACGACCTGCTCGTCGTCTCCGACGAGATCTACGACCGGCTGGTCTACGATTTCGAACACGTCTGTTTCCCCTCCCTCGATGAAAGTCTCAAACATCGCACGCTTCTACTCGGCGGCTTCTCGAAGGATTACGCCATGACCGGCTGGCGCATCGGCTATGCCTGCGGTCCCGCCGACATCATCCAGGGACTCGTGCGTATCCATCAATACACCATCATGTCCGCGCCGACCACCGCGCAGGACGCCGCCATCGAGGCGCTCAAAACCGGGGAACCTCACGTACAGGAGATGCTGGCGGAATACAACCGCCGCCGCAAACTCCTCGTCGCGGGACTCAACCGCCTCGGCTTGCGGACCTTCGAGCCGCGCGGCGCGTTCTATGCCTTTCCCAACATCCAAGCCTCCGGCATGGACGACGAGACCTTCGCCGAAAAATTATTGCGCGAAGAACACGTCGCCGTTGTGCCGGGCAACGCCTTCGGTCCCGGCGGCGACGGGTTCGCGCGCATGTGTTACGCAACGGCTTACGAAAAGATCGAGGAGGCGCTGCATCGGATGGAGAAGTTTATGACGCGGTACGGGTAGGGGTGGGAAGGGAGAAGGGAGAGGGGAGAAGTAAAAAGGGAGAAGGGAGAAGTAAAAAGGGAGAAGTAAAAAGTGAGAAGTGGAAAGTGGGGAGTGGAAAGTGGGGAGTGGAAAGTGGGGAGTGGAAAGTGGGCGGCTGTGAGGCTCGCCCGCTTTTTTATTCCTCGTTTTCGCATTTACATTCGAGGCGGTAGATGTTCGTTTCTTCGTCTCGATAGACCAACTCAACCAAGACGTAAGGATTGTCGTATTCGATCGCGTCCGCCGTGGCAATATATCGGATGCGATAGGCATCCCATAGCGTCGCATACTCGCCCCTATTGATCGCCCGGTTGAGACCCTTTTCCTTTTCCGCCACGCTGGAAGGCGTACGGGCGACGTAACCGAAAGCCATCGGTTTGCGATGCGCGGTTTGATAATACAGTTGCAGGTACTTCGTCGGCGCGGCAAGGTCGAGGACGCCTCCATCGTCCGGGAGGTCAGCCAGAGCCGTGACGTAATTCGGGACTCCCATCGGCGTGGCTGGCAGGACGCCGGGCAGGTATTCGATGACGAGCAACGCGACGAGGAGGAAAGCGAATAGCCGCCCGCGCGCCGTTCTCATCAGGAGGGCGATCGCCATCGCGCACAACACGGAGGCGGACAGCGTCACCATCACGACCATTCTGACTGGCACACCCGACAATTTCATAAAGGGGAGAATCGTTTCCAACAGCGTGTAGGGCATCAGCGATTCGTACACGATCCTCCCGTTGATCCGCAGCGCCGGTCCCAGCGCCAGGAGGAAAAAGAAGACCGCCAGAAAGTACCATAGATTGATCCCGCCGATGCCCGTGTCCTTTACATCCCGCCGTTTTACCCACAGATAAGCGAGCAATGCAAGAACGGCGTATCCCAGATGCACGCTTGTCTCGCTGACGCCCAGAGGCAGTTTCGACCAATAGCCTTCCGTGAGGCGACCGAATCGCCAGGTCTCGCCTGGAACGAAGAGCGCGAACAGATCGAGCGAAAAACTCACGGGGTTGTGCGCGTCGAGGAGGGGATCGGTCCGCAGGAGATACATCAAAGGGAGGATGATCGGGCCGGTCAAAAGCAGGGACATCAGGACGAATATAGCCAGCGGGGAGCGATATTCGCGGTCGAGGAGAAAGCGAAAGTCCCTTTGCGCGACCATGCGCCACAACACGACGAGGATTCCGATCAGGAAACAGTAAAGGAAGTAGTAATAGTCGCAGAGCAGGACCAGCCACAAGGTCAGGGCTGAAGCGATTCCCATCCATACAGTGGGACGCGTGATCAGGACGTACCAGCACAACACGAAGAGCGGAATCCACTCCATCGAGATCAGGTTCAGATGCCCGTAATAATGCGCGAAGTGATAACTGGAGAAGGTGAAGACGTATCCCGCGAGCAGGCTTCCCCAAAAGGATCGGGTTAGATAATAAGCCAGCCAGTACGCCGTCACGCCGCTCATCACGAACGAGAACAGGACGATCGTGTTGTGCGCCTGCGCGAGCGACATGAACCTGAGCCATGGAACCGCGAGCAATCCGTTGAAGGGATTGAGCGTTTGCCCAAGCAGCGTGACGCCGAAGGGCAGGTGCAACATATCCGTATGCCAGATGGATGGATGAACGGACGGCTGGGAGATTGCCGTGTTGACCCACCAAAGGTTCCACACGTTCATAAAGCCGTCGCCGTCGTCCGTGAAAAAGCGGGCGGAAAATTCGCGGATCAGGGGCCAGGTCAACAGGCAGAACGAGAGAAAATAGAACAAAGCCGGGAGCAGACCGTGTTCGACGAGGTTGACGACCCATGCCTTGCTGGCGTTCCGTTTCATTGACGCAATTATACAGTCCTGCGGCGATGGGATGAATCAAAAAATCCCCGGAACTTTCATTCCGGGGATTTCGTCAGATGGCGGTCAATCAGCCGACGACGACAACGTCTGCGGCTTGAAGTCCCTTGGGTCCCTGTTCGACGTTGAACTCGACCCTCTGTCCCTCCTGCAGGTTCTTGAAACCTTCGCCCTGGATCGCGGAGAAGTGGACGAAGACATCGGGTCCGCCTTCACGTTCGATGAAGCCGTAGCCCTTCGTTCCGTTGAACCATTTGACTGTACCGTTGATACGTTCCGACATTTTTGCCTCCTTGGCAAGAAAAAAATTTGGAGGGTACTCAATGGGTGTTGCATCGGAGCCGCCTCAACGGCGGTAAAACAAAATCGGCTCACGGATGAACCGTGAGCCGACCTGGTACTTCCAAAGCAAACTACTGGTATCCTACGCCCGCAAGGATAACATGAGGAGGGCGACGCGTCAATGAAATTATTAGACAACGAAATTATGAAAATCGTCAATCCAAAACCGCCCCTTCCCCTGTCCGCTTCCTACAACCCCCTCAAATACTCCTTGATCAACGCGTAGGCGATCGCGCCCTCGCCCACCGCCGAGGCAACGCGGTGATTCGTCCCGTAGCGCACGTCGCCAGCCGCGAAAATGCCGGGGATGCTGGTCTCCAATAAAAACGGATCCCGTTCCAGGGTCCAGCCCTGAGGCGGTTTCTTGTCCACGATCAGATCGGGACCCGTGAAGATATATCCCTTTTCATCGCGCTTCACCAGGTCGGCGACCAACTGGCTTTGCGGGCGCACGCCGATGAACACGAACAACGCCGCAGCGTTGCGCGTCTGCGCCTCGCCGCTCTTCGTATTCCTGAAGACGATCTGCTCCAGCGTGTTCGCGCCCCTCACTTCGAGCAGGTCGGTGTTCAACAGGATTTCGAGTTTGGCGTTGTCGTTCATCGCATCCACGAGATATTTCGAGGCGGTCGGCTGGGGACCGCGGATCAACACCGTGACCTTGCGCGCAAACCGACTCAAATAGATCGCGCCCTGTGCGGCGGAATTCGCGCCGCCGACGACGAAGACATCCTGATCCCTGTAATTCATCGCCTCGGTGTACGCCGCGCCGTAATAGATGCCCGCGCCCGTCAACTTATCCGCGCCCGGCATCCTCAACGCGTGGAACGACGCGCCGGTCGCGATCAGCGTCGCATGAGACGAAATCTCCGTCCCGTCCTTCAACCTGACGATCCGATACGCGTCCCTGACTCCGACTTTGACTGCCTCCTGCGCCGACAAAATTTCCACCCCGAATCGTTTTGCCTGCGAGACCGCGCGGCGGGTGAGGTCGTCGCCGGAGATGCCCGCCGGGAAGCCGAGATAATTCTCGATCTTCGGACTGCTTCCCGCCTGACCGCCCGGCGCAGCTTTCTCGACGACCAGGCACTTCAATCCCTCCGACCCTGCGTAGACCGCCGCCGCGAGCCCGGCGGGACCGCTCCCGATGACGACCAGATCGTAAAAAGGCAAACCCGCGCGCGTCTGCAAACCGACCTTGTCCGCCAATGCTTTCAAATCAGGTTCGATCAATACAGTTCCATCGGGAAAAAATATGATGGGAAGTTTCGTCTCGGAGGTCACACCCTCCACCAGCCTGCGCGCGCGGGAATCCTTTTCGATATCCAGCCACCGATAGGGGATCTGATGCCGCGTGAGAAAATCCTTCGCCTCGTGACTCGAAAGCGACCACAAAGTCCCCGCAACGCGAATACCTTCGTAGGGCAACCGAACGTGAATTCTCCAATCCTCCAGCAATTCATCCAATATCGGATAGAGTTTCTCCTCCGGCGGGTGCCAGGGTTTCATCAAATAATAATCAAGACCGACCTCATTGATGGAAGCGATCGCGGCTTGCGTATCGGCATAGGCGGTCAGCAGGACGCGTTTGGCTTGCGGATGGATCTTGATCGCCTCCGCGAGGAATTCCGTCCCGCTCATTTCGGGCATGCGTTGGTCAACCAGGAAGAGCGCCGCGGTCTCGTTGCGCTGTTCCATCTTCTTCAGGTATTCCAGCGCGGCTTTGCCCTCACCCATCGGCAGGATGCGGTAATCGGGCCCATAACGGGAGCGCAGATCGCGCTCCACGGAATTCAATACAGAGGGATCGTCGTCCAGCGAAAGAATGACCGGCTTGGGCATTTGTCCTTTTCTTCCTGTTTGCTTTCCATTTTGTTTTACGCTGATGCAGCCGCGCCCAGAATTTTACCCCGCGAATTCGAGGCAGGCAGCCTCCCGACCCTTCGGAAAGCCCCGCGCAGGGAGACTCGTCCGCGCCCTAGAACCAGTCGCGTTTGTAGAAGATGTAGGTGGCGATGGCTGCCAAACCGACCGTGAGTCCGATGATCGAAAGAAAGGCGAACGGGTGATCCTGGGCGGGAAGCGTAACGTTCATCCCGTAGAACGAGGCGACGATGGTCGGCAGGTTGAGCAGGATGGTCAGCGCGGCGAGGGCTTTCATCACCGCGTTCAGGTTGTTCGAGATGATCGAGGCGAAGGCGTCCATCATGCTCGAAAGGATCTCCGTGTTGATGCTGGTCATTTGGATGGCTTGCTGGTTCTCGGTCAGCACGTCCTCGAGCAGTTCCTGGTCCTCCTCGTAATAGTTGAAGATCTGCGTGCGCTGGACGCGCTCCATCATCACCTCGTTCGAGCGGAGCGCGGTGGCGAAATAGGTGAGGCTCTTCTGGTACTTGAGCAGTTCCATCAACTCGCGGTTGCGCGTGGATTTTTGCAACTGGTCCTCGATCATCTCCGTCATGCGATTGATCTCGCGCAGGTGCGCGAGATAGCGCGTGGCGGTTTCGAGAAAAATGTACAACGCAAAGCGGTATCGTTTGCCCGTTTTCAACATGCGGTACTTCCCGTTCGAAAGCACCCTGAACATATCCTTGTCGTATTTGCAAATGGTGACGACCATGTTCCCGCGGATCATGATCCCCAGCGGAATGGTGATGTAGGGAATGTCGCTTTCCGGCTGGCGGTGCGGAATGCGGATCAGGATGAAGGTGTAATCCTCATCCCGTTCCATGCGCGGCATTTCATCGAGATCGAGCGAATAATTGATGTAATCAACGTCCACCCCCCAATTGACGAGTTGTCCGATTTCCTCCGGCGTCGGGTCAATGGCTTTCACCCATACGCCATTCGTCATCGTATCCAGTTGTTCGAGCCCCTGCTCGGTCGTTTTATAAATGGCGAGCATGAATGCCTCCTTGCGTGAGATCGTCACGCAGGGGCTTGGCTCGCCTGTGTGACGTCATGGATGTTGCAACGCGTATTTTCCGCCCGTACTGGGCGGCTGACTTTCGGTATTTCCTGAATTACTCTCGTTCGTGTACATCGCATTTCCTTGCGGCGGTATTGTACGCCCGTTGGGGGGATTCCACAACAGCGCAAAGGAGGGAAGTTCGCGCGGGAAAAAACGCCTCTTTCCCAGCCGGAACCTGCCTCCTCCGCCCGCCCTCCCGGCGACTCTTACAATGACCCATCCCCGCATCAACCCGTGCGTTGAAACACACTGCGGGATTTCGACTCACAAATTACGAACCAAAAAAAGAGCGGACAAGCGTCCGCATCTTCTTTATTCTCCCTCGTCCGAGGCGGTGCCCGGCTGGTCAACGTTCAACACCTCTCCGTGCACGTTGATGATCACCTTGAACCCCATCATCCCCAGGTAGGCGCGCGCGTCCTCTGGAATGCCCGCCTTCATCAATTGATCGAATTGCTTGTCTATGTTCTTCAACTGCTGTTCGATGGCGGCTTTGGTGAACACGTCCTCCTGCCCGAGCATTTTGGCGGTCTGTTCGGAGATGACGCCCTCGCTGCCTTTCATTAGATCGGCGATCTGTTTCAGCACCTGCCGATCCACCTGCTCCGAGGGGATGTGGCGACGAAAACCCGCGTCGTTCACCACGTAACACGGTTCGTCGCCTATGAAAGCGGTTTCAGCGGGATTCCCGAACTCGTCCAGGACCAGGCCGGCAAAAAGAGGTTCGCGCGGCATCAGTTACTCTGCCTTCCCTCCACTGCCGCAAGCAGGATACCGGCGGCAATGCCGAGGCGGCGGTCGAGCGCGTGCGCGATGTCCATGCTGAAATCGAGGTTCAGTTCGTAACGGAAGAGGTTGAAATTTTGTCGCAGGTCCGCGACGCGCGCCTCGCCGAGGGTAAGGTCGTAGTTTTGAGGCAGCCAGGAGCCGAGAAGGAAGCGGCGCAGCAGAGCCAGCCCCATGCTGTCCTCGAACAGGACGCCGATCTGGTTGTCGTTCGCGTCCAGCACCTGCCATTCGTCGCGCAGGATCGAACTCCATCCCTTGCGCCGCAACGCGCCCACCTTCTGGTTCATGGCGGTATCCACCACGTCGTAGGCTGCGGCGAAATCAATGATCTGCCGCGCCTTGACGCTCAACACCTCCTGCGATTTGCTCTCGTCCGAATATACGCGGATGTCCTCCCGCAGTTTGAACATCTTCTGTTCGCTGAACATCACGAGGTTCCCCGTCGGGTCGTAAAAGCGGAACTTGCCCGTGAGCGCGAATACCTGGCGTTTGAGCAGATAACGCGGATGTCGAAAAATGGGATTCATGATTCTCCTTGCGCAGACTTGCAGAGTAGGGCGGCATCCTACTCTACCGATTATATGACCTGGACCCGAGTGCCTTCCCCCGATAGATGGAGGTAATCCTCGTCGGGCGGGACGTTTGGCAGGGTCCAGCGATAGATGAATTTCGCCGCTTCCGACGGCAGGTTCACGCAGCCGTGACTGCGCGGACGCCCGTAATCGTTGTGCCAGTACGTTCCATGCAGGGCGTGTCCCGCACCGGTGAAGAACGAGCACCACGGCACGCCGGGCAGATTATAAATGTTTTCGAGCGCGTCGCCCTGGTTGGTCATGTGGATGGCAGGACCTTTGTGATACGTGAGAAATTCGCCTTTCGGGGTTTCAGTGCCGGGCGCGCCGCTCGAGCAGCGCTGCGAGAAGACCAGTCTCTCGCCCTCGAACGCGGTCACCATCTGGGTCTCGCGGTCTATGATAATGTGCTTTTCCTCCTGCGGCGCCTCCGGCGACAGGAGGGTCAGTTCATCATGGGGGATAAGTCTCATGGCGTGGGAGGGAACGTACAGGTGTCTCTTGATCTCCGTATCGTAGATCTCGTACCAGATGCTTTTTTCTTCGCGCGTGACGACGACCCGCGTCGCCCAGTGTGCGCTCCCGTAATAGACGCGGTAACCCCGTTCGGCATAGACGTAGGGCGCCTTTTTCGTATCAACGAACGGGATCGTGATCTCGCCCACCCGCCCGGATTTGGGGACATCGAATAACGGCTTTTGATAACGCGTCTCTACGGGAAGCACCCAGCCTGAATAGGTGTAGCCTTCGTCGTTGACTCGATACCACACGCGATTGAACGGGTTTCCCTCCTCGCCGCTTTCCTCGATGGCGGTGACGTCCACCACGTTATCCTTTCCAAAGTGGTGGATCTTGTTCGCGTCGAACGAGGGCGCGTCGTACAGCGGAATGCCGCTGATGGTCATCAATCCCTGTTTGATATTGGGGGAGGCGAGCGCGCGGTCGAGTTTCAGGTCGCTCAGGGCAAAGGCGAGCGAACCGGTGGTCGCCAGTTTCAAAAACTCCCGGCGCGACAGTTGAGGGTTAAGCATGGTGATAGTTTAACTGGAAATTGGGAGGATTTGTTCCGTTATAACGTTTTTCTTACCTTCGCAGAACGCCCCGAAGGGTTCCTTGAAAAACGTATCGCGTTTCTGAATCCTTCGGAACCATTGGCTTGTTTCCTATTCCACAATATCCACTCGCGTTCCTGCGTATCCGTAAACGAGATGTTTGCCCGGCGGGACGGTGGGAATGGTCCAACGGAAGAGCCGTTTGGCGGCTTGCGGCGTCAGGTTGATGCAGCCGTGACTGCGCGGACGCCCGTAATCGTTGTGCCAGTACGTCCCGTGAAACGACGTGCCGTTCTCTTTGATGTAGATCACCCAGGGGACGCCGGGCAGGTCGAAGCCGCTGGAGGCGAGGTCGCCGGCCGCCATGTGCCGCGTGGGACGTTTGTGATAGGTAATGTAATCGCCGACGGGGGTTGTGTACGTTCCGCTTCGCAGGCGTCCGCCGGTGGAGGCGCGGGTGGCGAAGACCAGCCTGTCCTTTTCGTAGGCAAGCACGAGTTGATCGTCCAGGCGGACTTCGATCCGTTTATCAGCCTCGGAAAGGTCCGGGGAAAGCGGAGTCAGTTCCTCGTCGGGGATGAGGCGGATGTGTTCCCCCGGCGCGAAGTAGGTTTGCTCGAACTTGTCGTCCAGCAGGGCGTACCAGACGCTTCCATCCGGCAGGACGGCGCTGGCTGTCACCCAATGGACGGTCTCGTAATACAGGCGGTAGACCACCTCCGAATTCGGATCGGCTTCGAGGTGCGCGTCGGTGTAGGGGACGCTGACCTCGCCCAACGCGCCCTTCAGCGATATCAACTGCGGTTCGTTCAGGATCGTACGGACGGGCTGGACGCTCCCCGAATAAACGTATCCTCCCCCCTCGACCTCGTACCAAACCCGGTTGTAGGCGGTCTCGTCGCCGCCGATCGTGGAATTCGTGATGCGGAAGACGAGGTCGTGCCAGTAGAGTTTTTTGCGTTTGGATTTGCGATCCGGTTCCTCGTGCGACCAGAGGATGCGATCAATGACGCGCCCCTGCAGGGTATCGAAGAGGTCGGCTGGCGGATTCAATGAAAGGTCGGGCAGGATCATCCCCATCAAACCGTACCCTGTTAATTTTAGAAAGTCGCGACGGGAAATGTTCGACCTGCTCATTATCATCCGGCAAAAGCATGTCACTCTGAGCTCATCAGCTGACCCTTCCATTTCACTTCGTTCAGCGTCAGGGCTTTCTGGAAACCCTAAAGGTCTCCTTACCCTCCGCAAAACCCCAATTTACAGGAAAGACCTTTAGGGTTTTTACAAGAGGTTCGTACGATAGCAAATCTCAGAAAGTGTCTGAAAGGACAGACCCGAAAGTTTTCAGACATTCTCTTGGAATGACACGGCAAACGCATCAGTAATGCACGTTCACCAGCGTGCCGACCGAAGCCCAATTGAACAGCCATGCGGCGTCATCGGTCCTCAAGTTGACGCGCCATGCAGACCATATCCCTTGTAGAAGTACATGATATACGGGACGTTGGGAAGATAATAGCCGGGACCGGACATTTTGGCGGAGCGATATTTCACGTAGACCTTATACTGCCCGGTGACGGTGGGCGTGAGCCAGGTACCGGTCGAAACGAGAAACGAGTTCACGACGACGTCGCCCTCGTAGGCGTAAACCATCTGGTTGGTCAGGTCCACGTCAATCCAGCGGACGCCGTTGCCAACGCTGACAGAACTCGGTTTTTGAGGATTCGCAGGCGGGACGTACGCGCTGGTGGGCGTGTTTGCCACGATCTCCATCGCCAGTTCGGCGGGGGTCTCCGTCGCTTCGGGGATGGTGGCGGGCGCTTCGGCGGGAACGGATGCCGGCTCGTCCGTCGGCGCGGGTGTGGCTTCGATCTCGGCGGGAGGCGGGGATACCTCCGCCGGGGCGGGCGTCTCCGCGGCGTCCTGGGCGAAAACGTTCATGTCCGCCGGTTTGGGCAGCGGCTTGACAATCTCCACCTGCGCCCAGAGGTTCTCCTGCGTGGGGACCGGGGATCTGGGAATGATGGAGGCAAACGCCGGGTGATTGACCGCCGTCCACGCCGCGGCGAGAAGCACGATGCAGGTCAGGGAGGTCAACGCGCCGAGGAACAGGTAAATGCGGGGGTTGCTCTTTTTGCCTTGTTTGTTCATGGTGTCACCTGTAAAGGAACGTTACCATCGAATTTCCACGGGAGTGCCGATCTCAGCCCAATCATACAACAATTTTGATTCGTAGGCGCCCAGCACGACACATCCATAGGAGACGGGCCTGCCGAGGTAGCCCGCCCACAGGGTCGCGCCGTTGGGAAGGATGGGCAGGGCGTGGATGCCGTTCTCCAGTCCGCCCGCCCAGTAGATGCCGAGCCAGTTGGGCATCCAGATGTTCCAGGTGGAGCCGTAAGCGTTGGGGATCTTGCTCTGCACGGCGAACGTTCCGACGCGCGTGGCGTTGTTCATCCCGGTGGAGGCGACGAAACTGTAAACAAGCGCATCCCCCTCGTAGACGTACATGTGCTGCTCGGAAATGTCCACGAGGATGTATTTCGAGCCGCTGTAGGAATAGGAAGGAGCGGCAGGTCCTCCCGCCTGCTGGATCGGAACAGGCGTATTTTCAAGCACTTCCATCAAAAGTTCGGCGGGCGTTTCCGTGGCAGTCGGTATTGGCGTGACAGTATCCAGCGGGACGGGAGTCGATTCGTCTTCCGCAATGGAGGTCGGGAGTTCCATTGTCGTTCCGGCCGGGAAGATGAGCGGAGTGGGCGTGAACGCAGGTTTGGGAATCTCGACGTACGACCAAACGTATTCCTGCGCGGGGGGAGGCGGCGGAACGAAGTAGGCGCGCGCCAGGGGGATCATATAAAAGAATGCGGCGAGGAAGATGCCTCCGAATGCCAGGAGCAGGACGAGGAGGGGGATGAGGCGGACGCGTCCGTTATCAATAAGGAATTTCATGGCGTCACTCCGGGAACGGGGATCGGTTCGATGTTCTCGTTGTTCGCAAAACACAGGATGCCGTCCACAACGCCCGCCGCGACGCGGTCGGTCTGTTTGGTAAGGAGTTCGCGGTCGAGGTTGAGGAAGCCCGTTTCGATGATGGCGGCGACGGTGCTGGGGTCAATTTCGCGGAAGGCGTGGTATTCCCGCATGTCGCTCGTGATGCTCCCCGCGTGGAAGGTCAGGTCGGTGGCGCGGTAGTAACGGTCCACGAGGCAGGCGGTCAGGCGGTTGGCGCGGTTGAGGTCGTGCGTATTGAGCGCGGCGGCGACCTTGAAGCCGGTCGCCTGGTCGTTGACGTATTCGCAGGAGTCGTTGTGGATGGAGACGATGGCGAGGGCGCGGTAGCCGTTCAGTCGGGAATCGAACTCGCGCAGGAGGTCAACCTGATAGCCCCTTTCGACCAATTGCTGTTGGACGAGCGCCGCGATCTCGAGGTTGACCTCCGCCTCGGTAAGCGTGACGTTCCCGTTCCCGTCCAGGCAGACCGCGCCGGAATCGCTGCCCGCGTGACCCGCCACGATGCCGATGCGCGGGAGGGTTTGTGGGGCGGACGGCGCGCCGTCCACGGGGCGCGGGGTGAGGATGAGGCTCAGCCGTTCGTAGAAATCGCCGGAGACCAGCCCGCGCGAGGGCAGGGCGGTGAACAGGGTCGCCAGCAGGACGGCGACGCCGATGGTGGATTGCAGGGCGCGGAGAGAACTTTTACGCCTGGTCGTTTTGGACGGGTGGGAGGCGGTTTCCATGTTCCTGTCCATGATGATAGCGTTGAAATCAGCCGGAGGCAAGGGGATTTGCCCCTGTTCGACAGGGGATTTCCGTCGCCGCGGAAATGCCGATTATTTGACTTGACGCATCCATGCCCGCAAATTATGATAAATCTTCATTGGAGATTACATGACGCCCGATTCCGAAACACTGCGCCGCGCCATGCGCGCCTGGACGACCGGCGTGGCGGTCATTACAGCCACCTACAACGGACAACGCTACGGCATGACCGTCAATTCGTTTACGTCCATTTCCCTGGAGCCGCCGCTGGTTTCCGTCACGCTGAAACGATTGACTCACACGCACGAACTCGTCGAAAGATCCGGCGAGTTTGCGATCACCATTCTTTCCGCGGAGCAAAAGCATCTTTCGGACCGCTTTGCCGGGAAGATACCGCATGTCGCCGACCGCTTCGAGGGTGTGGAGACCGAAACGCTTCTCACAAACGCCCCTCTCATCAAGGGCGGCATGGCTTACTTCAACTGCCGCGTGGCGAACGCGTTCCCCGCCGGAGAGAACACGCTGTTCATCGCCGAGGTCGTTGCCGCGCGCGGGGAGGGCGAGGGCGATCCTTTGGTGTATCATAATAGAGTGTTTTGGAAACTGGTCAAATAAAAGCGCGTTGCGCCTTTGCGACCGATCGCTGATGGAGGGAATCAGCCATGACAGAAAAATTGACTCTCGAGGAACAAAAGACGTTGCTCCGCCTCGCGCGTGAAGCGATGGAATATGCCGTGCGGGGAAAAGACCTGCCGCCGCTCGACGCCTCCGCCTTGACGCCCAGCCTGCGCGGACACGGCGCGTCGTTCGTGACGTTGACCATGAACGGTCAGCTACGCGGGTGCATCGGCGCGCTCGAAGCCCGCCAGTCGCTTGCCGAGGACGTGCGCGAACACGCCGTCGCCGCCGCGCTCGAAGACCCGCGCTTCCCCCCGGTGAGCGAGGACGAATTGAGCGGGATCAATATCGAGGTCTCGCGGCTGACGCGCCCGGTTCCGCTCCAATACAAGGACGCGGACGACCTGTTATCCAAACTAAGGCCGCACGTGGACGGCGTCATCCTGAGCGAGGGCTTTCGCCGGGCGACCTTCCTCCCGCAGGTGTGGGAGAAGATCCCGGACCCGTCCGCGTTCCTCGACAACCTTTGTTACAAGATGGGGGCGAACCCCACCTCATGGCGCGCCAGGCATCTCGAAGTGTTGACGTATCAGGTGGAGGAATTTTACGAGTCCCCGAACGTTCCGAAATGAACTTCATGTCGTTCGAGGATGAGTAGGGTAAAATCAACGCATGGCTGACAACGTCGTCTTTCAGGAGGCAATGGACGCCCTGCGCGATGGGAATAAAGCCCGCGCCCGCGAACTGCTTACGGGGCTGATAAAGGACGACCAGAACAATGCCGAGTATTGGGTCTGGTTGAGCGCCGCGATGGAAACCGCCAAAGAGCGCGTATACTGCCTCCAGACGGCGCTCAAACTGGACCCCGGACATGCCGCCGCCAAACGAGGTTTGATCCTGCTCGGGGCTTTGCCCGCCGACGAAACCGTACCGCCCTTTTCGATGAACCGTCCGCGCGCCTGGGAGGAAAACCTTTTGCTCGCGCACGAGAAACCCAGGCTGAAGGGATGGGCGGCGGTCAGAGCCAGCCCAGTCTTTCGTTTGGGGATCGTCCTGTTGATCATCGGCGCGGTCGCCGGCGGCGCGGCGTTCGGACTAAGCGTCATTTCCGTCAACCGTAATACGCTTCCTCCCACCTCCACGCCGGGACCCTCCCCCACCTACACATTCACCGTCACCGTCGTCGGAGGCAGGCCCCAGGCGCAAGCCACAGGCACGCCCGGCGGAATTGCCGATCTCTTCGAGGACGTGAACTACTCCCCCACGCCTTTATACGTGCCGACGGAGCGTTCGCCGCTCACCTCCGATTTCCTGCTTCGCTTCGACCGCGCGTATAAACAGGGCGACTGGGACGGGGTCATCGCCGCTCTCCAGGGTGTGATCGAAGCCGAGCCGGACGCGGTCTTTGCCTATTACTACCTCGGCGAAGCGCATCGCTTCAAGGGGGATTTTGGAACCGCGCTGGGATACTACAACAACGCGCTCGAAAAGAACGCGGATTTCGGGCCCGCATACGTGGGGATCGCGCGCGTCCGCCTCCAAATTGACCCGAACGCGAACGTCCTGCCGATCCTGAACGACGCGATCCGCCTCGATCCGAACTTCGGCGAAGCCTACCTCGAGCGAGCCCGCGTCAAAGTGAGGGATAACGACATCCAGGGCGCGATCGCCGACCTGGGCGATGCCTACGAACTCCTGCCGGGCTCCCCGCTTGTGTTCTACCATCTTGCGCAGGCGCGTTTGAAGGAGGGCGAATTCGATCTCGCGCTCGACGCGGCGCGACAAGCCGGGGAAATGGACAGGACCTACCTGCCCACCTATCTCCTGCTCGGTCAGATCCACGCCGCGCTGGGAAATCAGGACGAAGCCATCGAAAACCTGAGCCTCTATTTGCAATATGAACCGGACGATCCCGCCGCCCGCTTCACGCTGGGAAAACTCCAATTCGAGACCGGCAGTTACGAGGCATCCGTGCAGACAATGGACAGGGTCCTCGCGGCAGACCGAAACCAGCGCGAAGCGTATCTCTATCGCTTCCTTGCGAACGTCGAACTGGGCAGGGGCGAAGCCGCGAACGAAGATCAGGATCGCGTCCTCGCTTTTTATCCCGATCTCTTCGAAGCCAACCTCGGATACGTCCGCGCCGAGTCGCTTAACGGACGCAATGGAAACGCCTTCCTGGGTTTGAATAAAACCCTTGCGCTCGCGGAAACGGACGAACAAAAGGCGCTCGCCTATTACTGGGCGGCGATCGTCTACGAAGAACGCGACGATCGCAACAACGCCGCGAACAATTGGGAACAACTGCTCGAACTCCCCGAAGACTCCATGACCGAGGCAATGCGCGAGACGGCTCGGGAACGCCTGCTCGATCTTCGCACGCCGCTCCCCACCCCAACCTCGACTCGCACGCGCGCCCCGACCGTCACGCCCACTTCCACGCGGACGCCCACTCCCACGAGGACAGCGACGCCTGCGCCGTAAGCGCAAATACAAATCCCTGCCGGAGGGTTGACCGTTCTTCCGGGTTCGACGCGCCAGGCTCAGGCGTATGGTCGAGCCGTCCGGGAGTATGATTAAAATATCGCAGGGGGCGTTTCAATATCGTGGTGACGCAACAATTTACCGGTTCGAAAAGGAGTATGTGCCATGCCCGATCCAACGTCCGCCCAGAAGTTTGCCGTATTGACCCGCGATATTGACTGGCAAAGAGCCAGTTTCCTATCCAACAACCTCGAGATCGTATGGACTGCCGAGGATTCCAGCCGCGCGACTTACGCGCCCTCGGAGATCGTCGTGCGAAATATCCTCGACCATTACCTCCTGCTGGCGCTGCTCTTTTACAGGCAATTGCGTGACGATTTGAAAAACGAATTCAGCGCGAACAATATATCCGAGCGGGAGGTGAAGGTCTCCATGCAGGACGGGCTGGATAAGCTGGTCGCGGAATGGTACCGCGTCTATGCAGCCATCCTTGCCATTCGCGCCAATCAATCCACCGGCAAAGCCAGGGACATCATCCAGGAGATGCACCCCGTCCTGCAAACGGCAAGGGAGGACGTTTACCTTTCCCCGGATTTCCTTGCCATCCTTCACTTCGGGCGGGATTTCTCCATGCGGTTCTTCAATTACATGGAGAACGTCGCCGCGTTGAACATGCCGCTTGCAACGTTCGAGTCGCCCTGGGAATGGACCATCCTGTGGCACGAGCTGGCGGGAGAAAAAGTGCGCTCCATGAAGAACAAGGATCCCTACTTCTTCGAATCCATGTTTTACGATATCATGAGCCGCCTGGACGAGGCTCAGGCATCGGAGGCGCAGAGGCTGGGCTGGTCCGTGGATTGGCTGGAGGAGTTGTTCGAGGACTCTTTTTCGGTGGTCAACTTTCCCATCCATTTCCTATACGTGTTGAAGAACCTGCTGGAACGCCGCACAGACCTCGGAGGCGAGGGATCGAGACACCCGCCCCAGGCGATCCGCCTGGCGGCCACCATGTTCCATCACTTGCGCAGGAAAGACTTCGCTGATTCTCCGGACGTCCAAAATTGGGACGAAACGATCTGGCGCGACGCCTGGGCGGAGTTGAAGGACGCCACTGAACAGAGACCAACACGGTTCAGGGAGTTCGATCCTGCCCTCCTGCTCGCCGCTCAGCCCGTCAGCATCGCCGTCACGCGCCTCGCCTCCGAAAAAATCCTCGCCTGGCACGATCAGCAAACCCGATGGGGCGGCGGAAGCGACGCTGTACACGATTTGATCGGAGATGCCATCATAGGGTATTCGCGAGGCAACGAACGGAAGAATATATTTGAACAGGCGGTCGAAGCCCTGGAACCAATCAAGGATGCCGCCGGGATGGAGAAGGAACAACCTGTCACGGACCAGGCGTTGACACAAGTGGAACAGATCGTTCGCAGCAGAAAGCTCGTCGAAAAAGATACAAATAAGATTCTCGATTCGCTCGAAGGGCAGAATCCAAAGGTGCGGAGGCTCCTGCGCGCTGGAAGCCATGAGACGGCGGCGAAACTTGGATACGAGGATCTGTTAGCCGTTTCGTTCAACGACGTTGACTTCGTGGTGGAGACCGTCACGAACGTAACCTACAAGGGCGCGCTCCAGTTCGGCGATGGAGTCGGCAAACTCAACAAAATCCTCGCCAATACGCCTCCATCGGGGCTTGTCTCCTTTCGACTCAGCGCCAACGAAGACAAACGTACGACCGTCATCGCATGGAACAATTCGGCGGCGCCCGGTTTCACGATCAATCCGTAACGCGACTTTCAAGTCGCAACCCAAAGGCGGCGCTGCGAAGCGTATCGCGTTACAGAATCTTCGCGATCGGGATGGTTTTTGCAAAGTAATACGATAGACCAAAGACCTCACGAATCAGACAGGCTCCAATTTGGTTCGATTGGAGCCTGTCTTTATATCTCGACGCGCGGCGGTTTATTTTACGTCGTCCGCACAGCGAATACCGAGGTCGTCGCGAGCAGATACGCCGAGATCGGCATTATAGATGGCGGCTTCCTCCGCCTTGTATCTCCAACCGCCGCCTCCCTGGGCATAAAAACAGGTCCCTTGATAGGTGTCGGGATTTCCATCCCAAATTCGATTCAGGTCGCAGTCCGTTTCGTTTTTGATGATGGTGGACGTCCACTCCCAAACATTCCCGATCAAATTATAGACTCCCTCCGGGCTGACGCCGTCAGGGTTGCCGTCCACGGGTTCCAGTCCGCCTGGCGCATATTCCCCCCAGGGCATGTTTGCCAGTTCAGGCGTTGGATCGGCATTTCCCCAATGCCAGAGAGCTCCATCTGGTCCCCGCGCGGCGCGTTCCCATTCATATTGGGTGGGCAGGCGCTGACCGAGCCAGCGGCAATAGGTATTCGCCTGGAACAGCGTCACGTTCACAACGGGAAAATTCCATCTCTCATCCTTCCTGAAATCAGTCTGGTCAGCAGGCACGGTGCAATCGCCGTATTTTACGCACTGACCATATTGATAATTCGTGACCTCGTATTTCCCGATATAAAACGCAGGCAGGGAGGCGATCTCCTGGCGAGGCGGAAAACCGGCTTCCACAAACAGGGAATTCTCCGTGCCAAAAAAGGAAGGTCCTTCAGGGATGAGGATCATTTCACCTCGCGCATTGGATTGGGCGATTCGATCCAGGACGATCGGCGTGATCAACACGCCGGCAATGCCGGTCATAACCAGCGCGATGAACGCCAGCACGCCGGTCGCGATCCTGCGCTGTCTGTCGGTTGCCTGGCGGCTTTTCAATACATATTCGCGTTGCAGTTCGGTGGGAAGGGGATCCTTCGCGGCATTGATCGAAAGTTGCCGCTCGGCATCCTCCAGGTCCCGTCCGCGCAGGAGGAAACCAGCATCCCTGTCGCTGCGTTCCCATTCCAGCGCCTTGACCTGCAAGCGGCGGTGCGCCTTTACCCACTTGTAATCCGTATCCAGGGCTGCCAGCAATTTGCCCAACGCCGAGTTGTAGTCGTCAGTCTCGCGAAAGAAAATGTAGTTCAGGCGCGAGAGTTCCGCAGGTACGTCGTCCCATTCGATCTCGGACGCTACAACCGGGATCAAACGCTTGCCGTTCCTCACGGCGATCTCCAATTCGTCCCTGCACACTTTGGACGCGATCGAATCGGGGCTGATAACGAACAGGAACGCATCCGCCTCCTCGACCCCCTTTTGGATCTCCTTCATCCAGTCCATGGTCGGCGGGATGCCCTCCCAGTCCACCCAGAAATCCAGTTCCCTTTTCTGCAAGGCGTCCGTGAGCCTTTTTACGAACTCGATGTTCCTGCGTGAATAAGAGATGAAGATCCTCGCCATATAAACGCTCCTTCGCCCGAACCGCTAAACCGATGCTGTTCACACCATTTCGACAAATCTTGCCTGACCCGGACAGACCCAATCGAAATGAACTGTTATTGTCTTGGTCCCTCAAACCTCTTCCGATCCTCCTCGCAGGGACACAACGCCCGCAGATAATGCCAGTTGAAGATGCCATAATCGTGACCGTCCTCCCAGACGATGGTCAACGCGTAGGAGCCGACTGCGACAACATTTGAAATGCGCGTGGCGGGCGAATCCCCCAGTTTCTTTTCGAATACATCCGGGTCTGGCTCAGAGCTCATGTTCTCGTGTCCGCCTCTGCAAGAAGCGCACGGACACGCCGCGCGTAACAACTCGAACGGATATACGCTTACGTGCCCATCGTTCCACGTGATCGTAAACTCCCTTTTCGATTTATTGGCTGTAATGCCGGTCGGTTTTTCGTTCATCAATGACTCCGTTGCTTCCTTCCACTTCCACTTTCCACTTCTCACTTTCCACTTTCCACTTTCCACTTTCTACTTTCCACTTTCTACTTTCCACTTTCCACTTTCCACTTCTCACTTTCCACTTTCTACTTTCTACTTTCCACTTTCCACTTTTTACTTTCCACTTTCCACTTTCTAATCCTTATACGGATCGAACTCATTCTCCCCCGCCATCGCCACGCCGATCGGCTCGAGCGTGTGCAGGATGCGGACGGTCGAGGCGTGGAACTCCAGCACTTCGGGCAGGCGCTTGTAACAATGCGGCGACTCGTCCGTGCCGGCGCCTCTCAACTCGACCCCCTGCCTGCGGATCCAATCCATCATCATCTCGCGTGAGATCGCGCCCTGCGAAATGACCTTGCCCGTCCTGCGGTTGATCTTGCCGCGCGCCGCGTTGCGACTCATCACGCGTCCCGCGCCGTGAACGGTGGAATACAGCGAATACTTCGCCTCCTCCGATTCAACGCCCTCCAAAATCACGGAGATGTCGCCCATCGAACCGCCCACGAACCCGCGTTGACCGGGAAAAGCCGGCGTCGCTCCCTTACGCACCACCCACAATTCCTGCCCGCCATGCGTTTCGCGCCAGGCGTAGTTATGATGGTTATGCACCTCCTCCAGAATGTTCGCGCCCAACATGCGCGCCACCTCACTGCACACCCAGTCGCGCCCGGCGTAGGCGTATCGTCCCGCCAGTTGCATACAGGCGAGATAATCGCTCCCCAAACCCGACCTCACGGAAACGACGAGCGGATCAACGTCCATGCCGTCCTTTGCGCCGCCCGCGTTCAGGAAATAGGTCGCGGTCTTGTGACCGAGTCCGCGCGAACCAAAATGCACGCCGATCCAGGCGCGCCCCTGCTCGTCCTCGAACAGGTCAACGTAATGGTTGCCGGAGCCGATCGTACCCAGTTGCGCGCGCGCCTTGTCCTTGAGACCCCTGACCGCCTTGATGCCCCAGGCCGGGTCGTCGAAGAGTTCGTGATCTACGCGTTGTTTGTTCTTGAGACCCAGCCCAAAGGACAGGTTGTTCCAGATATCGTCCATGATCGTGCGGATGTTGGCGCGAATCTCCGAGGCGGGGATGTCGAGCAAAACGGCTTTGTTCCCGCAGGCGATGTCGAATCCGACTCCCGATGGGCTGATGCTGTCGCTATAAGCCACCACCCCGCCGATGGGGACCGCGTAGCCCTTGTGATGGTCCGCCATCAACGCGGCGGCGTCGGCGGTGCGCGCGCAATTCCTGATCTGCGAAAATGCGCTCTCGTCCACCGGCTCGCCCCAGACAGGGATGTTCTCGATCAGTTTCATGGGATTCTTTTACCACAAATAACCAGGAATGGAAGCCGTTTGCCACTTTGCGCAGGGCGCGTTCTCCCTTCGGCAAGCTCAGGGCAGGCTTACGCGCCCATCGGCGTTTGAGAACGCCGACTATGCACGGTCACGGCGCGGGGATGTACGTCAAAAAGTCCGCCGCCGCCCAGCCCGCGCGCGCGTCGTCGTAGGGCGCGACGAGATACCACCACACGTATCCGTCCGCTTCGCGCGGACCGTCCTGCACGAGGAAAACCTCCGAGTCGAGGCCGAGGAAGACCGGTTCGCCGCTCAACCCCGGCGCGGCGCGGATGCGGAGCCCCTCTCCATTCGTGCCGGTGATCTGGGCATAACTGCCGACGGCGATCCCGGTGGGCGTGGGAGAGGGCGCGAAGGGGTCAATGGTCGCTGTCGGCGTGACGTTGGGGGTGGCGGTCGGGGCGAAGATCACGGTCAATTGCGCGGGAACAAACCCAACGTCGGAGGAACGAAGCGGGGTCGTCCATCCAATGGAGATGACGACGACGAGGGTCAAACATCCCGCGACGATCAACGCGCCGAGGACGACCCATTTGTTGAAAAGTTGACGCGCATCCATGTTTATCTATCCGTGCTTCAATAATTCCAAGCCGCGCGGGGGCATGAGCATTCGCAGGGCGCGCGGATGGGTTCTGATCTCAGCCTGTTGCGCGGAGCCGCGCGGTTCGCCGTCGGACTGGATCCAAAACGGGGTTTCGCTTTCGACGCGCAGGTGGCTGAAGGTGATGCGGCGGACGTTTTCCGCGTTGATGTGGAAGCCGCGCCACATGTTATAGGCATGACGCAACGCGTCGCCCAGATTGTTCCCGCTGAAGAGCCAGATGTCGAGCATCCCGTCGTCGAGATAGGCGTCGGGCGAAAGGTTGGCAAGACCGCCGAGGTAGTGGCGGATGTTGGTGGACACTGCGACGATGTAATTGCCCTCCACTTCCTCGCCGTCCACCCATAATCGCAATTGCACGCCGCTCCATTGCGCCGCCTGCCAGATGCTCTTCGCGGTGTATTCGGGCATGGCAAAGAATTTTTCGAGGCGGATGCGCGGTTCGATGTTGTGAATGGTGAGCGCGTCGAGCCCGATGCCCGCCCACATCATAAAGGAATACTGGTTGCACGCGCCAACGTCAACAGAATGGCAGGGCGCGTTCGCAAGGATGGAGGCGTTCCTTCTCAACACCCAGGGCTGCGTCCACGCGAAGGGGCGCAATCCGAGTTCGATGCTCCAGACGTTCGCCGTGCCGGCCGGCAGGACTCCCAGCGCGGTCTCGGTGCCGATCAAGCCGTTGACGACGTTGCCGATCGTACCGTCGCCGCCGACGGCAAACACCGCGTCCCTTTTCTCCGCCGATGCCTGCTTCGCCAGTTCGATGGTGTGCGCGCCGCTCCGGGTTTCCGCCGCGTCCGCCTTCCACCCGGCGGATTCCAGTTCCTTGACCGCGGAATTGATGAAGGGCTTGACGTTGAAACGTCCCGCCGCAGGGTTGTAAATGACGACTGCGCTTCGCATGGGAGGGATTATAACCTGCCACCTCCCAGCCTCCCTCATCCCGCCACGCGGGATGGCGGGCGCCAAAGGCGGAGGGGGTCAAGATGATATAATCCTCCCCATCATGGAAGAAGGCGCAGTACTCAACGACCGTTATCAACTCCTCGAACGCATCGGCACAGGCGGCATGGCGGACGTGTTCCGCGCGCGCGACCTGATGCTCGAACGCACGGTGGCGATCAAGGTTCTGCACGAACATTACTCCAACGAACAGGGATTTCAGGAGCGCTTCAAAATGGAGGCGCGCGCCGCGGCAAACCTCTCGCATCCCAACATCGTCACCGTGCACGATTTCGGCTTCGACAACGACCAGCTCTTTATCGTGATGGAATACATCCCCGGCAAGGACCTCAAAACCCTCCTGCGCCAGCGCGGACGTTATTCCATCGAGGAAGCCATTCCATTGATCGTGCAGGCGTGCGCGGGAATCGGGTACGCCCATCGCGCCGGGCTCGTCCACTGCGACATCAAGCCGCACAACATGATCGTCACGCCCGACGGCAGGCTCAAGGTCACGGATTTTGGAATCGCCCGCGCCCTTTCCACCATCCTGCCCGATGAACGCGCCGACGTGGTGTGGGGTTCGCCGCAATACTTCTCTCCCGAACAAGCCGTGGGCGAAGCGCCCTCGCCCGCCTCCGACGTGTATTCGCTCGGTGTTGTGCTGTACGAAATGATCACGGGCGCACTTCCCTTCAACGCCCCCACCAGCCAGGAACTCGCCAGGCTGCACCTCGAACAGCCGCCCATTCCCCCGCGCGAATACGTCCCCGATATTCCCCCGGCGCTCGAAGAGATCATCCTCAAAGTGCTTTCCAAGGAGCCCGCCGCGCGGTACCGCACCGCCGACCAATTGGGACGCGTCCTTTTGCGGTTCGGGACTCAACGCGAGGAGTCCGCCGCGCCCGCCCTGAGTTTGACCCCCGAAGCCGCCTCCACCTACAAGGAGCCCGACTCGCAGCCTTCCCAGCCTCAGCCTGCCTTCACCATCCCCGAAATTGACCTCCCCGAAGTCCGCCTCCCGGAAATGGATTGGACGACGATCGGCTTGGGCTTGATGGCGCTCATCGCCGTCCTGGGATTGATCCCGTTTTGGATCTATATCTTCATCCTGTACAACCCGCGCTGACAAAATAAAAAGGCGGCTGTCGTTGTTGGTTTCCTGCCATGACCGAACCTATCATCGCCCCCTCCATCCTCTCCGCAGATTTCACCAGACTTGGCGAAGAGATCCGCGCCTGCGAAACCGCCGGCGCGGATTGGATCCACGTGGACGTGATGGACGGTCGCTTCGTCCCGAACATCACGATGGGACCGTTCATCGTCGAGGCGTGCAGGCGCATCACGGGACTTCCGCTCGACGTGCATTTGATGATCGAGAAACCGGAACTTCATCTCGAAGCGTTCGCCAAAGCCGGGGCAACCGGTCTGACCGTCCACGTGGAGACCTGTCCGCATTTGCATCGCACATTGCAATACATCAAATCTTTGGGATGCAGAGCCGGGGTGGTATTGAATCCCGGAACGCCTGTCGGGGCGTTGGAGGCTGTTTTGGGAGAGGCGGATCTGGTGTTGGTGATGAGCGTCAACCCGGGGTTTTCGGGGCAGGCGTTCATCCCGGGATCCACTGCGAGGGTGGCGGAGGTCCGCAGGAGGCTGGATGCATTGGGTTCCGCCGCATGGCTCGAAGTGGACGGCGGGGTGACGGCGGAAAACGCGGGGAAACTGAAGGAAGCCGGCGCGACCGCGCTCGTCGCGGCGACGGCGGTCTTCAAACATCCTCAGGGGATCGAGGCGGGGATAAAAGCGTTGAGGGACCATCTGAAATGATCCTACGCTGTCATATCGAGGGAGCCTTGTCTCGAACGAAGGGAGAGGGCTGGCGATTGAGAAATCCTCCACCCGAAGTAAAGATTTCTCCCTTCGGTCGAATTGACAGGTAATGGAATTAAACAAAAATCACAGCCTTTCGGCTGCGACTTTTGTTACGAGAAAACCGGCGGTCAGGCGGCGGATTTCGCCATTGCCTTGATGCACTTGGCGCAAAGCACTTTATGCACCTTGCGTCCCTGTTCCATTACGAGCGTCTTTTGCAGGTTCGGCTTGAACTTGCGGTTGGTGGCTCGCTGGGAAAAGGAGCGGTTGTGACCGAAGGACGTGGATTTTCCACAGTTCGCGCATTTAGCCATTGGATGACTTCCTTTCTTGCTATAATTCCGATTGCGATTGCCTTCCCGAAGGCACGACATTTTATCACGTGACCTTTTTGCAGGCAAGATGTTAAAATAGAAAAAAAACATTGTCATTGCGAGACGGAATCCTTCGGCTGCGCTTCGCAATGACGGAAACAACGAGAGGAAATCCATGGGTGAAGAACAGACAACCCTGGGCGGGATTCACATCTCCCCACATGCAGTGGCGACCATCGCCCATAAAGCCGTACTCGAATCGTACGGCGTGGTGGGGCTGGCGCCGATGAACCTGGCGGACGGCATCGTCAAATCCATTACGCGCGAACCCTCGAAGGGTATCTCGGTGCGGTACAACGGCGAGGACATTGACATCGAGGCGCACATCATCGTCGAGTATGGCACGCGCATCAACAGCGTGGCGGAAAGCGTAAGGAACACGATCATCTTCCACGTGGAAAAGGCGCTGGGTCTCAAGGTGAACAGCGTCAACGTGCACGTGGCGGGACTGCGGATCAGCGACAGCGACTAGAAGCGGAGAGCAGATTACATGACTTTGAACCCCTCTCGCGTGGAGAAACTCCGCCGGACGCGCATTGACGGTCAATCGTTGAAACGGCTGGTGGAGGCGGGCATGATCTGGCTCCGCACGAACCAGCAGATCGTGAACGCGCTGAACGTTTTCCCGGTGCCGGACGGGGACACCGGCACGAACATGCTCCTCACCATGCAATCCGCTTACAACGAGATCAAGGATGCGGGTGAAAAGCATCTCGGCAAAATGGCTGGCATGGTGGCAAAGGGCGCGTTGATGGGGGCGCGCGGCAATTCGGGCGTGATCCTTTCGCAGTTGTGGCGCGGGTTCGCGCGCAGCGTGCAGGATCACGAGGCGCTCGACGCGGAGACCCTCGTCCGGGCGTTCGCGGAGGCGCGCGATACAGCCTACAAGGGAGTCGTCAAGCCGGTGGAGGGGACGATCTTAACCGTCGCCAGGGGAATTGCCGAGGGAACAGAAGCAGGTCTCGGGTCCGATGCGAAGCGGGACGCGATTGACATCCTCGAGATCGCGGTGAAGGCGGCGGATGAGACGGTCCGGCAGACGCCCGAGTTGCTCCCCATCCTGAAGCAGGCGGGCGTGGTGGATGCGGGCGGGAAAGGTTTGTATTTCATCCTCGAGGGTATGTTGCGTCACGTGTATGGCGAACCGCTGGATGTGCCGCTGGCGAGCGTGCAACCGCTTTCGGCAATGAATCTCGAGAGCGCCATGCAGGAGGTGGAGGAGGGACAGGATTACGAAGTGGTGGTGGACTTCTTCCCGAACGACGGTTTCGAGTTGCAATCGTTTTACGGCCGGCTGGAAGGGATGGGCACTTCGATCCAGGTGGGCGAGGGCGAGGGGATGTATCGGATGCACATCCACGTGCCGCTCGAAAAACGATACGAGCCGATTGATTACATCATGGGGATCGGCACCATCACAAAGGTTGCGATGGAAAACCTGCTCGCACAGATGGACGACATCCAAAAGAGCAAGGAGCAGACGATCAACTTTACGGCGGTGGAGCCGGGGCAGATCGCGGTGGTGGTCGTTTCGCCGGGCAACGGGTTGAGCCGCATCTTCGCGAGTTTGGGCGCGGCGGCTGCGGTCTCCGGCGGGCAGACGATGAATCCCTCCACGCAGGACATCCTCGCGGCGTTCGAGAATCTGCCGACCGATAAAGTTATCATCCTGCCGAACAACAAGAACATCATCATGGCGGCGAACCAGGCAAAGGAAGTGACGGTGAAACAGGTGGCGGTGGTGCCGAGCAAAACCGTGCCGCAGGGACTCGCCGCCATGCTCTCGCTTCAACCCGACGGGGAGGTTGATTCTGTCGCCGAGAAAATGACCAAAGCCCTGAGCCAGGTCAGGACGGGCGAGATCACGGTGGCGACGCGCTCGGTGGAGATTGACGGCGTCATTGTCAAGGAGGGACAGGTGATCGCGCTGCTCGACGGGAAACTGGTTGCCTCGGCGGGGTCTGTGGAGGAGGGAACGCTGGCGCTGCTCGAAAAGGCGGACGCAGGCGAACACGAACTCATCACGCTTTTCCACGGACAGGACATGCCGCGCGCGGAGGCGCATCGCATTGCGGACATGGCGCGCGAAAAATACCCGCACCTCGAGGTGGAAGTGCAGGAGGGCGGGCAACCGCACTATCAGTTCATCATTTCAGTGGAATAAGAATTCTTTTTTTACCGCCAGGAGCGTAAAGATTTTTTAAAAGTTTTCTTTGCGTCCCTGGCGCGCTTGGCGGTGGATTTTGTTGTGTTTACGAATCCCCATTGACGATCTTCGCCGCGCCGCCGGCGCGCGCGACGAGAACGTTCGTCACCCCTTCGATCTCCCGCAATTTTTCGTCAACGACGCGCGCCTCGGTTTCGGGGCAGATGACGTGGACGTTGGGTCCCGCATCCACTGTGTAACAGACCGGCAGTCCCTCGCTCCGCCATTGCCGCACGGCGTTCATCACCCCCAGCGAGGCGGGTTTCCAGTAATGCAGCGCGGGCGTGGAGGTCGTCATCACGGCGTACATCATATCCGAATCGAGTTCCACGACGTTTGCCAGCATTTCAAAATCGCGGCGCAGGATGGCGCTGCGGCAGATCTCCAGCCTGCGCGGCGCGTCCGATACGCGCGCGGCTTGAAGCGGACTGGTCGGCGCGAGGGTGTGTCCCTCGGTGGAGCCGGTCTTTTTGTGCGCGGCGCTGACGATGGCGGCACAATCCGCGAGTCTCCAGTGATCCGGTCCCGAGATGGAGAAGGCGAAAGAGTCTTCGTCGCCCGTTCCCATTTGCCATTCCACGAATCCGCCGGGGACCGATCTCGAAGCGGAACCAGACCCACGCCGCGCGAGACGCGAGAGTTCGGATTCGCTCAGGTTCAGTCCCGCTGCTTTGCTTCCCGCGAGGGCTAAGGCGGCAAACGCGGAGGCGGAGGAGGCGATCCCCGCGCCGGAGGGAAAGTTGTTCTCCGTCATCACCTCCGCCCGATCGTTGATCTGCGCCATTTCACGGATGATGTCGAGGATGCGCGTGACGCGCTCCAGCCCGGCGCCCGCGACCTCGCGCCCGTTGATGATGAGTTCGTCGAAGGGAAGCGACGGCTGGAAACTGACCGTCGTGCGCGTGGTCAGCCCATCGAGGTTCATCGAGATGGATCCATTCATGGGCAGGCGAAGCGTGTTATCGCGGTTGCCCCAATATTTGATGAAGGCGATTCTATTGCTAGTGTACCACGAACATCTAGCATCTCCAGCACACGCCGTTTTTGTTCAAATGTAGCATTATCTAAAACATCTTTGATCGATTCGCAATAATCTTTTACATTTTCCACTTGCTCATCGGACAATACCACTTGCTCAAGATATGATGAGACTTCAGTGTGTTCATTCCTCAGTTTCTCCATAGTCTCCTCGAGCCTAGTACGTCTCTCGGTCAGTATCTCGCGTTCAAAGTCGCCTGATAGATAAAGGTCCAACAGTTTATTGAGCTGTGCTTCATTCTCAGCGATTTGGCTTTCTATTAACTCCAGCCTAGCAGTCAGGGCTTGATTGCTTCGACCCTGTTCCTCCTGCTGGTCCTGTAAACCAGCAATAATATAATCAGGATGCTGAATAATATTGGCTACCCATGCCCAAACCGCATTATCAACGTCCCGCCCACGAAATACAGGCATGTCGCAGCGTTTAACTGGTCGTCTTTCGGTTGACTTGCAGTAGTAATAGATATTATTGATTCTTCTTGCGCGACCCTGATATGTTTTGCCACATTTCGCACATCTGAGTCTTTTGGAAAGAAGATACTCGTATTTCCGATTCCTGTCGGATTGCTGGGCGTTTAACTTCATTCGATTTTGTGCTTGGTCGAAGGCTACCTTGCTGATGATCGCCGGTACAGGTACTCCAACCCATTCATCTTTCGAGCGAGCCACTTGTTTACCAAAGCCGCACTTGGGTCTGGGCTTCCGGACCTTGCCATCATCAATGACCTTGGTTTTGCCGTAATGCCATGTGCCGGTATATGTCTCGTTCTTCAGGATATTCCGTATCATTTCGGGAGCCCAAAATCCAACTTCGTACTTTTTGTAAATGTGTTTATGCTTGTCGCCACGGCTTGGGACACCCATTTCGGTTAGTTTCCTGGCAATGGCATTCATCGACATGGGGCCGGTTTCGCCATCTCCTCGCAAGTACCAATTGAATACATTTACGACAACCTGCTCCTCATCTTCATCCACTTCCAGCCAGGTTTTGTGCGGCTCGGAAACAGTCTTATACCCATAAGGCGGCCGCGATCCAACAATGACAAAACCGCTTTGCGCCTTGCCTCGTTTTCCACGTTTGCTGCGCTCCAAGATCTTTGCCTTTTCATATTCTGCGATGCTGGCACGAATCTGTTTTTGGAGCCGGCCTTCATCGCTATTATCGTACTGCCCAATCACATATTCGACTGCAATCCCCAATCGCAAAAATTCCTCCTCGATCAGCGCCTGATAGACACTTTTTCGCGCGAGTCGGTCAATATCATACACGATAATGACATCAATAGGTTCCTGGGCGGCAAAATCGCGCAAGGCATTAAGCTGCGGGCGGTCTATCGTTGCTCCGCTGTAATCCTCGGAGAATGTCATCAAAAGCACATAACCACAGTCGGCGGCATATAACTTGCAGGCTTCGATCTGCGTATTCAGACTGTACCCCTTGGTCTGCTCATCCGTACTGACTCTGGCGTAAATCACTGAACGTTTATTCATATTGAATCTTCCTGTCAAGAAAGTAGATTGGTGTATTTCCTGTCAGCCGAGCCGGGCCGGCTGACAGCAAGATCAGTTGTGCTTTGGTGCATACAGAAATTCTTGCAACTCAAGGAAGAGATCATTTCCCAGAATTTGGCACTGGTCGCTCACATCTAAACCAAAGCCGTTGATCAAGTCAGCCAAAACGAGCCCTATCTTCCCATCAGTTTCAAGCAGGCTTGTTCCATTTGTCGCTTCCTGCCACTCCAGGCGCAGGCGTGTCAGTGTAGAAATGATCCTTCTGTGCGTGTCGGTTTGATCAGTTATTCGTTGCAGCATGGCTTCTCCTATTGAATGGAGGGCGTTCCATTCTCTCCCGGCACGAGAAACGAAATCGCCCCAGTGGAATCCCACCAAGGGCGTGAAATCTGGGCTGATATAATGAAGTCAGCCCATCCCTCCGCTACAGTCGGTGGGTTGGGTCAGGGTCGTGCGTGTGTTCCACCACATTCACGGCCCGTTACAAACAGCATAATTATCGTATTGGTACTATAATTATACTACATTGATACAGCGCGTCAATGTATTCTCACCAGTATTGGATTGGTTTAACGCCTCTTGGAACCAGGTCTCGGTTTTGCGCCGCGCCGTTCCCCCAGTTTCTCAGCTTTCTTCACATATTCTTCAAGGGATCGCCGGCTGACCTGCCAGGATAATCCCCACTTCCTGCCCCGCACTTTCTGAGAGCGAATTAACTGCCGAATGTAATCCGGGTTGTAACCGCTTACGCGAGCGGCTTCATAGGTCGTCAGCCAATCTTCCATAATCTAATCAATTCTCCAAATTGCAATTATAACTTTAATGATTATCGTTAGGAGATTGTAAGTATTTTCACATAAAAAGTTTGATTTTTTCTTTTACAATTGCCGCCCTATGGCTGAAAATGTAACCAAACGCAGTCATATTCATCCCTTTTTTCGGGTCGTGCTGGTTTTCCTATTGATACTTTTCGGGGGTATGTTAGTTGCTTCAATCAATTGGATTTTTCATAAAGTTCATTACACCCTGGGGATGGAACTGGCTGAAGTCATGGTTGCCATCATTTCCATCTTTATCCTGATATTGATCCTGGTGGGCTTGCGCACTGGTCTGAGCATGGACCGCTTCCTTCGACGGAGAAGGTATGAGGC
>SZPG01000035.1 GCA_030263595.1 Chloroflexi bacterium CFX6
AGCGTACCGGCGAAACCTATGAATACTGGATCAAGAAATACGTCCGCTTCCATAACCCCGGGTTGAGTCGCGGCGAAGTCAGCCGTCATCCCTCTGAAATGAATTTTCCCGAAATCGAAGCTTTCGTAAATCATCTTGCTGCAAAGGATAAACTCTCGGCTTCCAGCCAGAACCAGGCTTTGAGCGCTGTTTTGTTTCTCTATCGCGAGGTTTTGAAGATCGAATTATCCGCCTCTGCCGATTCCATCCGCGCCAACAAACCGGCGCATGTCCCTGTGGTATTGACGAGGGACGAAGTCCAGCGCGTTTTTAAATGTATGAGCGGGGTCCCGCTTTTAATGGCGCAGTTGATGTATGGCAGCGGCATCCGCGTTTCCGAATGTGTCCAACTGCGAGTCAAGGATCTCGACATGGAATACCTCACCGTCACTGTTCACGATGGCAAGGGCGAAAAAGACCGCGTCACCATATTGCCAGCCTCGTTGGTCGAACCGCTTCGAGCGCACCTGCTCGCTGTGCAGGCAATCCATGACCGCGATATCGAACACGGCTTCGGGCAGGTCGGACTCCCCTACGCCCTGGCGCGCAAATATCCCAATGTGGATCGCGAATGGGGCTGGCAGTATGTTTTTCCCTCGTCTGCGCTGGCGAAGGAAAAAGAGACCGGTATTTACCGTCGTTGGTATGTCAGCGAAAGCACAATTCAAAAGGCGGTTAAGAAGGCAGTCAGGGAATCGGGCGTCGCCAAACATGCCAGTTGTCATACCCTCCGCCATTGTTTTGCAACCCATCTCTTGCAATCCGGTTACGACATCCGGACAGTTCAAGAATTGCTCGGTCACAAGGCTTGCCCTGAGCCGCGTCGAAGGGACGTCAAAACCACCATGATCTACACCCACGTCTTGCAGCGCGGCGGACTCGCCGTCAAATCCCCCCTGGATGGCTAATCCTCCAATCCTCCAATCCCCAATTCTCCATCCTCCAATCCTCCTAATCCTCCCAATCCTCCAACCCCCACTCCTCCAATCCTCCTAATCCTCCCAATCCTCCATCCCCCACTTCTCCAATCCTCCATTCCCCAACCCTCCAATCCTCCACTCCTCCAATCCTCCACTCCTCCACTCCTCCATTCCCCACTCCTCCAATCCTCCATTCCCCAATCCTCCAATCTTCCACTCCTCCAATCCTCCATTCCCCACTCCTCCACCCCCCATGCACCACGCTAATCATAAACCGCAAATGAACATCTCCCTCGCCCTCGGCGGCGGCGGCGCAAAAGGCAACTCCCACATCGGCGTCATCCGTCGCCTTCAAAAAGAAGGCTTCAACATCCAGGCGGTCGCCGGCACCAGTTTCGGCGGCATCGTCGCCGTCTTCTTCGCCCTCGGCTATTCCCCCGACGAGATCGAAGACCTCTTCGCCTCCCTCGACCAAAAACGCCTCTACGGACACGGCAACCACGAAGGACCCTCCCTCCTCGGACTCGCCGGCGCGACCAAATTACTGAACGAGACCCTCGGCAAGCGCGCCTTCTCCGACCTCAAGATCCCCTGCGCCCTCACCGCGGCTGACCTCCACAGCGGACGCGAAATCCTCCTCACCGAAGGCTCCCTCGTGGACGCCATCCTCGCCACCATCGCCATCCCCGGCATCTTCCCCGTCAAACGCATCGGCGAACTCGAACTCGTGGACGGCGGCGCGCTCGACCCGGTGCCTGTCGCGCCCGCCCGCTCCCTCGTCCCCCCGAAAGTGCCTGTCGTCGCGGTCATCCTCACCAACCCCATGGGCATCCCCGCCCAAACGTGGACCCTCCCCATGCCGGAATACGTGCCCCACGCCCTCATCGAACGACTCGGCAGGCTGCGCTACACACAAGCGCTCACCGTCTTCCTGCGCTCCCTCGATATGGTCAACCGCGCCGTCGCCGACTACCGCCTCCAAGTGGACAAACCCGACCTCCTCATTCGTCCCGCCGTCGCGCACATTGATATACTCGAGCGCGTGGACGTGCGCGAAATCGCCCGCCTGGGCGAAGAGGCTGTCGAAACCGTATTGCCCGAACTGAAAGCCCTCTTCTCCTGGCAAAACCGCCTCCGTCGTGCCATCGCTTCGAGAACCACCCACTGATTACCTTACACTTTTAAAACCAGGACGTAGACGAGCGCAGAAAACGCGGATGCAAGGCGCTTCTTCGGGCAGTTCCTCCAAAAACCCGCGTCCATCCGCATCACTCCGCGTCCCAACACCAAAGTGTAAAGTAATCAAAACCTCCCGAAGGTTTGCCTCAGATACCTGATTGAACCGACCAAAACCTTCGGAACGTTATGAGCGGAGAAACCATGCGAGACCTGCGAGAATATGCAAAACAAACCGGCGTCCGCCTTGCGCTGGGCGCGTTCATCCTCTTGTTCGTGATCGGCGTGGGATTGATCTGGATCATCTACGGCGGCGAAGCCGCAGGCATGGGACTCACCTGCCTGCTCGCCGCCCTCTTCCCGGTCATCATCATCCTCTCCGTCTTCGTCGCCATTGATTGGATCCTCAGCCGTGCCAGACCCAAATAACGCCTCCCTCGTTCAATTCGACGGCTGGACCCTGCGCGTCCGTGAAGCCGCCGCTCGACCCTCCCGGCTCCTCCTCCTCCTGCACGGCTACACCGGCGACGAAAACTCCATGTGGGTCTTCGCGCGACATCTGCCCAAACACTACTGGATGATCGCCCCGCGCGCGCCGCATCCCTCGGGGGCGGAGGGCTACTCCTGGCGCCCGGTTCCCGCCTTTGACCTGGGCAGGCCCAGCCTCGATCAACTTTTACCCGCGGCTGAGGCGTTGATCCGCCTCGTGGACGCGTACCAGGCATCGGTCATGCCTGAGCCGGGTTCCATCGAGGGGATCGAAGCGAACGTCTTTGATATTATGGGATTCAGCCAGGGCGCGGCGATGTCCAACGCGCTGGCGTTCCTGTATCCCGAAAGAATCCGCAAGGTCGGCATCCTTGCCGGCTTCGTCCCCAGCGGTCTGGAGAAATACGCCGACCGACGCCCGCTCCACGGCAAGACCGTTTTCGTCGCGCACGGCGCGAAGGACGAGATGGTGCCGATTGACCGCGCCCATTCCTCCATGGAGATCCTGGAACAGGCGGGCGCGCGGATCGTCTACTGCGAAGACGACGTGGGACACAAGGTCAGCCTGGAGTGCCTGCGCGCCCTGCGCGCCTATCTCGAAGATTAGGGTTTTCTTAACGTCGGTTGACGCGGGTAAAAATCAAGATTATCCTACGATCCGTTGATTAGCATGGACTCTTGCCGGCGCATCCGCAGGAGCAAATCCAGATTCTTCAGAGAAGCAAATGAAAAAAGATCTTTCCCGTCGCGAATTTCTAAAACTCTCCAGCCTCGGACTCGCCGGGCTGAGTACGTTGGCGCTCGATCGTTACAAGTCCTTCGACTTCGACGCCCTCTCCGCCCCGAAACGCCTGCCGCAATTCCCGAACAGCCCCATCATCGGGCGCACCGTTGACCCCGGCATAGACCTGCGCAGCGCGCCCACCAACGACCCCAACCTCAACACCTCCATTGCCAAACTCCCTGCGGACACCCTGCTGGAATGGAACCGCGAAGTGATCGGCAACGTGATTGGCGGCTTGAACAACCAGCGTTACGTCGAAACCCCGCAGGGATACGTGTACGGCTCCGTACTCCAACCCACGCGCAACCTGCCCAACGCGCCCATCGCCGAGATCCTCGCCGGTCAAACCGGCTTCTGGGCGGAAGTGACCGTCCCGTACGTGGACCTCGCCCACGAAGGCGCGGTCGCCTCGCCGTGGTTGCAGGATCACATTGCCTACAACTTTCCGCCGCGCCTGTACTACGGTCAGGTGGTGTGGATTGACCGCATCCGCACCGGCAATGGTTTTGTGGAATATCGCTGGAACGAAGACGCGCCTCACGGCTACGGGTACGGCGCGTATGGCGAATTCTTCTGGGCGGATGGCGCCGCCTTCAAAGTCCTCGCCGACGCGGACGTCGCGACCATCAGCCCGGAGGTGGACCCGAACGACAAACGCATTGACGTGGACCTCGATTTCCAAACGCTTTCGTGTTACGAGGGGAACGCCGAAGTGTATTTCTGTCGCATCTCCAGCGGTCAAAAAGCGATCCTCGATCCGATCACCGGGGAAGTCAACAACAAACTCGCCACCCCGGTCGGCAACCTGCTCACACACTGGAAGATCGTCTCGCTGAACATGACCGCCGGCACGTTCCAGGCTGGCTACTCCACCCCGGCCGTCCCCTGGACGACGATGATCAGCGGCGAAGGCATCGCCATTCACGGCGCATTCTGGCACAATGCCTTCGGCGAAAAACGCTCGCACGGCTGCATCAACGTCACGCCCGAGGACGCCAAATGGATCTTCCGCTGGACGACCCCCTACATCTCCCTCGCCCAGACCGAAATGCGCGTTTCGCTCCCCGATCACGGCACCATCGTGGTCACCAGGGAGATTAAGTTGTAAGTTGAATTTAGAACGCCCCGAAGGTTTCCAATGATTTTGCCTGATCACCTTACACTCTTAAAAATGGGACGCGGACGAGCGAGGAAAACGCGGATACAACGCGCTTTTTCGGGCAGTCCCTCTAAAAATCCGCGTCCATCCGCGTTGATCCGCGTCCCAATGCCAAAGCGTAAGGTGATCAATGATTTTGCTTGTTTTGCTCAGGAACCTTCGGGACGCTGTTGAATAAAGGAGTTGGATGGACATCGCAAACGTCACAGTCGGACTTTCATTTTTAGCGGGACTGGCATCCTTCCTCTCGCCCTGCGTCTTTTCCCTCGTGCCAGCCTACGTCGGTTATTTGGGCGGGCGCGCCGCGGGCGGCGAAACGACCGAGGGCAGCCGCTTCATCACCTTCACGCACGGACTGGCGTTCGTGCTGGGGTTCAGCGTGGTCTTCATAACATTGGGCGTCGCCACCGCCTCATTGGGTCGCCTGCTCTTCGACCTGCGCGAGATCCTCGAAAAGGTCGGCGGGGTCATCGTCATTATCTTCGGCTTGCACATGATCGGCGTCTTTCGCATCCCGTTCCTCGAGTACGACACGCGCGTCCAAAAAGTCCCCGACCGCAAATGGGGATACCTCTCCTCTGCGCTGATGGGCGTCTTCTTCTCGGCGGGATGGGCGCCCTGCGTGGGACCCGTCCTCGGCGCGATCCTGACCCTCGCCCTGAACGGAGGCTCCGTCTCGACCGGCGTCACGCTTCTCTCCGCCTATTCGGCCGGACTCGCCATCCCATTCCTCGTCGCCGCTTTGGGCGTCGGCTGGGTGACGCTTACCCTGCGCAAGTACGGAAAACTCATGCGCTACGTCGAGATCGTCATGGGCGTGGTGTTGGTCGCGGTGGGCGTCCTGCTCTTCTCCGGCATCTTCGCCCGCATCGCCGCCGCGGGACAATTCTTCTGGATTGACTTCGGGATATAATCAACCGGCGGCTGCCGCCTCTGAATGATCAAATGCTTACCGTTACCCTTTACGCCAAAAAAGACTGTCATCTTTGCGATCAGGCGAAAGCCGACCTGGAATCGTTGAAGGATAAATATCCGCACCGCCTGGTGGAGATTGACATCGAGTCCGATCCCGCCCTCCTTAAGGCTTACCTGGTCGAAATACCCGTCCTCGAGATCGGTCCCTACGTTCTCAAAGCCCCCTTCGACAAACAAAAACTGACCATGACCCTCGGCGCGGCAAGCGACCGGCGCGGTCAACTCGATCAACTCGGGCGCGCAGATCACCACGACCGCCTGGCGCGCGGCGGAAGGATCAACGGCGCCGACCGCGTCATGTTTTGGATCTCGAAACACTACCTCGCTCTCCTCAATTTTGCCATGCTGCTCTACTTCGGCCTGCCCATCCTCGCGCCGGTGTTGATGAACGCCGGCGCGACCGCTCCCGCGAGGGTGATCTACACCGTCTATAAACCGCTTTGTCATCAATTTGGTTTTCGATCGTTCTTCCTGTTTGGCGAACAGTCGTTTTATCCGCTGAGCGAGGCGGGCATTCGCGGCGCGACCACCTTCGAGGAAGCGACCGGTATCTCAGGGCTGGAGAATCCCGCCAGTTACTCCCGCGTGGAGGCGCGGAACTTCCTGGGGAACGAAACCCTGGGCTACAAGATGGCGCTCTGCGAAAGGGACATGGCGATCTACGCCTCCATCTTTTTGTTCGGCGTCCTCTATGCCCTCTCCGGGCGGCGCGTGAAATCCCTGAACTGGATGCTGTGGATCGTGATCGGCTTGGGCCCCGTCGGGCTGGATGGGTTCTCGCAGTTGTTCAGCCAGATGGAATGGTCGTGGCTGGCGCAGGTTCTTCCCTATCGCGAAAGCACTCCGCTTCTGCGCGTGCTGACCGGCGGACTGTTCGGTTTTGCCACTGCCTGGTTTGCCTATCCATCCATCGAAGAATCCATGTCCGAGACGCGGCAGTTCTTCGTCAAAAAGTTCGCCTCGCTCCAGGCGTAATGCAAGACCCGTCCTGACTGCCGAAGCAGCGCCGCAAGATTTATCCTGCCATTGCGGCGCTGAGTAACTACGATCGGCTGATAACCCTCCATGCCCTTTACCCAACACAACGGACTTCGTTACTTTCAATTCGATTCTCTGGACGTGCGCCACGCCGTCTTCACGCGTTACGGAGGCGTCAGCCCGGAGCCGTGGGCATCCCTCAACGTGGGCGGAACGGTGGGAGACGCCATCGAACGCGTCCGCAGCAACCGCCTGCTCTCCTTCGAAGCGCTGGGATGCGACCCTAACTCCATCTTCGACGCGTGGCAGGTTCACAGCGCGGACGTTATCTGCGCGGACGCGCCGCGCCATTTCGACGAGCCATACCAAAAAGCCGACATCCTCCTGACCGACAACCCCCGCGTGACCCTGTTCATGCGCTTTGCCGATTGCGTCCCCATCCTCGCGCACGACCCGGTCAAAGGCGTCGTCGGCGTCGCGCACGCCGGCTGGATGGGAACGGTGCGCGACGTGGCGGGCGCGATGCTCGACGCGATGCGCGCAAGATACGGCGTTGATCCGGGGGACGTGATCGCCTGCATCGGTCCCTCCATCGGGCCCGATCATTACGAGGTGGGGGAGGACGTCGTCGCGCAGGTCGGGCAATCGTTCGGAAACGATTCCGATTTGATGCTCCCTCGACAAAACGGAAGGATTCACTTCGACTTGTGGAAGGCGAATCGATACCTTCTCGGACGCGCCGGCGTGGACCGAATCGAACTTGCCGCCATTTGCACCGCCTGTCACACCGACGATTGGTTCTCGCACCGCGCCGAAAAGGGAAGGACGGGCCGCTTCGGCGCGTTGATCTCATTACTACCGCGCTGAACGGAGACGCCGGTCGAGTAGCGGCGACTTTGTGTGCGACTTTGTAAGGCGACTTTCAAGTCGCACACAAGGTCGCGTTACGATTTCGCGGTCATACCCGTTCGAAAAATTCGGGGCGGTTATAATACCCTCATGCCCGACCTGGTTTCATCCATACGCGAAAAATACCAATTCACCCTCGACCAAATCGCCTCCGCCGCGCGCAAAAGCGGACGCGCCCCGGAAGAGGTCCGCCTCGTCGTCGTCACCAAATCCCAGCCTTTGGAAATCGTCCAAGCCGCCATCGAAGCCGGTGTCCGCATCCTGGGGGAAAATTATCCCGAGGAAGGTGTCACGAAAATTCAATCCTTGCCTCCTCAAAGTGGTGTAGAATGGCACATGATCGGTCACGTGCAAAGCCGCAAGGCGCGTCTCGTGGCTGAACATTTCGAACTTTTACACTCGCTCGATAGCCTGAAACTCGCCCGTCGCCTCGACCGCTTGGCTGCGGAACGAAACCGCGCCCTTCCCGTACTGCTGGAATTCAACGTGGGCGGCGAGGAAAGCAAATCGGGTTGGGATGCCTCGGACGACGCGCGTTGGGATGCGCTCCTTCCCGAGGTCGAATCCATTTTGGGATTGCCCAGCCTGCGCGTGCGCGGCTTGATGACCATGCCCCCGCTGGAAACCGACCCTGAAGACTCGCGCCGCTTCTTTCTGCGCCTGAGGCTGTTACGCGACCGCCTGGCTTTGATCTTCCCCCGGGCGGATTGGCGCGAACTCTCGATGGGCACCAGCGCGGATTACACGGTGGCGGTGGAGGAGGGCGCGACCCTCGTCAGGGTGGGAACGGCTATCGTCGGCGCGCGCAGATCGAAGTCGGAGGTAGAAGCGTTGTGATCTTCCTTGCGCAACTCATCAGCATATTCGCCAACATCTACGTGTGGATCGTGATCGCGTCCATCCTCCTGTCCTATTTCATGGACCCGTATCATCCGGTGCGGCGGGGCGTTGATAACCTTGTGAGACCCCTGCTCGATCCCATCCGCAGGGTGGTGCCGCCTGTGGGAATGATAGATTTCAGCCCCCTCGTTTTGATCATCCTGATCCAGGTCGTAGCCAATCTGCTCGTCCGTTTCCTGTATGCCATTTCCTGAGGTGAACAATGACCGACCGAAAATTCAAACTCCACAATGGACAAAGAGGTTCCGCCCTTGCCGTCCGCGTGACGCCACGCGCCAGCCGCAATGAGATCGTCGAAATCCTCGACGACGGAACGATCAAGGTGCGCCTTTCCGCCCCGCCGGTGGATAACGAGGCGAACAACGCCCTGATCGAATTTCTTTCCGACATCCTCGGCGTGCCGAAATCCAAACTGGACATCGTCGCCGGAAACGCCGGGCGCGATAAACTCATCTCGATCCTCGACATGGACGTGGACACCGTCCACCAGCGCATCCTCGCGCACCTCGGGTGACCTGAAACCGAACCCCAATTCCCGGTTCCGCGAACCGGGAATTTTTTTGCCTCTTGTGTGTGTCGTCGGTACTGCCTCAGTTCGAGCGGCTGTAGATGTTCCGATACGCGCTGTAGATTTCGTAGATGTATCGGATGTAATCGCGCGTTTCCTGAAAACGGATGATCTCCAGCAGAAGGTCGGGATCGTCGCCCGCCAATTCCTTCCAGATCAGCGCGTTGCCGGGTCCCGCGTTGTACGCCGCCAGGCTTCCGTAGATGCTTCCCCCGAGCAGGTCACGGTTCTTGTCCAGGTAATACGTCCCAAAGCGGATGCTGACATTCGGGCGGTACAGGTCGTCTTCGGTGTAAAGGGGGGGCCAGTTCAGTTCGCCGGCGATCTGCCCGCCTGTGGACGGGATGATCTGCATCAACCCGCGCGCCCCGGCCGTGGAGCGGACGAATCCCTCGAACAGGCTCTCCTGCCGGATGACGCTGAACATGAACAACGGATCGAGTCCGTAACGTTCCTCTTCGGGCAGGATCAGTTCGCGGTAATACAATCCATAACGGACGTGGTTGAAATAGGCGGGCGCGGTCAACGAGGCGGATTGGCTCTCCAGCCCGGCCAGGGTCAACACCTGCCGCGCGGCAAAGATGGCGGGACGATACAAGCCGATGTCCAGCAGGTGATTGGCAAGGCGGAAACTGTCTTCGGGGTCGAGTTGAACGGATTCACGCAGCGCCTCGAACTCGCGCCGCGCTTCGTCGTACATGCCCAGTTCCCACAATTCGGCGCCGCGGATAAAACGGGCGTCCTGGGCGAGCGCGCCGGGACCTGAAAAATCCGTTTCCGGCGGAAGATCGAACGTGAGCCGCATCCATATCTCCGCGTCCTTCCGTTCCTTTGCAAGATCAATGTCGAGATTGATCGAGGGGGACGATTCGAACGGTTCCCTTCTCAACAGGATGTCCTGGGCGCGCAGGCTGTAATAGCCGTTGGGGTCGGCGAGCTGCGCCTGCTGCCGGGACGCTTCCGCGGAGGCTCCATCGCCGAGTTGTTCCTGCGTTTTGCCCACCCACAGGTAGGCGCGGGCGCGGTCGCTTCCCTTTGTGGCAAGGATCAGGTTCCGTTGGAAGACAGCCAGCGCGGCGGCGTAATCCGCGAGACGATACCGCGCGATCCCAGCCTGGAACAACGCCTCCACCGCCTGCTCGCTGCCGGGATATTCGTTTGCGACGCGTTCCCAGATCTGCGCGGCTTCCTCCAGCCGCCCGCCGCGTTCGGTGACGCGCGCCGCGTTCATCAGAAATCCGGGCGCCGAAGCGGAGGAGGGAACCGCGGCGACGAAATCGAGGAACGTCTTCGCGCCCGCTTCATAATTCCCCTGAATCGCCCATTCGAGGAAACCTTTCTGTTCCCACGCGTCCGTCCAGCGCGGATGGGCTGGATAGGCTTTGATGAACGCATCGAAAGCGGAGATCGCATCCTCGGCGCGGTTCAGTTCGCGCAGGGTCAGCGCGCGGTAATAGGACGCCGTCCCATCGCGGGCGGGATTTTCCTTGATGTGCCTGTCCAGCGCGACCAGCGCGATGTCGTATTGCCCGGCGTAGTAATCCACGATGCCGCGGTCGAGGTCGCTGACGGGAACGCCCGCGTCCACAAGTTCGACCAGCGCCAGGTAGGAATGATACGAGAGCGGATAGTTTTCGACCGCGTGAAGGTAACGGGCGTGCGCCTCATCCCTTTGCCCGAGCTGGATGTGGGTGTTGCCCGCGAAATAATCCATTTGGGCGCGGATGTAATCGTTGGTGCTTGAGTTGAAGATCTCGTCGTAGAGGGATAACGCGCCGGCGTAATCGCCGAAGTCGAATCGGGATTGGGCGATTTTGATTCGCAGAGTCAAGCCATCGTCCAGGCGCGAAGCGTTGAGGGCGGCGGCGTAGGCGTTGATGGCATCAGTATGGTTCCCGGCTTCGCGGAGCGCGTCGCCGCGATATTCCTGTGTGTACGCGTCCAGGACGCCCGGCACGCGGGTCAGGTAGGCGTTGTAGGCGTCCGCCGATTGCTGGTACTGTCCCAGTTCGAAGTATGCCCTGCCGATCAGGAAATGAGCGCGCGCAGCGTAGGTGGATTCGGGATACTCGTCGGCCAGTCCCGTGAGCGTATCAATCGCGGTTTGATATCGTTCGTCCTCCAGTTCGGTCCGTCCCAAACCCCAAAGCGCGGCGGCTTGCACAGACCTGTCCGTCGAATCGTCGAACGCGGCGAGATATTGCTCGCGCGCCTGGTCGTACTCGCCAAGGAAAAGCGCGCGGTCGCCCGATTCGATGCGAACGACCGGGGCGGGGGTTGGAGGCGGAGTGGAGGTCGGCGGAGGCGAAGCGGTGGGGGACGGTCCCGCTGTGTGGGTGGGTGTGAGTTCCGGCTGGGAGGCGGGCATTGCCTGGCACGCGAAGAGGGCGAAGACGATCCACAGCCAGAATATTTTGTTGATTCGATTCATGCAAACCTTATAACGGATGAGATTGGCGGTGTCAATGGACGTTATCCCGGATGCAGGGGACAAAGCCGTCTTTTGGTTAACGGGCGCGAAGCGTTCGCGGTTCCCGGCGCGTCCGTTTTCGATTTGGAAAGCCTAACAAGGTTGTAAACGACCCGCCGTTTGGGGGGCTTGTGTTTTTCCGGGGGAAGGGTAAAATATGAATAATCTCCGGGGACGGTCCCTGGAAAGGCACAACACCATTATTCAGAAAGGAATTACCATCATGTTGTTTGCACCCAAGGAAAAAGGTCAGGGCCTCGTCGAGTACGCGATCATCCTCGCGCTCGTCGCCATCGTTGTGATTGCCGTCATGCGTCTGCTCGGACCCAAGATCGGCAACACATTCAGCTCGATCAACAACTCCCTGAACGTGTAATAACGTCAGGCAACAAAAAGCCCCGTCGTGAGACGGGGCTTTTTGTTATGAAGCCGCGCGGGCTTATGACCCTTCGTATTTGAACGAGACCTTGACCTTGGCGCGGTAGGCGGTCACTTTGCCGTCTTCAATGACCATGTCCAGTTCGACGACCTCGGCGACGCGCAGGTCCCGCAGGGATTGCGCGGCGCGCTCCACAGCCGCCGCCGCAGCCTTCTCCCAGGATTCTGCGCTCGTGCCGACCAGTTCGATGATTTTGTAAACGCTGTCTGCCATTTTTCTCTCCTTTTCCGGGTTGATTGGAACCGATGACACTACTATACAATATTTTCCACCGGGATACAACTCCGGTCGGGAACACGATTAAGCCTGTTGTAATTGGGGATTTTATATGCAATAATGGGAAAAGTTTATCCTCGCCAAGGAGTATCGCATGAACGAACAAATGAACGCCCCCATGTCGTCTCAACCCGCTCCAACTGCCGGCGCCGGGACCGAGAAAATCATGGCTATTGTTTCCCTGGTCGCTGGGGTGATAAGCCTGTGCGGTTTGTTCATCCCGATCATCGGGATTCCCCTGGGTTTGATCGGGATCGTATTGGGTTTCTTTGGGAGAAGAGACGCCGAATGGAAAACCTATGCCACAGTCGGCATGGCGCTTTCGGCGGTCGGCATCTTGTTGTCGTGTGTTCCAATAGGACTCATATCGGTCATGCGATTGTTGGGCCCAAAAATTGGGAACACTTTCAGTTCCATCAGTTCCTCCCTGCCGTAGCGTCAACCGAATCTGGCTCTCACATCCACGGCGACCGCGCCTTTCTCCAGCACGCGCAGCGGGTTGATCTCGATCTCTTCGACGGAGTTGATTTCGATGGCGAGGCGCGATAACTTGATGAGGACGTCGGCCGCCGCCGCCTCGTCCGCCGGAGGGATGCTGCGAAAGCCCTTGAGTTTTTTCCCCGCCCAGGTCTTACGCATCATGGACTCCGCCTCGACCTGATTCAACGGAGCCAGGGCAAACGCCACATCCCGGAGCCCTTCCACCTCCACGCCGCCCGAGCCGAACATCATCAACGCTCCGAACTGCGGATCGCGCGTCATGCCGACGATGACCTCCTGTCCCTGCGGCATCCGTCGTTGGACGTAAACGCCCTCGATACGCGCCCCGGGTCTCGCGATTTTGACGCGTTCCATGATCTGTGCGCAGCCCTGTCGAAGCGATTCGATATCCGTTATGTCCAGCAGGACGCCGCCAACGTCCGATTTGTGGGGAATGTCGGGCGAGGCGATTTTCAACACGACGGGAAATCCAAGATCGTTTGCAATTGCGGCTGCTTCATCAACCGACCGCGCGAGTTTGATCGGTGCGGTTGGGATTCCATAAACCGCGAGAAGTTCTTCGAGATTAGCCGCCGGGACAACAGGACGCGAGGTTTTCAATTCTTCGCGACTCTGTATTTCAGCAGCCAGGAATTCGGCGCGGCGCGCCAGCGCCCCAAACGCAGACGCGGCGCGTTCGGGGAAGGGATACGTCACGACGTTGGCGCGTTGGAATTTTTCCGCGGCGCGTTCGGTGAGCGTGGAACCCATCAACGCGACGATGACGGGTTTATCCGAGGCGTGGATGATGGGGATCAACGCCTCGGCGACGGACTCGGCGGTAAACATCGGCGGCGGAGGCAGGATGACCAGCGCGCCGTCCACGTTGAAGTCGGCGAGCAGGACCTTCAGGCAAGCCGCGTACGTTTCGGGCGAGGCGGAAGCGAGCATATCCACCGGGTTATGAAGGCTCGCCGCGGGCGGAAGAATGGCGGTTAACTCTTTCAGCGTGGATTCGGTCAATTGGGCAAGGCGCAAGCCGTTCGTTTCGAGCGAATCGGCGGCGATGACGCCAGGTCCTCCCGCGTTCGTGAGGATCGCTATCCCATGATGTACTCTGGTGGTCGAGTAGCGGGCGTATGTTGCGAACGTATCGAGACCACGCGGCAGGGGGCAATCCGCCAATGCCTCCGCCCAGTCGAACATCTGCTCGGAGGTCTCGGCGCGCAAGATGCCCGCCTTCTCGAAAGCCGCCTCGAAAGCGGATTCGGAGCCAGCCAGCGCGCCCGTATGCGACGCGGCAGCTTTTTTCCCGGCCTCGAAGCGACCGACCTTGAGGGCAATGACAGGCTTTCGGCGCGTCACTGCGCGGGCGGTCTCGATGAAGCGGCGACCATCCGCCACGCTTTCGAGATATAGCACGATGACTTTTGTGTGTTCATCGGAGGCGACCTCGGGCAGCGCGTCGGTTTCGTTGACGTCAGCCTGGTTGCCGAGACTGACGATTCGCGAAAAGCCGAATCCCTGACTCCGCGCCCAGTCAATGATCGCCGCGCAGAACGCCCCCGAATGCGAGACAAAACCGATGTTCCCCGCGGCGGGCATGGGAGGTTGAATGAAGGTTGTGTCGAGCGGAAGGTGCGTGTCAATGACGCCGATGCAGTTGGGTCCGATCAAACGGATGCCATGCCGACGCGCGGCTTCGAGGCACTGGCGCTCGAGCGCCGCGCCTTCCTCGCCCGCCTCGCGAAATCCCGACGAGACGACGATCGCGGCTTTGATCCCGCGTTCGCCGCACGCTTCGACGACCTCCGCAGTCGCGTTTGGCGGAACGATGAGAATGGCAAGGTCAACGGGATCGGGAACCTGATTCAAATTCGTGTGGATCGGACGCCCGAACAGTTCGCCCGCGTTCTGACTGACGAAATGGATGGCACCCCGATACCCGCTTTGAATGAGGTTGCGCGCCACGCCATAGCCGAGTTTTTCCGGCGAGGTGGACGCGCCGACGACCACGACGCCTTTGGGTCGGAAGAAGAGGAGGAGGGGGGAGTTCATGTGAGGATTAAACCACAGATAACATTGGAAGGACAATGTGGGAGGTCGCAAAATCGTGATCTTATAAGCCGGGCTACCTTGGAGCCGGTAGTATATGCTTTATCCCTCTTTACTCGACTCATCCTTTTCTTCAACCTCTACCAACTTCCCGTTCTCCAATTCCCCGATCCTCCTCGCGCCGCACGCAAACATCGTCACCTCGATCTGCCGCTTCGTCAGCTTTATCATCTCAACCGCTTTCTCCGTCGAAACCGCCGCGGCTTTGAGAAATGGACCTGCCATGCCGCCGAGGGTTGCGCCGAGGGCGATGCACTTGGCGATGTCGAGCCCGTCTTTGAGTCCGCCGCTGGCGAAGATCATCATTTCAGGAGCGACACGCTTCACATTCAAAATCGAATCTGCTGTCGGAATTCCCCAGCCGACGAACGTCGCGGCGAGTTGACGGGTGAAGTCATCGGGGGCGCGGTGCATTTCCACTTGCGACCAGGACGTCCCGCCTGCGCCTGCCACATCTATCGCGGACACTCCGCAAGCGACGAGCGACCTGGCTGTCGTTTCCGAAATACCCCAGCCGACTTCTTTTGCAATGACCGGTACTTCAATTCCCTTGCATACTTCTTCGATCTTTTTGGCGAGGCCGGCGAAGTTTGTGTCGCCTCCATCCTGTACCGCCTCTTGCAATGGATTTAGATGGAGGATGAGCGCGTCTGCCTGGATCATGTCCACGGCGCGGCGGCAGTGGTCGAGAGTGTAGCCGTAATTGAGTTGGACCGCTCCAAGATTGGCGAATAACAAAATATCGGGCGCGACTCGGCGGACTTGAAACGTTCTGGCTTGTTCAGGGTTTTCGATCGCGGCGCGTTGACTGCCGACTCCCATCGCGACGCCCATCTCCTGCGCGGCTTCGGCGAGGCGCAGGTTGAGGGTCTCGGCTTCGGCTGTCCCGCCGGTCATGGAACTGATCAGGATGGGAGCGGTTAATCGTTTGCCGAACAGGCTCAGGGTCGTGTCGAGGCGGTCCAAATCCAGTTCGGGTAAAGCCTCGTGAATAAAGCGATGGTTCTCGAGCCCGGTCGTCAGCGCGGAGCGGACGTCCTGCTCCAAGTTGATCTTAATGTGGTCGGCTTTCCGCCGGTCTATCCTGGATTGAATAGAGCGGGTGTCCTTCTCGCTCGTATCGAAGTCGGGCGAAACTTTTGACATGGGGTAGTGTTCCTGTGTGTGGAGTAAATACCTGGCTTGACACGGTTACTCGACCGGGTACAATTGCCACGAAAATCTATAAGGAGGCTGTCATGTCTGACACATATAACGAAGTAAAGGCGATCATCAAGGACCTGCTCGGCGCGGACGAGGCGAAGATCACGCCCGAAGCCCGCTTCCGCGAGGACCTTGAGGCTGATTCTCTCGACCTGGTTGAACTCATCATGGCTTTTGAAGATAAGTTCGGGGCTGAGATTTCGGACGACGACGCCCAGAAGATCGCAACCGTGGGCGACGCCGTCGCCTACATCGACGCGCACAAGTAATTTGTTTCTGCGATTATAACCGTAGAGCCGTCCGACAATGGACGGCTCTACGTGTTTAACATTCTATGTCATTGCGAGCGAAGCGAAGCAATCCCCAACAGCGTAGGAGATTGCTTCGGGCGGAAGTTCACCGCCCTCGCAAAGACATTACTTGAGAAGCGAAGGTATCTCCTCCGGGTGTTTAGCCACTTTCACGCCTGCGGCTTCGAGCGCCTTGATCTTGTCCGCCGCGCTGCCGGCGCTGCCTTCGATGATCGCGCCGGCGTGACCCATGCGTTTGCCGGGCGGCGCGGTCTGACCGGCAATGAACGAAACGACCGGCTTGGTCATATTCGCGGCGATGTATTCGGCGGCTTTGTCCTCGTCCGTGCCGCCGATCTCGCCGATCAATACCACCTTTTCGGTCAGCGGATCGTGTTCGAACATTTCGAGAACGTCAATGAAGTTGGTGCCGTTGATCGGGTCGCCGCCGATGCCCACGCACGTGGAGGCGCCCATGCCGACCAGTTTCAACGCGTATAACACTTCATAGGTCAACGTGCCGGAGCGCGACACCACGCCCACGTTGCCGGGGATGGCGATGTCGCCGGGGATGATGCCGACCTTGCTTTCGCCGGGCGTCAACAAGCCGGGGCAGTTCGGTCCAACGAGGCGGACGTTCTTCTGGTCAATGTAATTGCGGACGCGCATCATATCCTGGACGGGAACGCCTTCCGTGATGCACACGATCAAAGGGATGCCGGCGTCCGCGGCTTCGAACATCGCATCGGGAGCGAAGCGCGCCGGGACGAAGATGACCGAACAGTTCGCGCCGGTCGCTTCGACCGCCAGTTTGACCGAATCGAATACGGGGACTTTCCCATCGAGTACCCATTCGCCGCCTTTGCCGGGCGTCACGCCCGCGACGACGTTGGTCCCGTATGCAACCATTTGTGTGGTGTGAAAAAGTCCTTCGTTACCGGTAATGCCCTGTACGAGAAGATGGGTGTCTTTGTTGATTAAGATGCTCATTGATGTTTTCTCCACATTCATGTCATTGCGAGAGCGGTGATCGTCTGCTCGAAGCAATCTCCGTATTATGAGGGGATTGCTTCGTCGTCGCTCCGCTCCTCCTCGCAATGACATAAATGAATTTATCCCTTTGCTGCGGCGACTGCCTTCTTTGCGGCGTCTGCAAGCGTCTCTGCCGTGATCATGTTTGCGTTCTCGAGCAGGCGGCGTCCCTCCTCCGCGTTCGTCCCGACAAGACGGACGACCATCGGCACGTTCGGCTTGACCTCATCCATCGCGGTGAGGATGCCGCGCGCCACTTCGTCGCAGCGCGTGATGCCGCCGAAGATGTTGAACAGCACCGCCTTCACGTTCGGATCCGAAAGGATGATGCGCATCGCCGCCGCCACCTTATCTGCGCCTGCGCCCCCGCCGATATCCAGAAAGTTGGCTGGCTCGCCTCCGAACAACTTGACGATGTCCATGCTGGTCATCGCCAGTCCCGCGCCGTTGACCATGCAGCCGATGTCCCCGTCCAGTTTGATAAAGGAAAGCCCGTATCGCCGCGCTTCTGTTTCGGCGGGCGCTTCCTCGTCCACGTCGCGGATCTCCGCCAGGTCGGGATGGCGGAACAACGAGTTATCGTCAATCAGCATCTTGCCGTCCAGCGCGACCAGTTTATTGTCCTTCGTAATCACAAGCGGATTGATCTCCGCCAGTTCCGCGTCGCTTTCCTTGTAAGCCTGCCATAATCCGGATGCGATCCTGCTGAAGTCGCGCCACAGTTCGCGCGGCAGGTCAATGGAGGCGGCAATGTCGCGTGACTGGTAGTCGCGCAGCCCGAGCAGCGGGTCAATGTGAACCTTGATGATCTTTTCGGGGGTCGTCGCGGCGACCTCTTCGATGTCCACGCCGCCTGCCGCGGAAGCGATCATCACCGGCTTCTTCGCGGCGCGGTCGTTCGTGATCGAGAAATAGATTTCATGTTCGATCGCCGCCGCTTCGTCCACCAGCACCTTGCGGACGGGCAATCCCTTGATCTCCATCGCCAGGATCTGCTGCGCGAGTTCCGCGGCTTCGTCCGCGTTCCTGGCGACCTTCACGCCGCCCGCCTTGCCGCGTCCGCCCACCAGCACCTGCGATTTAATGACAACGCGGCCACCCAGTTCTTCAGCGATCTGTTTCGCTTCGTCTGCGGTAGCCGCCACCCGTCCCTTTGGGATGGGGATTCCGTATTTTGCAAAGATTGTTTTTGATTGATATTCGTGAAGTTTCATGGTCTTCCCTTGTTTGGATTTCAAAAGCACGGGCATTATACCACCCGGCATTTTAGGTAAGCGACACATCCCGATGGATGACGCGCGTGCGCGGTTCGACCATCGCTCTTTAAAAATAGGCGGCAGTCACTTTCGCGAAGCGAGTGACTGCCGCCCGATTCTACCTTCCTGTTGCCATTTCGAACGAAAGCGAGAAATCCGGTAATTACCCACATCTCGCGCGTCGTGGGTAATCACCTAAAGAGAAATCCATTGTCAGGCGCGGCGCAGATTTCTCCTCGTTTCACTCGTCGAAATGGCAAGGTCGGAAAACACTATTTGTGCAAATTCGGCGCGGCGATGAACGACAATCCGTTCTCCGTCAGCGCGCACGCGGTGTTGTTCGCCGCGGCGACCTTCTCCATGAAATTCCTCTTGAGCGCGTCCCAGTCGCCGCTTTCGATGACTTCCTTCTTCTCACGGAAGTAATCGAGGATATCAGAGGGGTGGGGGAGCGATTGTTCCACTTCGGGATCGCCGCCTTCGTGCTTCGCGGCGATGTTGGCAACATGATCCGCCAACTGCACCAGCTCACGCGTCCTGTCGTATGGTTGTTTGACGATGGACTTCCACGTCTCGACGATGTGATGCTCGAAACGGATGACGTTCTCGAAGCCGAGTCCCTTGCGGAATTGGGCGGTCAGTTCCATGGTCTCGTTGTTGACCGAGTTCGACCAGTTGAATCCGATCAACGGCGAGGTCCCATCGTCACGGCTGAACAGTTTCGCGGCGAGCATGATCCAGAAGGCGTGATATGGATTGTCGCTCCCGAAGAACACGCTGATCTTGAACTCGTTGTCAATGCCGAGTTTGTAGAGCAGGAAGGCAAGCAGGATCGTCCCCGCGTTGAAGTTCAATACGGACTTCACGCCATAATTCGTGTAGTAGTAAAGGCTCTCGTCCAGCCATTGCAGGGCGTGTTCGTTCGGTTGACCGATCCCGCCGAAATACCCGGTGATGGTTTCGGGTCCGTTCAGATGCGGGTTCGATCCATCCGTGCCTTTGGTATCGAGCGTTTCCACGTACGACGCGCCGAAGATCTGCATCGCCGCCGCGATGGCGGGCAGGTCGCCGTCGGCTTCCTGTTCCTTCATCTTGCGGACCTTGATGAAGCGTCCCGGCACGAGGGTCTGGTTTGCAATTGCGTACTCGGTCATTTCGCGGACCCAGGGGAAATATTGCAGGGCGGAGACTTCCAACGTAACCGCGAATTCATCTGAAAACTTCAAGGACTTTGCCCTCTCGCCCAGGACCTTATACCTGTAATCCTCAACGGTAATGAACTTCTTTGCGTCGCGTTGCTCCTTCAGCCAGTCCAGATCCCTGACGTATTCAGGAGCCCGCTCGATCACCTTTGCATACAGGTTTTCCAGTTTGCGCGCTTCCGCCGCCTTCCTGTTGATCTCTTCGGGCGTGCCATATTTGGCGACCACATCCAGGAACGCGTTGACGATCTTCGAGTCCGGGTCGAGCAGCACCTCGTTGATCGCGTCGAGTCTGGAGTGTCGTATTTCGAGTAATTGTCGCAGATTGTCCGTCATTGTATGTTCCTTTCGGGGAGCGGAAGTATACAGGTACACACATATACATCCAATCTGTTTGCCTGTGTACTTGTCTACTTGTGTACTTGCCTACGTTCCCAACATCTTCACCAACTCCTCATACTCCTCATCCTTCATTCCAAACCAGTTCTCCTCCTGCGGGAATTTCTTCGCGATGACCTCGTCGTGGTACGCCTTCAAGCCGTTGAGGATCACTTCTCCCGCATTCCCGAAGACCTTCGCCATCTTCGGTTTGAATCTTGGGTACAAACCGAACATGTCGTGGTAGATCAGCAACTGTCCGTGCGCGTCGGGCCCCGAACCGAGACTCATGATGATGCAATTCTCCGCGCGTTCGGTGATGAGTTTGCACACTCTATCGGGGACCATCTCGAGCAGGATCATGAACGCGCCCGCCTGCTCCAGCGCCTTGGCGTCGTCAATGATCTTCTTCGCCAGCGCCGCGTCCCTGCCCTGGACTTTGAACCCGCCCAAGGCGGAGACCGATTGAGGCGTCAGACCGAGGTGTCCGATTGCCGGGATTCCAGAATCAACTATCCCCTTGATCCGATCCGCCATCGCCGCGCCTCCCTCCAGTTTGATGGCGTCGCATCCCGCTTCCGCCATGAAGCGTCCCGCGTTGCGTATCGCGGTCTCCACGGAAGGCTGATAAGTCATGTACGGCATGTCCCCGATCACGAAGGCGGTCGGCGCGCCGCGTCTCACAGCCTGCGAGTGCCGGATCATGTCGTCCATCGTGACGGGCAAAGTGGACTCATAACCGAGCATCGTCATGCCGAGGCTGTCGCCGACCAGGATCATCTCGATACCCGCCTGCTCCTGCAAATAGGCGGTGGGGTAGTCGTAACAGGTCAGCCAGGTGATCGGCTCGCCATCCGCCGCCTTTTTGAAAAGATACGGCAGTGTGATCTTCTTTCGTTCGGTCATACTTCCTCCTTTGTAGTGTGGATATTCACAGTATAGATTGAATTTGTCGGCAAAACAATTGACAAAAATCACCTAGATTTCATGGTATCCTCGCCTCCCGTTATGAAACACCTGCTCCGAATACGCATCTTTCTCAAACCCTATTTCTGGCAGATACTGGCTTCGCTGCTCATGCTGTTGTCCATCACGGGACTCAGCCTCGTTGTGCCGGGCATCATCCGCTCTGTGATAGACGATGGGCTGGCGCGCGGCGAGACCGCGTACCTCGTCCGCTCTGCGCTTCTTCTCCTCGGACTTGGGCTTGGTTCCGCCGTCCTGAACCTGGGCAATCGCTATTTGTCTGAGTGGATCGCCGTGCGGGTCGGCTACGACCTGCGGAACCGCATGTACGACCACATCCAGCGCCTGCCGTTCGCTTATCACGACCACGTCCAAAGCGGACAGTTGATCTCGCGCTGCATCGAGGACGTGCGTTCCATCGAGCGTTTTGCCGGAGGCGCGGTCGTGGATCTGGTCCGATTCGTCATCCTCTCGGTCGGCATCCTCTGGATCATGCTCGCCGATAACGCCCGGCTGGCGATCATTGCGTTACTGCCAATCATTCCGCTTGCCTTGATGACCTCCAGTTTCGGGACGAAGATCGGCAGGTTGTTCTTCGACGTGGACCAGGCGATCGGCGAGGTCTCGAATCGCCTGCAGGAGAACGTGGTCGGCGTGCAGGTGGTGCGCGCCTTTGCCCGCGAAGATTACGAGATCAAACGCTTTGGCTCGGCGAACAGGGAAGTATTCAAAACCTGGGTGCACGTCATTGATGAATGGTCGAAGATCATGCCCACCACAAACTGGCTGATCGCGGTCAGTACCATTCTCATCCTTTGGTTCGGCGGGCAGATGGTCATGGACGGCGCGTTGACCGTCGGCTCGATCGTCGCGTTCAATGCCTATGTGCTGATGATGGCGGAACCAGCCCAGCAGTTGACCGGACTCGTCAACGCGGGAGGCGAAGCGGCGGCGGGAGCGCAGCGCGTCTTCGAAGTGCTGGATACCCATCCCGAAATCCGCTCGCCAAAGGACGCAATCAAACTTGCAGCCCTGCGCGGTGAAGTGGAATTTCGCAATGTGAACTTGAAATATCACAATGAGAGGACAGCCTCCCTGGAAAACATCAACGTTCGGGTGAGGCCGAATCAACTCATTGCCCTGATCGGTCCGACCGGTTCGGGCAAGACCTCTTTTGTGAATCTCATCCCGCGTTTCTACGATGCGACCGAAGGCGAAGTCTGTGTGGATGGGTATGATGTCCGCAACGTGGATCTGATCATATTGCGCAGGCAGATCGGCATCGTCTTGCAGACTTCGCTTTTGTTTTCCGATACGATCAAAGCCAACATTGCTTATGGCCGTCCCGACGCCACGATGGAGGCGATCATCGCCGCCGCCAAAGCCGCCCAGGCGCATGAGTTCATCACGGGCTTTCCGAACGGTTACGATACGATTGTGGGTGAACGCGGCGTGACGCTCTCCGGCGGACAGCGCCAGCGCGTGGCGATCGCGCGCGCCTTGTTGATGGATCCGCGCATCCTGATCCTCGATGACTCCACTTCGTCGGTGGATACACAAACGGAAAAACTCATCCAGGCCGCATTGGATAATCTCATGGAAGGACGCACAACTTTCGTTATTGCGCATCGCCTTTCCACCGTTCGCCGCGCTGATTTGATATTGGTCATGGACAAAGGTCGCATCGTCGAACGCGGCACACACGAGGAATTGCTCAAACTTGGTGGTCTGTATACCGAAATCCACGATCTGCAACTGGTGGATCACGTAAAGTTTGCAGAAGAAATGGAGGAGTTGCAACCACTCGAAGAAACCAAACCTGGCGAGGATGCACACGCACTTTCTTGATCAACCGCCAAGCCCGTTTTGAATCTTTTCAGCCACGGATTTCACGAATTAGCGCGAATTTTTTAAAATCAGTGAAAATCCGTGTAATCTGTGGCAAAAAAATTCTTGCGCATTAAGTCTTTTTTTCATCCCTCTACAAACTGGACGGAAAAGCCATCCGTTACGAGGTATGCAAGGATGATCGAGATCGCGGCGGGCGTCCCTGTGAAGTGGATCGGGGTGGGGCCGGAGATGGAAGCGACGATCAGGAGGTAAACAGGTATAATTCGCGCAGAAAAGCGAGGCATTATGCAACGCACGTATTACACAAAAACAACCGTCACAAAAAAAGGTAATATCTCCATCAAAGGGCTGCCTTTCAAACCAGGGCAGACGGTGGAGGTAGTCGTGCGTAAGAAGAAAAAATCCGCGCACAAATACCCCCTGCGCGGGAAACCCGTCATTTATCGCGAACCTTTTAAGGGTGTTGCCGAAAATGATTGGGAAGCGCTGACATGATTGTTCTCGATGCTCATGTCCGGGTTTGGTGGGTACATGGCTACCGCAAGAATTTACGACTGCCCGCTCGTAACGTCGGACGGGCGTATTATCGAGTATCCTTTCGTAAAGACGATCCACTAACCCCACGGAGATTTATCGGAGGCGCAAATGAACTTCATCCTTTGGATCCTCTTCGGCGCGCTGGCGGGCTGGGTTGCCAGCGTCATCACCGGCAAAAACCGCAAGATGGGCGCGGTCGCCAACATCGTGATCGGCATCTTCGGCGCGTTCGTCGGCGCGGGGATCATGAACACGCTCGGCATCCCGGTGCCGCAGGGACTCAGTCTTACCGGCTTTTTGGTCGCGGTGGGAGGCGCGGTCGCGTTGATCGTCGCCACGGGATTGATTCGTTGAGAAGCACATGCCCAAACTTTTGATCCTATCCCGCGAAACAGACGAATACCAAAAACTCATCCAGCAAGCCGGTCTGCCGGACCTGGAAATTGTCGCGGAGTTCCCGGAATGCGACGTCGTCCTCGGCGAACCGCGCATCATACGGGAACGTCTTCCGCAACTGCCGAACGTGAAATGGATCCAGTCCATGTACGCGGGCGTCGAGGCGTTGATGGATCCCTCCCTGCGCCGCGACTACGTCCTCACCAACGCGCGCGGCGTCTTCGGCGAACTGATGTCCGAGTACGTGTTCGGATACATGCTGGCGCACGAGAAGAAAATCTTCGAGCGATTCAAAGCGCAGCAGGCGAAGAATTGGGACCGGTTCGAATCAGGTTTGTTGCGCGGCAAAACGCTGGGCTTGCTGGGCGTGGGTTCGATTGGCGCGCACCTGGCAGGGACGGCAAAACACTTCGGGATGACCGTCTGGGGATATACGCGGGGAAGTGAGAGGAGCAAACAAGTAGACAGGTATTTTCACCCCTCACCCCAAGCCTCTCCCGGTGGGAGAGGGGGAATCATCGAATTTGCCAACGGGTTGGACTACCTCGTTGTGGTCCTTCCGCGCACAAAAGACACCGACAGGATCGTGAACGCGGATCTTCTCGATGCCCTGCCGCCTCATGCCATTCTCATCAACGTCGGGCGCGGGAACGCGGTGGACGAGTCCGCTTTGGTGGAGGCGTTGGAACGGGGCAGGATCGCGGGAGCAGTTTTGGATGTCACGGAAAAAGAGCCGCTTCCCGAAGACCATCCGTTCTGGACGACCCCGAATCTGCTCCTGACCTTCCACACGTCCGCGATGAGTTACCCCGAAGACATCACGAGGTTATTCGTGGAGAATTACCGTCGCTACATCGAGGGCAAGCCGTTGAAATTTCGGGTTGATTTCGAGAGGGGATATTAGGACAAACAGGTGGACAGGTAGGCAGGTACACACGTAGACAGGTGAGCATGATTCCCTGTTTGCTTGTTTACTTGTGTACTTGTTTACTTGTGTACGTGTGTACTTATGCACTTGTTACTTTCCCAGGAGTAATTATGACCGTGACGTTCGCCGACATTCAACAAGCCGCGCAGCGCATCGAGCCTTTCGCGCATCGCACGCCCGTCATCACCAACGAAAGCCTCGATCAACGCGTGGGCGCGCAGGCGTATCTCAAATGCGAGAACATGCAGAAGGTCGGCGCGTTCAAATTTCGCGGGGCGTGCAATGCGGTCTTTTCGTTGAGCGACGAGGAAGCAATGCACGGAGTGGTCACACATTCGTCGGGGAATCACGCGCAGGCGCTGGCGCTCGCGGCGAGACTGCGCGGCATCCCGGCGTATATCGTCATGCCGGAGAACGCGCCCCAGGTCAAGAAGGACGCGGTCGCAGGGTATGGAGGTCGGATCACGTTTTGCGCGCCAACGCTCGAGGCGAGGGAAGGCACAATGGAGAGGATCAGGCTCGATACGCGCGCGACCGTCATTCATCCCTACAACGACGAACGCGTCATCGCGGGACAGGGAACTGCCGCGCTCGAACTGCTTGATACAATCCCGGACCTGGACGCCGTCATCGCGCCCGTCGGCGGAGGCGGGTTGTTGAGCGGAACGTCCATCGCGGCAAAGGGACTCAAGCCCGGCGTCCGCGTCATCGCGGGCGAACCCGAATTGGCGGACGACGCGTATCGCTCGATGCAGGAGGGAAGGATCGTTCCGTCGCTCGACCCCAAAACGATCGCGGATGGCTTGCTCACTTCGCTCGGCACACTGACCTTCCCCATCCTCCGGGAACGCGTCGAACAAATCGTCACGGTCAGCGAACAGGGCATCATCGAAGCGATGAAATTCGTATGGGAGCGCGCCAAGATCGTGATCGAACCGTCGGCGGCAGTGGCGGTCGCGGTGTTGTGGGAGGGGAGGATGGATTTGACGGGCTTGAAGGTCGGCGTTATCCTCAGCGGCGGTAACGTGGATTTGAACAAACTGCCCTGGCAACCCTGACCGGAGGTGACGATATGGACGACGAATCGCCCATCGAGGAAAAACTCCCCTACCCCACCCAGCCCATGTATTTCCCCGATGGAACGTGGGTGGATGAATTCATCATACCGGAGGAAGACAAGGAGATCGTCCTCGAACAGTTGTATCCCTTTTCGCCCATCCCGAAACTGACGGACGTGATGTACGACCTCCACGCCGACAAGACCTTCGTCGTCGGGGAATTCCGCGTGACGTGGGAACACGGCATGAATTATCTCGTCAGCCCGTATTATCCCGAAAGCGGCGGAACGGTCATTGACTGGATGGACGAAAACTCGTGGGCGGACGACGAATACGACGAGGAGGATTTCGACGGCGAGGATTTCGACCTGACGGAATTCGACGATGACGACGATATTCCATTCTAATTTTTTTCAACGGAAACCAACATGAGCAAACGAGGACGGCACGCACAAAAACAATCGGACTTTTCCCGGATCGAATGGCTCCAGCATCGCACGGGGTACCCATCGCCCGAGGAACGGGAAAGGATCGTCCAACTTCGGCAGGAATTGACGCGTGAATTACTTCTGTCAATGGCAATGGGCGTCAAGCCCGACAACCGGAATATTCAAGCGCTGGTCAAAAAATATACGGCGGGAGAGGTGGAGCGGGGCACAAGGACGCTTTCGGAAAACCTGAAATATCCATCCCTGGTCGCGGATGACGCAAGCAGTTATCGGGATTATCGCCTCCGTTACGCGCGTTTCGGCGCGGGGCTGCAATTTTATACAAACAGGGAATTGGATGATTTATACGGCGAACACATCAAATCCATAAAAAACGTGGAAGATTTGCAGTCATCGTCCGAAATCGGCAAGCGCCTGCTGTTTGGCTGGCGCGATTGGGAGGACATCACGCCTCCCGCCATCCCCCTGCGTCCCGATGATTTCAACGCGCCTTCGCCCGGTTCCTACCCCGAGCCGATCAACGAGCTGCTCGAATGGGGCGACAACTTGTACAGGTCGCACAGGTTTTCAGACGAGGTGGATTTTCTGCATTGGAGAAAACACATCCCCGCGTTGACGCGCATGGCGCTCGACCCTGGTCTGCTCAACGGCTGGCCCTCGGAAAAAGCGAGTTGGGCGCCCTGGCACGCCATCCACGCGCTCGGCGCGTTAGAGGCTTGGGAGTCCGCTCCCGCGCTGGCGGAACTAGCCAACCTTGAAAACGACTGGCTCTCGGATCACCTGCCCCACGTCTGGGCGGAAATGGGCATGGAAGTCGAGCCGTCTCTCTGGATGATCCTGGAAGACAATGTCAGATCCGCAAAACAACGCGGTCTCGCCGCGCAGGGTTTACGCATGATGGCGGAAGACAACGACATGATGGAAAACAAGGTCGCCAGAGGCTTTGTAAGATTGCTCGAAAACACGGAGACCTTCGACCCCACAGTGAACGCCTACCTTATTCATTTCTTGAGGGAGATGGACGAAGTCGAAGAGGTTTGGGAGGCGATCAAATCAGCCTTCGATGAGAAACGCGTGGACTTGAAAGTCATCACGCCCGAAGACTTCGAAGAATACGGCTACTTCGATGAATTTCCCGACGACGAAGAATTCGAGGACGAGGTTGAGGATGAATAACGTTTCAAATCAGGAGGACTTCCACGATCTCGCCGGTGCTCAAGCCTGTCGCGTCGGGAGGGATGCGCAGCAAACCGTCGGCGTTCGCCAGCGTGAAGATCAGGTTGCTTTTGCCGAAGATGGGATCGGCATCGTAATTTGCGATTGACGATTGACGATTGACGATTAACTTCACGGGCCACCAATCTTCGCGGCCCGCCTGGGACGGCAGGTTGACGGTAAGCCGCGCAAGCACAGTCGCATCCGGTTTTGGCAGCGCGCCCAATAATTTTTCGATCACTGGAACGACGAACAAATAACCGTTCACCAACGCGCTGACGGGATTGCCGGGCAAGCCGATCACCGCCTTGCCGCTGCACACCCCAAGGATGGTCGGTTTGCCGGGTCTCGTGTTGATGCCGTGAACCAGAACGCCCGGTTCGCCCAACGAGCGGATGACGTCGGCGGTCATGTCCCTCGTGGAGGCGGACGACCCGGCTGTGATAAGGACCACGTCGCATTCGGATAACGCCTTCGCCGCCGCTTCTTTCAACGCTGGAAACTGGTCGCTGACGATCCCGTAGCGTTTTGCCGCCCCTCCGCTTTTCTCGACGAGCGCACTGAGTGTGTATGCGTTGACGTCGCGTACCTGACCCGGTCGCGGGTTCCGACCTGGGTCTATTACTTCGTCCCCGGTCGAGATCAATCCCACCTTCACCTGCCTGACCACACGAACAGACGTGATCCCCAACGCCATCAAGCCGCCGATCTCCGCCGGGCGGATGCGAGTCCCTTTGTGGAGGACGAGTTGCCCCTGCGCGACGTCTTCGCCGATGCGAATGACGTTCTCGCCCACCGCGACCGCGCGGAAGACTTCGATTTCACGCGGCGGACCTCCGAGGTCTCTAAGGACCTCGGAGGTCTGTTGTGTATATTCCAACATGACGACCGCGTCCGCGCCTTCCGGCAGCATCCCGCCGGTGTGGACCGATGCGCATTGCCCTTCCTCGATCCCGAACGCGGGCGCGTCTCCCATGGGGACTTCGCCGACGAGGGTGAGGTAGGCGGGCAGGGAATCGGATGCGCCGAACGTATCCCGCGCGCGCGCCGCGTACCCGTCCACCGTCGTCCGCTGAAAATCGGGGAGCGGATGCGGCGCGAGGACATCCTCGGCGAGGACCCGGCTCAAGGATGAGATCACGTCAATTGATTCAGAATCAGGCTTGCCCTGAGTTTGATCGAGGGGCGTCGGGTCGGGAAGATGCGAGAGGAGGAGGGCGCGGGCTTCGTCGGGGGGGAGGAGAGTCAGGAATTCGGGCATGGTGTTCGAGTCAAAAGTCGAAGGTCAAAGGTCGCAAGTTTAGCGGATCCAGAAGGTGAGGGTCAGGAAGTAGGTGGTGAGTCCAAAGACGCCGAGAGCGGTGGCGTGGAGGATCCTCCAGTTGGGGCGCAAACCGAGGGAGATGTTGCGAAGTTGGATGATTTGATAGAGGGCGAAGGGAAGCGTAATAAAGGCGGGCGCGAGCAGGGAGAGCGTGAGTCCGAAGGCGGGCATGGCGAGGAAGAAGATGTAGGCGAAGAGAACGAAGATGTGATGGAGCGGGACGACGCGTTCCCAGCCGAGGCGAGTGAGGAGGGTAACGCGCCCGAACTTTCGATCCTGCGCGAAGGACTGGAAGTTCGTCACGACAAAATAGGCGAAGGCGAGAAAGGCGAGCGGAATTGTGATCCCGAGGAAACGATGCGTGTCTCCCGCCTGAAGGACGAAGGCAATGGACGGGTTGACGTACGCGAGATGGACGGCAAGGAGGAGTTCGCCGAAGCCGCGATTGACGAGCTGAAACGGAGGGATGGAGTAGGCGAGCAGGATCGCGAGGGAAAGGGCAAGAAAGTAGAAAGCGGGACCCGGAAGTTGGTCGCTGGCGAATAACGAGTAGAAGATAAGAACAAGGCTGGCAAGCGAAGCGACGGACACGTAAAGGATGTTATTGCGAAGCGCCTGGCGTTCTCTGCGCGTTTCGTTTTCGGCGAGAGGTTCGGCGTCGAGGCGGAAGATTTCGGGGAGGAGGGACAAGGTCAATTGGGCGAGGAGGACTCCCAGAAGTCCAAGCCAGAAGGGAGCGGCGAGGAAGTTGTTGCCGAGGTAATTGGCAATGCCCGCGCCAAGTAAGTAGGTCAGCGCGGCGAGGAGGAGGTGAAGGGGGCGAAGGGATCTGAAGAAAGCAGTCATAAGTGAGCAGTGAGCAGTAATCAGTGATCAGTAATCAGTGATCAGTGAGCAGTGATCAGTGAGCAGTTATCGGTTGGCGACGAGCGGAGGAAGAGGAAAGATAATCTTCCAACCGTTGAACCGCCTGTGGGAGGTTCTTTCTTCCCAATCCAACGCGGAAGTGGTTGCCTGCGTCGTCGTACAGGGTTCCGGGCAGGAGCAGGACGCCGGCTTCACGCACAACCTTATCACAAAATTCCTCGATCTCGCCGCGCAGGAGTTTGGGAAATCCCATCGAGCCTGCTCGCGGACGGATCCATGAGAACAGATCGGAATGGCGGGCGAAGAAGTCATCCATGATCGCGAGGTTCCGTCCAATGATACCAAGATTGCGTTCGGCGAGTTCGCGCCGGTTCCGCATGGCGACTTCGGCAAGGAATTCGCTCGGGGCGGAGTTGCAGATCGTGGTGTAGTCCTTGAGCGACGCCATGCTTTCATAGATCTTTTTATTTTTCGCGGCGATCCATCCGATGCGGAGACCGGCGAGCCCGTAAGTCTTGGAGGTGACGCCCAGCGAGACGGCATGTTCGCCCATGTCGCACGCGGCGGGGAGACGCGTGGATGGATCGTATTCGGATTCCCGATAGACTTCATCGAAGAAAAGGAGCAGGTTATTCTCCCGGGCAAATCGGTTCACGGACTCGAAGTCCGCGCGGGGCATGAGGTAACCGGTCGGATTGTGGGGCGTGTTGACGACGATGATCTTCGTGCTCGGTCGGAGGAGGCGTTTTAGTTCGTCCAGATCCAACGCCCAGTTATTTTCTTCGCGCGCCAGCCAGGGACTAACGTCGCAGCCGATGCCTTTTGCGATTTCGGTCAATGATTGGTAACAAGGTGAATGGACGATGACGTGATCGCCTTGTTTGATCGTCGCGAGCATGAACAGGAAGATCGCCTCTTCCGCGCCGGTGTGAACGAGTATCTCTTCCGGCTGGATCGTTTCGTAGATTTTGGAAATCTCCCTCCGCAGGGCGGGATGTCCCTGCGATTCGGTGTATCCCAGCCAGATGTGTTGAAACTTTTCCGCCGCGCCCTCTTCCAGCGCGAGCAGGTCCGCGATGGGCATGGCTTCGCAATCGGACGAACACAACAGGTATTCGGTGTTGAACTCGTATTTCGCGAAGTAGCGTTCGAGTTCGAAGGGAGGGAGGTTCATGGTTGCCGGTTCTACCTCCCCATCGCCTTCCTCATATCGCGATAGTGAATTTGATCGTGCAGGTATAACATCTTGATCATCTCGCGCAAGGTCGTCATTCCGAGGAATGGATGCCGCCCAACTTTCTCCAGATCCGATTCGTCCAGCGACAACGTCCACGCGATGGAATCCGAGCGGACGGCTTTGAATTGTTCGAGAAGTTCCTGCGGGGTCAGGTCTTTCGTCTTTTGTTGTTGCGCGGCGTTGTAGCGGTCAATCGAAAAATCCTCGGATGAACCTTCGCCCGTTTGCCGTATGCGCTCGAAGAGCCTGACCAGCCCGCGCTCGGAAGTGACGAAGTGCGAAAGCACGTTGCGTATCGTCCACGTTTCGCCTTCGGTGTAGACCTCCGCCTGCCACTGGTCGTCGGTCAAGCCTGCGAAGAGGGCAAAGAATTTTTCGCCTTCGGATCTCAATTTGTCGGCAAGATCGTTGAGTTCGGACATGAGGCTGCTCCTGTAAACCGTGCGACGTTGGGGAACGCCGCCTACACCAATGAATAACCCCCGTCCACAATAATCGTTTGCCCGGTGACGTATTGATTGTGAATCAAAAATTCGAGGGCGGATGTGATCTCATCGGTTCGCGCGGGACGTTTGAGCGGAATCCGTCCGATCAGCCTTTCCCACTCCTCGGGGGGGACGATCTCCGATTGCAGGACGAAGCCCGGCGCGATGGCGTTGACGCGTATCTTCGGCGCGAGGGCGCGGGCGAGGATGCGGGTCAATGACTCCAACGCGGCTTTGCTCACCGTATAGGACGGGAAACGGCTCCACGCCCGCGTAGTGTGCGCGCCCACGTCTGTGACGTTGACGATGAGCCCGCCCTCGGTCATTTTCTTCGCGCACTCCCGCGCGAGGAGGAACGGCGCGCGGAGGTTCAGGTCGAGGGTGGTATCCCAGGTTTCGAGGGAAAGGGAATCCACGTTGCCGCGCGGCATGAAGGCCGCAGAGTTGACCAATACGTCTAGAAAGTGGAAAGTGGAAAGCAGGGATTCGATCTGCGAAGGTTGAGTGAGGTCGGCTTGGGCGAGGATCACGCGTCTCGAGAGCGATTCAATTTCGGCTCGAGTCTGAAGCGCTTCGTCGGACGAGGAATGGTAATGGAGGACGATGTCGTATCCGGCGCGCGCAAGGGTCAGGGCGAAGGCTTTTCCGAGCCTGCGCGCCGCGCCGGTGACGAGGGCGATGGGAGTGGAAGCAGCCACGCAGATAAGTATACACGGAGACGGGTAAACAGGTGGACAGACGCTTGCTTGTGTACCTGCGTATTGTGTACTTCTCTACTTCCTAAAGAAATTGGAAACGAAGAACCAGATGTTGGCGGGGCGTTCGGCGAGGCGGCGCATGAAGTAGGGATACCAATGCGTGCCGAAGGGGACGTAGACGCGCACGGGATAGCCCTCTTTCACCAATCGTTCCTGCAAATCGCGGCGGATGCCGTAGAGCATCTGGAATTCAATGGCGTTCTTCGGCAGACCGACCTTTTCCGCGTATTGCCTGGCGAAGACAAGGCGTTTCTCGTCGTGCGTCGCAATGGCGGGCATGGGCGGGATGCGCCCGTCTTCGCTGACGGTGTTGGATTCGAGATTGAGCGCGGCGTCTATGAGTATTTTGGTCAGCAGGTCGAAATTCGCATCCACGTCCGATTTTTTGGGGTATGCCTTGTCGGGAGGTTCCTTGTAGGCGCCTTTGACGAGACGGAAGCGCGTCCCCAGCTCGATCAGATCGCGGACATCGGCTTCGGCGCGATAGAGGTAGGACTGAGCCGCCATGCCGACCTGCCGCGAGGTGAAACCGCGCTCCAGCACGGACTTATAGATCGAGATCGTAACGTCGGTGTAGGGGGTGTCTTCGATGTCAATGCGGATGAAGTTGCCGTGCGCCCTTGCCTGTTCGAGGATGCGGACCAGGTTTTGACGGCAGATCTCCTCGTCCAATCCCATGCCGATCTGCGTCAACTTGATCGAGACGTTCGATTTAACCCCCGATTTATCTATTTCGTTCAAAATGGCGAGGATGTCCTCCGTCGCCGTGTTTGCCTCTTCGAGTGTGGAGGTATGTTCCCCCAGGTGATCGAGCGTGGCGTTGATGCCTTTGGCGTTCAGTTCGCGTATCGCCCGAATGGCGTCTTCGATTTTCTCCCCGGCAACGAACCGTGACGCCGCCCTCCACGCAAAACTCCAACTTGTGACCAGTTTCTGCGCCCAGGCCGCCTTGGAAAGGTAGATCAGAAATGAGCGTAGCATCGTCCCATCCTGTCGAGAATTTTGGATTCAGCCTGCCGGCAAAGTGCGGGAGCGACCTCCCGACTCCGGGCATGGCGAAAGTATTCTAGCACAAACGTAAAATTTGAGTGTTATACTTTTTCCGTTACAAAACTCACTCTGAGCGAGTGTCCGAAAACTTTCGGGAAAGACCCTAAAGGATTCCTTTGGCTTCAAATTGGTCGGCTAAACGAAAAGTCTGTTCCAAAATTTGCATCTGGTTTGCGGTAAAAACCTTTTGGGTCTGTCTTTTCAGACACTTTCCGAGCAAACGGTTTGAGGTGAAATTTTGAGAAATCGCAGTTCCGTACCTGTATTGCGCGGTATCTCCATCGCGTTCCTGTCCATTGCCATCGTCATCGCCGTCGCGGCGTTGATCGGTTACAGCCGCACGCGAAACAATTATCCGGCCGGCATGACCATCGGCGGCGTGCCGGTCGGGGGCGTGAATCCGCAGGTCGCCTCGGAGCGTGTCCTGCAGGTATATTCCTCGCCCATCGAAGTCCGTTACGGGGAGGCGGTCATTCACGTTGACCCGGCGGTGGTCGGCTTCGAATTGAACATGGAGGGCATGATTGCCGCGGCGGACCTGGCGCGCACCGGCGGCTCCTTCTGGGGAGGTTTCTGGGATTATCTTTGGAACCGCACCCCCGAACCTGTGGAGATTCCTCTGATCGCGACGCTCGCAGAGAATCGTCTGGTCGCCTACCTGCAGGACGAGATCTCCGCCCGTTACGACGAACCGCCCACCCCGGCGCAGCCCGTCCCGGGTAGCACGACGTTTACGCCCGGCGCGCCCGGACGCGTCCTCGATATCCCGCGCGCGATCCGTTTGATCGAAGATACCTTGCGTTCGCCCAACAATCGTTCGGTGGCGCTTTCGTTCCGGGAAAGCGCGCCCGCGCGCCCGACCATCCAAAATCTCGAGATCCTTCTCCAACAGAACATACTCGTCTCGGGCTTCGACGGCGTGATCGGCGTTTACCTGGTTGACCTGCAAAACGGACAGGACATCCACTTTGCAATGGACAAGGGGGAACTCATTTCAGTCAACCCCGACGTCGCGTTCACCTCGTCCAGCACGGTCAAGATACCGATCATGGTTTCATATTTTATCAAGTACGGTTCCGACGCGCTGAGCGAAAACACCTCGAACCTGATCCTCGACATGATCCGCAAATCCGAGAACCCGCCCGCCGACCGCCTGATGACCGACCTGGATTCCTTCCGGGGCCCGCTCGTGGTGACGGAGGATATGAAGCGGATCGGATTGGAGAACACCTTCCTCGCGGGATATTTCTGCAGCGCCGAAGCGCCCTGTCCGCTGTTGCAAAGGATCAGCACGCCTGCCAACCAGCGCACCGACGTGAACACCGACCCGGATGTCTTCAACCAGACCACGCCCTCCGATACGGGCATGTTGCTTGCGGATATCTATCAATGCGCCGAGTCCGGCGGGGGCGCGCTGATGGCGGCGTATCCGCAGACGATCAACAGCGAAATCTGTCAGCGTATGATTGACTTCCTTGCCGCGGACAAGATCGGGGTCCTGATCGAAGCGGGCGTTCCCGAGGGGACGCGCGTCGCTCACAAGCACGGCTGGATCAGCGAGCCATCCTCCGGCGTCATCAAGAATATCAGCGACGCCGCCATCGTATATACGCCCGGCGGGAATTACGTCCTCGTGATCTACGCCTATCACCCCGTGCAAACCGTCTGGGAACCGGTCTCCACGCTGTTCGCGCAGTTATCGCAGACGGTCTACAACTTTTACAATCTGCCCGCCCCATAGTATATAATCGAACCATGAGCGCGGCACTGGGACTTTACCGACTGCAACAAGTGGACAGCCAGATGGATCAGATTCGGGCGCGCCTGAAAACGATCCGCGAAACGCTCGAAAACGACCTCGAACTGCGCGCGGCAATGGAAGCCTTTGCCGCAGCGGAGAACCGTCACAAACAAGCCGGCGCTGCGCTGAAACAAAGCGAGGCGGAAGTCGAAAAGCAAAGCCTCAAGATCGAACAGACCGAAGCGAGCCTGTACAGCGGTCAGGTCCACAACCCCAAGGAATTGCAGGATTTACAAATGGACGTGGCTTCGTTGAAGAAACATCTTGGGACACTGGAGGAACGCGAACTCGAAGCGATGCTCCGCGCCGAGGAAACGGAAAAGGAAATGAACGCGGCGGGCGACATGCTCGCGGAAACGCAATCCCGTTTGAAGAACCAGAACCTCGACCTCGCAAATGAAAGCGACGCGCTGAACAGGGATCTCGAACGACTCGAAGCGGAGCGCGGCGCCGTGATCGGCGATCTCGACGAACATGCCCTCAAGACCTACGAACAGTTGCGGCGGCAAAAACGCAGCGTGGCGATCGCAACGCTAAACGAGGACGCCTGCTCCGCCTGCGGTACGACGCTCACTGCATCCCAGCAACAGAGCGCGCGCTCGGCGGCGCAGTTGTTCTATTGCCCCACCTGCGGAAGGATCATCTACTCCGGTTGACGAACGCCTCCAGCCAGGCATAGCATGGACCTCACCACTCTTGCATTCCTCATCGGTTTCGCCATGGGTATCGCGACAACGATACTTTTGGGGCGGGCGCGCCCGCTGCTCAAACAGATCCGCGAGAACGCAAGGGAAAGGCGCGCCGAGGCGCAGGTCCGCCGCACGAGCGGCGTGGAGGACAATCACCGCAGACTCACCCTGCGGCGCGCGCAGGGAATGCACCTCGCCGCGCAATTATTCCCCCTCGACGAAATCCTCCAGGAACCCCGCCTGATCGCCCCACCCGCGCCGATGGAACCCGGCGCCGTGAGCGCCCAGGAAGACATCATTTCACTCACGCTTCCCTACATGCCCGACTGGCCCGAACTGGCGGCAATCTATCGCGCGCCGACCCTGGGGCTGGTGGAAGCGATCAGCGGCGAAGAAAATGTCGTCATCGTCGGCGCGGCGGGAGCGGGGAAGACCGTGGCGCTCGCCCATCTTGCCTCGCTGGCGGCAAACCTCAAGGTCCCGCTGCGAACCGGCAGGCTTGCCATCCCGTATCATTATCACATCGCCGACCTGGGACTTCCCCACGATCCATCCAGAGACCCGCTTACGGTCGTCGTCAACGCGGCAAGTGAACGCGCATCAATGCTCGATTCGAGAAAACTCCCCGACTTCGTCAAAACGTCCTTCACCGACGGGGCGGCGCTCCTGCTGGTTGACGGCTTCGACGAGGTTGACCCGAAAACGCAAAACGACCTCACCGCATGGTTCAGGGCGCTCGTGGAGGCATACCCCGCCTCGCGCATCGTAACCACCGCCGCGCCCAACCAGTTGAACGGGCTCGTCGGGCTGGGCTTTCATCCGTTCGCGCTGACGACCTGGGACGCGCGTATAATTTCGAACTTCATCCGGCAATGGGGCGAGGCGTGGACGCGCAGCGTCCAGGGGAATTCGACCGTTGACCCGCTCCTGCTCAACGAATGGCTCGCGCTGGACAACACGGGTCTGACTCCCTTTGAACTGACCCTGAAAACCTGGGGCGTCTACGCCGGCGACAGTTTGGGATCGCGCGTCCTCGACTTCATCGCCACCCACCTCCGCCGCGTCGCCCCGACCGGTACACCGGTCGCCGCGCTGGAACTCCTTGCCATGCAGGTCGTGTTGACCACCCAGCCGATCTTCGACCCGCGCAAAGCCCGCGCCTGGGTCGGGCAATACGACATCGTGGAAGACCAGTCTGCGGAGGCGCAAACAAAGGGCAACGACAGCCAGCCAGCCCCGCCGGCTGAATCGCAGAAGGTCAAGATCAAAAAATCGAAGGCGGCATCTGCCGTCCCCTCGTATGGTTTGCTCAGCAAAATGGTCGAAAGCGGACTCCTTATCTCGCACTCCAGCGAAAAGATGCGCTTCCTTCACCCGGTCTTCAACGGCTACCTTGCCGGTCAGGCGGTGGGAGATAACAACGCCGACGCCGCCCTGCTCGCCCAGCCGGATTGGGACGGCAAGACCATTACGCTCCATTATCTTGCCGCCCGCACCGACGCCTCCAACGTCGCGGAAACTCTCCTCAAACAATCCGACCTGCCTCTCCACATTCCGACCTTTGTTGTGGCGCGCTGGCTCCGTGACGCGCCCAAAAACGCGAAGTGGAGGGCGAAAGCGTTCGCCAGTCTGCTCTCCATCCTCCAGGCTGAAGGTCAACCCATCGCCCTGCGCGCCAAGGCAATGGCGGGGTTCGTCGTGAGCGGCGACCCGGGCGCCGCCGCCCTGTTCCGCCAGTTGCTGACCTCCCGCTCCTTCGAAGTCATCCCGCTTGCCGCGCTGGGAAGCGGCGCCATCCGCGACCGAAAAGCCGTTCCCATCCTGGAGGAGGTGTTGCAGGCGCCGGTCAGCGCTGCCAGAAGCGCGGCGTGCCTCGCGCTGGTCGCCATCGGCATGGACAATGCCGTCGAAGTCGTCGCGCGCGCCCTTCTGCACGGCGACGACGAACTCCGCCGCGCCGCTGCACAGGCGCTTGCCAACGACCCCGCCGAAGGATACGAAATCCTGCGCGAAGGCGCGGGTCACGCCGACATCATGGTCCGCCGCGCGGTCGTGCATGGACTCTCCCGCGTCGAACAACCCTGGGCGTTCGAAAAACTCCAACTCATGCAGACGGACGACGACCAATGGGCGGTCCGCAACCTCGCCCAGCAATACGTGGAGGAAATTTCAAGACGCAACCCGCGCGCGCCGAAAAAACTGACCCCGCCCTCCGAAACGCCGTGGCTGATCGAATTTGCCAGCAAGCAGGGAGTCGGAATCCCGAGCGGCGATCCCGCCATCAACCTGCTGATCGCCGCCTTCAAACACGGCGCTCTCGAGGAAAGGCTTGCCGCCATTCCCTACCTGAAAAGAAACATGAGCGAGGGCGTCGTCGGCGCGTTGTATAATGGCATGTACGGCGAGGAGCGGGACGTATCCACTGCCGCCTTCCTCGCCATCCAGGAGATCGCCGCGAACGGAACGCCCCTCCCCCACCCCAATCAATTCGGCCTCGGATAACATGCTGATCACAAACGCAACCATCGTCACCTGGGAAACAGAGAACCGCATTCTCGAAGATCATGCCCTCCTCATCGAAAACGGGATCATCCGGGAAATCGGAAAGTCCGCCGAACTCGAAACCCGCCATCCCGCCATCGAGCGACTCGATGCGCGCGGTCAATATGTCATGCCGGGCAGCATCTGCGCGCACACCCACTTCTACGGCGCGTACGCGCGCGGCATGGCGATTCCCGGACCCGCGCCCAAAGACTTCCCGGAGATCCTGCGAAAGTTGTGGTGGCCCCTCGATCGTTCGCTCGACGCGGAAAGCATCCGCTACTCCGTCCTCCCCTGCCTCGTGGATGCGGTCAAACACGGCACGACGACCCTCTTCGACCATCACGCCTCGCCCAACGCCATTGACGGCTCGCTGGACATCATCGCGGATGAAGTCGAGAAATCGGGCTTGCGCGCCGTTCTTTGCTACGAAGTGACCGACCGCGACGGCGAAGAAAAAATGAAAGCCGGGCTTCGGGAGAATCTGCGCTTCATCCAGAAAACGCAACACACAACATCCCCGCTTCTCGCCGGGACCTTCGGCCTGCACGCCAGCCTGACGCTTTCCGACTCATCCCTGGCTTTGTGCCGCCAATCCGTCCCCGACGATGTGGGCTTCCACATCCACACCGCCGAACACGAAGCGGACGAATACGACAGCCTCAACAAAAGCGGACTGCGCGTGATTGACCGCCTGCATAAACACGGCATCCTCGGACCCAAAACCATCACCGCGCACGGCGTCCACTTCGACGCGCGTGAAATTCAACTGCTGGTCGAAACCGGCGCCTGGCTTTCGCACCAGCCGCGCTCGAACATGAACAACGGCGTCGGCGTCGCGCCCATCGAATCCATGCTGCGCGCAGGCATCCGGGTCTGTTTGGGAAACGATGGCTTCTCCAACGCCATGTGGGAGGAATGGAAGGCGGCATACCTGCTTCACAAAGTCCACCACCGCGACCCGCGCCGCATGGGCGGATTTGACGTCGCACAGATGGCGATCTACAACAACGCCGCGCTTGCAAGCCTCTTCTTCCCGTCCGCACCCATCGGGCAGATCGTCCCCGGCGCGGTCGCCGACATCATTTTCGTGGACTATCATCCCAACACCCCGTTGACCGCCGGCAACCTGCCCTGGCACATCCTCTTCGGGTTCCAGCAAAGCATGGTCAGTACGACCATCGTCGCCGGGAAGGTTCTAATGAAGGACCGCGAACTGCTCACGCTGGACGAAAAAGAGATCGGCGCAAAAGCCCGCGAGATCGCGCCGAGGGTCTGGGAACGTTATCAAAAGGAAGTTGCAAAGGTTTTATAGCGTACAGAGACCCTAAAGGTTTTACCCCCTTCATTTCACTTTGGGGATACTTCGCAAAAACCTTTAGGGTCTGGAACATTGAGGAGAATTGCATGGAAGAAAAAGCGCCATTGCTATTGACCATCGCCGTATTGGGCGGCACAGGCAAGGAGGGCAAGGGACTTGCGTATCGCTGGGCAAAAGCGGGATATCGCGTGCTGATCGGCTCGCGCGTTTCGGAAAGAGCCGTGACCACCGCGGCTGAAATCATGGAAATGCTGGAAGGTTCATCCTCCCTCGTCGGCATGACCAACCTCGAAGCCGCGCAGCAGGCGGACATCGTTGTATTGACCGTCCCGTATGCCGCGCATCGCGAAACGCTCGAAGGCGTGAAGGACGCCCTCGAAGGCAAACTGCTGATTGACGTCACCGTTCCGCTTGTGCCGCCAAAAGTGACGAAAGTTCAGATGCCCCCCGAAGGTTCCGCCGCGCAGGAGGCGAAGGCGATCCTCGGCGATGACGCGCAGGTCGTTGCCGCGTTCCAGAACATTTCCCACGAACTCCTATTGACGGACGAAGAGGTGGACTGCGACGTGCTGGTCACCGGCTCGAGCAAGAACGCCCGCGCAGAGGCGTTGACCCTCGTCGAAGCCGCCGGGCTCACAGGCTGGGACGCCGGTCCCATCGAGAACTCGGTCGTCGTGGAAGGACTAACCAGTGTGCTGATCAACGTCAACAAACAATACGGCTCCACCCACGCGGGGATCAGGATCACGGGAGTGGATCGAAAGTAAAATAGTCATTAGTCGTCAGTCGCTGGTCGTCAGTCGCTGGTCGTTAGTCGCTAGTCGTCAGTTACTGATCACTGATTACTGATCACTGATCACCGCTCACTGCCACATGCCTCTCACCCTTACCCCCCTCCCCGGCATTCCCCTCATCCGCCATGGCGACGACCTGGCGGATATTCTTGTCAAGGCATTGAACGAAACAGGCATCCAACTTCAGGACGGCGACATCCTCGTCCTCGCGCAAAAGATCGTCAGCAAAGCCGAGGGGCGGACGGTGAACCTCGCGACCGTCACACCGTCGCAACGCGCGCTCGAACTTGCGGAACAGACCCAAAAGGAGGCGCGCTTCATCGAACTCGTTTTGAGGGAAAGCAACGAGGTTTTGCGCACGCGCGTCGGCACGATCATCGTCGAACACCGACTCGGTTTCGTCTGCGCCAACGCGGGGATTGACCACTCGAATGTTGACTCCCCGCTCCTTTCAGGAGAGGGACCGGGGGTGAGGTCCGAAGATTGGGTACTCCTCCTCCCGGCCGACCCAGACCTCTCGTCCAGAAAGATGCGGGATGCGATCCAATCCAAAACCGGAAAAGGGATCGGCGTCCTCATCATTGACTCGCACGGGCGCGCCTGGCGCAATGGCACGGTTGGAGTTGCCATCGGAATCGCCGGGATGCCGGGCTTGCAGGATTTGCGCGGCGAACCCGACCTCTTCGGATACAGGCTGCAGATCACCCAGGTCGGCGTCGCGGACGAGCTCGCCGCCGCCGCGTCGCTCGTCATGGGGCAAGCCGCCGAGGGGACGCCTGTCGTCCACGTGCGCGGGTTTCCCTATCCATTGCGCGAGGGATCGCTCAAAGAACTCATCCGCCCGAAAGAACAGGACCTTTTTCGCTGACCCGAGTTCATTACCCGCCCGATCACGGCTATCTCGAAAACAACACCGCGGGCAACAGCGACGGCATGGGCATGTGGTCGAGTTCGCTCGAATCGAAAACACTAACAGGAATCTTATGCACCTTTGATATGATCGAACACGATGCAAAAATAAAAAACTCCCGATCGGTTGCACGCACGAGGACATCCAAGCCTTAGAAACTTCCATCGCCAAATGCTTACGCTCCTCATCCCAAACCCATTGAACCCATGAAACTCCCCGAAAAATTCCTCGACCTCCTCAAAGACGAAACGAAAGCCTTTCTTTACCTTGCAACCTCCATGCCAGACGGTTCCCCGCAGGTCACGCCCGTGTGGTTCGACACCGACGGCGAGCACATCCTCGTCAACACTAGCGAAGGGCGCGTGAAGGACAGGAACATGAAAGCCCGCCCGAAGGTGGCAATGGTCATTCAAGATCCCTCGATACCCTATCGTTACCTCGGCGTTCGCGGGAAGGTGGTCGAACGCACAACAAAAGGCGCAGATGAGCACATCAACAAACTATCGCTCAAATACGATAACCAACCCTGGACTTATCGAAAGGGACAAAAGCGGATCACCTATAAGATCGAGCCCACCCACTTCGACGAACACGATTGACCTTCACAATTTTTTGCGGACGCGCCGCTCGATCCGCCGCTTCAAACCGGACCCGGTGCCTGATTCCGTTATAAACGACATTCTCCACACTGCGACCTTCGCCCCCTCCGCCCACAACCGTCAACCCTGGCGCTTCTGCGTAGTAACGACGCCGGCCGTCAAACAAAAACTTGCCGACGCGATGGCAATCGAATTCCGGCGCGACCTCGAGAACGACGGACTCCCCCACGAAGAAATCCAAAAACGCGTCAACCGTTCCCGTAAACGGATGACCTCCGCGCCTGTCCTCATCCTCCTCTGCCTCGACATGAGTGAGATGGACACCCACCCCGACGTAAAACGAAAACGAGCCGAATACCTGATGGCAGTGCAGTCCGTCGCCAATGCGGGATTGCAACTTCTCCTCGCCGCGCACGCGGAGGGACTGGGCGGGGTCTGGGTGTGCAGTCCGCTGTTCGCGCAGGAAACGATCCAGGAAGTTTTGGAATTGCCCGAAACATGGGAGCCGCAGGCGATGTTTTTTGTTGGGTATACGGAGGTAATACCAGATGCCAGAGAAAGAAAGCCTTTAAGTTCTGTCTTTATTAGGAGGTAATAAGATGGACGAAGAGCAAAAGAAATGGCAAGGTGGTTTATGGAAGTATTTTGGACCAAAGGAATTCGTACGATTTGTAATCATTCTGCTGAGTCTCATCTTCAGCGGACTTATTTTGAGTATCGTATTCAAAAACCCGGGCTTCGTAATGCTTGCCATTGCAATACAGTTTAGTGTTCTTTGGCTTGCCCCATATTGGCAACCCGCTTGGATCGTCTTACGCAAGATTTCGGGCAACGAAAATATCCCGGCGAGGTTGCCGAAATTTCAAGGGAAATGGTGGGGATACGCTGTACACTACGGAATTTTGATATTCAAACTTTGGATATTGTTCTATGTTTATTCCATTGGGTTAAAGCAACTATTCCTCAAATGAATCTAAGGTAACGCAAATGGACGAGAAACAAAGAGAATGGAGCAGTCAATATAGTTCAAATATCGGCACGGGGGAATTTTTCAGACTTGGTTTCGCGATATTGCTCTGGATTTTCACCGGGATAGGTTTGAGTCTTGCGATTGGGTTGGAGGGTTTTTCTGGAGGTTTCGTTGTTTTTGCAATCTTTCTCATCATACTATTTGTGTTCGCATTTATTACCGCCTCGTGGGAACCAACCTATTCACTCCTTCGAAAATTGTTAGCGAATGAAAACCTTCCGCGCGAACCATTCCCCCGCTCAACAACGAAAACATCTCGTAAGCCGCGTCAATGGTGGTCATATTTGCCGGGGTTTTGGTTTTCTCTTCTAGCCTTTCTGTTGTTGTATCTTGTAATCAAATACTTTTCAAAATGAAAATCGTCGCCCTCGCGGGCGGGGTCGGCGGCGCGAAACTGGCGCACGGACTCGCCCAAATCCTCCCTCCTGAAGACTTGACGGTCATCGTCAACACCGGCGATGATTTCGAGCATTATGGTTTGTACGTCTGCCCCGATCTGGATACGGTTTGTTACACATTGGCGGGGCTGGCGAACCCGGAGACAGGCTGGGGACGCGCGGACGAAACCTGGAATGCGTTCGAGAACTTTTCAATACTCGGCGGACTTGATTGGTTCCGTCTCGGCGACCGGGATTTGGGAACGCATCTCGAACGCACGCGAAGATTGAAAGGAGGCGATCTGCTGAGTCGCATCACAAAGGATTTTTGCAGGGCATGGGGAATCGAGCATGATGTTTTACCCATGTCCGATCAGCCGGTGAGGACAATGGTGAACACCGACGAAGGCGAACTCGCGTTTCAGGAATATTTCGTGCATCGAAGGTGCGAGCCGCGCGTCAAAGGATTCAGGTTTGAAGGGGCTGAAGGCGCAGAACCAGCCCCGGGGACGCGTGAAGCGATCCGGTCCGCCGACGCGATCGTCGTCTGCCCGTCCAATCCCTGGGTGAGTATTGATCCGATCCTCGAAATTCTCAGACCCTCCTTCGCGCAACTCGACAGGGCAAAGCCGGTTATCGCAGTCTCCCCCATCATCGGAGGACAAACCGTGAAGGGGCCTGCGGCGAAGATGTACCGCGAACTCGGCATCGAACCGTCCGCGTTCGCGGTGGCGAATCACTATCGCGGCTTGTCGAGCGGGTTTGTATTCGACCGCAGGGACGCGCAACTTATGGAAGATATAAAGGGTTTGAACATGCAGGCATACGTAACCAATACGCTCATGGAATGTCTTGAAGATAGAAAACAACTGGCAATGGAAGTGTTGACCTTTATCGAAGAGGCGCTATGACCATTTGGGCGATCATACCGGTGAAACCATTGCGACGCGGAAAATCGCGTCTGGCGGGAGCCTTATCGGAGGACGAACGGGCGGAATTGAATCAGGCGCTGCTGGTGCATACGCTCAATACGCTTTCGGACGTCAAGGAATTGGAACAGGTGCTGGTGGTTAGCCGCGACCCGCACGCGTTGACCATCGCGCGGCAGCACGGCGCGCGCACGGTGCGGGAGGACGGTCAGCCGCTGTTGAACACGGCGTTGACGCGGGCGACCGTCATCGCAAAGGTGCACGCCACGCGCGGCGTGCTGATCCTGCCAGCCGACCTGCCCTTGATCTCGCGGGAAGATGTGCTAACATTGATCGAGAGGGCTGGCGAGCCTCCCGTCGTTGTAATCGCCCCGGACAGACATGGCAAGGGAACGAACGCCTTGCTGATTTCGCCCTCGGGATTGATCGAATACGATTTCGGCGAGAACTCGTTCCAGAGGCATTGCGAACGCGCCAAACAGGCAGGCGCAAGACTCGAGGTCGTGGACCTGCCGTCTCTTGGACTGGACCTCGACCTGCCCGAAGATCTCGAAATCATCAGGGAACTCGAAAAAACAATCTCGTTCTAAAACAGGAGAATGCCATGACCGAACGCGTCGCCCTATATTTGCAGGATTCGCACGATTTGAGGGATGGATTGGAATATGCAAGATACGCCGAGGAGAAGGGATTCGAAGCGGTGTGGCAGGCGGAGTCGCGGCTGGTGCGCGATGCAATCGTCCCGATGGCGGCATACGCGGCAGTGACGAACCGGATCAAGGTCGGTTCGGGCGTCATCAACAACTGGACGCGTAACATCGGCTTGCTTGCGGCGACCCTGCTGACGCTGGACGATCTCGCTCCGAATCGGATCGTCTGCGGCATCGGCGCGTGGTGGGATCCGCTGGCGAAGAACGTGGGCATCGAAAGAAGGAAACCGCTGCTTGCCATGCGCGAGACCGTGGAGGTGTTGAAGAGATTATTGAACATGGAACGCGTCACCTTCCACGGCGAATTCCATCACGTGGACGGCATCGAACTGGACGTGGTGCATGGGCGCCGCGAGCCGCGTAACGTTCCGATCATGATCGGCGCGACCGGCGACCAGATGATGGAATTGACCGGGGAGATCGCGGACGGCGCGGTGTTGAATTACTGCGTTCCGCCCGAATACAACGACAAGGCGATGGAATTGCTCGAAAAGGGATTGAAAAGGTCCGGGCGCAATATGGAGGATTTCGACCGCCCGCAACTCATCGTCTGCTCGGTGGATGAGAGTCACGACAAGGCAATCGAATACACAAAGGAATTGCTCTGCCAGTACCTCGCGCAACAGCCGCACATCGCAAAAGCCTCGGGGGTTTCACAGGATGTGATCGCGGAGATCCAATCCATTTTGGGATGGCCCGCCACAAAGGAGCAGATCAACAAGGCAAAGCATCTCGTCCCGGACGATCTCGTTCACCGCATCACCGCCTCAGGGACGCCCGCCGAGGCGAAAGCCAAAGTGGATGAATACAAGAAGCGCGGATGCACCTGCCCCATTTTGTATCCCGTCGGCGGGAATTTCAAGTTGTTGATGGATACGTTCGCGCAGGCGTGATTTGCATCGCGACACGAGGTCCTCGAAGAGGACCTCGTGTCGCGTTACTGTAATGCGACATGAATGTCGCGTTACTTCAAATTCCCCGTCAAATACTCCCACAACATCCTCAACGCTTCGTCGGCGGAGAATGTTTTGTTCTGTTCGCGGTCGCCGTCGAAGATGAACTTGCGCGCCCATTCGCCTTCCGGGGCAGCCAGACCGATCCAGGTGGTGCCGACGGGTTTCTCCGCTGTTCCGCCGCCCGGGCCCGCTATCCCTGAGACCGAAACGGAAATATCCACAGCCAGTAAATCCCGGACGCCGCGCGCCATTTCAAGGACGGTCTCCCTGCTCACCGCGCCGTAAGTGTTCAGGGTATCCCACGATACCCCCAGCATCGCGACCTTTGCTTCGTAGGCGTAAGCCACAACGCCGCCGGTGAAATATTCGGAGGAGCCCGGAACGTTCGTCACCCGATGACCGACCAGCCCGCCGGTGCAGGATTCCGCAAGTCCAAGTTTCAACTTCCGCTGCCGTAATAATTTTCCGATCTCGATTTCCGGGGAATCGCTCAAGTCAACCTCGCCATGCTCATATCGTATTCGAGGCTTGCCATTATACTCGCCCGAACCCCTTTGGGATTATAATCTTTCAACTATGGCTGATTGGACAGGCAAAACGCTGGGAAGAGTCCAAATCAAAGACCTGGTCGCCCGAGGGGGCATGGCGGAGATCTATACGGGCTTCCATGAAACCCACCGGCTTGTGGCAGTCAAAGTGATGCGGGGCTTGCTCGAACGTGAAGAACACCAACTGGCGCGCTTCAAACGCGAAGCGGAGGTCATCGGCGAACTGCGCCACCCCAACATCGTCCGCATGTTGGATTACGTGGTCGAGGACGAAACGCCGTGCCTGGTCATGGACTACATCCCCGGCCCCTCGCTTTCGGCGTACATGAGAGCCATTCACCAACGGGGCCAGCGGATTCCCATTGCCATCATCGCGCAACTGCTCCGTTCCATTGCCGGCGCGCTGGACTACGCCCACGAAAAGGGCATCGTCCACCGGGACATCAAACCCGCGAACGTTCTGCTCCGTTCCCGCACGCAGGAAATCACCCCCGAGCAACCCCTGCCTCTGGATGTGGAACCGATTCTTACGGACTTCGGCCTGGTCCGCCTTCTCGACTCCACCCTGCACACGACGACGGGTTCGGTTTCCGGCACGCCGACCTACATGAGCCCCGAACAGGCGCGCGGCGACAAGGTGGACAAGCTCACCGACATCTACTCGCTCGGCATCATGCTGTACGAGATGCTGGCGGGTACGGTTCCCTTCCAGGCGGATACCACCTTCGGCATGTTGATGAAACACATCAACGAACCACCGCCTCCCATCAAGGGCATTTCACCAGACCTGCAAGCCCTGTTGGACCGCGCGCTTGCAAAGGACCCCGGCCTCCGCTACCAGTCTGCGGGCGAAATGGCGGATGAGTTCCAGGCGATCTTCAACGGTCAGACCGCATCGCCGGGGACGCTTCGCCTCGCGAAAATGGCTCGCAAGGCGGTGGAAGAACTCAGGACGCCGAAAAATAATCCGCAACCATCGAGCCGCTCTCGGTGGGCGAGGATCGCGGTCGAAACGGCGGCGGCGTTCGCGCTTGCCTTTGTCATTTTTCGGTTCCTCGGTCCTTCAGCGGCAACCGGGACATTGACGCCGGCTCCACGCGACCCGAACATTTCCGTGGGCAGGTTAAGGTTCGGCGATTTTTCCAGCGTGATGGATGAAATCGTCCTGTCGCTCAATAACGCGGACCTGCCGCCGGAGGGATATCACTACGAAGCCTGGCTGGTCAGCGACGATGAAGGGACGATCCGCAAGATCGGGTCGGTCGCGTTCAACGCTGCCGGGGTCGGTCAACTCTCGTTGATTGACCCGGCGCAGAAAAACATCTTCGCGGATTTCGACCGCGTTGTCGTTTCGCAGGAACGAAACGATACGGAAGCAACCCACCCATCGGAGGAGATCGTTTATTCGTCCGTTTTTCCGCCCGAAGCGTTGACCCCGATACGCATGGTGCTGGTCGCCCACGACGACACACCCAACAGCCTGGCGCTGATCCAGGGGCTTTGGTATTACAGCGGCTCGTACGTCAACATATCCATCAACGGCTTCGACGTGCCGGGCGAGGAGGTCGTCGGCTTGAGAAAGGCTTTTGAAAGCGGAGACGAATCCACGGTCCGCAAGAGAACCGAAGAGATCATCAATCAGATCGCCGGCGCGTCGTCCGATCTGTATCTCGATCACGACGGCGACGGCAAGGTCAGCGATACCACCGACGGTTTCGGAAGTTTTCCGAACGGCGACCGTCCCGGTTACCTGCAAGAGGCATTGTTCCAGGTGAACCGGGCGATGGACGCGGCGGATTCGACGCCCAATATCCGCGCCAACGGTGAAAACGTGCAGGTCTGCATCCAGAACATGGACGGACGGTTGAAACGCATCCTCGAACTGGCGTTGCAATTGAAGGACGCTCCCTTCGGTCCCGAAATGGAACCGGTCATTGCAGAACTCGAAGCGCTTGGCGGCGCGCTGGTGAGAGGCGTTGACGCCGACCAGGACGGATTGGTCGAACCGCTCCCCGGCGAATGCGGCGCGGACTCGGCATACGAGTTCGCCTACCGCCTGGCGGATATGCCGCTCTTGCCGGGAGCGGAGCGGGTGCCGCCATCGGAAAAGTAAAAATCTCCAGCCGGATGCGCTGAAGATTTTGGCTCTTTGGGGTTTAGTGGGGTAAAAGCCCCGCTGGACACGGATGACGCGGATTTCACGGAAAAGCACGGATATTTCTTTGATCTTTCCGTGAAAAT
>SZPG01000036.1 GCA_030263595.1 Chloroflexi bacterium CFX6
ACGCCAACAGACACACCAACTCAGACACCCTCCTTCACTCCGACGCGCACGCCTAGCAACACACCGACGAAGACCTTCACCCCAACGCAAACCCCGTCGTTGACTCCAACCTTTACGTTCACGCCGACCGCGACGTTCACACCCACAGACACGCCGACTCAAACGCCCTCCTTCACGCCCACGCGCACGCCAAGCAACACACCGACCAAGACCTTCACGCCAACGCAAACCCCGTCGCTGACTCCGACCGCTACGGCTACGCCTTCGCAGACATTTACGCCAACAGACACGCCGACTCAAACGCCCTCTCTCACACCGACGCGCACGCCAAGCAACACACCGACGAAGACCTTCACGCCAACGCGGACGCCAACCTTTACGCCAACGAACACTCCTTCGCGAACTCCGACCAACACGACGACTTTTACTCCCACCTTCACACCGACCTTTACAGCGACGTTCACACCATCCAACACGCCGACCAACACACCCACGCGCACACCCACCCCCACGCGGACCCCGTTCCAATCGCCCACGCCGACTCCCAACCGTGGATGCGACCGCATCGAGTTTGTGGCTGACGTAACCGTACCGGACGGTTCCACCTTTACGCCAGGCAGTTCGTTCACCAAGATCTGGAGATTGAAAAACAATGGGACTTGTACGTGGAGGACGACCTATCGCCTCGTTCTGGTCAGCGGAAACTCGCTGGGCGGAAGGAACCTGATCAACCTGCCGCGGGCGGTCGCTCCGGGCGAGACGATTGACCTGGCGATGGACTTCCGCGCGCCCATTTTCGAGGGCAATTACCGCAGCAACTGGCAGATCCGCAACGATCGCGGCGAGATCTTCGGCACGACCGCGACAGCCAACCGCCCGTTCTATGTGGAGATCAACGTCAAAGCGCCGCCGGTCTCCGGCACAGTGTACGACTTCACGGCAAACGCCTGCGCCGCGCAGTGGACCAGCGGCGCGGGAGCGCTGGATTGCCCCGGCGAGGACCGCGATCGCAATGGGTTCGTCCTCCTGCAAAGCGCTGCCAGACTCGAAGACGGTACGATCAGGACCGCCCCAAGCCTGCTGACCGTTCCGCAAAACGTATTCAACGGATACATCCGCGCGGTCTATCCCTCGTTCAGAGTGCAGAACGGCGACCGCTTCCGCGCCATCGTCAACTGCGAACGCGGTGCGACGCGGTGCGGCGCGCTCTTCCGCGTGGATTACCAACTCGCGGACGGCATCGTCCGCGAGTTCTGGGCGTTCGGCGAGCAATACGAAGGTCAATACTTTAGCGTGGACCTCGACCTCGGTCCGCTCGCGGGACAGGACGTCAAGTTCGTGTTGACTGTCCTTGCGCTCGGCGACGCCTCCGGCGACCGCGCCTTGTGGGTCGAACCGCGCATCCTGAGAAGCGCTCCGCTTTTCACTCCAACGCCATGAAAATTCATCGCGCCGGGCGGAAATGAGCGCTTTTCATCCTTCATCCTTTTTCCTCCCCTGCTATAATCCTTCGCATGGATATACGCGCAGGCATCATCGCCGCCATCGTCTTATCGGTGATCGGGGGACTGCTCGTCTTCCGCTCCGGGTACCGCGCGTGGCTGTCGGCGAGGAGATTGACCTTTTACAGGATCAGGCGTCAGCGCGAAAGAGGCGGGCTGTTCACCATCCTGCTCTCGTTGTTGTTGTTCGGGATCGCCTTCCTGTTGGGTCGCTTCGGCGAGCCGGTTGCATATCGCTATTTTCCGCCCTCGCCCACCATCACCTTGTCTCCCACCATCACGCTTTCGCCCACCATCACCTTGTCCCCCACCATCACGCTCACGCCCACCATCACCGATACGCCGTCGGTCACCGATACGCCCACCATCACGCCGACGCCGTTCATCCCGCCGGTCATCGAAGCGTTGTTCGTCAGCGAGGTCACGCCCAACCCCGCCGCAGTGTTCAGCCCGCTTCAATTCACGCTCGATTGTTCCAACTTCCTCGATTTTGAATCCGCGACGGTTTTCCAGAATCCCATCCGCTACGTGTGCGCGGTATTCACGTACGACCAGATGATCCCCGGTTCGCAATGGACCGCGTTGTGGTATCGCGACGGTCAACTGGCGCATTATGAAACCATCCCCTGGGATGGGGAGGTGGGCGGTTACGGCTTCACCGAATGGGAGGCATCGCCCGAGGAGTTCTTACCCGGCACGTACGAAGTGCAGATCTTCGTGGGACTCGAATGGAAGGTGGTCGGTCAATTCATTTTGCAGGGCGACGCGCCCACACGCGCCCCCACCCTCTCCCCGACCTCCTCTCCCTCTCCAACCGTGACCGACACCCCGACCCCGCCTCCGAACTAAGGGACGGCTGATCCTGTTTCGAAAGCCTCGCGCCACAACCCGATCAATCTTCGCGGACTTTGCGCCTTCGCGACGAAAGGATATTGACCAATGGACCAACAAAAACCCTTCCAGGACTACTACCCCGACGCCCTCGCCCATTGTTACGGATGCGGCAGGCTCAACGAACACGGACACCAGATCAAGAGTTACTGGGACGGCGACGAATCCGTCTGTCGTTTCATGCCCAAGCCGTATCACATCGCCATTCCGGGCTACGTCTATGGGGGATTGCTCGCCTCGCTGATTGATTGTCACGGCACGGGGACCGCCGCCGCCGCGCTCTACAAACTCGCGATGGAACAGGACCCGCACGCCGAACCCAACACGCGCACCCTCACCGCCTCCCTCCGCGTGGATTACCTCAAACCCACGCCGCTCGGCGTCGAACTCGAAGTGCGCGGCAAGGTGAAGGAACTCAAGGGACGCAAGGTCGTCATCGAGGAATGGATCCTCGCGAACGGCGTCGTCACCGTGCGCGGGGAGGTGGTCGCCGTGCAGGCGCCGGAGTCTATGGTGGAGGAGTTGTTGAAGGGAAGCGACAGGGAATAGCCCGACAGGGGATTTGATAGGCTGCCCGGAATTTTTTGAAAAATGAAACTTTAGGCGTATAATCCCGTCATTACTTGTGGAGGAGATCACATGACGAGTGCGGATGTTGTAAACCTGAATTTGACGGTCGCAATTTCGGACGGCACAGAGGAGGAATTGGATATTGCGACTCGCCGCCTGCTGATGGAATTGAAGGATTTCGACGTGGAGTCGGTGGAGTTGATGCCGGGCAGCCGTCTCCCGTCAGGCGCAAAGGCGGTTGATCCGATCACGGCGGGGGCGATTGCGTTGGCTGTCCTGCCAGCCGCGCTTCCCAAAATCCTGGAATTTCTTCAAGCCTGGAGTTTGAACGGAAGAGGGCGCACCATTAAATTCAAAGGGCGGATCGCCGGTCAGAACATTGAATTCGAAGGCTCCTTCGACGAAATGGAAAAACTGGTCGGGACGTTGGAAAAGAAACATAAGAAGACGAAGAAATGACATCCAAATACGCTCTCGTCATCGCGAACACTGAATATCAGGATCCCAATTTTGCGAAACTTACCGCCCCCGGCAGGGACGCGGAAGAATTTGCCCAGGTCTTGCGGGATTTGGCGGGTTTCGAGGTCAAGGTTTTGTTGAACGAAGGCGAGAGCAAAACCAGCCGGGCGATCGGCCATTTCTTCAAAGATCGAAAACACGACGACTTGTTATTATTGTATTTTTCCGGTCATGGAGTGCGAAACGAACAGGGGCTCTTGTTCCTTGCCGCAACGGATACCGAACTGAAAATTCTCGAGGCGAGCAGCGTCCCCGCCGAGTTCATCACCAAATCCATGAACGCCAGCCGTTCTCAACGACAGATATTGATCCTGGACTGTTGCAACAGCGGCGCGTTCGATTACGGCTCCAAATCTGTCGGACAGAGCATGGGGATTGCGACCGCTTTCGAAGGCAATGGATTTGGACGCGTGGTGCTGACCGCCACAGACGCCACCCAATTCGCCTGGGAGGGGGATAAGATTATTGGCAATACTCAAAAATCGGTGTTTACGCATTTTCTGATCGAGGGTCTCAGGGGTGAAGCCGACCGGGACGGGAACGGGCGCATTACTGTGGACGAACTGTACGATTACGCCTACGAAAAAGTTGTCCGTGTCACGCCGAAGCAAACTCCGAGCCACTGGGCTTATCGCGAACGCGGTGAGATTATCCTCGTCGAAAATTTGATGCACCGTAACGTAAAACTGGTTCCGCTCCCGTCCGGGCTGTTGGATATATTGTCGCATCCCAACCCAAAAGTGCGGAAGGAGGGAATCGAGAAATTGATCGCCCTTTTGGACGGCGGAAATTTGGGCTTGATGCGGTCGGCGCAGGAGAAACTGCAGGATATGGCCGATACCGATGACAGTTATCAGTTGCGGGAATTAGCCGGGAGGGAACTGAAGAAGCGCGGCTTGACGGGACCGATCAGCGCGGCTCCCGTCGGACAAAAGAAACCCCAGCCCTTTTTCTGGTTCGATGCGAAAATTGCCATGGGGATTACAATCGCTTTTTTGGTCCTATTCCTGGGCGCATGGGGAATCTACAAATTACTGAACGACGTTCCGCCTGCAACGCCTTCACCCGTCCAATCTGTCGTGCCGACGGGAGTGGTGGCTACCGAGCCTTTGCAAACGCCCGCATCTCCGCCGCCTGAACATCCACCCTCATCAGTTCCGCCGATTGAAGATGATTTTTCAACAGGCAAGGACGGAATGCCCTTGATCCTGGTCCCCGCCGGTGAATTCACAATGGGAAGCGCCGGCAACGACGCGGATGAACGACCGGTCCACACGGTATATCTGGACGCCTTTTTGATTGACAGGATGGAAGTGACGAACGCCATGTACGCCGGGTGCGTAAAAAACAAAAGATGCGATCCGCCGCGGGCGATCACTTCCATTACGCAGAACGCGGCAAACGACAGTTTCTATTATGGAAACCCCGACTTCGACGACTATCCGGTGATCTTTGTTTCGTGGATAGACGCCAAGGCATATTGTCGGTGGGTGGGTCGTCGTCTGCCCACCGAGGCGGAGTGGGAAAAAGCCGCGAGTTGGGACGATGAGCAGAAAACCAAACGGTCATATCCGTGGGGAAATACGATTGATTGTTCGTATGCGAATTTTTACGGCAAAGGCAACTCGTTGTGCGTTGGAGACACGACGCCCGTCGGGAGTTACCCCGAAGGAGCCAGTTACTACGGCGTTCTGGATATGGCGGGCAACGTCTGGGAATGGATCGCGGATCGGTACGCGCCTGAGTATTACGGGATGTCGGAATTCCGCAACCCGATCGGTCCGGCCTCCGGCGACACCATTGTCAGGCGAGGCGGCTCCTTCCTGACGGGCAGGGCTGTCGGCATACGCTCCTCGGATCGCGACAATCTGCCGCCGGATAACACGAGCCATAATCTTGGCTTTCGTTGCGCGGTGGACGCTCCGTAATCGGAATCCCTCCCGGAGTTCTCGACCCTCGCCGTATCGCTCATGTGCCAGATAACGCCGTTATAATCTTCGCATGACCACTCTCGACCCCGAACGACAAAAACAAGCCAGGCAATATGCCCGCATCCGCCGCCGCTTGTGGCTGGTGGATACCGCCTTCAGCGCGGTCTATGCCTTCGCCTGGCTGTTTCTCGGCTGGGCGATTTCCCTGCGCGACTGGCTCACTGATCGCTGGTTGCTGTTCACTAACCCCTGGATTCTCGTTCCCGCGTTTGTCGCCATTTTTGGCGGGCTATATCTCCTCCTCAACCTTCCCCTCGGTTATTACAGCGGATTCGTCCTGCCGCACCGTTTCGGTCAATCCAACCAGACTCTCAAAGGCTGGATCGTGGACCAACTCAAGGGAATGGCGGTCGGCGCGCCCATCGGGTTGATCCTGCTCGAATTGCTTTATCTCGCCCTGCGCGTCACCGGCGACGTGTGGTGGCTGTGGGCGGCGGGCGGGCTGTTCGTCTTCAACGTTCTGCTCGCCAACCTCGCGCCGATCCTCATCATGCCCTTGTTCAATAAATTCGTCCCGCTGGGAGACGAACACAAGGAACTGGCGGACCGCCTGCTTGCGCTCGCCGAACGAGCCAACACCGCGGTGCGCGGCGTCTTCAAGTTCGACATGTCCAAACGGACCAAATCCGCCAACGCCGCGTTGACCGGCATCGGCAACACGCGCCGCATCGTGCTGGGCGATACGCTCATCAACGAGTTTTCACACGATGAGATCGAAACCGTACTCGCGCACGAGTTGGGACATCACGTCCACCGCGACATTCCGTTGTTGATCACAATGGGAGCGGCGGGGACAACCCTCGGTTTGTATCTTGCCTCGCTGGGACTTAACTGGGCGATTGGTTATTTCGGTTTCGATGGTGTGGCAGATGTCGCCGCGTTCCCTGCGTTGGGGATCCTCCTCGGCGCGTATGGATTGTTGACCATGCCGCTCGAGAACGCGGTCTCCCGCTGGAGGGAGAGTAAGGCTGACGAGTACGCGTTGCAGGCTACGGGTAAGGGCGAAGCGTTCGCGTCCGCGTTTACGAGACTGGCGAATCAAAACCTCGGCGAAGTGGATCCTGAAAAATGGGTGATCTTCCTGTTCTATTCACATCCCCCGTTGGGCGAACGGATCGCGAAAGCGCGCCATTGGAAGGCGGCGTGAAGCCTATTTCACCTGTGTCCACGATTTGCGCTGAATGAGGATCGGGACCAGGATGATCAAAGCAATGACGCCTCCCATAACGACGATGCCGTCCGTGGAACCGACTTCCGAGCGGTCCTCCTCCACCGGTGGGGAGGGCGTGGTCTGAAGAATGAGGGACGCGGTGGTCGAATGTTTCTCGTTCGATAAGTTGACGGTGTAGGTCACTGCCGCGCTGAAGAGGGCAATGCCCAGGCTGATCGCAAGGATGACGACGAAACGGGGAGGTCTTTTCATAGGGCGATTGAAGTATAACATGCGCCCGGCTGTTGTACCCAATATGCTTTTGCAGTATAATCGCCCCCGTTGCTGGCGGGGAACAGTGACGCGAGGAGATGAGTTGAGCCTTCATACGCCTGACTTTATCGAAGTTTATGTAAACTCGTCCCGGTCGCATCGTTGAGGATTGGGACGAGTCTGTTGTTTGTGTTTTACCGGTGTGCGTACGATTGGATCGGGTTTGACGATTTTTTTGTGCAAGGAAAGTTCATGTTTCGGGTTTGATTTAGTATAATTTTGCGCGATCTTCGCGGAACAAATCTTGTAACAGGAGACTGCATGGTCAAGAGATTATTCGAATGGGTGATGAGCCCAATGGGGTGGATTGCCGTGGTCATCGCGGCGTTGTCCGTATTCAGCCTTGCCGCCTTCGGCATCTATCGGTCGCAACAATCGCTCAAACCGCAGCCCATCCAATTCCCGCACAACCTTCACGTGGGATTGGGCGTCCAATGTCTGTATTGCCATCCCGGCGCCGCGCGCGGACCTTCCTCGGGCCTGCCGACGATCAATAAGTGTTGGGGCTGTCATCAGCAGATCGCAAAGACGCAGACGAGCGACAAATTGAAGCCCATGCGCGATGCGATGGCGAGCGGCGCGAATTTCGTCTGGGTGCCCGTTGCGAAAGTGCCGGACTTCGTGCATTTCAACCATCGTCCCCACATTGCGGCGGGCTTGAACTGCGAGAACTGTCACGGCGACATGAGCCAGGTGGAGATCGCCGAAAATCCTCAGGTGATGAACATGAACTGGTGTTTGAGTTGTCACAAGGAAAGAGCCGGTGACGACGAGGAAAAGTTCATCAAACTCACCGACTGCGGAACCTGTCATTATTAACCGGGTGAAAAGGAATAGATCATGAGCAAACAAATATCCCGGCGTGATTTTCTCAAGTTAGCCACTGCAGGCGCGGCGACCACAGCGGTATTGACCGGTTGCGGTCCCGCTTCGCGTTACGTGGAACGCGAACCGTACCAGAAGATGCCCGAGTACACCTACAATGGCTTGAGCACCTATTACGCCACAACCTGCCGCGAATGCGCGGCGGGCTGCGGACTCGTCGTCCGCACCATGCAGGGACGCGCCATCAAAGTGGAAGGCAACGCGAACAACCCTGTCAACCTCGGCAAGACCTGCGCGCGCGGGCAGGCGACCTTGCAGGGCTTGTACAACCCCGATCGCGTCGAAAATCCCACCAGGCAGAATCGCGGCGCCGCTCTTTCCGGGGATGCGCTGGAGTGGGACGCCGCGATACAGATCATTTCCGACGCGTTGAAGAACACCGATCCGGCCGGCATCGCCTTCCTGATGGGGATGGCGCCGGATCACCTCTTCGACCTTGCGTCCGATCTCGCCAAAGCGATCGGCGCGCCCGCCCCGCTCCGTTTCGGCGCGCTGGGCATGTTCGAGGCGCGCGCCACCCTGGGCAGGGCGGCGGAGACCATGCTCGGCAGGTCCGCCATGCCGTTCTTCGATCTCGCAAATGCGGATATGGTCCTTTCGTTCGGCGCGAACTTCCTCGAGACCTGGCTTTCGCCCGTCGCCTTCACCCGCGATTTCTCGAAGATGCGACGCGGCAACCCCAAGCGACGCGGGTACTTCATCCAATTCGAGGCGCGGATGTCGCAAACCGCCTCCAAAGCGGACGAATGGATCCCGATTCGCCCCGGGACCGAGGGCTTGGTCGCGCTTGCCATCGGCAGGCTCGTCGCTGAACTAAAAGGCGGAGCGGTCCCCGCCTCGTTCTCCTCCGTTGACCCGTTAGAGGTCGCCTCCACGGCCGGGCTCAAGTTGGAGACGCTCGAACACGTCGCCCAATTGGTCGTGGGCTCCCAAGCCCCGCTTGCCATTCCCGGCGGCGCGGCGCTGGGTCAATCCAACGGACTTGCGACAGCCGAATCCATTTTGGCGATGAATGCCCTGTTCGGCAATTTCGGAATCACCGGCGGCGTGTTCCTCTCTCCGCTCTCGCCGAACCAGGGCGCCTATCATCGTCCCGCCAGCGCGCGGGAAATGACGGATTTCATCGCGAAGATGAAGGACGGTACGATCGAAGTTCTGTTCGTGCATGGCGTCAACCCGGTTTTCGAGCTGCCCGCCTCCCTGGGTTTTGCGGAGGCGCTGGCTTCCGTGCCGCAGGTGATCTCGTTCGCCACGTTCCCCGATGAGACCGCGCTGGCGTCCGATTACATCTTCCCCGATCATCACGGTCTCGAATCCTGGGGCTATCAACGTGTTGTCGCCGGTTCGTCGCAGCCCGTCCTTTCAGGCGCGCAGCCGGTCGTCTCTCCGTATTTCAATACCCGCGCCACTGCGGACGCGCTGATTGCCGCCGCGCAACTGGCGGGTGGACAATTTGCCGAATCCCTGCCCTTTGCGGATGAGGTCGCATTCCTGCAAGGCAGACTGGCGGCGCTCGTCGGCGAACCGGATGGTTCCTTCTTTGCGCCCGAGATCAACACATTTACCGCCTACTTCCAACAGCATGGCGGCTGGTGGCTGACCGCACCGGCGTTGTCGTCCCCGTCCGCCTCCAACGCGCTGGCGGGAACAGTGAACCCGGGCGTCGCCGAGTTCGCGGGGAGCGGAGAATTCTTCTTCATCCCGTTCGTCTCGCCGACTTTGGCTGAAGCGGGCGCGAACAAACCCTGGTTGCAGGAACTTCCCGACCCGACTACGACGGTCATGTGGAACACGTGGATCGAGATGAATCCCCAGACCGCGCAGGTGATGGGCATTGCCGACGACGACGTTGTGGAGATCGTGAGCGAGGCTGGGAGCGTGGAAGCGCCCGTTTATTTGTACCCAGCCATTCGTCCGGATGTGATCGCCATGCCGTTCGGGCAGGGTCACACCGCGTATGGTCGGTTTGCCGCGCGGCGCGGCGCGAATCCCGCAGATGTCCTGGGCATGCGTTTCAATGAAGCGGGCGATCTCGCTTTTGCGGGGATGAAGGTCGAAATCCGCAGGACCGGTAAAAAACAGGTTTTGTCCCGCCTCGAGAGCCGGATCGGCGTGTACGGCGAGGGCATGGGCGAGGAGCATTGATTATGACGACTGAATTGAAAATTCCCGAATATAAATTGGCTGAGGAGGAGTCCGGCAAGTGGGGCATGGTCGTTGACACGGATCTTTGCACGGGCTGTCAGGCATGCGTCGCCGCGTGCGCGATGGAGAACAACGTACCTTATGTCGGCGAGGAGGACGCGGCTTACGGTCGTTCGATGCACTGGATCCGCACGGAGCGGTTCTGGGAAGGCGAATATCCCGAGATCAGGATGACCGATTACCAGCCCATGCTCTGCCAGCAATGCGGACACGCTCCCTGCGAGCCGGTCTGCCCCGCGTTTGCCACGGTGCATAGCCAGTCTGAAAAGTTGAACCTGCAAGTCTACAACCGTTGCGTTGGCACGCGTTACTGCGCGAACAACTGTCCGTACCAGGTGCGCTCCTTCAACTGGCGCGATTACCAGGATAGCCGCCTGCGCCCGGAGATCACAATCCTTGCCAACCAGTTCAACCCGGACGTGACCGTCCGACGGCGCGGCGTGATGGAGAAATGCACCTTCTGCATCCAGCGCATCCACAAAGCGCAGGACCTGGCGAAATCCGAGGGACGCGAGGTGGAAGACGGCGAATTCACGACCGCCTGCGCGCAAGCCTGCCCCGCGAACGCGATCACCTTCGGGCGCATTGACCATCCTGAAACTTTGGTCTCGCAACTGGCTCACAGTTCCCGCGGCGTTCACCATCTCGAAGAACTGGGCACGCTTCCGCGTGTGACCTATCTCAAGGGAGGATGACAATGGCTGACCACAAAAACCAAAACGGGACCGCTCACGAAAACGCCTCGCACGAGGAGCATTTCCGCGAAAAACACCTGATGCTCGACCCGATGCCGCGCGGCAAGATGAACGAGATGGTGATGGATGCGATGCACACCACCTCGTGGAAGTTTTGGCTCGTGTTCGGGCTGCTTGCGGCGCTGGTGGCTTACGCCTTGTTCTATAAATGGGGCGTGATGATCCTGGAAGGGCTGGGCGTCGCCGGGGTCAACCGCCCGGTGTATTGGGGCATCTTCCTCGTCAACACCGTGTTCTGGATCGGCATCAGCCACGCCGGAACGTTCATCTCCGCCATCCTGCGCGTGTTCAAGGCGGAATACCGCCGCCCGTTCACGCGCGCCGCGGAATTGATGACCACCTTCGGTCTCGTCCAGGCTGGTTTCAGCATCTTCATGCACATGGGACGCGTCTGGCTTTCGTACTGGCTGATGCCGATACCGAACCAGCGCGATCTGTGGCCCAACTTCCATTCGCCTCTTTCCTGGGACCTGCTGGCGATCACCACCTATCTGCTTGGTTCCACCATGTACCTCTTCCTGCCGTTGATCCCGGACCTGGCGATGGCGCGCGACCGCTCCGACGGCTGGCGCAAGACGTTCTACAAGGTCCTTGCGCTGGGGTTCCGCGGCACCGAGGGCGAATGGGTCCACCTGCGGAACGCGATGAACATCTTTGCCTTTGCGATCATCCCGGTCATGTTCTCCGTTCACACCATCGTTTCGTGGGACTTCGCCATGGCGACCCGCCCCGGCTGGAGTTCCACGGTCTTCGGTCCGTACTTCGTCATCGGCGCGCTGCACTCGGGCATGGGCGCGGTGGTGATGGTGCTGGCGGTCGTGCGCGGCACGATGAAGAACATGAAGTACTTCATCCGCCCGGAACACTTCGAAGCCATCGGCAAACTCATGCTCATCATCTCCATGAGCTGGGGGTACTTCTTCTTCAACGATTACCTCGTCCAGTGGTACGGCGGCGACAAATGGACCAAGCAGTTGCTCCACTGGCACGAGGCGGGTCCCATGGGATGGATGTGGTTCGCCATGCTGCTCTTCAACGTGGTGATCCCCTGGGCTGTCCTCTGGAATCGCAAATGGCGCTCCACGCCCTGGCTTCTCTTCATCGTCGGGCTATTGATCAACATCGGCATGTGGTTCGAGCGCTACATCATCATCCCGATCTCATTGACCATCAACCGCATGCCGTTCACCTGGCGGCTGTACGAGCCGGGCATCGAGGTCTGGCTGGGCATCGGCACGCTTGCCTTCTTCATTCTGCTGTACATGGCGGCGTCCAAATTGATCCCGCTCATCCCGGTCTGGGAGGTGCAGGAGGGCCAGATGGCGCACGAACTCAAGAAGTTCGGACGCGAAACGGTCGTCACGGTCAGCGAATTGGAATAGGAGTCGAGATATGACTACTGAAGAAAAATCCATCCTGGCGGTCTTTGCGGATATTGATCCCGCCGCGGATGCCATCGAGCAATTGCGCCTGCTGGGCGTGCATGACGACTGCATGAACGTCATCTCCGGCATCCCCGTCACAGAAGCCATGCTGGGCCGTCCCAGCCAGTGGACGAACGTCCCGCGCCTGGCGTTGGGCGGAGCCATCGCCGGTTTCCTCCTGGGCGTGTTCCTGTCGTTCATTACGCCCGACATGTACACCATCCTGGTGGGCGGACAACCCTTCGCCCCGGTTCCCCCGGCGGTCATCGTGATCTTCGAGATGACCATGCTCGGCATGTTGCTCTCCACCTTTCTCGGAGTTTTCCTGGATAGTTACTTCCCGTCCTACCGCCCGATGAAATACATCCCCGAGGTCAGCGACGGCAAGATCGCCATCCTGATCGAATGTCCGCCGCCCGATGAAAAGAAGGTCACGGACATGCTGAAAAAAATGGGCGCCGAGTCCGTGCAACTAACGGAGGCGCAGCACCTATGAGGCTTTTCAAACAACTGTTCGTCGTGCTGGGCGCGCTGGTTGTATTGCTTGCCGTCACGATGCTGTTCACCTACGACGTCATCAAGGTCGAATGGCCCTCCTTTATGGAGATACAGCCCTCCTTCCGTCCGATGGAAAACCCGCTTCCTCCTCCCGAGCGCTCGATCCCGGTCGAAGGACCTGTTTCCATCCCGAACCTGGGCGCGCCCGAAAACCCCGTCGAGGCGGATGAAACGTCCGTCGCGCGCGGCGCGCAACTCTACGCCATCCATTGCCAGATGTGTCACGGAACGACCGGCGAAGGCAACGGGCAGATCGCGCCCTTCCTGGTGAATTTCAAACCCGCCAACCTCACGCTCCCTGTCGTGCAGGATAAAAGCGACGGGGCATTGTTTCTGACCATCACCAACGGCGTGACCGACCGCATGCCCGCCCTCAACGAAAACTTGACCGTCCGTGAACGCTGGGACGTCGTCAACTTCATCCGCACGCTCAAGGCAGCGCCATAGGGGAGGAGCCATCCATGAATGATGTCCGAAAAATGATCTATGGAACCCTGATCGGGTTCATTCTCACGCTGGGACTATGGTTCAGTATCGTATACATCTCGTCCTGCGGGTTTTCGTTCACCTGCAACAAGGGCGCGCCGCTGATTGACCGCACGCCGATCCCCACCCTCATTCCCGCCACTTTGCCCGTTCAAAGCCTGGGCGGGGACGCCGCCGCATTCAACAAGTGCCAGATCGCCGCGGTGGACCTGCTGGGCGCGTGGGTGACGGCGGGCGTGCCGGAGACCGACGAATTCACGTTCACAGACGTCAATGGGCAGTCTTGCGAAGCGGTCTTCGCGAGGGACGTCCTGCCGCTGTTTACCGAGTCCAATCTTTGGTATCCCGGCTCGCTATCTTGTTCCTCCTGTCACTCCTCCGACCTGGCAAAGGCTCTGCAAAACATGGATCTGAGCAGTTACGCCGGGATCCTCGCCGGGTCAGGACGCGCCAACGGCGAACCGCAAGGCAGGGACATCCTGGGAGGCGGCGTCTGGGAGGATTCCCTGCTATACCAGATGGTCTACGCGCCGAACGGCGAATCGCTGATCGGTCGTCCCATCATGCCGCTGGGGCGCACCGCCGACGTGCCGGATAAAGGACCCGTGATCTTCGCCGGCCGGATCCTACCGACCGAAGAAACAGCCGGCGCGACCACCACACCGTCGCCGTAAAAAACAAAGGGACTGGCTCGTAAGCCAGTCCCTTTTTCAGCGGAGAGGGCGGGATTTGAACCCGCGTTGCCTTTCGGCAAACACGCTCTCCAGGCGTGCGCGCTAAACCGGGCTACGCGACAGAATTAAAAGCATGTCAGCCGCGCAGGTTGACATGCTTTTTATATTGCAGTTCACTCGTACTGCAACATTCATGTTGCCCGTCAAATGTTAATTACTCACGTTACGCAGAAAAGATTATATTGGTCATCGTAATGCGACATTCATGTCGCTCTTGCCCAGGAAACGCCCGAAAAGCAAGACGCTATGCAGCCTCGCGTTACGGGTATCATTGCGTAACGTCAGTTAATTACCCGTCCCTGCGGGAGGTTGCGGCATTTGATCCTTGTCCGCCTGCCGCGTGATGCGCCAGCCGCTTCTCGCGAACAGCCAGTAAACGACCCATGCGATCAGCGCGACGACCGCGACGTTCCACAGGAGGCGGATCAGGGTGAACCAACCAAAACCGAAGACGTCCCATCCCATCGTGGGGGTTCGATAGGGTTGGACGCGGAGACCGAAGTCCCTGTCGAAGTTGGGCATCATGGGCATGTACCCCGGAGACATCCGTTCGGAACGTCCAATGAAGGGAGCGTTACCGGAGGAGATCGCGCCCTGCGCGAATCCGATGCGATATCCGGCGTAACCAGCGCCAGCCAGCGCGCCGAGAACGACGATCGCCGCGAGCAGAGTGAGAAGAACTTTTTTCATAAAGGTACTCCTTTCTACGACGCGAACTTTATCATTCCGAAGTAAACGCCGCGTGGGAAAAGTGTGTGGATTTTATGGGAATTTTCGCGGCAGCGAGACGACGACCCTCAATCCCTTCCCCGGTTCGGACTCCGCCGATAACTGCCCATTGTGCGCCTGGACTATGGACTTCGCTATAGCCAGCCCCAACCCCGAGCCGCCATCTCCGCGCTGACGGGAGGCGTCCGCGCGGTGGAAACGCTCGAAGACGCGTTCGAGTTCGTCGGGAGGCAGTCCGGGTCCGCTATCCTGCACCGCGAGTTCGACTTGCTCCCCGGTTTGTTTCGCGGAGAGAACAATGCGTCCGCCTTCGGGCGTGTGACGCGTGGCATTGTCCAGGATGTTGGTCAGCACCTGGGTCATTCGTCCGGGATCAACCTCCAGCGTGGGAAGAAGCGGAGGGATATCCAGTTCGAGGGAGATGTTTTTCCTTTGCGTTTGAAATTGATAGAGCGAGGCGACCTCCCGAAGAAGTTGTCCCGGATCAATCGCCTGCGGGACGATGGATAGTTCCCCCGCGTCCGCCAGCGAAAGCGTGCGGAGATCGTCCACGAGGTGTTCGAGGCGCGCCGCCTCTTCGCGGATGATCTCGAAGTTTTCCCTTGTGGGAGGAAGCACGCCGTCATGCACCGCCTCCGCGTGACCGAGGATGAGGCTGAGCGGCGTGCGGAGTTCGTGCGCGATGTCGGCGGTCATTTGTTTGCGGGCGTTGATCGAACGCGAGAGTTGCGCGCTCATTTTGTTGAAGGCTTGGGCAAGTTCGCCCAGTTCGTCGTTCGTGCGGACCGGGACCTGCTGTGACAGGTCGCCTTCGGAAACGGCGTGCGTGGCTTTCGTGAGTTCGCGAATGGGCTGTGTGATGGTGCGCGAGAAAACGATTCCCAGCAGAAGCGCAACGACCGCGCCGATGAGCGCGCCGTAGAGCAGGATGAGGTTGGTGCGTTCGATGAATTCGAGCTCGCGCGGGTTGCCCTGGAACGGAACGTTGACCTGGAGGAGGATGCCGATCACTTTTCCGTTTTCAGAAATGGGGATGCCCAGCGAGAGTTCGTCCCCGGAGAGTTGTTCGCCGCTCTTGTATCTTCCGCCCGGCGTGACGACCCTGCCGTCCGCGTCCGCCAGGATGAACGGCGTCATGCGCCCCCCAGGCCCGCCGGGACCCATCCCCATGCCGGGCGTATGGTCGCCGCTTTGAAGAAAAACGGCGTCCACCCCTTCCCAGGAACCGTTCCGCGCGTAATACTCCGAAAGGCTGGCGACCAGGGCGCTTTGGTTCTGGTCGGTGAGGAACCTGATGAATTCCTGCCGCGTGTTCCAGCGCGCGGTGATGAAGATGACCGCGACGCTGACGACGCCGATGCCCAGGAAGGCGAGGATGAGTTTGGTGGAGATGGAGCGCATGAGGGTCACTCCCGTTTGAAACGATAGCCGACGCCGTACACGGTTTCGATGTATTTCGGCGCCCGCGGGTTCTTTTCGATCTTGCCGCGCAGGTTCTTGACGTGCGTGTCAATCGTGCGCTCGTAGCCTTCGTAACGCACGCCCTGGATGATGTCGAGCAGGTCGAGCCGCGAATAGACGCGTCCCGGTGAGGACATGAGCGCGGTCAGGATGTCGAATTCGGAGGGGGTGAGGTCCACAAAGTTGTCCCCGACCCTGACCATGCGCGTGTCGCGATCCAGTACGATGTCTGCGGCTTTCAGCGCCTTTGCGGAGGGTTCCTTCTCCCCGGCGCGGCGCAAAACGGCGCGCACGCGAGCGACGAGTTCGCGCGGGCGGAAGGGTTTGGTCATGTAGTCGTCCGCGCCGACCTCCAGCCCGATCACTTTTTCTTCGTCGTCCACGCGCGCGGTCAACAGGATGATGGGGGTATTGTGTTCCGCGCGGTGACGGCGCATGAATTCGTATCCGTCCATTTCGGGCATCATCACGTCGAGGACGATCAGGTCGGGTTTTTCTCTTTGCGCGAGGGTCAAAGCCTCCCTGCCGTTGTAGGCGGTTACCACGCGATAGCCTTCCTGCGTGAGGTAACTCTCGACCAGCGAGACCAGCCTTTTTTCGTCGTCCACGACCATAATGGTTTTTGTCATTTCGATCCTCTTGTTGCAGTATACCAATTTCGATTGGCAACGGGCGCTTTTCTTGTCGCCGCTTAAGAGCCGCCGACTTCCGTCAGGTATTCGATCACCTTCTCGAACAGCAACGTTCTCGAAGCCTGACCTGTCGCGCCTCCAGCGCCTGTGCCGACGGGGGTGCCGAGGGCTTGCGCGGTGGCGCGGGCGGCTTCCCTCTCCGCCTGCGAGAGTTGACTGTTGGGGACTTTGGTCACGCCAGGGATGGGGGTGGGCATGACGATCCCGTGTTCGGCGTAGAACGCGTTGAGGGCGGCGTTGGTGATCTGCATGGAGGCAATGGCTTGCATTTGTTCGGCGCTCATGGTTTCGCTGATCTGGTTTTGGAGCGCGCTGATCTCGGCTTCCGCGACGGTGTCGTTGCCGGTCAGGTTGAGAAGCGCCTGCCAGAGCGGAAGCAATGTCTTCGCCTGTTCGGGGGTGACGGCGTTGGGCGTGCCCTCCAGTTTCAGCGTGCCGAATGCAAGTTGGTTACGGATGCTGGCGGCGTCAGGAAAGTCGGAGTTGAGGTAGACCGCCGCGACGGACGTGGCGGTGGGCTGGACATCTGCAACGAGGGGCGCGGCAGGCGCGGAGGTGTCGTCCGATGGGATCTCTTCGGCGGGAGCGCAAGCCTGGACGACAAACGCGGCGAAGAGGATGAGAATGAGGAGGATGAAGAGGCTTTTTTTCATGGGTGGGTCTCCAAGGTTGTCGCGTAGGGCGTGTTCTCAAACGCGCCTGTTGGCGGCAATGTTGGCGCAGCGTAGTTGGCGTTAGAGAACGCCAACTACGCTACGCGCGTTACGGCGCGATTGCCTGCAACGAGGCGATGACGGCGTCCATCAGCGCGGAGGAGAGTTTGCTTCCGCTTCCGCCGCCGCTGGAGGTAATGCCCATCTCGGCTTGTTTGGTGGCGCGCGCTTCGGGCGACATGCCCTGTCCCTGACCGGGCTGTCCGCCGCCTGTGCCGGTTTGGATACCGTTGAGCGACGCCCAGGTTTGCATGTCTTCGAATGTGAGTTGCATGTCGGCGATGGCTTTGAGTTGTTCGGGCGTCAACGTGGATTCGATTTGGGTCAACAGCGCGTTGACTTCGGCGGAGGCTTCGCCGCCGCTTTGCTGTGTGCCGCGCAATGCCTGCCACAGCGGAATGAGAGTCTGCGCCTGCTCGGGGGTGACGGCGAGCGCGGTCTGGTTCAGTTCGAGCGTGCCGAGCGCGAGTTGGTTGCGGACGGGGAGCGCGCCTTCGTAGGCGGTTGGCAGATTCGGACTGAGGTAGGAATCGCCCGTCGAGGCAGAATCCGCCGTCCCTGAGCAGGAGGCGAGGAAGAGGGCGAGGGTCAAGATGAGGGTGAGGGAAATTTTTTTCATGATGAAATCCTTTCGATGTCGAATGATCCAAAACTGATCACTGATTACTGATCACTGATTACTCGTGCCTGAGCGCGTCGATCGGGTTGAGTTTGGCGGCGCGGGTGGCGGGGTAGTATCCGAAGAAGATGCCGACGATTGCCGCCGCGCCGAACGCCAGCGGGATGGAGAGCGGAACGATTTCGGTGCGCATGGTTCCGAGTTCGCCGAAGAGGTATGAGCCGCCCACGCCCGCGAGGATGCCGATAATGCCGCCCGCCAGGCTGAGAATGACCGCTTCGAGCAGGAACTGGGTCAGCACATCGGCAGGACGCGCACCGAGCGCCTGGCGAAGCCCGATCTCGCGCGTGCGTTCGGTGACGGAAACGAGCATGATGTTCATGATGCCGATGCCGCCCACGATGAGCGAGATGCCCGCCACCCATGCGAGCAGATCGCGGAAGGCGGCGGTGGTGGCTTCCTGAGTCGAGATGATGTCCTGCTGGGTTTGCACGGTGAAGTCGGGCGCGGAGGGGTCAACGTCGTGACGCTCGGCGAGCAGGACGGTGATCTGCGTGATGACACTTTCGATCTTGTCGGGACTTTCGGCTTTGACGTAGATCGTGCGGACGCGATCGGCGCCCATTGGGGTGGCGGTCATGAATTTTTGGAAGACCAGGTTGATCGGCATGTAGACGCGCCCGTCGTAATCCACGTCTGAGACGACGCCCTTCGCTTCCATCACGCCGATGACGGTGAGTTTGGTCGTCCCGACGGTGACCGTCTGCCCGATGGCGCTTTCGTCGCCGAACAGGTCTTTGGCAATGCCCGCGCCGAGGACTGCGACTTTGGCTTTGCGTTCGTCTTCGCCCGCGTCGAAGTAGCGACCTTCGGCGACTGCGTAATCGCGCACGTCGGGGAAGTCGGCTGTGGTGCCGATGATGGCGATGGATTCGAGCGTCGTGCCGCCGGCGCGCACGTTGACCGGCGGCGGGGCTTGCTCGGCGGAGATGCCTTCGATGCCGACCACCTGCTCGCCGATGGCGTAGGCGTCGTCAATGAGCAGGGTGCGCGCCGCGCCGGGGACGCCGCGCATGGGCGAGACGATGATCAGGTTCGCGCCCAGGGCGTTGATCTGCTCGGCGATGGAGGCTTCGGTCCCCGCGCTGACCGCCAGCATGACGATGACCGAAGCCACGCCGATGATGACGCCGAGGGTGGTGAGGAAGGAACGGACTTTGTTCAACATCAGCCCTTCCCAGGCTGTGCGGAAGATCTTGTTGAGTTTCATTGTTGCCTGCCATCATCCCTCACCCCTAACCCCTCTCCCGAAAGGAGAGGGGGAGCTCCCTTCTCCCTTTGGGAGAAGGGCTGGGGATGAGGGAACTCCCCCGCCAATACCTTGCGATCCAAACAGGGACTATGCCCGTCGCGTCCATCCGAGATGACCTTGCCATCGCGCACACAGATGATCCGCCCGGCGTGCGCGGCGATGTCGGGTTCGTGCGTTACCATCACGATGGTCGCGCCTTTCTGGTGGAGTTCGTGCAGGAGTCCCATGATGTCTTCGCTGGAATGTGAATCGAGATTGCCCGTCGGTTCGTCCGCGAGAATCAGCGGCGGGTTGTTGATGAGCGCGCGCGCAATCGCCACGCGCTGTTGCTGTCCGCCGGAGAGTTGATTGGGGCGATGATGCAGGCGGTCGCCGAGTCCGACCGATTCGAGCGCGGCAACCGCGCGTGCGCGTTGTTCGTCGTCGCTGATGTCGTCGTCGTTGTACATGACAGGCAGGCTCACGTTCGAGAGCGCGCTCAAGCGCGGCAACAAATTGAACGACTGAAAAATGAAGCCGATCTTGCGATTGCGGACGGCGGCGAGTTCGTTTTTGCTCAGCCCGCTCACGTCGCTGCCGTCGAGCCAATACGCGCCCGAGGTGGGCTGGTCGAGACAGCCGAGGATGTTCATCAGCGTGGACTTGCCCGACCCCGAGGGTCCCATCACGGCGACGAACTCGCCGCGCTCGATGACCGCGTCCACGCCCGCCAGCGCGTGTACCGCCGCGTCGTCTTCGCCGTAGGTTTTGGTCAAGGATTGAACTTCAATGAGTTGGTTGTTCATTGGAATATCTCCAGTGGGACAAAATTTATTTTGTCTCTGTGCAGGACAAAGCGCGACAAAATAAATTTGGTCTTGCTCCGTCTCCGCAAAGGACAAAATGAATTTTGTCCTACAGCGCAAAATAAATTTTGCGTTACTTCGTTTCCACCGTCCCCGTGCTGACCACATCGCCCGCGCTCAGTCCGCTCAGGATTTCGGCGCTGGCAAAATCGCGCAGACCCACTTCGACGGGCGTAAGTTTCAATTGACCGTCTTCACCCACGACAAAGACCGCGTACGAACCGGGAGACAACTCGCGCAGCGCCTGGATCGGGACGAGGAGCGCGCCGCGCGCCTCGCCCGCGATGACCTCAACGTCCACGGTCATGCCGGACAGGATGGTTGCCTCCGTTTCGAGGGGCAGTTTCGCCCAGACGACGACCACCGGCGTGCCGTCCACTGTTTTCAGGGCAGGCTCCACGCCGACGACTTCGCCCTCCATCGGCTGGTCGGGATAGGCGTCAAAGGTGAACGTGACGCGGTTGCCCACTGCGACTTTGTCCACGTCGGTTTCATCGAGATAGAAACGCACCAGTAAATCCTGCGTGGTGGCAATGCTCAAAATGGGAGACGTGCCGACGGTTTGTCCCACCACCGCGTCCAGGCTGGTGACCGTGCCGTCGAAGGGCGCGGTCAGGCGCGTGGATTCCACGGCGAGGCGGGCTTGTTCAAGTTTTGCCGTCTGCGGTCCGAGCGCGACGAGAGGCTGGGTCAAGGCTTCGGGTCCCGCCTGGACGATTTCGAGCGCGGCTTGCGCGTCCTGCAAGGCGACGCGCGCCGATTCGAGGTTGGCGCGGGCGAGGGCAAGATCGGCATCGCCGATATAAATCAGGCTGAGGAAATAATCGCGTTTGGCGCGCGCCGCTTCGACCTCCGCTTCTGTCGCGCCTTCCTTTTCCATCTGCTCCTCCCAATACCAGGCATCCGAACCGATGAGATAGATCATGGCGTTTTCGGCGTTATACAAGGCTGTGTGCGCATTGGCAAGGACAAGTTCAGCCTGCGCCGCGCTTTCTTCATCGAACAACGCCTGGAAATCGGCTTCGGCTTGAAGGTTCGCCTCCAGCCGCGCCAACACCTGATCTACTGTGACCGCGTCGCCAATGGATACGTTCAATTCGCTCAACGCGCCGCCGGAACGGAAGCCCAGATCCACCTGCGCGGCGGGAATGACAGTCCCTGCGCCGCTGGCGGTGATCACGAGATCGCCCGTGCGGACTTTGGCGGTTTGCAGCGGGGTTTCGGTTGTGGTTGTTTGGGAGGGTAGATATTGGTAGGTATAGAACGCGTAACCGCCCGCGAGCGCGACGATGAGAATGGACAGAATCGCCCATGTTCTTTTTCCCGACCGGGCGGAGATGGATTTGGTGTGTGACATTGCCGTTGCCTTTCGCATGGAATGAGAATTGATGATCGGGGCGAAGTATATTGAATGAATGTAAAGATACAGTCGTGAAAATGTGAAGACTTTGTGGGGCTTCTCATCCCGTCGTCCCCCCACCGGAATCGTCGTTGTTGATATTCAAATGATTCAGACCTTGATTATCGAGTATTTTTACTTTACAATAGCGCCTAATTAAGCGCAGGTACTCCAATGAGGTGAATCGTCATGAACGAGAATCGGATCAGGCAGGTACTTGAGATAGAGAAACAGGCGCAGGAAATTCACGAAGCGGCGGTGCGGGAGGCTCAACAACTACCCATAGTGGCGGAGCAGGAGGCGCAAACGATCGTCGAGAAGGCGCGGCTCGCGGCGCAGGAGGAGGCTCGCCAGTTGATCGCAAGCGCGCAGGCAGAGGAGGAGACCGCCCGCATCCTGACTCAGGCGAAGGAAAAGAACAGCCAGATCGAAGCGCTTGCCATGAGCAACTTCGACCGCGCAGTCAACTACATCCTGGATCGCGTAATCGGCGCCGGGTAATCGTTATGCCCAAGAGCGGTGCCTCCGGTTATGCGGCGATCAGCGCCCGTGTCCGCGCCATGTACTCGTCCGCGCTCAGCCCGCAGGATTTTGCGAGACTGAGCGACGCCCCAGATTTCCCCTCCCTCATTGGACAACTCAAGAACACAGCCTACGGTCCCTACCTCGAAGGCTTGAAAGATAAGGAATTGATTCCCAGGCGGGTGATTTCACAATTAAAGAAGCGGCTTGCCGATTCCTACTACAGCGTCATCCACATGGCGCCCGAACATACACGCCCGTTATTGACCCATCTCTACCGTTATTTCGAAGTGGACAACCTCAAAGCCATCCTGCGCGGGATCGTCACAGACCCGAACTGGGAGCGGGTGAAGGACGTCCTTTTCCCGTTCGGTTCGATGACCGTCCTGCCGGCGCAGGCGATGGTCGAATCGGGAAGCGTGAGCGCGGCGGTCGAACTCCTGCGCGGCACCGTCTACGAGGAGACGCTTTCCTTCGCCATGAAGCGTTACAGCGTGGAGCAAAACCTCTTCCCGCTGGAAGTGGCGCTGGACTTGAACTACTGGCGTCAATTGTGGCGACTGGCGGGGCGATTGCCGGGGCAGGACAGGGAACAGGCGCTGCGCGTGGTGGGGACAATGATTGACATGAACAACCTGATGTGGGCGATCCGTTACCGGGTCTATCACCGCCTCTCTGAAGAGGAACTCATCAACTACACACTGCCGTTCGGCTACCAGGTGCGCGACGAGGACGTTCGCGCCATCGCCGCAGGCGCGGAAATCTCCACGATCGTCCAGCGGATCTATCCGCACATTCCCGACGTCAGTGCGCTGCTCGAAGAACCTCGAAGCGGCTTGCCTCAACTGGAATTGCAGTTGAAACGCCACGTGATGAAAAAGAGCATGGCGGCTTTTGTCGGGAACCCGTTCCACATCGGCATCCCGCTGGCGTTCCTCATTTTGAGCGATCTGGAGATCCAGGACCTGACGGTCTTGATCGAAGCCAAATCGTCCCAAATGCCCGCGGAGATGTATCGTCCATACCTGTTGAAGGCGGCTCTGACGCGGACATAAAAATTCATCTGCGCCGCTCCGAAGAAACGCAAGAAAATTCCAACCTGCAGAGAGACTGGAGATGACATGTTCTTCCCAAAAGCGATGTCAGAGATCGAATTGATCGTTCCCGCCAGGGACCTTTTGGCGGTGACAAGGATATTGAGCCGCTACGGCGTTTTTCATCAGGTTGACAGCAGTTATCCCGGCGCGGCAGCGGAGGGGGGCGCAAACACCTGGCAGGATAAAGCCGCCGCGTATTCCGCCCTCGAACGCAGGATACAAATCATCATGCAGACGTTGGGAATTGACGAGGGACAACCCTCGCTCAAGGAATCCGACGAGATGGCTGACCTGGAAACCCTTCGCCCGCTCGTGGATCAGATCGAGGAGGAAGTCAAACAATCCACCGATCAACTTGCCGGCGAAAAGAAGCGCCTCGAACAACTCGAAAACACCCTGCGCCAACTGGAACCCGTCGCCGACATTGACCTGGATGTCAGCGCCCTGCGAAAATCCCGTTATCTCTTTTCGATGCTCGGTCAAATTCCCACGGCGAACATTGACCGCCTGCAGACCAGCCTCGCCCGCGTCCCCAACGTTTTCCTGACCCTGCGTTCGGACCCAGGGAAACCTGTCGTCTGGCTTGCGGGGACTCAGTCCAACGCTGACGTTTTGGAGCGCGCGGCGAAGAGCGCCTACCTGAATCCCCTGACTCTCCCGGAAGAATATCAAGGCACGCCTTCGAAGATCATCGAAACCGTCCGCGCGGAGATCGAGACGACGAACCGCAGCATCGTGGAATTGCAGAAGACCCTCGCCCGGCTCGGTGAGGAGAGAAAGGATCAGTTGAAGTCGTTGTTTTGGGAGGCGCACGCAAGCCGGGTCTTGTCCGAGGCGATTGTGCGGTTTGGGCAACTTCGTTACACCTACGTGATCACAGGCTGGGTGCCTACGGACGACCTGGAGACGTTGATCCCGCGGCTCAAATCCGCCTCGAAGGAGATCCTGATCGAAACCCTGCCCACCCATCGCCGCGGACATAACTCGAACGTGCCTGTCGTATTGCAGAGTTCGAAGTTCCTGCGCCCGTTCCAGATGCTGGTCAACACCTACGCCCGCCCCCGCTACGGCGAACTGGACCCGACCCTGTTGATCGCGTTCATGTTCCCGTTCCTCTTCGGGGCGATGTTCGGGGATATCGGTCAGGGCTTGGTGCTGGCGGTGCTTGGTTATCTGATCGCGAACAAGAAGATCAAGTTCCTGAGCGGTCTTTCCAGCCTGGGAGGGCTGATCGCCATTTGCGGGCTTTCCGCCACCGTGTTCGGTTTCCTCTACGGAAGCGTTTTCGGTTTCGAGGAGAACGTCCGCATCTTCGGATATGAATTGCATCCGATCTGGGTCAGCCCCATCCACCACATCATGGACGTGTTGATGGTCGCCATCGGCGCGGGCGTCGTGTTGTTGATCCTGGCTTACCTGATCGGCGTGTTCAACTACGTGGTGTCGCAGGAATGGGGACACCTGATCTTCGGTCACAACGGTATCGCAGGGTTTCTGCTGTACATCTCCCTGCTGGGATACGGCGGCGCATCGTTCGGGATTTTGCCGGTTTCGCCGGTGATCTTCATGGTTCTGGCCGGCATTTCGGGCGTGGCGGTCATGTTCTCGGAAATGTTCATCCACCTCGTGGAGGGTCACAGACCCCTTGTGGACGGCGGCTTTGGCACGTATTTGATCCAGGCGGCGGTGGAGTTGTTCGAGGTGGTGATCAGCATGTTGAGCAATACCCTTTCGTACGTGCGCGTGGGCGCGTTTGCCGTGGCGCACGGAGGCTTGAGTCAGGCGATCTTCATCCTGGCTGAACTTTCCGGCGGCGGGGGGCATGGATTCGGGTACTGGCTTACGATCGTGCTGGGCAACATCTTCATCATCGGGTTCGAGGGTTTGATCGTGGGCATCCAGACCATGCGTCTTTCGTATTACGAGTTCTTCAGCAAGTTCTTCAAAGGCGGAGGTCTGCGTTTCGAACCGCTTACATTGGCTCCCGCGAAGGAAGAATAAAAGAAAAAAATAAAACCGAAGGAGAAAAAACAATGTTACTGATCGTCGCAATACTTGCAGGTCTCGTTCCCGTCGTTCCGGCAGTGATCGTCTTCCTGCGCGAACGCAACAGGGTTCCCACCAAAGCCACCCGCGACCTGGTGCTGGGACTCAACGGCTTCAACGCGGTCGTGGGCTTGATGGCGACCGCCATCGGCCTGATCTGGCTGTTCTCGCCCTCCGCGGTCATGGCGGCTGGCAGTTTGCAGGAAGGGGCGGTCGTGGATCCGTACGCCACGCTGGCAGCGGCGATTTCGACCGGGCTGGCGTGCGTCGGCGCGGGTATTGCGGTTGCCAGTTCCGGCGCGGCGGCGGTCGGTGCCATTGCCGAGAAGCCCGAGTCCTTCGGCCGCGCGTTGATCTTCGTCGGCCTGGCTGAAGGCATCGCGATCTACGGTCTCATCATTGCCTTCATCATCCTGAACCGGTAACGCGCATGAAAGTGCTGGTCATCGGTCACCCGGAAGCCGTGCTGGGATTCTCCCTTGCCGGGGTGGGCGGCAGGGCGGTATCCACAACCGAGGAGGCGGACCGGGCTTTGGACGAGGCTCTGGCTTCGAAGGATGTCGGCATCATCCTGGTTACACAGGATATCGCCGCGCTGCTTCAGGCAAGGGTCGAGGACCTGAAATTGCACAGCACCGTCCCGCTCGTGGTCGAGATCCCCTCCCCGGCGGGCGTCCCTGCCGACCAGCCCTCCCTGGGCGAAGTGGTGCTAAAAGCGATCGGCATTAAATTGTGAAGTTTTCCTGTCTTGTGTGATCGATCCCAGGAGAATTGGAATGGTGAGCGAGTTATGAAACCCGAAGAAGAGACCATCGAATTGTTATCACGCGCCATCATCAAGGAGGCGGAAGCGGACGCACAGCAGGCGCAGGCGGACGCCAAAGCCAGGGCGGATGCCATTCGTCAGCGCGCCCAGGAACAGGCGGAGAAAGAACGGGAGGAGATCCTCAGCCGCGCCCGGCAGGAGGCGGAGCGCCTGAAGAGTCAGGTCGTGGCGAGCGCGCAATTGAAAGCCCGCACCCTGCAGTTGGAGCATCGCGAGAAACTCCTCGATCGCGTCTTCGACGCGGCGAGGCAGAAACTGCCCGCCATCCAGAAACGCTCCGATTTCGAAAAGGTCGCCGCGCAGTTGCTGCGCGAGGCGCTCATTCAATTGAAAGCGGACAAGGCTGTGGCGCGCGCGGATGAAACCACCCAAAAGGCTCTGGAGCGCGCGCTTCCCGAATTATCGAAGGAATTGAACGCGCAGGTATCCTTCGGTTCACCGCTCGAGGAGGGTATCGGCGTCGTCGTGGACGCCTCGGAGGGACACCTGCATTACGACAATACGCTGGAAACCCGTTTGGACAGACTGCAAAGCGTTCTCCGTTCGTCGGTTTATCATGTGCTTATGGGAGAGAAGTTATGAGTGAACAAGTCGGGACGATAACCTGGATCAGCGGACCCGTCGTCCGCGCGCGCGGTTCGCGTCACGTGAGCATGCTCGAATTGGTCGAGGTGGGGGAGGAGCGCCTGGTGGGAGAGGTGATCGGTCTGGACGGCGACATCATCACCGCCCAGGTTTATGAGGAGACCTCGGGCATGAGACCCGGCGCGCCGATGTTCGGGACGGGTTTGCCGTTGTCTGTGGAATTGGGTCCGGGTTTATTGAAAAGCATTTTTGACGGAGTCCAGCGTCCCCTGCCGTTGATCGAGATGGAGTCCGGTTCGTTCATCGGGCGCGGCATGAGGCTGGATCCGCTTTATCGAAAAGACCGCTGGAGGTTCTCACCCAGGGTAAAGGAAGGGGATAGCGTTTCAGCCGGGACGATCCTCGGCGTTGTGATGGAGACCGGGACGTTCGAACATCGCATCATGGTCCCGCCGGATCATTCCGGGACTTTGAGCTGGATCGCGCCCGAGGGAGAGTACACCATCGAGGAGCCGATCGCGCGCATCAAGATGGGGAAGGAGGAGAAGGAGATCGCCATGCTCCAGCGCTGGCCCGTGCGGCGTCCGCGTCCGTATAGAACCCGCCTCGGAAGCGCCGTGCCGTTGATCACCGGTCAGCGCGTGCTGGATACGTTCTTCCCGGTCGCCAAGGGCGGCGCGGCGGGCATCCCCGGTCCGTTCGGTTCGGGGAAGACGGTCACACAGCACAGCATCGCCAAATGGGCGGACGCGGAGGTGATCGTCTACATCGGATGCGGCGAACGCGGCAACGAGATGACCGAGGTGTTGCAGGAATTTCCGCACCTGGTTGACCCGCGCAGCGGCAGACCGTTGATGGAACGCACCGTGCTGATCGCCAATACGTCCAACATGCCGGTGGCGGCGCGCGAGGCAAGCATCTACACAGGCATTACGATCGCCGAGTATTATCGCGACATGGGATACCACGTCGCGTTGATGGCTGATTCGACCTCCCGTTGGGCGGAGGCGCTTCGTGAGGTTTCGGGTCGTTTGGAGGAAATGCCCGCCGAGGAAGGTTATCCCGCCTATTTGGCTGGCCGCCTGGCTGAATTCTACGAACGGGCAGGTTACGTGGAGACCTTCAACGGGGCGTATGGATCGGTAAGCATCGTGGGCGCGGTGTCCCCTCCGGGCGGCGACTTCTCCGAGCCGGTGACCCAGCACACCAAGCGTTACATCCGCTGCTTCTGGGCGCTGGATAAATCGCTGGCGTCCGCGCGTCACTTTCCGTCCATCAACTGGCTGGACAGTTACAGCGAGTATCTCGAGGATGTGGCGGATTGGTGGCGGGAGCAGGTCGGCATGGACTGGCTCAAGATGCGCAACCAGGCGATGGAAATCCTGAGCGAGGAAAGCCGTCTTTCGCAGATCGTGAAACTCGTCGGTCCCGATGCGCTTCCCGATGAAGAGCGATTGATCCTGGAAACGGCGCGCCTCCTGCGTGAAGGTTTTCTCCAGCAGAACGCGATGGACCAGGTGGACGCCTTTTCCACGCTCCAGAAACAGATACGGATGCTCGAATTGATCCTGTATTTTCACGAGCGCGCGCTGCGCATCGTCAAGCGCGGCGCCCCCATCTCCATCATCCACAATTTGCCGGCGGTGGATGCGCTGATCCGTATGAAGACCCTTGTGCCAAACGAAGAATTGGGAAAGTTCGACGAAATTCAAAAGGCAATCGGCGAGCAGATGAGCCGGTTAGATTCGGAGTACAGATGAGCAACGTGATCGTACGAGGCGGGCAGGAGGTTGTCGGCGTAAGCCGCATCACAGGTCCCATCCTCATCGTCGAAGGCGCGGCGAACGTCAGTTACGACGAGGTGGTCGAGGTTCGCGATGCGCAGGGCAACCTGCGTCTCGGGCGCGTGCTCGAGGTCGGCGAAAAGATGGCAGTGGTGCAGATCTTCGCCGGTTCGACGGGACTTTCCATTGACGGTACGCGCATCCGCTTCCTTGGGGATACGCTGCGCGTCCCGGTCGCGGAGGAAATGCTGGGGCGCGTCTTCGACGGTTTGGGCAACCCGATGGACGGCGGTCCGCTCCCCCTGACCGATCATTACGCCGACGTCAACGGCCAGCCCATCAACCCGACCGCCCGCGTCTATCCCCGCGACTACATTCAAACCGGCATCTCCGCCATAGACGGGATGAACACGCTCCTGCGCGGCCAGAAACTGCCCATCTTCTCCGGCGCAGGGATGCCGCACGACCAACTCGCGGCGCAGATCGTCCGACAGGCGACGCTGGGCGCGCCGGCCGGTGAGCCGCCGTCCCAATCCGAACAATTCGCCATCGTGTTCGCCGCGATGGGCGTGAAGCACGACGTTGCGGATTTCTTCCGCCGTTCGTTCACGGAAAGCGGCGCGCTCACGCGCGTTGCCATGTTCCTGAACCTGGCGGACGACCCGCCGGTGGAGCGCCTGGTCACGCCGCGCGCCGCGTTGACACTGGCGGAATATCTCGCCTACGAAAAGCAAATGCACGTGCTGGTCATCCTGACCGACATGACCAATTACTGCGAGGCGCTGCGCCAGATCTCGAACATTCGCGGCGAAGTGCCGAGTCGCAAGGGATACCCCGGCTATTTGTACAGCGACCTCGCCTCCATGTATGAACGCACGGGACGCATCAGCACGAGCGAAGGTTCGATCACCCAGATCCCGATCCTGACCATGCCCAGCGACGACATCACGCACCCCGTCCCGGACCTGACCGGGTACATCACCGAGGGGCAGATCACGCTCGGACGCGAACTGTACTATGCGGGCGTCTATCCTCCCATCGCGGTCCTGCCGAGCCTCTCGCGTTTGATGAAGGACGGCATCGGGGGACCGGTGGCTGTCATGCACAGCGAGACGGCGGGCGGCAGTCATTCGCGCATGATGCATCACGGCACCGGCAAGGATCGCACCCGCGCCGACCATCCGCACCTTGCGGCTCAACTTTATGCGGGTTACGCCCACACCCAGGACGTGCGCGCGCTGGCGTCGGTCATCGGCGAGGAGGAATTGGCAGACGTGGATCGCCAGTACCTGCAATTCGGGCGCGCCTTCGAGCGTGAATTCGTCAATCAGGGATTGAACGAGAACCGCACCATCGAGCAGACCTTGAACATCGGCTGGCGCCTGTTGTCCATGCTGCCGAAGGAGGAACTGACGCGCGTCAGCCTCGAAGAGATCGAACGATACTACAAGGGTGAAGATGCCAGCCATTAACGTCGCCCCCACGCGCACGAACCTGATCCGCATCAAAAAGGAACTGCGGTTCGCGCGGGAGGGATACGAGATCCTCGACCGCAAACGCGAAGCGCTGACCTCCGAACTGGTCCGCGTGGCGCACGAAGCGGACGTCCTCCAGAAGGAAGTGTGGAAGATCCTGGAATCCGCGTATCGCGCGTTGGAGAAGGCGCAATTGACGCTGGGGAGCGATCACGTGGAATGGGCGGCGCTTGCCGCGAACAAAACCGTGAACGTGCGCCTTAAATTGCGCGGCATCATGGGCGTCGCAATCCCCGTGATCGAGGCGCAAGGCGAGCCGTTGAAAATGCTGTACAGTTTGAGCGGCACCAATGCGGCGCTGGACGAGGCGAGCGCGGCGTTCCGCGAAGTGTTGATCAAGATCCCCCAATTATCCATGCTGGTGACGACGGTCTGGCGCCTGGCAGCCGAACTGCGCAAGACACAACGCCGTGTGAACGCCCTCCAGCACATCTTCATCCCGCAATACGAAGCGACCGTCGCTTTCATCGTCGGTTCGCTCGAGGAGCGCGAACGCGAGGAGATCTTCCGCTTGAAGTGGTTGAAGACGAAAATGACCAGATCTTCCGGCGGAGTTGTTGTAGAATAGGGCAGTGGCAGGAAAAATTCGGGCGCTGAAAAGGAGTTCGCTATGAAAATTGGGATTTTGGGTTCGGGAGTGACCGCGCAGACGATCGGTTCCAAATTGGTGCAACTCGGGCATGACGTTATGCTGGGGTCGCGTGACCCGGCAAAACCCGAATCGGTTGTCTGGGCAAAGGAGGAGGGTCATAACGCCCTGTACGGCACCTTCAGGAACGCGGCTGAGTTTGGAGAGATCCTCTTCAATTGCACGAAAGGATCCGCCTCGCTGGACGCCCTGACCATGGCGGGGGCTGAGAATTTGAAAGGCAAGATCCTGATTGACACCTCCAACCCGCTGGATCGTTCCACGGAATTGTGGAAACTGACGGTCTGCAATACCGATTCCCTGGGCGAACAAATCCAGCGGGCATTTCCCGAAGCGCGGGTGGTAAAAACCCTCAATACGGTCAACGCCAACGTGATGGTGGAGCCTCTCAAGTTGATCGAACGGACCGATATCTTCATCAGCGGCAACGACATCGAAGCCAAGGCGACCGTCGTGATGATCCTGCGCGACTGGTTCGGCTGGAAGTCCATCATTGACCTGGGCGACATTACGACCTCGCGGGGCCCGGAGATGTATCTCCTGCTCTGGCATTATCTACGAAACACATCGTCGGGCAAGAGGTTCAACATCAAGATCGTGACGGCATAGAATCATTCACGGGAATGCAAAACCGCCGGGAAGGTTTCATCCACCGGCGGTTTTTTCGTTTTGAGCGGCGTAAGATGGAATCTTGCGTTACTTCTTCCTGCCCATATCGTGCGAGATCTCGCGCGGTTCGATCATGCCCCAGCGTGAGGCGCCGAGATAGAGGATTTCCAGGATCAGATCCTCGTAGCGAATCCCCTCCGCCGCGCTTTGCAGGCAGAGGTCGCTGTAGTTGGGGGTGAGGCCGGGCAGGGTGTTGATTTCGAGCAGGCGCGGGTTGCCTTCTTCATCGAGGCGGATATCCGTGCGCGAAACGTCGAGCGCATAAAGCAATTGATGGGCGCGCAGGGCGAAGTGTTTGAGTTTCCTGTCGAGTTCGGGGTCAATGTTTGCGGGGCAGACGTAGCCCGGCGCGCCCTCCTCGCCGACGTCCTTCGATTTCGCAGCCTGGCTGTAGATGTTCGGGGTCACGGAGCGCGAACTATCCAGCTCGAGAACCGGGAAGCGATGGAAGCCGTCCTTTTCGTACCATTCGGGGTGGCGCGAATACAGTTTTGCGTCCGGCCGCCCGATGACGCCGACCGTGAATTCGCGCCCGGGAAGAAAGGTCTCGACGAGGGCGGGCTGCTGGTATGTGTTGACGATGTACATGATGCGTTCGCGCATCTCCTTTTCGTTCTTGACGATGGCTTTCAAATCCACGCCCATGCCGGTGCCTTCGCGCGCCGGTTTGACAAAGAGAGGGAATTTCAGTTCGGGGCGGAGCGGTTCGTCGCCGAAGTTGAATTCCTGGAACGGGGCGACGGGCAGGCGTCGGTCGCGCCAGATGCGTTTGGTCAGGGTCTTATCGAGGGAGATGCCGTTGGTCAGCACGCGCGAGCCGGTGTAGGGGATGCGGAGCATTTCCAGCAGGGCGGGAACTTGCGCCTCGCGCGCGTCTCCACCGAGTCCCTCGGCGATGTTGAAGCAGATGTCGGGCTTTGCGTCTCGCAGGGCGTAGGGGAGGTCGGCGTCAGCCTGGATAAAGACGGTTGCGTGGCCGTCAGTTTCGATTGCCGCGCGAATCGCATCCACCGTCTCGATATGATCGAAGTCGGCAAAGGCATCCGGGGGAACGCCCTCCGGTTTGGGTTGCGAGTCGTCCTTGATGTTTGCGAGAACAGCCACTTTCCAAAAACGTTTGATGCGGCGGGCGACGGACATGTTTTGCTCCTCGAAGTGTGTTGCGCGTGAGTATATACCATGCCCGCCGAATGACAAGGGTTTTTAAGACAAAAAACTTTGTAACTAGACAATGCAGGGGCTTTCAGGTATCATTGGTTCGCTTGTGCCGCTCCTCACGAAGAGGGCGCCGATGGAAAATCACACATATACCCGGATAACACGCTTATCCGGGTTCTTGTAAGTATCTTTTTGCGGAGGAATAATGACAGACCTGATCCAGCAAATCACGAGTGATTTGCAGAAGCAGATCGAGGGATTCGAACCGGAACTCAGCGTCAGCGATATTGGCACGGTGGTGGAGGCGGGCGACGGGATCGCGCGCGTGAAGGGGCTTGCAAACGTGCAGGCGCAGGAACTCGTGCAGTTCGCGAACGGGGTGATGGGCACCGCGTTCAACCTCGAAAAGGAAAGCGTCGGCGTGATCGTGATGGGCGATTACGGCGGCATCGTCGAAGGGATGACCGTGCGCGGCACGGGACGCATCGCTTCGGTGCCGGTGGGCGACGCGATGATCGGACGCGTGGTCAACGCATTGGGCGAGCCGATTGACGGCAAAGGACCCATTTCGACGACCGGGTTCCGTCCCATCGAGCGCATCGCGCCCGGCGTGGTGCAAAGGCAGGACGTGGACACGCCGGTTCAAACGGGCATCAAATCCATTGACGCGATGATCCCGGTGGGTCGCGGACAGCGCGAGTTGATCATCGGCGACCGCCAGACCGGCAAGACCGCCATTGCGCTCGACACCATCATCAACCAGAAGGGCAAGGATCTGATCTGCATCTACGTCGCCATCGGTCAGAAGAAGGCGGCGGTGGCGCGCACGGTCGGCATCCTCGAGCGTTACGGCGCGATGGAACATACCATTGTCGTCTCGGCGTCCGCGGATGAATCCGCCGCGTTGCAGTTCATCGTTCCGTATTCCGGCTGCGCCATCGGCGAGGAGTTCATGGAGACGGGACGCGACGCGCTGGTGATCTACGACGATCTATCCAAACACGCGTGGGCGTACCGACAGGTCTCCCTGTTGCTGCGCCGCCCGCCCGGACGCGAGGCGTATCCCGGCGACGTGTTCTATCTGCATTCGCGCCTGCTCGAACGCGCCGCGCGACTGGCAAATAAATACGTGATCACGAGGAAGGACTTCGGCGAACCGCTCGCCTCCGAAAAGGACGGCGTGGACGGGAAGGTATATGCAGGTCCCATATCGAAGGACGAAGCCGAGGAAGCCCGCAAGCGCATGGATAACCCCGACGATCACAAACTGGTCAAGGTCAACGGTACGGGCGGGTCGCTCACCGCGCTGCCCATCATCGAGACCCTGCTCGGCGACGTATCCGCATACATACCGACCAACGTCATCTCGATCACGGACGGGCAGATCTATCTCGAGTCCAACCTGTTCAATGCGGGCATCCGTCCTGCGGTGAACGTTGGTATCTCGGTTTCGCGGGTGGGCGGCGACGCGCAGACCAAAGCCATGAAACAAGTGGCAGGACGCCTGCGCCTCGACATGGCGGCGTACCGCGAACTTGCCGCGTTCGCGTTGATGGCGTCGGACCTCGACAAAGCCACGCAGCAGCAACTCGGTCGCGGTCAACGCATGCAGGAGATCCTCAAGCAGCCGCAGTATTCCCCCATGTCGCTTCCCGAACAGGTGATCGTGATCTTCGCCGGCACCAACGGTTATGCCGACGGTGTCCCGGTCGAAAAGATGGCGCAATGGCAGGCGGAACTGCTCAAGTACATGGAAGTTTCGCATCCCGACATCGGCAGGAACATCGAGGAAAAGAAAATGATCACGGACGACAACCGTGTGAACCTCACGAAGGCGCTGGACGCCTTCCGAAACACCTGGCAGGCGCAATAATGGCTTCCGCTCGTGAGATGCGACTTCGCATCAAGAGTGTCAGAAACATCTCGCAGGTGACGCGCGCGCTGGAGGCGGTGAGCGCGGCGAAGGTGCGCAAGGCGATTCAGGCTCTGACCGCCACCCGTTCGTACGCGACCAAAGCCTGGCAGGTGCTGACCCACGTCACGGCTCAACCCGGACACGTTGCCCTGCATCCGTTGTTGACGGAACGTCCCAACCCGAAAGCGGCTCTCGTCATTGTGATGACGGCGGATCGCGGACTGGCTGGCGCGTACAACACCAACATCATCCGCTACGTGTTGAAGAACTTCGATAAATATCGCGTGCCGGTGAAATACATCACCGTGGGGCGCAAGGGACGCGACCTGCTCCTGCGCCTCCGCAAGCCGGTGCTGGCGGATTTCAGCAACCTGCCTCCCACGCCGAAATTCGGGCCCGTCTCCGCGATCGGGCGGCTCGTGGTGGACGAATACCTCGAAGGCAACGCGGACGAGGTATATTTGATCTATACGGACTTCATCAGCATGGCGCGGCAGGTCGCCACTGTGAAGAAACTGCTGCCTCTCGTGGTGGCGACGCGCGAGGGTCTGGTGGAGGACTTTGGCGAACACCAGGCGGGACCTGCGGCGGCGTACGAATACGAGCCCGAACAACAGGAAATCCTGGACGAAATGGCGCCGCGCTTTACGGCTTTGCAGATCTACCAGGCTGTGCTGGAATCGCAAGCCAGCGAACACGCCGCGCGCATGATCGCCATGCGCAACGCCACAGAGAACGCCAGGGAACTGGTCGGCGCGTTGCAACTGGCTTATAACAAGGTTCGCCAGCAGGCGATCACGAACGATATTCTGGATATTGTGGGCGGCGCCGAAGCGCTCGCCGCGAAATAATTTGGAGGAAAAGTCATGGCAAACAAAATGGGCCGTGTGGCGCAAATTCTCGGCGGTGTGGTGGACGTGGAATTCCCCGAGGGCGAAGTTCCCGAACTCTTCGAGGCGGTGCATGTCGAACGTCCCGGAAAGGAACCGCTCGTTCTGGAAGTGCAAAAACACATCGGCGATAACTGGGTGCGCACGGTGGCGATGGACGCGACCGACGGCCTGCGACGCGGCGTTCCGGCGATCGCCACAGGCGCGCCGATCCTGGTTCCCGTCGGGCCTGCCACGCTTGGGCGCATCTTCAACGTGCTGGGAAATCCCGTTGACCAAAAAGGCGAAGTGACAGCCGATATTCGTTACCCGATCCATCGTCCCGCGCCGTCGTTCGCGGAACAAGCCACCCGCGTGGATGTGTTCGAGACGGGCATCAAGGTCATTGACCTGATCGCGCCGTTCACCAAAGGCGGCAAGACGGGCATCTTCGGCGGCGCCGGCACCGGCAAGACCGTCATCATCATGGAACTCATCCGTTCGGTCGCCACGGAACACGAGGGCAACTCGGTGTTCGCGGGCGTGGGCGAACGCACCCGCGAAGGCACGCAACTCTATCGCGAGATGCTCGAGTCGGGCGTGATGAAGGATACCGTGATGGTCTACGGGCAGATGAACGAACCCTCGGGCGTGCGCCTGCGCGTGGCGCTCACCGCGCTCTCGATGGCGGAATATTTCCGCGACCAGGGCAGGGACGTTCTGCTCTTCATTGACAACATCTTCCGCTTTTCGATGTCCGGCTCCGAGGTATCGGCGCTGCTCGGGCGCATGCCCTCCGCAGTGGGATACCAGCCGACGCTCGCGACGGAGATGGGTGAATTGCAGGAGCGCATCACCTCCACGCGCACCGGCTCGATCACTTCGATGCAGGCGGTGTACGTGCCTGCGGACGATTACTCCGATCCCGCGCCGGTGGCGACGTTCACGCACCTCGACGCGACCATCGCGCTCGAACGCTCCATCGTGGAGAAGGGCATTTACCCGGCCGTGGATCCGCTCGCTTCGACCTCCCGAATCCTCGATCCCAACATCGTGGGCGAGGATCACTACCGCACCGCGCGCGAAGTACAGCGCATCCTGCAACGTTACAAGGACCTGCAGGACATCATCGCCATTCTCGGCATTGACGAGTTGAGCGAGGACGACAAACTGGTCGTGGCGCGGGCGCGCAAGATCGAACGTTTCTTCTCCCAGCCTTTCTTCGTGGCGGAGCGCTTTACGGGAATCCCCGGTCGTTACGTGCCGTTGAGCGATACCGTGCGCGGTTTTCGCGAGATCCTGGACGGCAAATGCGACGACCTCCCCGAACAGGCGTTTATGATGGCTGGCACGATCGAGGACGTGCGCGAAAAAGCGGACAAGATCTCGAAGGGCGCGTAATGACCATACGTTGCGAAATTATTTCCCAGGACCGCACTGTCTTCCAGGGCGACGTGGATATCGTCGTCCTGCCGGGCGCGGCTGGCGAAATGGGCATCCTGCCGCATCACGCTCCCGTGCTTGCCATCCTCAAATACGGCGTCATCAGGATCCGTCGCCAGGGGATGGAGGAATTGTTTACCGTGGCGGGCGGCGTCGCGGAGGTCCAGCCGGACATCGTGACCATTCTGGCGGACGCGGCGGAGAACGTCGAAGAGATTGACATCGTACGCGCCAAAGCCGCGAAGAAACGCGCCGAGGAGGCGCTCGCCAATAGCAAGCCCGAAGACCAGGATACCTATCTTCTCATGGAAGCCGCCCTGCGCCGCTCCAACCTGCGCCTCGATGCGGTGCGCCGCTATCGCAGGGCTGGGGCGCCCATCACCGAGCAGGATGAATCAATGTAGCCGGCTGCGGTTGGTGCGAATGCCCGAATCCTTCGATCAAAACGGAAAAGCCAGTGGCAATGTTCTCTAAAGACCTGGGCATAGACCTGGGGACCATGTTCACGCGCCTCGCCGACGGCTCGCAGGTGCTGTTGGACGAACCGACCATCGTCGCCATCGAAGTGGATGACCAGAAGATGGTGGCGGTGGGGCAGGAGGCGCGCGATATGTACGGGCGCGTCCCCGAAAGCATCGAGGTGGCGCGCCCCTTGAAGAACGGGGTCATCGCCGATTACGAGATCACCGAAACGCTCCTTTCCTACCTGCTCCAGCGCGTGAGCGGATCCATGCGCATCTTCCGTCCGCGCGTGATGGTCTCGGTGCCTTATGGCGTTACCAGCGTGGAGCGACGCGCGGTCTACGAGGCAGTTCTGGAGGCGGGAAGCCGCGACGCGTCCCTCATCCAGCAACCTTTGGCGGCGGCTCTGGGCGTGGACCTTCCGATCGGTTCGCCTTCGGGGAACATGGTCATCTGCCTGGGCGGGGGATGCACGGAAGCCGCGGTGATGGCGATGTACGGCATCGTCTCGGCGGAGACCCTGCGCGCCGGCGGGCTGGAACTCGACGAAGCCATCGTCAATTACGTGCGGAGGAAGTATGGGGTGACGATCGGCCAGGTGACGGCGGAGCATCTCAAGGTCAAGATCGGAGCCGCCGTTCCGCAGGATACCGAGAACAGCATGGAGGTGCAGGGGCAGGATCAGGTCACCGGTCTGCCGCGTCCTGTCACGTTGACGACGGGCGAGATCGTCGAGGCTTTGCAGGAACCGTTGAAACTGGTGATCGAGACCGGTCGCCGCGTGCTCGAGAAGACGCCGCCCGAACTCGTTGCGGACATCATTGACCGCGGCGTGGCGTTGTGCGGCGGCGGCGCGCTCCTGCGCGGGGTTGATAAACTGCTGACGAAATCGCTCGGCATCCCCGCCTATCTCGTGGATAATCCCATGACCTGCGTGGTGGAGGGGGCGGTCAAGGCGCTACCCATGTACAATATCCTGCGGAGGAATTTGCCGCAGGTGTAAAAAAGAACGGCTTCCAACGACGAAGCCGTTTTTTGTTTTGTCCTCTTCTTTGTGTTTTTATCCATTATCAGTACTTCACGAGAGCGCGTAATGGGCGCTGCCGAAGGCGTCTAACGCCTGCTTTGCATTTAATCCCTGGTCAGATATTCAACGATTTTATGACTTGGATGGGAAGATCGAGCTTGTCTTCCAAAAAAGAGCGCCTCGGAGGATGACATCTGAGGCGCTCCTGATGGGACGGTTTCTGAGGATGCTGGGTTAGCTGGCTCTTTGACCTTAAGACTCTACTGGTTCCTAAGTGCTCTCTGTAAGACTTCGGTAACCCAACTGTTGAGACTCTTATCCTTCAACTTTGCCTGAATATAGACTTCACGATGCAACTCAGCAGGCAAGCGAACCACGAATTTTCCGGAAAATGGCTTCTCCGGTGACTCGCCGCGTTGTGCACAGAAATCGAGATAATCATCTACTGATTCTCGAAACGCCTTTTGAATTTCATCGACACTTTCCCCTTCAAACGTAATCACATCCCGGACATTGATCACTTCCCCGTACAAAATGCCCGCTTCCTCATCCAGTTCCACTTTACCGATATATCCTTTATATTCCATCATGGCTTGACTCCTGCCGCTTCCAGAAACCGGCGAATCGATTTGACTGCGCCTTTGTTGGTTTCCTTGCGCGGATGCGGACGATGAAACACAGCCCGAACATCTTTCAACGCAACTCGCACTCGTGAACCACTACCTTCTGAGATTTCCGCGCCCAAAGCCATAAAGAGAGCTTCGACATCTCGCCAGGCAATATTGGCTCGCTCCGGCTTTTCGAAAATGGCTTCCAGAGTTTTGCGGTGTTTGCGATCCACGCTGTAATAATATCATAAAGTGATACTGCCATCAAGATGCTGGTGCTATCTTGGGACCTGGACGAAGACGTGCGCATGGGACTGACCTACAAACAATTCGCCAAGTACGCCTTGATGAAATTGGGCGTCGAGACGGACATCACGCGCTTTGTGCGTC
>SZPG01000037.1 GCA_030263595.1 Chloroflexi bacterium CFX6
TATACGGCTACGCCGTATGTTTTGCAAGACCCAATTTTGCTGTATTCAAAACGATTATCTTTGTTGCGTGCGTGCCAACGGCTCGCGTTATTAGAATGAGCTTGCTTGGGACGTCCACTCCGCTGCGCTGCGGGATGATATGGCGTCAGCGTATCCTTGATTTCGGCAGGCTCGATGCGACGCAACCCGGAACGCTACGTCAGAAGACCGTAAAGAGAGATCAAACCCAAACGAGCGATGAGTTTGTTAGTCCAACGAATAAGGATTGATGCGGCGGAAAGGAGCGAGGCGCGATTTGGACATTGAAGGTCACGGGACTTGTGAAAGACATCCTGCTGGAGGCGATTATACGCTTGCGGCAGGCGGGTGACAAGGAAAAGCGGAAGGGAGGAGGTGTCAAGCGCGGCGGCGTCTTTTTTGGTTTAAGGAGCGTCTACTCAGGATGTCTCAAAATGACATTTTCCCGCCGATTCTGGTTTCTTAGGACGCTGTGTTTGGCATGTGTCCAAAAAAGATGAGCGGATCGTATCATGAGAAATCATGGCTTGGGTACATAGATTTGCACACCATCTTGGGATGCGGAGAAAGACCCCTGTGCAGGTGTATCAACAGTAACCTTGAGCGTCCCGAAGGGTGTATGATGATTTGGGGCTGCCCCAATTTCGCTATATGGGATACGAATGTACCTGCCGAACATCTCGCCGATAGCCATAGAGTGATCTAAACTAACGCTACCTTCATATATCAATTCGGCGTTTCTGTTCTCCAAGGCATCAAGAGGGTCCTGATATGCATAAATCTGGATATGAATCGTGATAGGGACGCTGCGGAAATTAATCGGCTGGCTTGCACTGTCATAGAACACGACATCGATGGAAAGTCCATCCTCTTCAGGGTCAGCGTCGTCGCTATATCCGACAGCGAGAACCTTGATAAAGGCGAGATCGTAGATTATGCCTGGAGACTGCGGACTTGGAGACACAGCGAAAGGTAGTTTCTCTGGCGTAATATTGAGTGGGGTGAATTCCTGTTGAGCCACTTCTCTGGCGGCGGAGAAAAAGAGAAACGTAGCAACGATGAGGGCGATGCAGAGAACAGATGCACAACTAATGGCAGAGATAATGAGAACCTTCTTCATAGCAATCTCCAGAGTAAGGGAACGCAGCGATAAACGATGGAAATTGATGATAAGGACATAAGTTAATATACACTGTGGGTAAGGGAGAGGCTCGCCCTCTCCCTCCCCGTAGTCGCGATAGGGTCAATTCCCTATCCCTTCAACTACCAGGGCGAGTTCGAACTAAAATGCAAAAACCGTCCGCTGAACTGCATTATAGCCACCCAAAGGCAAAAGTCAAGAAACCCCGGCAATCCCCGGCCGCGTACCAAGCGTCCTCTGTCTGCGCCAGGCGCTTCCGCCGCAAAGAACAAAAAAGCGGACGAAGCCCCCTCCGCCCGTCCACTTCCCCCTCCCTCCTTCTCCCTTTCCACTTTCCACTCTCCACCTTCCCCTCTTGCCCTGAGCCTGCGAAGGGTCTTCCTTCTCCCTCCCTCCTTCTCCCTTTCCACTTTCCACTCTCCACTTTCCACTCTTGCCCTGAGCCTGCGAAGGGTCTTCCTTCTCCCTCCCTCCTTCTCCCTTTCCACTTTCTACTTTCCACTCTCCACCTTCCCCTCTTGCCCTGAGCCTGCGAAGGATCTCCCTTCCTACCGATCGCACCGAAAACGCTCCAGCGCCTGGTCGAACAACGCCTGTGTGTTCTCCGCCTGCGGACTGTAGGTTTTCCACGCGAAGGCGCGTTCGCCGCAGATCCATGCTCCCGCCGCGCCGAACGGCAGGACGGGAGTCGCCGTCGAAGTGATCGGGGTGAAGATCACGTTCATATCGCGGAACAGTTTCACGTCGGGGGCGCCGACGCGTGTATCCACGTCGTCCAGGATCAAATCGAGCATGAACTGTGGATCGGCGGTCCCCGGCGCGAATTGCCAGATCATCTGAATGAAAAGGTTCGCGTTGAACGCCGCGATCAGCCCTTGCGAATACGTGCTGGGCGAGGCGGGATTCTTCTGCGCGCTCACGTCGAAGAACGCCATGTCCACAGGATGCCCTACACAGAACTGATATTCGCAGAACAAGCCCTTCAGGTCGAACGGCGTCGAGGTGGGGAGGGGGGTGGAAAACGGCAGCGCCGTCGCAGTGGGAATCGCCGCCACGGTCTGCATGACCGCAACCTGTATTTGCACATTCGGGTCCGGTTTCGGCGCGCAGGCGGTTAGAATTATGGAAGCGAGTATGAGAGTTCGATAACGCATTCGGCGATTATACAGTTTTTTCGGAACAAACCCTCCGATGGGTTCGTCCCTTCAACAAAGGAGTACGAATGAAAACACTTTCGAAAATTTTAATTTTGATCTGGATATTGACCGCCTGTGCGCCGCGGTCAACAGAACAACCCCCGAGTCCAACCGACGATTCGTATCCGAATCCATCCTATCCAAGCCCTTCCTACCCGAACGACAATTCGTCTGTGACCTTGACTCCCGCGCAGGAGGCGGCGGTCACGCATCTTTCCCGGACCTTGAGCCTGCCCGCTGACCAAATCGCTTTGATCTCCACTGAATCCGTGACCTGGCCCGACGGTTGTCTCGGTGTGCAGCGACCCGGCGTAATGTGTACGCAGGCGCTCGTGGAGGGATACAGGATCATCCTCGAAGCGGATGGGAAACGCTACGAAGTCCGCACCAACGAGATCGGAAGCCAGGTCGTCATCGCCGGCAATATGGAGTCCGGTTCCATCATCGAGGCTGCCCTCGCCCGGCAATTGGCAGACAATCTGGAATCGAACGCCGATGACATTTCCGTCGTCAGCAATGAACCGGTGGAGTTTCCAGATGCCTGTCTCGGCATTGCGCTGCCCGAGGTGATGTGCGCCGAAATCATCACGCCGGGGCGCATTATCGTACTTGAGGCAAAGGGGAACCAATACGAATATCACGTCAGCGAAGATGGGAATCGAATCCAGCCCGCCACCCTTGCCCTGACCTGGGCGCGCGACGGCGGCATCGCCGGCTTTTGCGACCGGTTGACCGTCTTCCTTTCGGGCGAGGTGTATGGAAATCGGTGCAACTCCCAGGAGGCTGGACGCATGAGCGCATTTTCCGCCCTGCTTACCCCGGAACAGCGCGCACAGTTCGATGACTGGGTTGCGCGCTACGGGCAGATCACGCTCGACGCCTCCGACCCGAAGAACGTTTCGGACCGCATGACCGTGACGTTGACATTTTTCGGAACCGGGAGCCGGACGACCGTACAATCCTCCGATTCGCCGGAGATGATGGAATTCGCCCAGGCGCTGTATCAGAAACTATACGAGTAGATCGCGCTTACCGCGCAAGAGTGTTTCGAGAGTCTGCGAGTTAGCGCAGGCTCTTTTTGCGTACTCAAATTGGCGTAAGTCAGTGATGATTGTCATATTGACTGAATGCCATTGGGGGAGTATGATTTGGCGTACCCATCCCCCCTGGGGGGGGGTAAGAGAAAAGCGGCGAGCCTTATCTATAGGTTGGAGGCGACCATGGAAAACGAAAACACACTCAGGCGATTGAAAACCGTGGAAGGACACCTGCGCGGCGTGATCCGCATGGTGGAGGAGGACGCGTATTGCATTGACGTGATCCGCCAGATCCAGGCGATTGACGCCGCGTTGAACAAGGTCAGCGCGCAGATCCTCGAAAATCATCTCAATTCCTGCGTCATCACGGCCATCAAAGGGAACAATGCAAAGGAACGCGAGAAGGTGTTGAAGGAAATTACCGAAGTGTTCGAGATGTCTACGAAGGTTTGATAGTTGGATAGTCTGATAGTCTGATAGTCTGATAGTCGGATAGTCGGATGGTCGGATGGTCGGATAGTCTGATGGTCGGATAGTCGGATGGTCGGATAGTCTGATGGTCGGATAGTCGGATAGTCTGATGGTCGGATAGTCTCGTAGTCTGATAGTCTGCCGGTCGAAATGAGCAGATCGGAAAGATCAATTACCGATCGTAAATCGTAAATCAAAAAAGGAGTACCCCCATGACAACAGTTACTTATTCCGTTCCCGCGATCCATTGCGGGCATTGCACCCACACCATCGAAATGGAAGTGGGCGAGTTGCAGGGCGTCCAAGCCGTGAAAGCGGATCTGGATACGAAAAAGGTCGAGATCACCTTCGACACTCCCGCAAGCGAAGAAAAGATCAAGGCGCTGCTGGCGGAGATCAACTATCCCGCCGAGGGGTTGATCGCGTTGTAGCGTAACCGACGTTCTCTAACGTCGGATTGGGGCGCGTTAGAGAACGCGTCCTACGCGGGTTGACTATATTATGACCAATACCAAACAACTCACCCTTCCCATCACCGGCATGACCTGCGCGAACTGTGTCGCCACAGTGGAGCGCAACTTGAAGAAACTCGACGGCGTGCAAAACGCGGTTGTGAATCTTTCCTCCGAGCGCGCCACTGTGGATTTCGACTCCGCCAAACTGGGCTTGCCCGATTTCATCGAGCGCGTCAACCGCGCCGGTTACGGCGTCGCCACCGGCGAAGCGGACCTGGTCATCAAGCGCCTGTCCGATGACAACGATGCGCGGCGGCTCGAAAAGGCTTTGGCAAAACTGGACGGCGTGCTGGAAGCCACTGTGACCTTTGCCACGGAAAAAGCGCGCGTCAAATACGTTCCCACCATCGTCACGCAGGCGGAACTGCGCCGCGCGGTCGCCTCCGCCGGATTCGAAGCGGTCGAACTCGGCGGTGAAGCGGAGGACGCCGAAGCCAAAGCGCGCGAACACGAGATCAACGAACAATGGCGGCTGCTCGTCATCGGTTTGATCTTCACCGTTCCGCTGTTCCTCTTCGCCATGGCGCGCGACTTCAACCTCCTGCCCGACTTCTTTTACTCGATGTCCGGCATGGAGGGCATGGCTCGTACCCCCGCCGCGTGGACGAACTGGCTGATGCTTGCGCTCGCCGCTCCCGTGCAGTTCTACGTGGGCTGGCAGTATTACATCGGCGCGTTCAAGGCGCTGCGCAACAAGTCCGCCAACATGGACGTATTGATCGCCATGGGCACCTCCGCCGCGTTCCTCTACTCCCTGCCGATCACCTTCGGCTGGCTGGAGGGACACGTCTATTACGAAACGGCGGCGGTCATCATCACCCTCATCAAACTTGGGAAATTCCTCGAAGCCCGCGCCAAGGGACGCACCTCCGAGGCGATCAAAAAACTGATGGGACTGCGCGCCAAGACCGCCCGCGTCATTCGTGACGGGGCGGAGGCTGAGGTCTCGATAGACGACGTGCGCGTCGGGGACATTGTTTTGGTCAAGCCCGGCGAGAAGATCCCTGTGGATGGCGTGGTCGTTGACGGCCGAAGCGCGGTGGACGAATCCATGCTCACGGGCGAATCGCTCCCCGTCGAAAAGAAGCCCGGCGACCCGGTCATCGGCGCGACGTTGAACAAACTGGGCATGTTGAAATTCGAAGCCACCAAGGTCGGCAGGGAGACCGCGCTCGCGCAGATCATCAAACTGGTGGAGGATGCGCAGGGAAGCAAAGCCCCGATCCAAAAACTGGCGGATCAGGTCTCGGCGGTGTTCGTGCCGATCGTGATCGTCATTGCCCTGGTTACGTTTGCCGTCTGGTATTTCATCGTCCCGCAATTCACGGGTTACGAATTCTCCAATCCTCCATTTACTCACGCGCTCATCAACATGGTCGCCGTGCTGGTCATCGCCTGCCCGTGCGCGATGGGACTCGCCACGCCGACCGCCATCATGGTGGGAACCGGCAAGGGCGCGGAGGTTGGAATCCTCTTCCGCAACAGCGAGGCGTTGGAACGCGCCGGCAAGGTCAACGTGGTGGTTCTCGATAAAACGGGAACGATCACCAAGGGGCAGCCTGCGGTCACGGACGTGGTGGTGAGTGGAAAGTGGAAAGTGGACGAACTACTGCGGCTTGCGGCAAGCGTCGAAAGGGGAAGCGAGCATCCGCTTGGCGAGGCGATCTGGGCGGAGGCGACGACGCGCGGGCTGACGTTGGCGGAACCGGCCGGGTTCAAGGCGGAGGCTGGGCATGGCGTTCAGGCTGAGGTCGAGGGAAGAAGCGTCGCGGTGGGCAACCTCCGCATGATGCAGGAGCGCGGCTTCTCGTTGAACGGGCTCGAGTCCGACGTCTCCCGCCTGCAATCCGAAGCCAAGACCGCCATGCTCGTTGCCATTGACGATGGTGTGGCGGGCGTGATCGCGGTCGCCGATACGATCAAGGACGGCTCGAAGGAAGCCATTGACGAACTGCATCGCATGGGCTTGAAGGTGGCGATGATCACGGGCGATAACCAGAAGACCGCCGAAGCGATCGCAAAACAGGTCGGCGTGGACACGGTGCTTGCAGAAGTTCTTCCCGAAGGCAAATCGTCCGAAGTGAAAAAACTTCAATCCTCCAATTCTCCAATCTCCAATATCGTTGCCATGGTCGGCGACGGCGTCAACGACGCCCCCGCGCTCGCGCAAGCCGATGTGGGCATTGCGATCGGCACCGGCACCGACGTGGCAATGGCAGCCGCGCCCGTGACGTTAATGAGCGGCGATCTGCGCGGGGTTGCGCGCGCCATCAACCTTTCTCGCAAAACGTTGAGGACGATCAAACAAAACCTGTTCTGGGCGTTCTTCTACAATGTGATCCTGATCCCCGCCGCCGCGCTCGGTTATTTGAACCCGATGCTTGCGGCTGGCGCAATGGCATTCAGCAGCGTGTTCGTGGTGACGAATAGTTTGAGACTTCGAAAAGTAAAGGTGTAGCGAAGTTATACAGGTACACAGGTACACAGGACAGGTAAACAGGTAAACAGGTACACAGGTAAACACGTGTCTACCTGTGTACTTGTTTACTTTTCCACTTATCCACTCCTCCACCCCTCCCCTCACCCATGCCCAACAAACAACCCCCACCCATTGACCCCGTTATCCTCCTCACCCTCGGCATCGTTCTGGTCGCCATCGCCATCGGGATGCTCGCCTTTCAACCGGATTCGCAAACCGTGAACATCGCCAGGGACTCCGGCGTGATGAACCAGATATTCGTCGCGTTCGTCACCGGACTCACCACCGGCGGCTTGAGTTGTCTCGCCGTGCAGGGCGGTCTGCTTGCCAGTTCGCTCGCGCATCAGATCGAGCAGGACTACGTCGCGCATGCCGCGCAGCCCAGAAAGGCAAAGCGGAAGGCGCAGCCGCGCACGAACAGCGCAACGCCCATCTTTCTCTTCCTCGTTTCGAAGTTGATCGCCTACACCCTGCTCGGCGCGCTGCTTGGCTGGCTCGGTTCGTATCTCACCCTCAGCCCCATTTCGCGCGCCGTTCTCCTCATCGCCATCGGCGTCTTCATGGTTGGCAACGCGCTGCGCATGTTCAACGTCCACCCGATCTTCCGTTACTTTTCCATCGAGCCGCCCAAATTCATCACACGCTACATCCGCAGAACGGCGCGCAGGGATGAATCTCGCCATTATCCTGATTTCGCCACACCGATCTTCCTCGGTTTCCTCACCGTCTTCATTCCCTGCGGCGTGACTCAAGCCATGATGGCAGCGGCGCTCGGCACAGGCAGCATCGCGATGGGCGCGGCGCTCATGTTCGCGTTCACACTCGGCACCAGCCCGGTCTTCTTCATCGTCGCTTACTTGACCACCGAACTCGGCGCGCGCCTCGAAAAATTCTTCATGCGATTCGTCGCCGCCGTGGTGTTGATCCTGGGATTTATGACCCTCGACAGCGGACTCAATTTGATCGGCTCTCCGTACTCGCTTCAAAACCTGACCCGCAACCTGTTCCCGTCCGAAAGCCTTGCCTCCGCTCAAGCCAGTTCCCCCCAACTCGCGAATGACGGACTTGTCCTCAACGTCCAAAACAGCGGATACTTTCCCACTCTCCTCAAAGCCCCCGCCGGTAAAGACCTGACCCTGAACCTCGTCACAGACGAAACCTACTCCTGCGCGCGCGATTTCGTCATCCCGAAGTTGAATTATTACGAACTGCTTCCCGCCACAGGCACGGTTCAAGTGAACATCCCCGCCCAGGAGGCAGGCTCGACGCTCTTCTTCACCTGCTCGATGGGCATGTACACCGGGCAGATAATATTCGAATAACCCCTCCCTCACCCCAACCCCTCTCCCAAAGTGGGAGAGGGGGGAGATGATCATGATCAAAAAAACCTTCAAAGTTCCCGATATGACCTGCTCCAACTGCGCGATGAAACTCGAATCCCTCGAAGATTCGCTCGAAGGCGTGAAGGAGATCAATGCCAGTTATCGCAAACTGGAGATGGTTGTCGAATACGACGAATCAAAACTCACCGATGGGCAGATCATCGCGGCAGTGAAGAAAAAAGGATATACCGCGTTGGCGGTCTAAGCGGGTAAGCAAGTAAGTAGATTAGGGTCAGTAAATTATTAACTTCCCTCATGTCGTTGCGAGTCTTCGAGAAGCAATCTCCTGTTGCCATAGATTTTCCTGCAAAGTGGGGATTGCTTGGGAGCTTGTTTTTTTACGAACCCTAAGAACGCTGTCAACGCAAATGGTATACTGGCTTCCATGCCCCAATACTATACCCTCCGCGAAGCCAATGAATTGTTGACCGTCGTCCGCCCGATGGTGGAGGAGTTGATGGAGATAGGAAGGCGCATCCGTGAGCGCCGCTCCGAAATATGGGAAATGGCGGAAAAGGCGGCGGGAAACGGCGGCAGTTCGACCTTGAGCAAACTCCTGCCCGATTTCGACAGGCTGTATGCCTTGCTCCATCGTTTGCAGGATATGGGCGTGGAGGTCAAGGATGTGACGATCGGTCTGGTGGATTTCCGCGCCTTGCGTAATGGCAGGGAGGTATACCTGTGTTGGAAATACGGAGAAGCAAGCATCCAGTTCTGGCACGAGTTGGAGGCGGGCTTCACGGGACGCCAGCCCATCGAGACGTTCTGAATATCCCACAGGTTTGATCGGGCTGCCTTTTGGCGGTCAATTCCGAAGAACATTCATTCAGGAAGGTTTATGAACAAAGGCATCTGGAGCGGCGTCGCCGCATACGCGCTGTGGGGATTTTTCCCCATTTATTGGAAATTATTGCAGCAAGTTCCAGCCCCCCAACTGCTGGGACACCGCATCGGCTGGTCGTTCGTCCTGCTGACGCTTTACATCCTCGTCTCCCGCCAGTGGAGGGATTTTCGCTCGGTGGCGTTTCAGCGCAAAACCATCGGCATTTATTCGATTGCGGGCGTTCTGCTTTCGGTCAACTGGCTGATCTACGTCTGGGGTGTGAACGCGGGATTCATCGTCGAGACGAGTTTGGGATATTTCATCAATCCGCTGCTCAGCGTGCTGTTCGGCGTGGTCTTTCTGCGCGAGCGCCTGCGCCCGATGCAATGGGTCCCCGTCGCGCTCGCCGCGGTCGGCGTGATCTACCTCACGTTCACCTACGGACGCCTGCCCTGGATCGCGCTTTCACTCGCGGTGAGTTTCGGCTTGTACGGCTTGGTGAAGAAACTTTCGCCGCTCGGCTCGGTCTACGGATTGACGCTCGAAACGGGCATCGTCTTTCCGATTGCGCTTGTCTATCTTGCCGTCGTTCAATTCGACGGCACGGGCGCGTTCCTGCGCGACGGTTTGACGGTGGACCTCCTGCTCGTCGGCGCGGGCATCGTCACCACCATTCCACTGCTCATGTTCGCCTCCGCCGCAAAACAAATTCCGCTCAACATGGTCGGCGTCCTGCAATATCTCGCCCCCACGATCCAATTCCTGATCGGCGTTTTCATCTACCGCGAACCGTTCGATCACACCCGCCTGATCGGTTTCAGCATCGTCTGGCTGGCGCTCGTCATTTTCTGGGTCGAGAACATCGTCGCGCACCGCGCCCCCGCTCAACCCGTTCCGCAGCCGGGAGAAGGATGATGAAACTTCTTTTCATCGGCGGCACCGGCATCATCAGTTCCGCCTGTTCGGAACTTGCCGTGGAGCGCGGTCACGAACTTTTTCTTTTGAATCGCTCGCTCTCGAAAAAGTTTCCCCCGCCGGAAGGCGCGACTGTTCTACAGGCGGACGTCCACGCCGATTCTGCGCGTCTTTCCACGCTGTTGGCTGGTCACCGCTTCGACGCCGTGGTGGACTTCGTTGCCTTTTCCCCCCACGACATCGAACGCGACCTCTCCCTCTTTCGCGAAAAGACCGACCAGTTCGTGTTCATCTCCTCCGCCAGCGCGTACCAGAAGCCGGTGCGGAACTACCTCATCACCGAAGAGACGCCGCTGGAAAATCCGTTTTGGGAATATTCGCGCGGCAAGATCGCCTGCGAAAATTTGTTGATGAAGGAATACCGTGAAGACGGATTCCCAGCCACCATCGTCCGCCCTTCGCACACCTACGGACCTTCGCAGATCCCGTTCATCTACGGCAGTTGGCAGCATCCGTGGACCCTGGTTGACCGCATGAAACAGGGCGGCCCCGTCATCGTCCCCGGCGACGGCACATCGTTGTGGGTGTTGACCTGGAACGCGGATTTCGCCGTCGGTCTGCTCGGCTTGCTCGGAAATAAAAAAGCCATCGGCGAAGCCTTTCACATTACGTCGGATGAAGTTCTCAGTTGGGATCAAATCTATCTCGAAGCGTATCAGGCTCTCGGTCGGGACCCGAACGTGATCCACATCCCCAGCGATTTCATTGCGCGCTTCGACGATCACGCCGTCGGGAGTCTCATCGGCGATAAATCCAACAGCGTGGTGTTCGACAACGGCAAGATCAAACGATTCGTTCCGGAGTTCGAGTACAGGGTGAAATGGAGCGAAGGCGTGCGCCGCTCGCTGGCGTGGTTCGAGGCGCATCCCGAATTCCAGACGGTTGACCGGGACGCCGTCCGACGCTGGGATGCAATCCTGAACGCCTATCAAAAGGCTTTTCGCTGAAGACCGCCCGGATGACGGCGAATTGGTTATAATCGCGAAAATTTATCGAGGAGCGTTACCATGAATATCGCAATGTGGAAAAAAGCGTTGAGCGTGATCCCGGAAGTCTCCAAGGAGGAATGGGATCGCCTCGATGTGATCTCGAAATGGCTGATCTCCACCCGCGCGGCGGTTCTCATTATGACCTTTATCTCTGCGGCTCTCGCGGGGCTTTTCGCCTGGCGCGACGGGTCGTTCAATTTCCTTCCCTGGCTTGCGCTGGCGTTCGGTCTCATCATGGCGCACGCCAGCAACAACATCTTCAACGATTACACCGATTTCGTGCGCGGCGTGGACAAGGACAACTATTACCGCAATATCTACGGCGCGCAGCCTATTGCCAGCGGTTTGATGACCCAGCGGCAACACCTGACCTATTTCGCCGTCACCGCCCTGGTCGCCCTCGCCCTGGGCTTGTACCTGATCTGGTACGCGGGCTTCACCCCCACCGCCTGGATATTGCTGGGACTCGGCGCGTTCTTCCTGCTGTTCTACACCTGGCCCCTCAAGGGCATGGCAATGGGGGAACTCGCCGTGCTGGTCGTCTGGGGCCCGTTGATGATCGGCGGCGGGTACTACGTGTTGACCCGACAATGGAACTGGAACGTCGTCATTGCCAGCCTTCCCTACGTCTTCGGCGTGACCACGGTCATCTTCGGCAAGCACATTGACAAACTCGACATGGACAGGGAGAAGGGCATTCACACCCTGCCGGTCGTGATCGGCGAAAAAGCCTCCCGTTATGCGGTGCTGGCGATGATGATCGCGCCTTATTTCTTCACCGTGTACCTGATCGCGGTCAAATTCTTTACGCCGGTCATGCTGATCGTCTTTTTCGCGATTCCCTTGTTCCTAAAGGTTTATCCGGTCTTCCTGAAACCCAAGCCGAAGACCAGGCCCGAGGGACAACCCGGCTGGCCCCTTTACTTCGTCGGGTATGCGTTCTTCAACAACCGCAAGTTCGGCTCGCTCTTCATGTTCGGCTTGTTGCTGGACGTTGCGCTTCGGTTGATCCCGTTCACGCAGAACTTCTGGCGATAGGATTTTGCAAAGCGGCTTTACGCGGGCAGGCGTTCCCTGCCCGTGTGTGTTTAAATCCCGGACTGAGGACTCGGAGGATCGTTTTGGTCGTATAATTTTGCACAATCAGACCTTGAAAATCGGCATTTGCCGTTCGACCAACCTTATAAGGAGAGAGCGATGCGCATCAACTTCGCAATGTGGCGGAAAGCCTCGTGGCAACTCATCAAGATGGACGATAAAAAGGAGTGGGACGCGCTCGACGTTGTTTCCAAATGGCTGATCGCCACCCGTTCCGCGGTGACGCTGGTCACCGTGTATTCCTGCGTGATTTCGGGCATCCTTGCCTGGCGCGATGGGTACTTCGCGTGGGGTCCATTCCTCATTCTCACCCTGGGCTTGTTCCTCGCGCACGGCACGAACAACCTGCTCAACGATTACACCGATTACAACCGGGGTCTCGATAACGGCAATTACTTCCGCACGCAATACGGCGTCCATCCGCTGGCGCAGGGTTTCTTCACCAAAGCGCAGCAACTAAGATGGTTCATCGTCAGCGGCGCACTTGCTGCCCTTGCGGGCGTTTGGGCTCTTCTCAACACCTCGTTCGACCTTGTCGTCATTGCCCTGTTTGCGTTCGGCGCGGCGGTCCTTCTGCTTTACACTTACCCGTTCAAATATTGGGGCATCGGCGAACTGTCCATCTTCCTGATATGGGGACCGATCATTGTCGGCGGCGTGTATTACGTCCTCGCCCTTGTGAGCGGACGGGAGATCGTCATGTCCAACGTGTGGAACGCAGTGCTGGCAGGCGTGCCTTATGGTTTGGGCGTTGCCAGCATCAACGTTGCCAAACACATTGACAAGCGCGAAGACGACCAAGCGCGCGGCGTCGGCACATTCCCCGTGCGCGCGGGCGAAGCCGTTGCCCGTCGAGCCGACCAGGCTGCCCTCGTCGCGATCTACGCCGTGATCCTGTACCTCGTATTCGTCACGCGCTATTTCACGCCCGCCATGCTGATCGTCTTCCTCGCCTACAAGGACGCCCTCGAGTTCTTCAAAGTCTTGAACGAACCGAAACCCGAAAAAGCCCCCGAAGGCTGGCCCGCCTGGCCCGTGTGGTTTTCGGGCTTCGCCTTCCAGCACAACCGTCGCTTCGGCGGTTATATTTTGCTGGGCTTGCTCATTGACGCGCTCCTGCGCATCTATCTTCCCAATTATTGGGCGTTCTAACCTACTTCCACCTCTTTGATTTCCAACCACGCGGGTTCGGGGTTTTCCAACACTCCGAACCCGATCCTTCCTTCAGGGGTGAACGCCGCGTATTGATTATCCATCCAAATGACCAAACCCAAAGGCGGATTTGGACTCACATCCGACTTGAACACCTGAACCTCATCCACGTCGAAGGAAATACGGTTCTCGCGCCACTCCAACCTGTATCTGTGCCATTGACGCGGATCCACGCTGAGGGCGATTCCACTCTCCTCGATGACCCGGCTCATCAACCGCCGCGTCCACTTGCGCGAAAAAGGGAGCGCCATCCCCGCAAGGATCAACAGCGGATGAAATCTCGGCGAACGGAAGGATTGTGCAAGGAATCCATTTGCGGGTATATCGCGCTGAGCGGAACAGATCGGAGACGAAGCGCTGTTGGCAAAGCGCGCTTCGTCTTTGAGCTTCGCCCTCCGCTCTGCGCGGGAGGATTTGAAAGATAAATAATTCTCCTCCGACGCCCCAAAAAACCAGACCGTGTTCGGTAGGGCGGGCAGGCGGAACGGCTTGCCGCCAAAACCGATTGATAACCCGAACGGATCGTTCCACAATCCGAATCCCCAGGTTCCGGGGATGGCGTCGCTTGAGGTTCTGGCGAGCAGGCTCAAGTTAAGTCCGAGGCGGTGGGGGAATTGTCGTCTCGAGAGGAGCGTATAGTCATCAAGTTGGGCGAGACGGTACGCGCCCGCTTTTCCAGAAGGAATCGTCAAGCGATAATGCGAAGCGCCGCGTGAAATCTCTTCGACGCGTGAACCCTGCGTATGGCGCGGAATCAGTTTCGTATAAGCCATTTTCGCCCCAACGTGAACACACCAATGGCAACCCAGACGGCATTGAGACCCGTCGTGGCGTACGCGCCCAGGGCAAGCGTATAGATCACGAGCAGGATGCCCGCAAAGATGTTGATGCCCTGATAAAGCAGCGAATCGCCCTCGGTCTTCTTCGCAGAGACCAGCGCATACGCAAGCAGGTACAGGACCGAACCCGTCCAGCCGAGAATGTTGATGAGGAGGTTTGTTGGCATGGTCCGATTATAAAAGAGACCCGGCGATCCTTTTGAGGCAACGCTACTTCGCAAAGTTGCTTTTTTGTGAGGCAATTCGGATTTGCCAAAACCATTGGGAGTATAATCGGCTCATTGTAGCGCCGGATCAATTCAGCACGGGAAGGATTTGCCTGTGACCAAACTCTTCTTTGCGACCGACATCCACGGATCGGACATTTGCTGGAGCAAGTTTCTCAATGCAGGGAAATTCTACGAAGCCGATGTGTTGATCCTCGGCGGCGACATGACGGGCAAGGCGGTCGTGCCGTTCATTCATCAGGGCGGAAAGAATTACAAGGTCACGTTACTCGAACAGGAATTCCCGATCACGAACGAAGACGAACTCGCGGACATGATCAAGCGCGTCCGCAGCCGCGGCTATTATCCCTATCTCACGAACCCCGACGAGATCGCCGAACTCGAAAAGGACCCGGAACGCGTCCATCGCATCTTTGCGAACGAAGTCCTCAAGGTCGTCCAGCAGTGGATGGATCTGGCGGACAAAAAACTGGACGGCGCTGGCATGAAGGTGTACTGCTGCCCCGGCAACGACGATATGAACGAGGTGGATGAGATCGTTCGCGCGAGCCGGAGCGTGATCCACGCCGAGGGGCAGACGATTCCCCTCGACGGACTCCACGAAATGATCGCCTCCGGCTGGTCGAACCGGACGCCCTGGGATACGCACCGGGAAGAGGACGAGGACCAACTCAAGGTCCGGTATGAAGCGATGATCTCCCAACTCAGGAATCCGCGCAACGCCGTCTTCAACATCCACGTGCCGCCGTATAAGTCCGGTCTCGATGAAGCCCCGGAACTGGACGAGAATCTGCGCCCCAAAATGGCGGGACAGGCGCTCAAACCCGTCGGCTCGACTGCGCTGCGTAAAATCATCGAGGAGACCCAGCCCCTGCTCGGCTTGCATGGACACATCCACGAGGGGCGCGGCGCGGCGCGCATCGGAAAAACCCTGTGCATCAACCCCGGCTCGATGTACGAACAGGGGACGCTGCTCGGCGCGCTCGTGGTCCTGGGAAACGGGAAGATCGAAAATTACGTTTTGACAACAGGTTAACTTTTTTGGGCGTTGCGTGTTATGAACTGTGGAGTACCGCGAAATTCATTTCGCATTTGCGAGGCGGCGAGATAATTCTTGCAGTACCGCGAAATTCATTTCGCATTTGCGAGGCGGCAGGATAAATCTTGCAGTACCGCGAAATCCATTTTGCGCTGGCGAGGCGGCGAGATAATTCTCGCAGTACTCAATCCTTTGGAGGAGGTTCCCCATGAGTAACTTGTTCGTGCGTAAGGCGACCGGCCTGGTGCGTTCGTGGTCGGTCATGGACGCGTTCGTCTACGCGTTCTTTTCGATCAACCTCATCACCCTGGGGTTGTACAGTTTCAGCCAGATGTATTACTTCGAGGGCGGGATGATCAATGCGTTGATCGTTAGCGCGCTCTTCATCTTCTTCGAAGTCATCGTATATGCAGGATTGATCGCCGTCATGCCTCGTTCTGGCGGCGATTACGTTTGGCAAAGCCGCATCCTGGGCGGCGCGGTGGGCTTCATCCTGGCGGTCACCGGCTGGTGGTTCATCCTGTGGCTGTGGGTGCCGCTCTATGGCGACATGTTCCGTCACATCGTGCTGGTGCCGATCCTTGGCATTCTTGGCGCGCAGGATACGGCGCTCTGGTTTGCGGGCACACAGAACGGCGCGTTCGTCGCTTCACTGATCACGCTTGCCATCGTCAGTATCTTCATCGCGCTCGGCATGAAGACCTACGCCAAAATCCAGAAATATTCATTCTACGGCGGCGTGCTGGGATTGTTGATCGTCATCGTCCTGTTGCTCACCGGGTCCAACGCCGCATTCAAGGCGAGACTCGATTCCAACGCGGCTTCGATGTTTGGCGCCCAGCCGGGTGTGTATGACGCGACCGCGGCGCTCGGAACGGAAGCCGGCGCAGTCACCCCGTTCAGCGGCGGGGCTTTGCTGGCGGTCTTCCTTGTTCTGCCATACATGGTGTTCTTCAACCTGTGGCCCAACTGGGGAGCGACCTTGTACGGTGAAGTGCGCGGCGCGACCGATTTCAAACGCAACGTCTCCGGTATGGGATGGGCGCTTGGCGTTACAACGTTGCTTGGGATCATCCTGCTGTACGCCATCAGCAAAACCATCGGCTGGGACTTTTACGTGCAGGCGGGCGCGGCATGGTGGAACTATGCCTGGGGCTACACGGATGTTGCCCCCGCGTTCCCCGTCTGGCCCTACCCGGCGTTATTCGCGGCGTTCCTGACGCCCAGCAGGGTCGTTCAGTTCATTGTCGTCGTGCTGATGAGCCTGTGGTGGTTCGGCTGGAGCGGGACGGTGTTCCTCTCCTCGACGCGCGTGATCTTCGCCGCCGCGTTCGACCGCCTGCTCCCGGAAAAGGTCGCGGAGGTGAATGAGCGCACAGGCACGCCGGTCAACGCGTTGTTGTTGATGGTGGTCCCTTCGGTTTTGGTTGCCTATCTCTTCTCGTATAACATTGCGAACTTCCAGACGTTGACGCTGTGTTCCACGCTGGTGATCGCGGTCACCTATCTTGGCACGACGATCTCAGCGATCATCCTCCCGTACACCAAACCCGACCTGTATAAATCCTCGCCGATCGCCAAATACAATATCCTCGGCATTCCGTTGATCACGGTGGCGGGCGTGATCTTCGGCGGCTTCCTTGTGTTCCTGTTGTACCAGTGGTTGTTCGACCCGAACGCCTTGTATGGCATCGGGTTGACCAATACAAGTTCGGTGTATTACATGCTCTCGATGTACGTGCTCGCCGCGATCATCTACTTCGGCTTCAAGTCCTACCGCAAGAGCAGGGGTATTGACATGGACAAGGTCCAGGCTGAAATACCGGTCGAATAGCGGAGTCCCTTCGCCCTTCTCCCGCGCCGCGTCCCCGCGCCGGGAGAAGGGTATAATTTTTTCATGGACACGTTGACCGACCTCGTCAACGAGATGAACCGTCTCATTGACGCCGCGAATCGAAATCAGATGCGCATGCGCGCCTTTGGGGGACTCGCCGTCCTCGCGCATTGCCGGGACAACCCGAAACTCTTCCATCGCGAAGCGCCCGACCTCGATTTTCTCGTGCAAAAGAACGACCGGCAAAAACTCGAGCCCTTCTTTCGCAAAATGGGATACTCGCCCGACAGGCAGTTCAACCTGCTGAACGGCGCGCGCAGGCAAATCTACTATCACGATCAGTTTCAAAGTCTTCACGTGGACATCCTGATCGGCGATTTCGAGATGTGTCACAAACTGCCCCTCGACAACCGCCTCGACGTGGACGCAGTGACCATCCCGCTTGCAGAACTGCTTCTCACAAAAACGCAGGTCGTCCAACTCAACCGCAAGGACGCGCTGGACATCATCTGCCTGCTCCTCAACAACGAAATCGGCGACGAGCGCAAAGGCATGATCGGGCTGGAACGCATCGTCTCGCTCTGCGCCCAGGACTGGGGCTTGTATAAAACCACCTCCCTCAACCTCGACCGCGTGCAGGACATTCTCGAAAACGGAGATTTTCAGGTTACGCCCGAAGAACGCCGCCTGGTCATGGAACGCGTCGAAACCATACGCAGGGCGTTCGGCGAAATGCCGAAATCCCTGGCATGGCAGATGCGCGACAAGGTCGGCACGCGCGTCCGCTGGTACCTCGAAGTGGAGGAGGTGGATCAATGAGAAGAATGCGGATCGTCCTCGGAGTTGCGATCCTTGTCGTCTCCATTGCGTTGTTGATCTGGGCGTATAAGCCGCTGGATCGGATCACCAACACGCAGCCGATCTCCCCCTCGGACATGCAGCTGCCGACGCCCACCTCGCTTCTGACCCAGCCGATCCCTGTCGCGTGATCCCGATGCCTTATCCTCCCCGGAACCTTTTTCCCATATTCGTTGCGATTGCCGCGCTTACCATATCCGCCATAGCGTGCGGAGGAGCGGCATCCGCGCCGGAGGAGCCCGCCGCCGCACCGGAATCCATGCCAACCCAGCAGGCGATTCCAAATCCCACGAATGCATTGCAACCGCCCGTCATCGGAAGCGAAATCGCGCCCACCATTCCCGAGCGCCGCAGACTCACGCTGGAATTCCCCGCCCGGATCCGCGCCGGGGATTCGGACATCGTCCGACTGACGCTCGAGGTGGACGACCTCGGCAACCTCACCCCGACGGCGCAATTCGAAGGGAACGTCGTCGGCGGGGAGGTGATCGAGATCCCCGACCTGTATGAAACGCATCACGTCATTGCCGAGGCGAGGTTCGACATCGCAGGGATGCAGGTATCTCCTCCCGATCTATCCAGCCAGACTCTCTCGAAGGGGCAATCGGTCACTTTCTATTGGAGCGTCCGTCCCCCGGAGGCGGGCGTCTATCGCGGCACGGTCTGGTTCTATTTGCGTTTCGTGGAAAAGGCCGGGGGGAGGGAAAGCCAGAAAACGGTATCAGCCCAAATCGTGGAGATCGAAGCGGTCAATTTCCTGGGCTTGCCCGCCAACGTTGTGAGAACGGCCGGGGGCGTCGGGTCCATCGTGGGCGCGGTCATCGGCTTTCCCTTTTTCGAGGACGTCGTAAAATTCCTGTTGGGGAGGAGGACAAGACGCGGAAAATAAGAACGGAAATATATGACGAATATCACCAGAAAAATTGACATGCGTATAATGCGGCGCGATAGTTCTTTATGGTACAATTTCGGGCGTTGTTGATAAATCAAGATGGAGATTGTATGAATCCGTGGATTTTCGTCGCTTTGTTTTTCATCGTAGGAATGATCATTCCCGTGGGCGCGATCACAGTGGCGTGGCTCCTCAGCCCCAAGAAGCCCAATCCCATCAAGCAGACAACCTACGAATGCGGCATCGAAACGTACGGCGATAGTTGGGTGCAGTTCAAGGCGCAGTATTACATCTTTGCGCTGGTCTTTCTCGTCTTCGATGTGGAGGTCGTGTTCCTCTTTCCCTGGGCGGTGAAACTCGGCGCGCTGGGTTTATTCGCCGTGATCGAAGGCGTCATCTTCATCCTGATCCTTGTTGCGAGCCTGGTCTATACCTGGCGCAAGGGGATGCTGGAGTGGGCGTAAATTTTTAGACAATCACAGAGAAGGCTGACTGGAATTTCTCCATTCAGCCTTTTCTTTGTGTAACGACAGTTTGGATTGCGGAAGCTTGCTTCCGCAAAGACGGCAGCCAGCCGCCTGATTCCAAATGTGGTTTTAGGAGCGTCACATGAGTTTTTGGAAAGATCCCCTCAAGATAGCCGCGGAATGGCTGATGAGCGTCTTCACGAACTGGGGCATGCCCGAACTTGCCGCCAGAATTCTGATCGGTTTTCTGGGCGTCCTCCTCCTGATCAGTTTGCTGATGGTGTTGGATATTCTGCTCGTCTGGGTCGAGCGCAAGGTGGTGGCGCGCTTCCAGGATCGCATCGGTCCCAATCGTTTGGGTCCGTTCGGGTTGATCCAGCCGTTTGCGGACATCATCAAATTGTTGATCAAGGAAGATATCACCCCCGCCGAAGCGGACAAAGCGTTGTACAACCTCGCGCCCATCCTTTCGATGACTTCCGTGTTGATCCTGTGGGCGGTTGTGCCGCTGGCTCCGACCATCCTGGGCGTGGATTTGAACGTCGGCGTGTTGTACATCATCGCGGCGGGCGCCATCGGGACGCTTTCGATCATCATGGCGGGATGGGCGTCCAACAACAAGTTTTCGTTGATCGGCGCGTTCCGCGAAGTGGCGGTCATGCTTTCCTTCGAAATTCCGATGTTGACCACCATGTTGATCCCGACTCTGTTCGCGGGTTCGATGGGCGTTGCCGCCATCACGCAGGCGCAGGACGTGTGGTTCGTCTTCCTTGCGCCGCTCGCCGCGCTCATCTTTCTCATCGCCGCCATCGCCGAACTCGGACGCGCGCCCTTCGACATGGGCGAGGCGGAATCGGAACTGGTCTCCGGTTACAACATCGAATATTCCGGGATGAAGTTCGGCATGTTCTATGCGGGCGAGTTGCTCCACGCCTTCACTTTCGGCGGTTTCTGGGCGATCATGTTCTTCGGCGGTTATCGTTTCTTCGGGCTGGAACAGGTCAGCGCCTTCCTGGCGATCGCGGTGCTGGTCTTCAAAGCCTTCATCGGTTACTGGATCATCATGTGGATTCGTTACACGCTGCTCCGTATCCGCATTGACCACATGCTGGCGTTCAACTGGAAGTTCCTGACCCCCCTGGCTTTCGCCCTCCTGATCGTGATCGCCCTGGTGAATGCGCTTCTCGCGGACGCTCCGGCCTGGCTCTACGTTACGAGCATGTTCCTGGCGAACGTGCTGGTCGCGTGGGCGGCGGTGGAGATCACGCGTTCGCACAGCCGCAGGGAGCGCGAGAGGGTGGAAGGAAAATCCCAGGTTGCGGAGGCGCATCATTAATTCTCCAAGGCTCCAATTCTCGATGGAGAGTTGGAAAATCGGAGAATTGGAGAATTTCTATGACTGGTGAACAAATCATCTTTCTTGTAGTTGCATTTTTTACGCTCGGTTCGGGTCTCATGGTGGTGACGACCCGCAACCTCGTCCATGCCGCGTTTTGGCTCGTGGCGGCGTTGTTCGGCGTGGCGGTCGTCTTCGCTTTGCTGAGCGCAAACTTCCTTGCGGTGGTGCAGGTGGTGGTGTACATCGGCGCGATCTCAATCCTGTTCATCTTTGCCGTGATGCTCACCCGCAAGGAGATGCGCGACCGGGGCGCGCAGTTGAACCGAAACTGGTGGTTCGGCGCCTTGCTGGCGGTTTCGACCTTCGGCGGTCTGTTCTTCCTGCTTCGGAGTTGGGAGGGCTTCTCGAAGACCGCGCCAGCCTACCCCGTCAGTTTCGATGCGGTTTCCGAGTTGGGCAACGCGCTCGTCTCCCCCAATGCCTACGTCCTGCCGTTCGAGGTGGCGTCCGTCCTGTTGGCGGCGGCGTTGGTGGGCGCGGTGTACGTCGCGTTCGGTCGGAAATAGGAGGCGCAGACAATGGTTCCGCTTTCCTGGTATCTCATTTTTGCCGCGGCGCTCTTTAGCATCGGTCTGTTCGGCGTGCTTTCGAGGCGCAACGCGGTCGCCATCCTGCTCGGCATCGAGTTGATGCTGAACTCGGTGAACGTCAACCTTGCCGCGTTCTGGCGCTACGGCGACGTGCGCATGATGACGGGGCAGGTGTTCGCCATCATCGTTTTCGCGGTCGCCGCGGCGGAGGTGGCTGTGGGCTTGGCGCTGGTGATCTCGGTGTATCGCCGCCGCAATACGGTGATCGCCGACGAACTGGATATGATGAAATTCTAGAGGAACAGAGAAGTCGAGAACCGGAGAATTCTCCAATTCTCGAATTTCTACCTTCTTCGGAGGTTTGATGACGACAGAAACATTGATTTGGTTAATTCCCCTCCCTCCCGTCCTGGCGTTCTTTTTGATCGTGCTGCTTACGAACAAGAACAAGGCGCTCAGCCATACGATCGGTGTGGGCGCGGCGGCGCTCTCGTGGCTCGGAAGCATGATCGTCTTCTTCCGCGCGCTCGGCGTGGAGCATTTGGGCGAACATCCTTTTGAATCTTCGATCCGCTGGCTGCCGACCGGCAATTCGTGGTTCGAGATCGGCGTTTTGATTGATCCGTTCGGCGCAGCGGTTTTGTTCTTCGTATCCATCACGATCTTCATGATCTTCCTGTACAGCGTCGGCTATCAAAACTATGGACAACCCGCTGGCGACCATGACCGAGCGGGCTTGCCGCCTCACGGCGCAACCGTCGAGGAGCATGGGCACAAACACGTCGTCCCCTCGGTCGAGCCGATGTACTCGCGCTTCTTTGCCTTCCTCGGTTTGTTCGCCTTCGGCATGTACGTCCTCGTGGTCTCCGATAACCTGTTGACCATGTTCGTGGGCTGGGAGATCATGGGATTGTGCTCCTACCTCCTGATCGGTTTCTGGTACGGCAAACCCTCCGCGCGCGATGCGGCGGTCAAAGCCTTTATGACCACCCGCATCGGCGACGTGTTCATGCTGTTGGGCATTGCTTATCTGTATTCGGCAACCGGCACGCTCACCTTCCGCGAGATCTTCACCGAAGAAACGCTTCACGCCCTGGCTGGAGCGCAGTCCGGCCTCCTCGGCCTGTCTGTGGCGGGCTTGATCGGTTTGCTTCTCTTTATCGGTACGATCGGCAAATCGGCGCAGTTCCCGCTCCACGTCTGGCTGCCCGACGCGATGGAAGGTCCGACCCCGGTCAGCGCAATGATCCATGCCGCGACGATGGTGTCCGCGGGCGTCTACGCGGTCATCCGCATGTTCCCGCTTACGAGCCTCGACCCGACCACGATGACCGTCATTGCGTTCATCGGCGCGTTCACCGCGCTCTTCGCCGCGACCATCGCCGTCGCTCAAAACGACATCAAGCGCGTGCTGGCATATTCGACCATCTCGCAACTCGGTTACATGATCGCCGCGCTCGGCATCGGCGCGTACGTTGCCGCGGCGTTCCATCTCATCACGCACGCCTTCTTCAAGGCATTGCTCTTCCTCGGTTCCGGCTCCGTCATTCACGGCATGGAGCATGGCGTCCTGCACACGGGGAATCACAAGGTTGACCCGCAGGACATGTACAACATGGGCGGCTTGCGAAAAAAGATGCCCATCACCTTCTGGACCTTCCTCATCGGCGGCTTTGCCCTCTCCGGCTTTCCGCTCATCACGGCTGGCTTCTGGTCGAAGGACGAGATCCTGGCGGACGCGTTCGGTCATGGTCACTGGGCGGTCTTCGTCACGCTGGCGCTCGCCGCGTTCCTGACCGCGTTCTACACGATGCGCCAGATCACCCTGACCTTCCTCGGCGAACCTCGTACAAAGGAAGCCGAACACGCGCAGGAGACTCCCTGGACGATGACGACCCCGCTCGTCGTTCTAGCGTTCTTTGCCGTGACCTATGGCTGGGTCGGCATCCCCGAGCATTTCCCACTCCTCGGCGGACTCGTCCCGAACTGGTTCCACGAATTTGTCGGCTCGACGCTTGCCGAACATCCCGAAGCGGTCGAGTTCAATATCGTTCCATTGTTGACCTCACTGGTCGTCGCGCTTGGCGGTTTGTTCGTCGGCTGGCTTGCGTATCGTAACGTCAGATCGGTCAGCGAGGATAAATTGCAGATCCCGCTGCTTAAGAACAAATATTACTTCGACGAAATCTACGATTTTCTGTTCGTCAAACCGGCATATTGGTTTGCGGAGAACGTCGTCTACAAACTGTTGGATCAGGGCGTCATTGACGGCATCCTGCACGCCTTCGGTCCCGGCACGCAGGGATTCGGTTCCGCCCTGCGAAATTACATTGACCTGCCCGTCATCAACCGCCTGATCGGCGACGGCTCGGCAAACGTCACCTATTGGTTTGGCGGAAAACTGCGCGCCATCCAAACGGGACGCGTCCAGCAATATCTCATACTCGCGCTGGTTACGTTCGTCATCATCGGCGCGGCATTGTATTTCTTCATATTCGCCGCGTAGGTTACGGCGTTTGAGAACGCCTTCTACGCGAAACTCGGTAGGTTGCGCTCTTCGCGAAGCGCGCAATAGGCGTTGAAAAACGCCTCCTACGCTCGAACTATCAGGAGTAAATGATGGATTTCATCGCCACTCATCTTCTTTCGCTCATCCTGTTCTTTCCCGCGCTGGCGGGAACGGCGATGCTCTTCCTGCCGGGGGATGAGAAGACGCTTCACAAGTGGTATGCGCTGGTCGCGAGTCTCATTCCTTTTGCGTTGTCGTTGTTCGCGTGGTTCAACTTCCGCGTGAGCCAGCCCGGCTATCAGTTCGAGGAACAATACGTCTGGTACGAGGCGATCGGCTCCTCCCTGCACCTCGGCGTGGACGGTCTCTCGCTCTCGATGGTGTTGTTGACCACGCTGCTCACCCCGCTTGCGATCCTTGCCTCGTTCAGCGTCAACGAAAAGACCAAATCGTACATGATGCTGTTCCTCTTCCTCGAGACCGGGATGCTCGGCGTCTTCATGTCCATTGACCTGCTGATCTTCTTCGTGTTCTGGGAGGTGGGTCTCGTCCCGATGTACTTCCTCATCAACCAGTGGGGGAGCGCGAATCGCAACTACGCCTCGATGAAGTTCATGATCTACACCATGGGCGGTTCGCTCGGGCTTTTGCTGGCGGTCCAACTGCTGGGCGTTCTCTTCCAGACCTACGATCTCCAGGTCATCACCGAACAATGGTCGGCATATACGGCTCCGATTGCGGGCATTCCCGCCGGCACATTCAAAGCGGTTGCGTTCTGGGCGTTCGTCATCGCGTTTGCGGTCAAGGTTCCGCTCTGGCCCTTCCACACCTGGCTTCCCGACGCGCACACCGAAGCGCCGACCGCCGGTTCGATGATCCTGGCGGGCGTGCTGCTCAAACTGGGCGCGTACGGCTTCCTGCGTTTGATCCTGCCGTTGTATCCGGCAGAGGCGAAGTACTTCGCAGGCGCGCTGGCTTTCCTTGCGGTCGCCGCGATCGTCTTCGGCGCGTTCGGCTCGTACGCGCAGACGGACTTCAAACGGCTGGTCGCGTATTCGTCGGTCAATCACATGGGGTTCGTCGTGCTGGGAATCGCCGCAGCCGCTTTCGCCGTCGGGACCGAGGACGCGAGGATCGCCTTGAACGGAGCCATCCTCCAGATGTTCAATCACGGCTTGTCGGCGGCGGGGATGTTCTTCCTGGTCGGCGTGATCTACGAACGAACGCACACGCGCAACCTTGATGATTACGGCGGGTTGTTTCCTCTCGTCCCGGTCTACGGCGGCATCCTGATCTTCACCAGCATGGCATCGCTCGGATTACCCGGACTCAACGGTTTCATCTCCGAGTTCCTTGTGGTGCGAGGCTCGTTCGGCGTCGGCGTCAATTCCGTGCCGGTGATGGCGATCTACACGTCCGTCGCCATGCTGGGACTGCTCTTCACGGGCGCGTACATTTTGAAGGGCATCAAGAAAGTGTTGCATGGTCCCCTGAACGAACACTGGGCGGGCGGCGAACACAAGTTGACCGAGATCAACACGCGTGAGATCGTGGTGATGGTCCCGCTCATGGCGTTGATCCTGTGGATCGGTCTGTATCCCGCCTGGATCCTGGACGTGATCAACAGAGCCGTGGTCATGCTGTTCTAAGAATTTACCCTCACCCTGACCCTCTCCCATAGGAGAGGGGACGACCCCTTCCCTCCGGGAGAAGGGCTGGGGATGAGGCAAGAGGTGATTATGAATTTTCCAGTCTTGAGCGTCATCACGTTCACACCGATCGCTGCGGGAATTCTGATATTGTTGCTGCCCGCGCAAAGGAAAAACGAAGCCCGCGCGGTCGCGTTGATGGCGGCGAGCTTCGCCCTGATCCTGTCCCTTTGGATGTATTTCTCCTACGATCAGGCGGCGGCGGGCTACCAATTCGTCGAAAAATACAACTGGCTCCCCGCGCTGGGCATCAGCCTGCACTTCGGCGTGGACGGCATCAGCGCCCCGCTCGTCCTGTTGACGGGCGTGGTCATGTTCACAGGCGTCTTGATCTCGTGGGGCGACGATAACCCGCACGTCATGGCTGGCATCCAGGACCGTCCGCGTGAGTTCTTCGCCTTCCTGTTCATCCTTGCCAGCGGCGTGTTCGGCGTGTTCGTCTCGCTCGACCTGTTCATGCTGTTCTTCTTCTACGAGATCGCCGTCTTCCCGATGTATTTGCTCATCGCCATCTGGGGCTGGATACAGACCCGTGAATACGCCGCCATGAAACTGACCCTGTATCTGTTCATCGGTTCGGTGGTCTCGCTGGTCGGCGTGCTGGTGATGTATTGGACGCAATATCAGAACACGGGCATCCTTTCCTTCGACATGCTCGCCATGGAAAACGCCGGTTTCTCGCAGACCTTCCAGGATATATGGTTCCTGCCGGTCTTCCTCGGTTTTGCGGTGCTGGGCGGCATCTGGCCCTTCCACAACTGGTCGCCGGACGGTCACGTCGCCGCGCCGACCGCGGTTTCCATGTTCCATGCAGGCGTGTTGATGAAACTGGGCGCATTCGCCGCGCTGCGCGTGGGCATCATGCTCCTGCCCGAAGGCGCGAAGACCTGGTCCTGGCTGATCATGACCTTCGCCGCGATCGCCGTCGTCTATGGCGCCTACATCGCCTTCGTCCAGTCGGATTTCAAATACATGGTCGGTTTTTCGTCCGTCTCGCACATGGGACTCGTGATGCTCGGTTTCTCCACGCTCAACCGCGAGGGCTTGCTCGGTTCGGGCGTGCAGATGTTCTCGCACGGCGTGATGACGGCTCTCTTCTTTGCCGTCGTCGGCATGATCTACGACCGCGCGCATACGCGCGAGATCCCGGAACTCGGAGGCATGGTGAAGGTCATGCCGTTTGCCGCGGTGGGTTTCATCATCGGCGGTCTGGTTTCGATGGGCATGCCCCTCTTCTCCGGCTTCGTGGCTGAGTTCCCCATCTTCATGGGCGTATGGCAGGTGAGATGGCTGGTGGCTGTAATTGCCAGCGTGTCCATCGTCATCACCGCCGCCTACATCATGCGGAACATCCGCCAGGTGTTCTTCGGCAGCATGCCCGAAAAACTCGAGGGTCACATCACCGACATCACCGTGCTGGACAAGGTCGCCATCACGACGCTCTGCCTGTTAATGATTCTCATCGGCTGGTTCCCTCGTCTCATGGTCCCGCTGGTGCAAACCGGGGTTGACAACATACTCCGCCTGTTGGGAGGCGCATAATGTTTACTTCGACAATGTTCGCATCCATCCTCCCCGAGATCCTGATCCTCGTCCTCGGCATTCTCATCCTCATCGTCGAGCCGTTCTGGAAGGAGGAAAAACGCCGTAACGTGGGCTGGCTGACCGCGGGCGGACTGCTTGCCGCGATGGTCGTCAGTCTCCTCTTCGCCCGTCCCGGCGAACCGACCGCGACGCTCGGCGGGATGGTCCGCTTCGACTGGCTGGGCTTCTTCTTCAAGATGTTGTTCATGTTCGCAGGCGCGGCGACCGCCCTGCTTTTCATGGATAACGAAAAGATCGGGCATCGCGGCGAAGCCTATCTCCTGCTCCTCGCCTCGCTCCTCGGCATGAACCTGATGGCTGTTTCTGCGGACCTGGTCATGCTCTACCTTTCCATCGAGACGACCTCCATCCCGCTCTACATCCTCTCCGGTTTCATGCTCGCCGACGACAAATCCACCGAGGCGGGTTTCAAATACCTGCTCTTCGGCGCGATGACCTCGGCGTTCATGCTCTATGGCTTCAGCCTCGTCTTCGGTTTCACCGGGACGACCGACCTGTACGAATTGGCGGAACTGTTCAAAGCCGGAAGCCTGCCCTTGACCGCCGCGCTCGGCATGCTGGCTCTCATCCTCGTGGGACTTGGTTTCAAGACTTCGTTCGTGCCGTTCCACTTCTGGGCGCCGGACGTGTACGAAGGCGCGCCGACGCCGGTCTCCGGGTTCCTCTCCACGGCGTCGAAGGCGGCGGGCTTTGCCGTGCTTGTCCGCCTGTTCTTCGTGGCGTTCCCTGATTTTGGCGTCTCGTGGACGGTTACGCTCGCCATCGTCTCCGCCGTCACCATGACGGTCGGCAACCTGCTCACCCTGCAGCAGACGAACATCAAACGCCTGCTTGCCTATTCGTCCATCGCGCACGCGGGCTACACCCTGATCGGCGTGGTCGCCCTGTCGCAACTCGGCGCGACGAGCGTGGTCTTTTATCTTGCGGCGTACATCCTTACGAACCTGCTCGCCTTCGGCATCGTCATGGCGTTCAGCCGCGTGACCGGGCTGGATGATATCAAGGATTACGCCGGGTTGAGCCGCCGTTCTCCGTGGCTGGCGTTGATGATGCTGGCGGCGTTCCTCTCGCTGGCGGGGATGCCCCCGTTCGGCGGGTTCGTCGCGAAGGTCTTCGTCTTTGCGGCAGGCGTGGAGGCGGGGTACGTCTGGCTGGTCTTTGTGGGCATCGTCAACTCGATCGTCGGCGTGTACTACTACCTGAACGTGTTGAAGTACGTGTATCTGTACCGCATGCCGAACGAGGACGAGGAGAACCTGCCCATCCCGCTGACCCGTCCGTATGCCATCGCGTTGACCGTGCTGGCGGTCGGCGTGATCCTGATCGGCACGCTCTTTGCGCCGTGGTTCAGTTGGTCGGGCGCGGCGGCGTTGAATCTGTTTTGATCGTCTCGCGCCGGGCGGAACGGCGGTACGCGCGGGCGTTCGACTTGATTCGGCGTGGATAGGGATTTCGTGGCGGAGGCAGGCTGAAGGTCGGGAACGAAGCGATGCGGGTCATCCCGATTATTGTTTGACACACCTTTAGCCCTTCGTTTATAATCGTGCAACATGACACAATCCGAACAAAAAGGCAGGAGCATCCTGACGAACGTATTGATCGTGATGGTCGGGCAGGTGGGATGTCTCACGCTGGTCATCATCCTGGCTTCTGTTTTTGGCGGGTTGTGGCTCGACAACGTGTTTGGCACAAAGCCGGTGATTACGCTGGCTTTGTTGTTTGCAGGAATTCCCGTGTCGGTGATTGTGATGCTTTCGGTGGCGCGCAAAACGCTGGCGCGTTTGAAAGCCAAAATGGAAAACGAATCGAATTCTTCTGAAACTTCGTCTTAGGAGGCGGATTTGGAACAAGAAAAACGCAGACCCTGGCGCAGATGGGTCCTGTTGGCGCTGTTGATCGTGGGTTTTTACCTGGGGGGGATGTTCGTGCCTGTCCAGCCTGAGATCACGGTTGCGCCGGAAAAATTAATCGAGGAGCCGATCTTCGAGAATTTCCTCGGCTTTGCGGGACCTTTCTATCTGGTCAATACGCTCCCCACCCTGATCCTCACCGTCGTTCTGCTGTTGATCTTTGCGTACGCGGTCAACCGTTCGCTGAAAAAGAGCGCGCAGACCGACCTCGTGCCGCGCGGCATCGGCAACGCGACGGAGGCGATCCTGGAGGTCATCTACAACATGACGGAGGGCGCGGCGGGCAGGTGGGTAAAGACCATCTTCCCGTGGTTCGCGACCATCATGATCTACGTGTTGTTTGCGAACCTGCTGAAGTTGATCCCCGGTTTCGAGTCCATCGGCGTCCTGCACCACGTCGCTCCCGGGCACGAAGGACACGCCAAGGAACTCCTGGCTGGGAACTGGTATCTTTTCACCGCCGAGGAGGGGGAGTATATTCTCGCCCCGTTCTTCCGCGGCATTTCGGTGGATTTGAACTTCACCTTCACGCTGGCGCTGCTGGCGGTGATCGCCATCCAGGTGGTCGGTTTCCGCGCGCACGGCTGGGGATACCTGACCAAGTTCTTCAACTTCGGCGGCATCTTCAAGAAGCCGGTCTTCGGCGTGATTGACATGTTCATGGGCATCCTGGAGTTGATCTCGGAATTCGCGAAGATACTCTCGTTTGCCTTCCGTCTATTCGGGAACATGTTCGCGGGCATCGTGCTGGTGTCCGTGTTCGGCGCCCTGCTCGGCAAGATCAGCATCGTGCCGGCCGCGATCTACCTGTTCGAGTTGTTCATCGGCATCATTCAGGCGTTCGTGTTCGGCATTTTGACGATGGTCTTCATGGTGATGGCTACGCAGGGCCACGGCGGTGAAGAGCACGCGGAACATTAGCGCGTGGCAGGCGCGTCACGCAAAGGTAAAATAATCAGGAATTAATCCAAGGAGGCACAAACATGGAAGGCAGTATCATGGAAGCAGGGCGCTACGTCGGCGCCGGGTTGGCAATGTTGGGCGCGGCGGGCGCAGGGATCGGCGTGGGATTGAGCGCATTGGGCGCGTTGACGGGCATGGCGCGCAACCCCGATACCTACGGGAACCTCTTGAGCAGCATGATCCTCGGCATCGCATTTTCCGAAGCCATCGCGATCTATTGCCTGGTGATCTCGTTCCTCATGCTCTTCAAAGTCGTGTAGGCGGATAGGAGCGATAGATGGAAGCGCTTGGAATCAATCTGGGTTTTCTCATCGTTCAGATCGTCGCGTTCATCATCCTGTTCCTGACGTTGAACGCATGGATCTACAAGCCCATGGTGAACATGATGGAGACCCGCAAGCAAAAGATCGCGCAGGGACTGGAGGACGCCCGCGTCGCCGCGGAAGCCCGTTCCGACGCGGAAAAGGAAGCCGCGAAGATCATCGCCGAGGCGCAAGCCGAGGCGGGCAACATCGTCCGTGAAGCGACCGAACGCGCCGCCGTCGCCGGCAAGGACGTGAGAGCCGCGGCCGAGGCGGAGGTCGCCGGCATCCGCGAAGCCGCAAAGGCGGAGGCTGAACTCGAACGCAATCAGATCCTCGGCGATCTGCGCGGGCAGGTTGCCGCCCTTGCCATTGCCGCCGCGAACAAGATCGTCGGCGAGGCGCTGGACGAGAAGAAGCAGCGCGCGCTGCTCGATGAATTCTTCTCCGGCGTGAAGTCCGGCAAAGTGGTCGTGGTCGAAGGCGGGTTCACGGGCGACGCGGCTGAAGTCACCAGCGCATTGCCTCTCACCCGCGACGAGCAGGAAGCCGTCAAAAGGAGTTTCAACGCGAAGGAGGTCGCCTTCAAGGTTGACCCCTCCATCCTCGGCGGCCTGGTCGTCAGGATCGGCGACAAGGTGCTGGACGGCTCCGTCGCCGGGAAACTCGAAGGCTTGCGCCAGAATCTGAAATAGTCATGCAGGACTTCGGAAGTCTGCGAGGCTTCCGAAGTCTTTTATATGGGTCTTGGCGCGCTTGCCAACACCCATTTTTCATTTAACCGCATGAGCAAAAAACTTTCCCGACTCTTTATTGATTTTCCCTTCCCCATGCCTGTCTCCATTCCCGATGTCGAGATCGGCGGCATTGCCATTGACAGCCGCGCGGTGAAGCCCGGCGACCTGTTCGTTGCCCTGCGCGGCGGAAGCGCGGACGGTCATGATCACCTCCGGCAGGCGCTGGACAACGGCGCGGCTGCCGTTGCGGGGGAAAGGGAGGCGACGAAAATCGGCGACCTGCGAAACGCGCCTTACGTCCGACTCGAAGACACGCGTCAGGCTCTGACCTGGTTGTCTGCCGCGTTTTACGACTGGCCTGGCCGCCATCTGACGGTGATCGGTGTGACCGGCACCGACGGCAAGACCACCACGACGAACCTGATCCACAAAATCCTGCTCGCGGCCGGACTTAAGGCGGGCATGATCTCCACGGTCAACGCGGTGATCGGGGACGAAGTTTTGGATACCGGCTTCCACGTCACCACGCCGGACGCGCACGACGTCCAGCGTTATCTCGCGAAAATGGTGGAGGCGGGGTTGACGCACGTTGTCCTTGAAACGACCTCTCACGGCTGGTCGCAGCGCCGCGTGGACGCCTGCGAGTTCGACGTCGGCGTCGTCACCAACGTCACGCACGAACATCTGGACGAACACGGCAGTTACGAAAACTACCGCGCCGCGAAGGCGAGGTTGTTCGAAAGCCTCGAATGGACGCTGCCCAAACCGCAGGGGAACGCGCGTTTGGGCGTCATCAACCGCGATGATTCCAAATCGTTCGACTTCCTGAACGGCTCGATCAAGGTGAACAAGGTGAATTACGGACAAAGCCCGGAGGCGAACGTCCGCGCGGTGAATATCCAATACAGCCCATCGGGGATCCGTTTCACCGCGCAGAGCCGGGAATTCGAAGTGGAGGTGACGAGCGGTCTGGTCGGCGCGTACAACGTCTCGAATTGTCTCGCCGCGTTGACCGCCGCATTCTATGGCTTGGGGATCCATCCCAGGACAGCCGCGTGGGGGATCGCTTCGCTCGAAGGCATCCCCGGACGCATGGAGCGCATTGACATGGGACAGGATTTCACCGCCATCGTGGATTTCGCTCACACGCCCAACGCGTTGAAGGTTGCATTGGAGACCGCCCGCCAGATGACCGGGGGACGCGTAATTTGTGTTTTCGGGTCGGCGGGGTTGCGCGACAAGGAGAAGCGCCGCATGATGGCGGAGACCTCCGCGGAACTGGCTGATCTTACCGTGCTGACCGCCGAAGATCCGCGCACGGAATCGCTGGAGGGAATTCTCGAGGAAATGGCGGCAGGCACGAGGGGCCGCCCCGAGCGATCAGTCGAAAGGTCCGGGAGAGGAGCCGAGGGGGGGACATTCTGGCGCGTCCCGGACCGCGGCGAAGCGATCCGCTTTGCGCTGCGGTTGGCGCGTCCCGGCGATATCGTCCTCGCCTGCGGCAAGGGACACGAGCAATCCATGTGTTTCGGCGCGCGGGAATTTTTGTGGGACGATCGAACGGCGATGCGCGCCGCATTGAGCGAACTGCTTGGGGTCGAAGGTCCGAAGATGCCCTACCTGCCCACACAGGATACTCCCGAAGAGGAATGGCTCACGTGGAGGTGAAACCCGTTGTGTTGACCGGCAAACACGTCCGCCTCGAACCGTTGAGCGAGGCGCACATCCCCGGCTTGACGGAAATCGGCTCGGGGCAGGACTTCTGGAACTTCATGCTCTACGGCGACATCCAGACCGAAGCCGACATGCGCAACTGGGTTCTGGACATCATGGCGCGCGGAAAAAGAGGCACGGACCTGCCTTTTGCCGTCATCCACCTTGCATCGGGACGCGCGGCGGGGGCGACGCGTTATTTGAATATCCTCCCCAGGGATAGGGGTCTTGAGATCGGCGGCACGTGGTATGGGACGGAGTTCCAGCGCACGGCGGTCAACACCGAATGTAAATATTTGCTGTTGACGCACGCCTTCGAGACGCTGGGCTGTATCCGCGTGCAATTGAAGACCGACCTGCTCAACGTCCGTTCGCAGAAAGCCATCGAGCGCATCGGCGCGGTGAGGGAGGGCGTGCTGAGGAATCACATGATCCTGCCGGATGGACGCATCCGCCATTCGGTGTTCTATTCGATCATTGATTCGGAGTGGGAGGGGGTGAAGAAGAGGCTGGAGGAGATGTTGATTCGAGAACGCTGATCCTTTCTTCCGCCCGGACGGCATACTCCAATGTGAAATCCAACGATCTGCAAGTGGATTGAATTCCCGCTTCGAAACCATCCCAAAAAGAAAAAGTCCCGATGCCTTTTGCCTGGCTCGGGACTTCCTTCTTTCGATTTCTTTCTTTTGCGCTTCGGTGTGAATCTGCCCTCGGCAACGAGTCCGAAGACGAACCCAAGGGCGCGGG
>SZPG01000038.1 GCA_030263595.1 Chloroflexi bacterium CFX6
TCCGCCAAAGCCTCGAACTCGATTGCCGCCTGCCCCTCATAGTTGACCTTTTGTCTCACACCCGCCAACGCCGCCGCCGCATCGAACAGGCGTCCCATCGAGGAGGTCATTGGCGCGTTGATCTTCTTCTCCAATTGCACGCGCAATGCGACCAGATCCTCCGCGCAGAATTCCTTCACCGGCGCGAGACGTTCATCCCAATCAATTCCGAGACTCCACAACAACGCCAATGCCGTGCGCGCAGGACGTTTGATCGCCGCATCCCCGCCCGGCAAGGGGAAATATTCCAAATGCGCGGCGCGTTGATAGGACGTGTACCCGGCGATCAGAAACTCCCCGCCCCAGATCGCGCCGTCTTCGCCGTAGCCTGTCCCATCGAACGCCGCGCCGATGACGGGTTCGTTCAATCCATGCTCCGCCATGCACGCCGCAACGTGCGCGTGATGATGTTGTACGGCAACGGTTGGCAAGCCTTCTCGTTCTGCGCGTTCGAGCGCGTAACGCGTTGCCAGATGGTTCGGGTGCATGTCATACGCGATGGCTTCCGGCTCGACGCGGAACAAACGCTCGAAATGCTCCACTCCCTGCTCGAAGGATTGCAGCGTTTCGTAGTTTTCCATATCGCCGATGTGATGACTGAGGAAGGCGTAATTCCCGTTCGTGATGCAAAACGTGTTCTTCAACTCCGATCCCGCCGCGAGGAGTTGGGGAACCTCGAAGGGAAGTTTGACCGGGAAGGGGGAGTAGCCGCGCGAACGGCGGATTGGATAGGTCATCAGCGACCACTGATCACTGACGACTGATGACTGATCACTGATCACTGATAACTGATCACTGATCGCCCTCACCACCGAATCGTCGCAACGGACGTGAATATCGCGGTTGTGCATCAGGAAGGCGTCGGCGAGTTGGGATAATCGTTCACGCGCTTCGTCGTTATCGGTGGCGATGGGTTCTTCGGCGAGATTCCCGCTGGTCATTACCAAAGGTGGAAGGATGAAGGACGAAGGATGAAGGGAATCTGCAAATAGCAGGTAATGAAGTGGCGTGTACGGCAGCATCACGCCCAGCCAATCCTGGTTCGGCGCCGCCTCCCTCGCAATGTTGGATTCGGGTTTGCGCTTGAGCAGCACGATGGGGCGGGCGGTGGAGGTCAGTAAATGGCGTTCCTCGTCACTGACGAGGCAATGCTTCTCGACTGTCTCAAGATCGGGCATCATCAGCGCGAAGGGTTTGTCCACGCGGAGTTTGCGGCGGCGGAGTTCGGTAACGGCTTTCGCGTTCGTCGCGTCGCAGGCGAGGTGGAATCCGCCCAAGCCTTTGATGGCGACGGTCTTCCCCTTTGCCAGGAGATTCCTTGTCTCTGCAATCGCATCGTCACCTTCGATCTGCAGCCTGCCTTCTGCTTTCTGCATTTCGATCCACACCCTCGGTCCACAAACGGAACACGCAACAGGCTGGGCGTGAAATCTTCTATTCGATGGGTCTTTATATTCCTGCTCACAATCGGGACACAATTCAAATCCCGCCATGGTCGTCTTCGGGCGGTCGTAGGGGATGTCCTGGACGATGGTGAAGCGCGGTCCGCAGTTGGTGCAGTTGATGAAGGGATAACGGTAACGCCTGTCGTTCGGGTCGAAGAGTTCGCGCAGGCAGTCGTCGCAGACGGCAACGTCGGGGGAGATGGGCTGGAAGGCGGAGGGAACGGATTCAGAGTGGAGGATGTCGAAGGCGGCGAATCCGTTCGCGGGTCGGAACGAAGCGGTCAGTCCGTCAATGCGGGAAAGAGGCGGGGCTTCGTCGCGCAACGCTTTGACGAAGGAGTCCAAGGCATCCTGTTCGCCATCCACTTCGATATCCACGCCTGCGGAGGTGTTGCGGACCCAGCCTTTGAGGTCCAGGCGGGCGGCGAGGTTGTACACGAACGGACGGAAGCCCACCCCCTGCACGATCCCCGTGATGTGGACTTGCAGACCGTTCATTTTCGTGTTGCGTGTTGCGTGAGCCAGTTGATCCACGCGTCGAGACCTTCGCCTGTGACGCATGAAAGCGGAAACGCCGCGACGTTTGGGTTGAGCGCCCTCACGCCGCGTTGGAAGTAATCCATGTTGAAGGGGACGTAGGGGAGGAGGTCAATCTTGTTGATGACCAGCGCGTCCACGCCGCGATAGGCGCCCGGATATTTGTAGGGCTTGTCGTCGCCTTCGGGGATGGACGCCACGAGGACGGTCTTGTGCGTGCCGAGTTTGAAGTTGGCGGGACAGATGAGGTTGCCGACGTTCTCGACGATGAGCAGATCGAATTGCGCGAGGTCGAGTTGATCGAGCGCGCCTTTGAGCATGATCGCGTCGAGGTGACAATCTCCGCCGGTGTTGATCTGGACGGCGGCTCCCGCGCCGGCCGCGGCGGCGCGGTCCGCATCAATGGAGGTGGCTATGTCCCCGTCCACGGCTGCGACGCGCAGTTTGTCCTTGAGGCGCGGAAGGGTCTGTTCGATGAGGGAGGTCTTGCCCGCGCCCGGCGAGGCGATGATGTTGATGGAAAAAACGCACGCGGCTTCGAGGCGGGCGCGGTTTTCCTCCGCCAGGCGGTCGTTGGCGTCGAGGATGTTTTCGACGATTGGAATCCGTTGCGTCATATCAATTTCATTGTACGCTTTATGGAGGGAGACCCATAGTCACTTATTCCTGCAATTGGGATGATTTTCGTCCGTACCTGAGAATTGCCGGGGAAAATTTCAGTTCTCGATGTCAATTGCCTCCACGAACAATTCCTCCCCGGCGATGATCTTCGCGCCGACGCCCCCGCAATGCGGGCAGACCAATTCCTTTTCGGTGGGACGATACTTTTTGAAACAGGACATGCACTGCAATTCGGCAGGCACGCGGCGGAAGTGGAGCGTCGCCCCTGCGGCGATGGTGTCCCTGGCGATCGTGTCCCAGTAGAACTGGATCGAGTCGTCCACCATCGTCGAGAGTTCGCCGAGTACGATGTGCAGGTCGGTGACGCGTTTAGCGTCCGCCTTTTCGGCATGTTCGAGGGCGATCTTCAAAATGGATTGGGTGACGGAAAGTTCGTGCATGGCGGGTCGTTCACAGGGAAAGCATTCCAAAAGTAACACGAAATCCAGGGAAGGATAAGTGTGATTCGTCCTCAGGATGACACCCCCATCGCGCCGGTTTGCGCGATTCCGAATCCAAAGTACAATCTGCCCCTGATATACTGCACCGGAAAGAGGCGCGCGTGAATCGAAAACAATGGATCATCCTCGGCATTCTCGTCACAGTTTTGCTTGTCGTTGGGGTTGTGTCCCTGCGCGGGGACAACGCCGAGGACCCGCCCAACGCACTTCAACAAGGTCCTGTTTCCGAACTGACGTACTGTAGCGAGGAACACAGCGGACCCTGTATAGTCTCCTTCAGCCTCGACGCCGAAGGAAACATGCTGGTCAACCTGCTCCTGCCGAGTCTCTCCTTCCCTCACTTCCGTTTGAAGATCCTGCGCGCAGGGGACGAGTACGATTACAACTGCCGGCGGCTCAGCGTCGCGCGCAACAATGCGTATTGCACCGGCGAAAAAGTCCCGCCCGGCGAAACCCTTCACCTGATGCTCCTTTCGACGCGCGGCGGAGACCTGCTGGCGGAAGGATACCTGTCCATCATCGGGCTGGCGTTCCCGACCGTTGAAGTGGTGAGCGCCACGCCGGAGATCACGCCCACCGAACCCACCGCAATCCCGTTGACGGGTTCGCCCACGTCCACGCCCACACAGTTCCAACCGTTCCCCCCCACACCCACGCGCACCAAGCCCTCGTATCCCTCCTATCCATGACCGCGCTCCTGGACGGTCTTTCGGTCCTTGCGGACCATTGGAGTCTGGTCGCCGTCGTTTTGGTTTGCGCGCTCGCAAGCCAATACCTGGTCGCTTCGGCGTTGCGGGCTGGCTTTGGCGACGCGCTGACACCGGCGGAATATTTTTCGCTGGGCGTCGCCGGGTGGATCGCGCCGGTCCTGATCCTTTCCCTGTTTTGGAATGTGGGAGGATATATCGGATTGACGTTGATCGGACTCTCCGCCGCTGCCCTCCTCCCGCTCCTCTTCCGCTTCAGACCGCGACCCAAACCTGCTCCCGGATCAACGAGCCTTATCCTCAGCCTGTTCCTTTTCCTCTTTGTCCTCCTCAGGCTGGCGTATATTTCCAGGGCAATACTCCCCCTGTATTTCGATTCGGCGACGCACTATTCGATCGTCGAAAACATCCTGGCGCATGGCGGCTCGTGGCTCTTCGACTGGCTGTCCGCGAATTATTACCACGCGGGTTTCCATTTCCAGACCGCGTTCTTCGCCTCCGTTTCCCGCGCGGAGGTCGCGACCGCCATGCTGGTATTCGGGCAGATATTTCTGGCGTTGGTCCCCTTTTCCGTATTCTTTCCGGTCAGGCATGAGACCAATTCGAAGTGGGCGGGAGTCTTTGCAATCGTCCTTTCCGCCTTTGGCTGGTACATGCCCGCCCACGCCGTGAACTGGGGAAAATACCCCGCCCTGACGAGTCTGGGTCCGATCCTGTTTGTGCTTGGGCTGGCTTATCTGTTCGCCCGGCGCAGGGACATAATATCTGCGCGAAGGCGTTGGATGCTTTATGGGCTGCTTGGGATGGGCGCGTTCACCGCCGTTCTTACGCACAGCCGGTCGCTGGTCGTTTTGGCGATCGTACTCCTCGCATGGGTCATTGCGACGCGGCTGGAAAAATCATCCCGAACGTGGATGTCTTTTGCCTTCGTCGTCGTTGTCGCTGCGACCTGGCTGGAGTACTTCTTCATTCAGCGGCGGGAGGTCCTTGCGCTGGTTTTCGACCCGTATCTTCACAAGGGGCTCCCGATTACGGCGCTGGTTCTTTTGCTATCCATCTTTGCGTGGATGGTTTATCCGCGTTTGACTTTTGTTTCTGTGTTGGCAACCACCCTCCTGTTGGGAAGTCTGTTCGTCCCCGTGACCTGGATTCCCGGCTACAGGGATTTGACCCTGCTGGATAGACCGTTCGTTGAAATGATCCTTTTCCTTCCGTTGTCCCTGCTTGGCGGGTTGGGGCTGGCTGGCTTGGAGGGGAAATTGCGGGGACGGTTTGCGTGGGGCAAATATGTCGGTCTGCTTGCGGTTGGGGGCGTGGCGATACACGCCTTTTTCACCTACAACCTGTATCCCTCCGATTGTTGCGCGATCGCGGGGAATGACGACGTGGTCGCGATGGCTTGGGTGGAGGAGCAGTTGCCGGTCCAGGCGCGAATCGGGATCGCGTCCACAGCGTTGAAGGTCATGCCGTTCGAGTCCTCCGAAGGGGAGGTGGGCGCGGATGCCGGCGTCTGGATCGCGCCGTTGACGAACCGCGTAACCGTTCTGCTGCCGAACGATCTGGATTTCGATCAACGACCCGCGTTGGAACGGCTTTGCGAATTGGAGATCGGGTATTTGTTCGTGGGGGAAATCGGTCAACCGTTCGACGCGCACAAAATTCTCTCGCGCCCCGAATGGTATAAACCCCTGCTCTCGATGCCGAAAACATGGATATTTGAAGTGATCGGGTGCGATAATTGATCACGAATTACCCTGAAGCAATCCCGAAAGGTTTAACCCTTTGGCGCGACAACTATGTGACCATGCTATAATTCGAGTAGATCATGCTTGCAGTATATCTTGACACCTGTAGCATTCAACGACCATGGACACCAGGTCTCATCTCCGAATTACGCTCGAAGCAGATGCAGTTTTGGGTGTCCTTTCTCTGGTGGAATCTGGCAGGATCGAACTTGTTTCGTCCGAGATTTTACTTTTCGAGATTAATCGCAGCCCCAGCCAAATTCGCAAAGAGTATGCACTGGAGGTCGTCTCGAAAGCAAAAAATTTCGTGAGCATGAATTCGAAAATAGAGAAACGTTCCAGGGAGTTTGTTGCTCTCGGTATACATTTTTTGGATGCTGTGCATTTGGCTGCCGCGGAGGACGCGCAGGTGGATTATTTTTGCACATGCGATGAGGTGTTTTTGAAAAAAGCCAGGAAAATTCCGGGCTTGAAGGTAAAGGCTATTTCGCCTCTTGAACTGGCGCAGGAGTTATAACATGATAGCAGATACGCTTCCGCTTGCGGAGATCACAAAAGAAGCGCTGAGGGTCCTTTACAAGGAAATCGGCGTTGTCAATACGGTTCGCTTTGTAAATCAATTCACAACGGGGTATGGCGATTACGTTGAGGAACGAAAAATTCTCTTCGCCGACATGACGTTGGACGAATTGTTTTCCGAGATGAAAAAAGCCAGGAGAAAATCTCGATCCGGCCGGCAACGAAAGTAGAGGGTGAAACCGAGAGCGCAGGGAATTCCCTGCGCTCTTTTTATTACGCCGGTTGCTTCTTCAACATGTCGAGGAAATGCTTGCGGAACTTCGCCACCTTCGGCGCGACGACCGCCATGCAATAGGGCTGGTACGGATTGCGCGCGAAGTATTCCTGATGATAATCCTCCGCCACGTAGAACTTGTCCAACTTCGTGATTTCGGTGACGATGGGCTTGTCCCAGATCTTCTGCGCGTTCAATTCCTCGATGAGTTCCCCGGCGATGCGCTTCTGCTCCTCGTCGTGGTAGAAGATGGCGGAGCGGTATTGCGTGCCCACGTCCGCGCCCTGGCGGTTGAGGGTGGTGGGATCGTGAATGGCGAAGAACACGTTCAACAGGTCGCGGTACGCGACGACATTCGGGTCGAAATGGATCTGGACGACTTCCGCGTGTCCCGTATCCCCGTCGCAGACCTGGCGGTAGGTCGGGTTCGGCGCGTGCCCGCCGGCATAGCCTGATTCCACTGAATGCACGCCCTTGATCTCGTCGTAAACGGCTTCGAGACACCAGAAGCATCCCCCAGCCAGCGTCGCGGTTCGAAGATTGGTGTTCATAATGACTGCTCCTTTTCCGCCGCCAAACCATGCGGCGTTTCATAAAATTGCCTTCACCCAACAGACGACCCGAATCCGCCGAATCTTATTAAGAAAGTATTACCGGTCGGGACCAAGAGTTTCGATCCGCATCCGCGAGGGGGGCAGGGTGATCTCTCGAAATAAAAAGAGCAGGGACGACTCTCCCTGCTCTCCAAAAATACCGCATCTGACATCACGCCCCTGCCGGCATTCTTTCGCTGATGACAAGGTTGGCGATTGGCATCGCGGTCAGTTCCAGCCGCGTGAGATCAATGAATTTGCTGGCGTCCTCGATTTCAATCCCGATTGCGTGATTGTTTTCATCGTAATCAACCACGACGCCCGGAGATATCTCCTCGGATTCAACGCTCACACCGCTTGCAAGTTTGATGTAAAGCATATCGGTTTCTTGATGATATTCAAAATTCATGCCTGCCTCCTATGGTTTGAAACCGCGATCCGGAAAGGCATTATGGACAGTCTCACCATCGGACTCGGTAACTACCCGCAGATATTTTCCAAGTTCGGATATAAAAGCCCAATATCGTATGCGTCCGTTTTCCTGTGCTTCCTTGCGAATATGATTTTCCAACACGAACTTAATCCATTCTTCTTTCAGGTAAGGGCGGCGAGACAACACGCTGGATACAAAGTATTCTGTTGTCTTCACCGTTTATCTCCAATTTTTCTCACACCACCGGCGCTTCTTCCTTTTCGGGTTCGGTTTCCGTCCGGCTTGCGCGTTCGAGGATGATCTCCCCGTCCGGGTCGAGCGTGACCAGGATCGAATCGCCGTGACGGAAATCGCCGCTCAGCAATTTATCCGAGAGCGGATCCTCCACCTTTTGCTGGATCACGCGCCGCAACGGACGCGCGCCGAATTCCGCGTCGTAGCCCAAATCTGCCAGCGTTGTAAGGGCTTCGGGCGTGGCGGTCAGGTTCAGGTCGTGTTCCTTGAGGCGGTCGGCGACCTTCGCCAGCTCGAGCGAGACGATCTTCTTGATGTCGTCCTTGTTGAGGGCGCGGAAGATGACAGTCGCATCCAGGCGGTTGATAAACTCGGGGCGGAAGGCGCGCTTGAGCGATTCGTTCAACTTCTTGCGCATCTCCTCGTAGGAGAGACGTTCCTCCGTGACCTCGTCGCGTTTGAGCGCAAAACCAAGCGTGGACTGCTTCTTGATCACATCCGCGCCGATGTTGGAGGTCATCACGATGATCGCGTTGCGGAAGTCCACCTTTCTGCCTTTCGCGTCGGAGAGGTGTCCCTCCTCCATGATCTGCAACAGCATGTTGTGGACTTCGGGATGCGCCTTTTCCACCTCGTCGAATACCACGATCGAATAGGGTCTGCGGCGCAGCGCCTCGGTGAGTTGACCGGCTTCCTCGTAACCGATGTAACCGGGAGGCGCGCCGACCAATCTCGAAGCCGTATGCCGTTCCATGAATTCGGACATGTCGAGTTGGATGGCGGCTTCCTCGCTGCCGAACATGAATTTGGCAAGGGCTTTGGTGAGTTCGGTCTTGCCGACGCCGGTCGGACCCAGGAACATGAACGAGCCGATGGGACGCTTCGGGTCCTTCAACCCGGCGCGGGCGCGGCGGACGGCGCGGCTGATCGCCACGATGGCATCCTCCTGCCCGATAATATCTTTGCGGAGTTCGTCCTCCATTTTCAACAAGCGCTGCGATTCCTCCTCGGCGAGTTGCATGAGCGGAACGCCGGTCCACATGGAGACGACCTCGGCAATGTCCTCCGCAGAGACGACGGGACTGCTGGCGCGGTCCCAACCGGTGCGGATGCGTTCGATCTGTTCGCTCAATTCGATCTCGCGTTCCTCCCATTCGCGCACGTCCTCGCTGTTGCCTTCCTCCTGCGCGAGCGTACGGTTCTGGCGCGCCTGCCGCAACTGCCCAAACAGGTCCTTTGCCTGTTTTGCGGCGGGACTCTTGTACATGCGCACGCGGGAGGAGGATTCGTCTATCAGGTCAATCGCCTTGTCGGGGAGGAAACGTTCGGTCACGTACCTCGAGGACAAATGCGCCGCGGCTTCGAGCGCCTCGTCCGAGATCACAAGATGATGATGCTCCTCGTACGCCGGGCGGATTCCCTTGAGGATTTCGATGGTCTCCTCCTCGGTGGGTTCCTCCACCTGGATGGGCTGGAAACGCCTTTCGAGCGCGGCGTCCGACTCGATATATTTGCGATATTCGTCCATCGTGGTCGCGCCGATGACCTGCAGTTCGCCGCGCGATAAGGCGGGCTTGAGGATGTTCGCCGCGTCCACCGAGGACCCGGCGGCGCCCGCGCCGACCAGCATGTGAACCTCGTCAATGAACAGGATCGCCCCGGATTGCTTCAATTCGTCAATGACCCGCTTAAGTCTTTCCTCGAACTGACCGCGATACATCGTGCCTGCGACCAATGAACCCACGTCGAGTTGCAGCAGCCGTTTGTTCATCAAGGGCGCGGGAACGTCGCCCTCCACGATGCGCTGCGCGAGTCCCTCCACGATGGCGGTTTTGCCCACGCCCGGTTCGCCGATCAGCGCCGGGTTGTTCTTCGTGCGGCGCGCCAGGATCTGGATGACGCGCTCGATCTCCATCTGCCGCCCGATGACCGGGTCGAGTTTCTTTTCCTCGGCTTTGGCGGTCAGGTCGGAGGCGAGTTGGTCAACCAGCGGGGTTTTCTGTCCCGGCGCCGCGCCCCGCGCGGGTCCCACGCCGGCAGGCGTCGCCGCGGAGGGGGAAGCGGATTCGTTCAACACGCGGCGGGTCTGCCTGCGGATCTGTTCGGATGTCACGCCGAGCCTGCGCAGCACCTCCGTCGCCGTGCCTTCCACGCGCACGAGTCCCAGAAGGATGTGTTCAGTGCCGATGTAATGATGCCCGAGTCGCCGCGCTTCCTCCACTGCATGTTCCAGCACCTGTTGCGTTTCGACTGAAAGTTCGACGCGGTTGGGGTCGAAACTGCTCGATGGACCCGTGACGCGTCGAATCACTTCGCGCACGCGGTCCAGCGTCATGCCGAGTTCGCGCAGGACGCGCCCCGCAACCCCGCCCTCCTCTTCCATCAATCCAACCAGAAGGTGCTCGGTTCCGATATTGTCGTTGCGGGCGCGTTCAGCCTCCTGGTGTGCGATGCTGAGAACACGCCTTGCGCGTTGTGTGAAACGTTCCATGCCTGCCATTGATCTTCTCCTGATAAGTACGGGTATTCTACCAAAAAAGGGAAGGAACTCCGTATAGGAAAATGATTAGAGTTTGTTTACAGGGCTGTTACAATATTCCGCATTGATTTTCAGCGCAATTCGACGTTGGAGAACGTCAACTTCGCCGATTGTATATAAAAGGATGAATCCATGAACTCGATTTGTGTCTTTTGCGGATCTTCGGACTCGGTTCACGCGGACTACATCACTGCCGCGCGGACGATGGGCAGAGTCCTCGCTGAAAGAGGTATCCGCCTCATCTATGGCGGCGGGAGGACCGGTCTCATGGGCGCGGTGGCGAATGGGGCGGTCGAGGCGGGCGGCGAAGCGATCGGCGTCATCATCCCCTCCATGAACACCGCCGTCCTTGCGCATGACGGTCTCACCCGCATGGATGTTACCCCGAACATGCACGCCCGCAAGGCGCGCATGCACGAACTGGCAGATGGCTACATCGCCCTGCCCGGCGGCTTCGGCACGTTCGACGAATTGTTCGAGACGGTCACCTGGGCGCAGACCGGCGCGCACGAAAAGCCTGTCGGCTTGCTGAATGTGAAAGATTATTACGTCCCCTTGCTCGCCGCGCTCGATCATGCGGTGGAGGAGGGCTTCATCTTCAAGGAACACCGCGACGCCTTGTTCTGCGATTCCGACCCGAACAAGTTGATTGACAGAATGTTGGAATACGTACATCCGCATGAGGCGGTGAAGAAGTGGCTGCGCGAGGAGTAGGGAAAGGATGGAAGGTGAAGGATGAAGATGAGAAAGGCGATTGCAAATGGATATAACATATCTTGAACTTCTTTCGACGGAGTTGCAGGCGCTGGCGGATTTTTACTCGAACGCGCTCGAATTGTCCGTCCATGCTTCCAGTACGAGGCTGGAGGTGAAGGCAGGCAGGACGGATCTGGTCTTCTTCAAGACGGACGGTTTCGACGGCGCGTATCATTTCGCCTTCAACATTCCCGAGAACCAGATTCTCGCCGCCAGGGAATGGCTTGCGCCGCGCGCGCCTTTCCTGAAGGATGAACGCGGGAACGATCATTTTCATCACGAGGGCTGGAACGCGGACGCCGTTTACTTCAAGGACCCGGCAGGAAATATCCTCGAGTTCATCGCGCGGCACGATTTGTCCAATGCCGTTGACGAAGATTTCGACAGCGATCAGATCCTGAACGTGAGCGAGATCGGTCTGCCCTCGCAGGACGTGATCGCATTTGCGAACGAACTTTGCTCGCGGCTGGGACTTTCCGTGTTCAAGGGGGAGCCGAACGCGAACTTTACGCCGGTCGGCGATAACGACGGTCTGTTCATCCTGCCCATGGAGAATCGCATCTGGTATCCAAATACGGGCGCGCCGGCAAAGTTGCTGCCGGTCACGGTAAAAGGCGAGACGAACGGCAGGGGTTGGGAGGTGCGCGGCGTGCCGTATGAAATTTTAGTCGAGCGTCACTCAGCGTAGACCTTCGCGCCTCTTCGTTTCTTGAAAATGAACCAACCGGCGAATAGGGCCGCCATGCCGCCCATTGCAGCGAGCCAGAACCAGAGAGGCGGGTTCAATCCATACATGCCGATCAGCGTGATGCTGATCGCAACGACGGATCGTCCCAGCGCGTTCGCCAGGAGGAAACGTCGGGCTGGAATGACGCCAAGCCCCGCGACGTAACACATCAGGTCGCTGGGAAAGATGGGCAGGACGAAGGCGAAGAAGTAGAACAGGACGCCCTGATCCCGCGCCATGCCGTCCCAGCGCTGGACGACCCCGGGAGAGGCGAGTTTGTAGATCAGGTTTCTTCCGTAACGCCGCGCGATGAAGAACGCGATCTGGCTACCGAGGACGGTGCTTGTGATAATGACCAATAGACCGGTCGCGCCGTAGACATATCCTGCTGTCACCATCAGGGCATGACCGGGGATGACCGCCACGAACACCTGCGCCACCATCAAAATGAAAAGCGCGAGCGGACCCCACGCGCCAAATCCTTGCAGGTACGCCGAAACGGCTTCCTGGTCCCCGATGATGCGTAAAAGGTCGGAGATGGACTGACGATAGAGGAAGAGGATCGTGAGGAAAGTTGCCGTGAAGAGGATGTTCCGGGTTTTCATTTGCGCCTCCGATTCATAACCAGGGCGACGCGAGGTTGCAGGCGTAGGTGATCGCCCTGTCGGTCGCGGAACGACGGGAAAACGCTTCGGGCGTTTGCCGCGGGCTGTGCGCCAGGTCGGAATAGAACGCGCGGCGCAGTTCCCATGCCAGCGCCGGGTCGTTGGTTTGCAGGCAGGATTCGAAGTTGAGGCGCATCGAGTGAGGGTCGAGGTTTGCAGAACCGAGGATCACGTCGCCGTGATCGTTCCAGGCGGCTTTGCTGTGCATGTACTTCCCTTTGTACCGATACACGTTTCCGCCTGCGCAAACCAGTTTGTGCGCGTGGATGTAGTTCGCGAAATCCACGGGGCGGACGCGCGTCTCGTGCGAAAGCAGAACGTTGACCTGCACGCCCCGGCGCGCCTGTTCGCAGAGCGCTTTCAACATTTCCTCGTCGGGCAGGAAGTACCAGGTGCGGATGTAAACGGCTTTTTCGGCTTTCAGGATCAATTGCATCAACGCGGCGCGGATGTCCTGTCGCTGGCTGGGGAGGGTGAGGAAAAGTTTGTCGGTTCCAGCGGGCAAGCCCCTCGTTTCGAATGAACGGGCGGCGGCGTCCTCGCCCTGTGAGTGGGCGAGCAGGAAGTCGTAAACGTTGTGGAACGTTCCGCCGAAGTCCCCGTCCACGCGCATGTTCGTGTCCGTCCACGTTGTATAGTAATCGCCGATGTTCGACCCGCCGAGAAAAACCGTGCGGCCGTCAATGGCGGCGAACTTGCAGTGCATACGGTTGTTGGCGTGCAAAGGGGAAGCGGGGCGGAACACGTTCACCTGCGCGCCATGCGAACGCAGGCGGCGGAACAAGCCGATATTCCTGATGGCGTGGCGGGGTTCATCGAGCAACTGACCGAATTCGTCCACCATCAGTCGCACTTTTACGCCCGACAGCGCCCTCGAACAAAGCGCGGCGCCGATCCTGGTCGCCCATTCGCCGCTGTCGAACGAAAGGTAGACCATCGTGATCTCGTCGCGGGCATCGCCGAGTTTGACGACCAGGTCCGTGTAGTAATCCCGGACTTTCGTGAAGAGCGTGTGTTTGTTCATGTCGTTCTCCTTTTGGTCATTTCCACTTTCGCATTTTGCGACTGCCAAAACCAGAGAACGAACTGCCAGAAGACGCCGAAAAGACCGCCAATATCCGCCAAACAAAAAGACCCTAAAGGTTTATGAAACCTTTAGGGTCTGCGGGGTTGGTCGAAGACTACCGGCTGGCTTTTTCCATCAGCAACCTTGCCAGCCCGCGGATGGCGTTGCGCCGCGTGCGATTGAACGTCCCCTCGGAGATGTACAGCCGCGCCATGATCTCGCGGTTCTGCACGCCTTCCACGTACGCGTCGTGCAGGACGGCGTGGTTGTACCAGACGCGCGGCAGCGGTTCGGGCGGGCGTTTCTCCGCGGGCTTCAACAGTTCGATCGAATCCATGAGCAGTTGCTGGAGTTGTTTCCCGCGCTCGACGTGCGTCCCGGCGCGAATCCCCATTCTATCCGCGAGAGGCGATTGCCCCAGCGTGATCGTATCGGGCAGGTGACGCAGCGCCTCCTCCACCATCCTGACGAACCCCTCATCGGGATGGGACGAAATCGAATCCAGCATCTCGCTGGTCGCGGATTTCAACTCGTTCGCACCCGCCGATTCAACCGCCCTGCGCTTCGGTTGCAGGTTGCCTAACGACACGATCGTGCCGATCTGATCCGCCGCCTCCGCCAGCAGTTCGAGGCTGCCGGTCGAATACTCCAGCCGCGACTCCGATTTTTCGATTCCCACCACCGCCACCTGTGTTTGACCTTCGAACGAGGGAGCGAGCCAGGCGACCGATGACAACTGCTCCGCCTGCGGATGGGATACGTCCTCACACGCCACCGCGGATTCGGACAACACGCTTCCCACCGGGACCGAGGACCTGCCCGCCATAACCACGAATTCCCCTCCCCGACGCACCGCCACAAACCCGCCCGGCGCGTCGAGCATCCGGCACAACAGGTCCAATCCATCCTGCAACCGGGACTTGAGTTCGCCATCCCCGGCGCTTTCACTCTCGAGTTGACGAAACTGCTTTCGGAGGCGGCTCTCGCTGCGGGCGCGCTGGCGTTCCAAAAACTCGCGCGACAGATCGTAAAGCCCGACCGCCAGGATGACAAAACCGACGACCATTGAAAGATTTTGCGGAGGTATGCCTCCCCTCCATGCAAAGTAGGCGGCGATGGCGGCAAGCCCCAGTATGGACAAGGTGGTCAGGGGGAAGTCCTGAAGCGTCGTGCGGCGTTCGGTCAGGGTTTGGTGGCGCGCCACCGAGAGTCCCAGCACGAACACCCCGCAGAAAGCCAGCAGATCCTGGATGATGCGCGGCGCGGGATTGGGGCTTCCCAGCGAGATCACGCCATAGACGACGGAAACCACCGGGAAGAGCGAAGTGACCAGGAAATATTTGCCGCGCGGCGTCAAGCCCACGCGGTCGCCGACCAGCAGGTTGAGCATGATCCCAAACGAGACAATGAACTGATACGCCCCATACACGCGGTACGCCCAGCCCTGGGGGTTCATGTGCGCCACGAATAGCGCGTTGCCCTCCTCGTCTATGAACGAGCCGGGTTGCAAAAGCAGGGCGATCGTCGCCGCGCCGAGCGCGTAGACTCCCCATTCGACGGCTCGGTAACGCTTCTGATCGCGTTCGGACATGATGTGAAAGGTCACGCTGTACCAGCCGGCAAGCACGATCACCAGCAGCGCCGCGCGTATCCCCGCGGAGCCGGGCAGTTGGACGAAGATATTGTTGTACGCGCCGAAGAAGAAACCCGAAAGCGCCAGCATCACGATGACCACGCGCAAGGTCATCCTGCTGGGAAACCCCCTGGCAAATAAATAAAACCCCATCCAGAGTGTGACCGCCATGGCGAACAACGTCACGACCACCGTGGCTTGGAGTAACATATTTCCGCCTTTCGTTTCGTCCCTGAAAACCGGCGCAGGGAGCAGGCGCTCCTGGATTTATAACACCCCTCCTTCGGGAATGTTCCGGTCTCGGTCGAACCTCGTTTGGCTCATGTCGGCTATGGAACGACGGCTTTCAACGGTCCCTGCGGGTCCATCGCCTCCTGTAACCGGTCGTACGGCACAATGACCGCCTGCGGTCCCGCCGCGCCGGGCGCGACCTGATACGTGTCGAACGTGATCAACAAGCCGTCGGGGGCGACGTTCCAGTTGCGGTAGTTTTCGAGGGCGGGTCGCGCGCCCTCTTCGAAGCCGCCCTCGAAACCGACCTCCCGTTTGCCGAGTTCGCTGACGCAGTAATTCGAGATCGTCTCGAGGTAATTCGAGTTGGGGAGGAAGAGATCGCCGAGCGACAGTTCGCGTCCCATCTGGAGATCGTAATTGATCGTGAGGTGGTAATCGCCGGGATGCGCCGCGCCGTTGCTGTAGAAGAAAAAGACGAATTTGAAACTCCACAGGTCGCCGTATTGCGAGATCAACGTATAACTGACTTCGAGAAAACTGTTGGTTGCGGCTTCCGTCGCGGGCGCGTTCGTAAACTCCCCGCGAAACGCGGCGATCTCTTTTTGTACGAGGTCGTTGAGTCTCTGGTTGAACGTCGTCACGCGCGGATCGTCGCTGCCGGAAAGTTGCGGGATCTGCGCGGTGATGGTGAATACGGGATCCTGATTCGCCTCGATGTACGGCTGCGATACCAGCGTCACCCGCCGGCTCAGGCGCGGGGTAGATGTTGCGGTTGGCGGCTCTGTGGGTGGGACAAAGGTCGGTGTGGGATAACCATAGGTAAACGTCGCGTTGCAGGCGAGCAGGAACAGGACGATAATACTTATGAGCGGGAGGGTTGATTTTCGGTAGAATGGTTGTTTCATACAACCCCGCTAAGGATTTTCAAAATCTCCAGCGTTTCCTGTTTGCCGCCATATCCATTTTCGCCGCCCGGTCCCACGCACGAGGGACAGCCGTCCTCGCACGCGCATTCACCGACCAGTTCGTACGCGCGCGCGATCAACTCGTCGTGCATCTCGAAGAGTTTTTCGCTGAAGCCGATTCCCGCAGGGACGGAATCGTACAGGACGACGGTCGGTCCGCCGAAGGTTTGGTTCTCGACCGGTTCGATGTGCGTGCCAAGATCGGATGGGTCGCACATGAGGAATAGCGGCGCGAGGTTGCCCAGCACGTACGCCAACCCTGCCAGCCCGCTTCTCATGCGGACGTTCTCCTCCACTTTTTTGTGGCAGGAGGGGCAGAGCGTGGTCAGGTTTTCGAGGCGATTTGCTTGTTGGAGCGCCTGCTGGAGCGCGAAGTCTCCTGACTTCGCTGCCAAGTCTGGAGACTTGGCACTCCGTACAAACGCGCGGAAGGGAATTTTGTGATGCACGTCATGTTGGCGCGTGGATTCGGGCGTTCCGCACACCTGGCATTTGTACCCATCCCGCGCGCGGACGCGGTCGCGGATCTTGTTCCAGTCGGGTCCGTAGTCGTTCGGGTCGTTGGACCAGGCTCCGGCGGCGCGCAGACGCGTCACCGTCTCTTCGGAGAGAGTCAGCCAGTATCCGGTCGTCTGCAATTCGGAGGGAGGCATATCCAACGGTTCCTGTCCGAGGGTTTCGTGCGTGTACCAGCGGCGTTTGAGGAAGGCGGTGACCTGTGTGGTGACTTGCAATTCGCCCCAGGCTTTGTCCGCGCTTCGACTGCGTTCGCTATCGCTCACTCCGCCCCCCTGCGGGGACGATGTCAGCGCGATGGCAGTTTGGCGTAATGGTTCGGTGTAGTAATCGCTGACGGTGGGTTTGAGGCGCGCGATGTGATCCTCGAGATTCAACTCCTCCACAAAATATTGCTGGGCTTCGTGCAGGTAGATCGCGCCGGGATGAGTCAGCCAGGCGGCGCTTTCGCCGTCCACAATCCCCACGGTCCACGGCTTATCGTCCTCGGTCATTGCCTGTAACACGACGCTTTGCGGCGAGGCAGAACGCAGCGAAATGTTCGCGGCGGGATATTGGTCCGCCATCCAGTAGTATTTTTCGTTCGAGAGATGGGCTTCGCCAGTGGAAAGTAGAAAGTGGAGGTATTCTTCGATGGTTTGTGCGGGCAACGAACCGAAGCCTTCGTTTTTTTGGAACGGCAATTCGAACATGGCGCAGCGCAGATGTTCGAGAAGGATCAAAAGATGATCGGGATTGATGAGCGCCCGCTCGGGGGAACGCTCGAAGAAGTATTCGGGATGATGCGCGAGGAACTGGTCAATGGGATTGGCGGAGGCGACCAATACGCTGACAGCGGATTCGAGCCCGCGTCCCGCGCGACCCGCCTGCTGTCTCGCTGAAGCGACGGTGCCCGGGTAGCCGACGAGGATCGCGGCGCCCAGCCCGCCGATGTCCATGCCCAGTTCGAGGGCGTTCGTGGCGACGACGGTTTTGACCGTTCCGTTTCTTAAACCCCTTTCTATTTCTCTCCGTTGTAAAGGCAAATAGCCCGAGCGGTAGCCGCGGATCGAGGATTGGGGGATTGGAGTATTGGACGCTGCGCGGGAAGGCTGGTTTTGTTGAAGGTAGGTCAGGATGATTTCGACGCTTCTTCGCGAGCGCGCAAAGACAACGGTTTGAACGTTTTGATTCAGCAAATCCTGCGCGAACCTGACGCCTTCGAGCAGGGACGATTTCCGCAAGCCGAGGGATTTGTCCGTCAGCGGCGGATTGTAGATGAGGAAGTGACGCGGTCCGCGCGCCGAGCCGTCGTGATCAATGAGGCGAACGGGTTCTTCGATGAGTTTTTCCGCGAGTTCCTTTGGGTTGCCGATGGTGGCGGAAGCCAGGATGAATTGCGGCGCGCTTCCATAAAAGTTTGCCACGCGTTTGAGCCTGCGGATGACGTTCGCCACGTGCGAACCGAAGACGCCGCGATAGGTGTGCGCCTCGTCAATGACGACGAATTCGAGATTGCTGAAGAATTCCAGCCAGTTGGTGTGATGCGGGAGGATGCCCGTGTGGAGCATGTCGGGATTGGTCAACACGATACGCGCGTTTTTGCGGATCTGGGCGCGGTCTTTTTGAGGGGTGTCGCCATCGTAAATGGAAGTGATCAGTGACCAGTGACCAGTGATCAGTGATTGGAGAACTGATAACTGATTACTGATCACTGATAACTGATCCTGCGCGAGGGCTTTGGTGGGGAAGAGGTAGAGCGCGCGGGAATTTGGATTCACAATGAGTTCCGAGATGACCGGCAGGTTGTAAGCGAGGGTCTTGCCCGAGGCGGTGCCGGTGGAGAGGACGAGGTGTTCGCCGGCGCGGGCGTGGGTCCACGCTTCGAGTTGGTGGGAGTAGAGGGAATGGATGCCGGCGGCGATCAAGGCTTGGGAAAGCGGAGCAGGCAGATCGGACGGGAAGGGATGCGTCTGCGCGGGGCGCGGAGGAAGCGTCCGCCAGGCAACGAGATTGGGGGCAGTGTCCGGGTCCCGTTTCCAGAAATCCAGAAGGGAGGCTAGAGGCATTTTTTACACCACGATGGAGTTTTCCGGGTGGGAATCATTTTCTGTCGCGGTTGAGGATGCGGAGCGCGATGGCGCCGACTCCGAGAGGCAGCCAGAAGGTGATGCCGCGGTAGGCGAGGGTGATGATGATCGCCTGGCTCCAGGGAACGCGCAGGGACGAAAGGGCGAGGGGCATGACGCCCTCGACGATGCCGATGCCGGACGGCGTGGGGGAGACGATGAGGAAGAGATAGGCGATGGCAAAACCGCCGATGATCGTGCCGGCGCTGAATGGAACGCGGAAGGAAAGAAAAGCCGCAGTCAGGACGCACATCATCAACGTCTTGTTTGCGAACGCGAACAACAACGGCTTGATGAGACTGCGCGGGCGTTCGGGAAGGGATTTGAGGTCCGCCGCCAGTTCGTGGGCGAATTCGTGCGCCCTCGTCTCGCTGAGATACTCGCGATGCCCGTCATGCTCGCGATGGATGAAGGGCTTGACGAGGCGGTTGACGAGACGCGCCATCCACGCCAGGACGTTGCCGAGCGAGACCGCGGAACGCGAACCGAGATAAAGCAGAAAACCCAGCACGAGGGCAATGGCAAATATGACCGCGGAGGCTGCGACCTCCGTCGGGTCGAGGTTGTCGCGCCGGAAAAGCACGATCAATCCGAGCGCGAGGACGAACAGAAAAGCCACGTAATCGAGCAGCAGGTATAACATGCCGGCGATGGTCGCCTTGCCGGGCGATTGCCCGTTGCGGTTCGCGTCGCTGATGAAGACCGCCATCCCACCCATGCCCGCGCTGGGAGCCACGATGTTGACGAAGTTCGCGGCGACTGCCATGAGCGAAAGTTTGAAAACCGTTCCATCCATGCCGAGCACGCGATACAGCGAAAGATAGGTCGAGCCTGCCACGAGAAACCACGCGCCCTGGAAGAGGACGCCAAGCAGGACGAACCAGAGGTTTCCTTTTTGGAGGGTTTCCAGGATGATCTCGATTTCCCCGAAACTGAGATAGACGAACGCGGCGCCGAGGAAAAGGACGAGGATGAACAGGAATTTCCGCATTTGAAGGGATTATACACAAACACCCGCGCATCTCTCGCGGGTGTTACCTCGATTGACGGTCGAGTAAGGCGTTGCGGGTTTCGATACGCAACGAACGCTACTCAACCATCGCAACGCCTGTGTCGAGACCTAATCCCTGCGCCTGCCCAATCCGCCGACGAGGAGGATGTAATAGAGAAGTTGGAGAACTGCGGTGACGAGCGCGGCGACGTAGGTCAGCGCGGCGGCGTTCAATACCTGGTTGACGCCGCGCATCTCCTCTTCGGTGTGGATGATGCCGGTTTGCGCGAGCAGCCGTTTGGCGCGCGCCGAGGCGTTGAATTCCACCGGCAGGGTGGCAAGCGCGAAGAGCGCGCCGCCCGCGAAGAACAGCACTCCAAGCCAGGCGAGCCCGATCCCAATATCGGTGGAGCGGAGGAGCAAACCGACCATGATGAGAATCCATCCCAAATTCGAGCCGATGTTGACCGCCGGAACGAGCGCGGCGCGGAAGCGGAGCGGCAGGTACTCCTCCGAATCCTGCATGGCGTGACCGAGTTCGTGCGCGGCGATCGCCACCGAAGCCACCGAGGGGCTGTTCGCCACGCCGCTGGATAGATAGAGCGTCTTGTCGCGCGGGTCGTAGTGGTCGGTGAGTTCGCCGCGCGTTCCCTTCACCTCCACGCCATACAGGCTGCCGGTCGAGAGCAGTCGCTGCGCTGCCTGATAACCGGTCAATCTGCTCGAGGCGCGCACACGGCTCCACTTGTTGTAGGCGTGCCGCACGTACCACGAGGTAAGCCCCATCAGGATGAACGCGGGGATCATGAAGATGAGGTAGACCGGGTCGAAGAAAAACATGGTGACTCCTTTCGGTTGCGAAATGAATCGGTTGCAAGATGGATTTCGCGTTACGGATGTTGCGAAATGAATTTCGCGTTACGGATGTGGCGAAATGAATTTCGCGTTACGGTTACGGGACCAATCCAAGCAATATTTCCACGGCTTTGTCCAGTTGCGGGTCGCGGTCGTTGGCGGCGTCCTCCTCGGTCAATTCCACGAGGTGATCGGGGGTGAGACCGACGCCTTCGATGGCGCGCCCGTCGGGCGTCAGCCATTTGGCGATGGTCACGCGCGCCGCGCCCTGGTCGTTCGAGAGCGGAGCCAGCGTCTGTACGGAGCCTTTTCCGTAGGATTGCGTGCCGACCAGTTCGGCGCGTCCGTGATCCTGCAAGGCGCCTGCCACGATTTCGGAAGCGGACGCCGAGCCATCATTGATAAGAATGACGAGAGGCAGGTCGGTTGCCCTTCCATTGCCGAGCGCACTGTACGTGTCGCGCGAACCGTCGCCGTATTGTTCGATCAACACCACGCCCTCGTCGAGAAACTCGGACGCGACCTCCACGGAGGTGATCAAATAGCCGCCGGGGTTATAGCGCAAGTCAATGACGATGCCCTTCGGGTTTTGCGCCAGGAGTTCGTCCAGTTTCACGCGCAGTTCGTCCGTGGTGTTATCGCCGAAGGTGTTGATGTCAATGTATGCGACGCCGCCATCGAGCATTTCACCGGTGACGCTGGGGACGGTGATCTTTGCGCGCACGATGGTGAACTCCAGCGGTTCAGCCTCACCCTCGCGTGCGATCGTTAAAGTGACCTCTGTCCCCGCCGGACCCAATACCCTTTGCCGTGCCTGTTCGGGGGTGTAGCCGGTCATGTCCTCGCCGTCAATGGCGATGATCATGTCGCCGGGATGCAGCCCCGCAGCCTCGGCAGGCGATCCCTCGATGGGACTGACAATGGTCAGGTAGTCTCCTCGCGTATCCACGAAGGCGCCGATGCCCTCGTATGCGCCCGAAAGGGAGGACGATTCGTTCTCATAGACCTGGGGGTCCATGTAATAGGTATAATCGTCGCCGACCGCCTCCATCATGCCGCGAATGGCGCCCTGCATGAGGAGGGTATCGTCCACGGGCTGGTTCACATATTGTTCGTGGACGATGCCCCACGCCTCCCAGAAGGGGACGAAGAGCGTTTGCAATTCGCCGGGAGTCGTGGCGGTTTGCGCCGGAGCGGGCGGGGCGGCGGTGGGGGGAAGGACCACGTTGGAGATGGGACCCTCGCCGAAGCCCGGAAAGACGCCGGTCTGCGCGAGCGCGTGCCTGGTTACGAAGCCGCCCGCGAACGAACCCGTCAACAGGACGAGCGCCGCGAAGATGCCAAGAATGTATTTCGTTGTTTTATCCACAAAAGCCTCCGATAAGCGACGGTCACATTCCAATGCGAGCGTCAGTACACGATACTATGACGTGATTAGAAGACGATGAATTTCCTCGTATGAAGAGTGTTAGAGACGCCGCGTCCGTCACTCTTTCCTCTTTTTTTCCTCGAGTTCCTCCACCCGTTTCCGCAACTCGTCCATGGATTTGTCCGACGGGCTGCTCCCCGGTTTGCGAAACGAATTTTTCAACGCGGACATCCAGCCCGATTCGCCGCCTCTTGCCATGCCGCGCACGAAGGCAAAGACGACCGCGTTCGAGATCACGACGAGGAGAAGTATCGCCGCGATGGCGAGAAGCGCGCGGTCTGATTCCATAGATCGTTCGTCCTGCGCCGCGTTAATCGCCCAGCAGTATCGGCAGGTCGTTCCAATTCTTGAACGCGCCGCTGGCGTCCGCCGTGGGTTCGTCGGTTCCGTATAAGATGCTCGCCATGCCCGCGTCCAACGCGGCGCGGGTGGTGCGCGAAAGGTCGTCTATCATCACGCATTTGCGCGGGTCGGGTTCGTCGGCGAGTTCCTGCGCGATGGCGAAGGATTCGGGCATGGGCTTGCAATAGGGGGAGAGTTCGTTGATGTCAACGATGAATTCGAAGAGGTCGTCCAGTTCGAGCGCGGCGAGGACGCGTCGGGCGTGGTGAACGTCTGCGTTTGTAAAGATCAGGTTTCGGGTCGGCAGTGAAGCGATGACCCGGCGTTGGATCGGGTCCGGGGTCAGGTAATCCCCGAGCGGAACGTCATGCACGAAGGCGAGAAAATCCTGCGCGTCCACGTTGTGACGCGCCTGCAGACCGCGCAGGGTGGTGCCGTACATCTTGAAATATTGTTCGCGTAATACGGGGATGTCCTCTTCGGGAATGCCCACGCGGTCGCGCATGTAGAGGTTCATGCGTTCCTTGAGCGCGTTCCACAGCCCGGTCGAGGAGGGATAGAGCGTGTCGTCGAGGTCGAAGAAGATGGTTGTAAATCGCATTGGGCGATTATAATCTCTACATGCCCATCCGTTTGCTCTCCCCCGAGGTCGCGTCGCAGATCGCCGCAGGCGAGGTGATCGAGCGTCCCGCGTCGGTGGTCAAGGAATTGCTGGAAAACTCTTTGGATGCGGGCGCGAAGTCCGTGACGATCGCAATCGAGGAGGCTGGGAGGAGGCTGATCGAAGTGGCGGACGATGGAAGCGGCATTCCCTCCTCCGAACTTGAGCTCGCTGTCTCGCGTCACGCGACCTCGAAACTGGCTCGCTCCGAGGATCTTTTTTCCATCTCCACGCTTGGGTTCCGCGGGGAGGCGCTGGCTTCGATCGGATCGGTGTCGCGGATGACGATCGCTTCACGCGTGGAAAACGAGAAGGAGGGCGCGCGGTTGAAGGTGGAGGGAGGCAAGGCGGAAAAGCCGACCAAAGTCGGCGCCGCAATAGGAACAACCGTGCGCGTGGAGGATCTGTTCTATAACGTCCCCGCGCGTTTGAAATTTTTGAAGACCGACGTGACCGAACGACGCGCCATTGATGCGCTGGTTACGCGGTATGCGCTGGCGTATCCCGATAAACGCTTCAAATTGACCGATGGAAAGAACGTCAGCCTGCACACCTCAGGCGACGGCGACCGGCGCGCCATCCTTGCCGCGCTATACGGCGTGGACGCGGCAAAGCAGATGCTCGAAGTGACGGCGGAGGAGGACGGTTATCGTCTGACCGGTTTCATCAGTCCCATTTCGTTGACTCGTTCCAACCGCAGGGAGATCACGTTCTTTATCAATGGGCGCTGGGTGCACGAGATCGCGCTCAACACCGCCCTGTTACAGGCGTATCACACAATGCTGATGGTGGGACGCTTTCCGTTGACCGCGCTGTTCCTCGAAATGGATCCGAAGGACGTGGACGTAAACGTGCATCCCGCGAAAGCCGAAGTCCGTTTCAGGGATCAGGATAAGGTCTTTAGTTTCGTGCAGCGATCCATCCGCAAGGCATTGCTGGCATACTCTCCCGTTCCGAACGTTGCGCCGAGCCTGTGGGGGACGACGAGGACCGCGCCCTCGGAACCGAGGCAATCTTCCGTTGGGTTGGATTGGGCGATCGGGCATGACGAGATGCCAGAGGGCAGCGATCAGTTATCAGTAAACAGTGATCAGTTATCAGTAAACAGTGATCGGAAATACCTGCACCCGGCGCAAGCGCAGATGTTGTAACTCGTATCCCGTTGATGCGTCTTGTCGGTCAGATCGGCGCGACGTATCTGGCGGCGGAGGGACCCGATGGGTTGTATCTCATTGACCAGCACGCCGCGCACGAGAGGGTGCTGTTCGAGAAGTTGATGACGCAGCACGCGATGAAGAAGGTGCCGTCGCAGGCGTTGTTGAACCCCGAAGTGGTGACCGTCCCGCCGGGGGCGGCTAAATTACTGATGGAACAATTGCCGGTGTTGAATCATTTTGGTTTTGACGTGGAGGAGTTCGGTCCGAACACGTTTCGGGTGCGCGCCATGCCGACTCTCTTCGTGGGGAGCGATCCCGCCGCCGCGTTGCGCGCCCTGGTCGAGGACTTCGAAGAGGACGAGTCGCCGTTGCAGAATGAGATCGAAGCCAAACTCGCGGCGCGCGTCTGCAAGCGGATGGCGGTCAAGGGCGGGCAGGCGTTATCGCCTGAGGAACAGCGCGCGCTGCTCAACGACCTCGAAGCCTGCGACTCGCCGCGGACATGCCCGCATGGGAGACCGACAATGATCCATTTATCGGTGGACATGCTCGAACGTCAATTTGGGAGGCGAGGTGCACGCTAGTAACGGTCTGGATGAAAGGTGCCGAAAACTTCTGGAAGACTTCCAGAAATTGGAGGTCGAGTATCAGAAGACGAAGCGCGCCCTGGAGATCCGGGAGATCGAGGTGCGGGCGATCCTGGCGCAGGCGCACGAACTGGCGAACACGGACGTGCTGACCTTCCTGCCGAACCGCCGCAAGATCATCTCCAGCCTGCAGGAGGAGGTCATCCGTTCGAACCGTTACGGCTCCCCGCTCTCGATCTCGATCCTCGATCTCGATCATTTCAAGAAGGTGAACGATACCTACGGTCACACGGCCGGTGACGAGGTGCTGCGCAATGTCGCCGCGCGCCTGCGAACCCACATCCGCCATCCCGACATGATCGGGCGGTACGGCGGCGAGGAGTTTTTGATCGTCCTGCCGAATAGCCAGATGCAAGCCGCGGCGGAACAAGCCTCGCGCCTGTGTCAGCAGGTTCGGAATCTCCAAATTGACGTAAATGAAACCATCCTGTCCGTGACCATCAGCATCGGGGTCGCGCAGTTCAGGATCGGGCAGGAGAATTGGGAGGCATTTCTCCACCGCGCGGACGAGGCAATGTACCAGGCGAAGGATCAGGGGCGGGATCGCTGGGCGGTGGCGGAGTAATAAAGTTGAACAACAAAAAACAGGCGACCTCTCAACGGGTCGCCTGTTTTGCTTTTGTTACTCTTTCACTTCGCCGTCAATCACATCGCCGTCGCTCGGCGGGGGAGTGGACGGTCTGCCCGGCGCTTCGGGTTGGGGTTGCCCCTGCGCATAGAGTTGCTGGCTCAAAGCGTGGAACGCCTGCTGCACCTCTTCGCTCGCTTTTTGGATGCGCCCGAGGTCGTCCGTTTGCGCGGCGGACTTGAGGTCGTTGATCTTGGTCTCGATCTCGCCGCGTTCAACGGAGGGGACCTTGTCGCCCAGATCGCGCAGCGCCTTTTCGGTCTGATACACGAGGCTGTCCGCCGTGTTCCTGGCATCAATCAACTCGCGGCGCTTGCGGTCTTCCTTTTCATGCTGCCGCGCCTCGTTGACCATGCGTTCGATGTCGCTCTTGTTCAAATTCGTGGAGGCGGTGATCGTGACCTTCTGTTCCTTGCCGGTGGCTTTATCCTTGGCGGTCACGTTCAGGATGCCGTTGGCGTCAATATCGAACGTCACTTCCACCTGTGGGGTGCCGCGCAGCGCGGGCGGGATGCCGTCCAGCCGGAAGCGTCCAAGCGACATGTTATCGTTCGCCATTGGGCGTTCGCCCTGCAGGACGTGGATATCCACTGCGGTCTGATTGTCCGCGGCGGTGGAATAAGTCTCGGTCTTGCGAACGGGGATGGTCGTGTTGCGCTCGATCATCTTGGTCATCACGCCGCCGAGCGTTTCGACGCCCAGGGAAAGCGGAGTCACATCGAGCAGGAGGATGTCCTTGACTTCGCCGCCCAGCACGCCGCCCTGGATTGCCGCGCCGACCGCGACCACCTCATCCGGGTTCACGCCCTTGTTCGGCTCCTTGCCGTCCGTCAACTTGCGCACCAGGTCCTGTACCATCGGCATACGGGTCGCGCCGCCCACCAGCACCACTTCATCGAGTTTGCCCGCGTCCATGCCCGCATCCTTCAACGCGGCTTCGAACGGTTTGCGACAGCGTTCGAGCAGATCTTCGGTCATTTGCTCGAACTTGGCGCGCGTCAGTTTCAACTGCATGTGCTTCGGTCCGCTGGCGTCGGCGGTGACGTACGGCAGGTTGATCTCCGTCTCCATCACGGACGAGAGTTCGATCTTGGCTTTCTCCGCGGCTTCACGCAGGCGCTGCAACGCCTGTCGGTCGTTGCGAAGGTCAATGCCCTGCTCCTTTTTGAACTCGTCCGCCGCCCAGTTGACGATGCGCTGGTCCCAGTCGTCGCCGCCGAGGTGCGTATCGCCGTTCGTGGCTTTGACTTCGATCACGCCCTCGCCCACTTCCAAAATTGAAACGTCGAACGTGCCGCCGCCGAGGTCGAAGACGAGGATCGTCTCGTCCTTCTTCTTATCGAGACCATACGCCAGCGCGGAGGCAGTCGGCTCATTGATGATGCGCATCACCTCCAGACCTGCGATCTTGCCCGCGTCCTTGGTGGCTTGCCTCTGGCTGTCGTTGAAATACGCCGGGACGGTGATGACCGCCTGCGCGACAGGCTGACCCAGATACGCCTCCGCATCCGCCTTCAACTTGCCCAGCACCATGGCGCTGATCTCCTGCGGGGAGTATTGGCGGTTCGTCACGGGGATCTTCACGCGCACGTCGTCCGAAGGTCCCTTCACAACATTAAAGGAAACCATCTTGCGTTCGGTCTCGGTTTCGTCGAAGTGACGACCGATGAAGCGCTTGATGGAATAGATCGTATTCTCGGAGTTGACGACCGCCTGCCGCTTCGCGGTCTGACCGACGAGTCGTTCTCCGTTTTTATTGAAGGCAACAACCGAGGGGCAGAGTCTGCCTCCCTCCGCGGTCGAAATGACGGTCGGCTGTCCACCTTCCATCACAGCCACCACAGAGTTGGTCGTGCCCAGGTCAATGCCGATGATTTTGCCCATGAGATGCTCCTTGTAACCGTCATTGCGAGCGAGCCTTAAGGCGAGTGAAGCAATCCCCGTATTAATTAGGAGATTGCTTCGGGCTGCGCCCTCGCAATGACATAAAATCTTCCACATCTTACCCGCCTAATGCAAGAAAACTGTTAACGGCTCGTAGAAGTTGAATTGGATTTGCCCCCCGACCCCTCTCCTGAGAGGAGAGGGGAACTACGGTTCGCTGATGGTGACCCAATCGAACACGGCAACGACGGGGACATTTTCGAATGAAGACGCGGCAAGTCCCGCTTTTCCTTCGGTGAGTTCGTAACGCGAGACATCCACGCTGCGAACGAGAACCCCGTTGATGAAAAGTTGAAGGACCGCGCCGGAACAGGTCAGACCGATTTGTTGCGTTTCGCCGCTTTGACCGATCTGTTTGGACGAACCTTCAATGATGGGGAGGTACTCGGCGACGCCAATGGAAAGCCATTTTCCGTACAGGACGTTGTACGCGCCGTCGGTGGAGACGTTATATTCGAACCATCCATCCGTTTCGCTGTAGCGGCAGACCAGGCCGAAGAACGCGGGGCTGAGCGCGCTGTTGACGAACTGCGTTTCCAATCGCACGTCGGCGTAATCCTGCGCGCCGTACAACGCGTAAAGCCACGTGTGAGGGGAATCCATCTGGAGGCGGAGGGAGTTGTCCTCCGTGGAGACGTTGGGGACCGCCTCGTTCCCTGCCTGCAGGATGACCCAGCCCGCGAGGGACGAGTCAAATTGATTGGTAAAGAAACGCGGCAGCGGAGTCGGGGACGGCTCGAGGGTGGGAGTCGGTTCGGGGGTGTTGGTGGCAGGTATGGGCGTGGGAGGAAGCGTCGCGGTTGGAAGGAGGGTAGGTTCGGGAGTTTGAGTCGCTGTCGCTGGCTGGCAGGCGGCGAGGAGGATGAGACATCCAAAGAGGAATTTTTTCATGGCGCTTCTTATAACACAAATGTCCAGCGCGCAGGCTGGACATTTGGAGGTGGAGATGCCGGGAATTGAACCCGGGTCCGAAAGATTCGACCCTCGGAAATCTACGAGCGTAGTCGGTCAACTGCCGTAAGGCGTGTCATCGCAGGGGTCTCGTCCGACAGGAACTCCCTGCGACCAGCCGCTGGTCTTTCGCGCATGTAGCGGCGTCGTGCGCGGCACTCCACCTTTGTCTCGCCCGATCCGTCACCCGGCGGAGAGCGGTGCCGGCGGACGCGTGGCGCCTTGGCGCCACGACTGCTATGATCTCGTCACACTAGGCGGCGAGGGGCATGGCAGCGTAGGAAGTGCGGTTGGCACTTGATTGTTTGCGCTGAGTTTACGAGTTCGGCGCCTCTCGGCTCGCATTCCGGGACCAGCCTCTCCCGTCGAAGCCTGTCATCCCCGAAGTAACGCGGTTCCTCGTCCTTGAATGAAGCGGGGACACAACTCGCGTTAGATGCGCCCGTATTATAGCATAACAGCGCAGTTGCAATGCGCTTCATCTTGCTCTTGTGACTGCTTTATGCTAGACTGTTGGTCGGGAAGGAACGCTTTTTATGGCTGACAAGATACTCATCGTTGACGACGACCTGGATACCCTTCGGCTGGTAGGGTTGATGCTTCAGCGCCAGGGGTATCAGATCAGCGCGGCGACCAACGGGCAGCAGGGGCTGGACAAGGCGTTCGAGGAGGACCCGGACCTGATCCTGCTCGACGTGATGATGCCGGATATGGACGGTTACGAGGTCACGCGCCGCCTGAGGCAGAATCCTTCCACGGCTGAAACGCCCATTTTGATGTTCACGGCGAAGTCGCAACTCGACGACAAGGTGATCGGCTTCGAGGTGGGGGCAAACGATTACCTGACCAAACCGACGCATCCCTCCGAATTGCAGGCGCGCGTGAAAACGCTGCTGGCGCGCGCGGGAGATAGAAAGGAAAAAGTCTCATCCGGTGGGGGGGATGGGAGCCGCGGATACGTGATCGGCATTTTGAGCGCGCGCGGCGGGCTGGGCATCACCACGCTGGCGGCGAACCTGGCGGCGGGGTTGTTGAGCAAGAGCCGGAGCGAGGTGATCGTCGCCGAGATGTTGCCCGGTCAGGGTTCCCTCGCGCTGGAATTGGGATTGAATTCCACGAAGGGATTGGTGGATCTGCTCGGTTTGGGCAGGGTCAGCGAAGTGACGCGCGATAAACTTCGCGAATCGCTCACTCATCACGATTCGGGACTCAAACTGTTGCTTGCCTCGGATCGCCCGCGGGATATGCACCTGATCAACCAGGTGGCGAATTACGAAGCGGTGGTCTCCAATCTTGCCGGGCTCGCCCGTTTCCTCGTTTTGGATCTGGGTGTGGGCATTCAGCCTTTTGCGCCGAAGATCCTTCCGCGTTGCAATGAAGTGTTGGTCCTGCTCGAGGGCGTTCCCAACACCATCATCCGCACCCGCGCGCTGATCGAGGACATCGCCTCGTTGGGCGTCAACAAGCGGAATATCAACGTCATCCTGAACAACCGCGTCCGTTCGGATACGCAACTGCCCTCCAGCCAGGTGCAGGACAAACTCGAATACGAGGTCATCGGCACGCTGACCCCCGCGCCGGAATTGTTCGTGCAAGCCACGCGCTTGCAAACGCCGGCGATCCTGTGCCAGCCCGAAAGCCTGACGGCGCGCCAGGTCGGCAAACTGGTTGACTTTATCATGGAGCGAGAGGCATTGCCTCGATGACCTCCTCCCCCCGCACAACCGGGACTGCGCTTGACGATGCGGCGGAGTTGTTCCGCCAAGCCAAACGCGTGGTTGTGTTGACCGGGGCGGGAATCTCCACTCCCTCGGGCATACCGGATTTTCGTTCAGAGGGGACAGGCTTGTGGTCCCGCGATGAACCGCTGGAAGTCGCCTCGCTCAACACGTTCCGCACGCATCCCGAAAGGTTCTTCAAATGGTTCCGCCCATTGGTGGGGCAGATCTTCAATGCCCAACCCAACGCCGCGCACCTTGCGGTTTCCGAACTGGAGCGCGCAGGGCTGGCGCGGAGCGTCGTCACGCAGAACATAGACGGTTTGCACCAGAAAGCGGGGTCGAAGCGCGTCATTGAAATGCACGGCACCCTGCAAACGTTATCCTGCACGCGCTGTTTCGAAAAGTTCGATTCGAGAGGCTTTATCCAGTCCTTCGTTGACGAGGGGACGATCCCTCGCTGCCCGGAGTGCGCCGCGGTCCTGAAACCGGACGTGATCCTGTTCGGGGAGCAGTTGCCGCAGACAGCGTGGTTCGAGGCGCAGAGGGAATCGCGCAACTGCGACCTGATGGTGGTCGCCGGTTCCTCGCTCGAGGTCCTGCCTGTCGCCGGTCTGCCCATGCAGGCTGTGGATCGGGGCGCGCACCTGATCGTCGTCAACAACTCACCCACTTACATAAACGTACGAGCCGACGTCGTCATCATGGACGATGTCGCCTCGATATTACCCGAAATAGCGAAGCGAGCGCTCCATGGCTGAGATCAAAACCCAAACCCTCGATAGTTACCTGCGCCTGATCGAGATCTCGCGCGACCTGGCGTCCACGCTGGACCTCGATACGCTGTTGAACGACATCGTGCGCGCCGCGGCGGACATCACCCACGCCGAAGCCGCATCCATCCTGTTATACGACGACACGGCGCGTCAACTCTACTTTCAGGTTGCCACCAACATAGACGAACCCACCATGCGTGGACTCGTCGTCCCGCTCGACAAAAGCATTGCGGGCTGGATCGTCACCAACCGGCAAGCCGTCCGCATTGACGACGCGCACAAGGATTCCCGCTTCTTCGGCGACGTGGAACAGAGCGTCGGGTATGCGACCAAATCCCTGCTCGGCATTCCCCTCGTTACCAAGAACAAGGTGGTCGGCGTGCTGGAGGTGATCAACAAGAAACGCGGCAGGTTCACCGACCCGGACGAATCCATGCTTACCGTGCTGGGGGCGCAGGCGGCGGTCGCCATCGAGAACGCGCGTTTGTTCCAGCAGTCGGACCTGATCGCGGAATTCGTCCACGAACTCCGCACGCCGCTCGCCTCGCTCAGCACCGCCACCTATCTTCTGCTCCGCCCCGAAATGTCGCTCGAACAGCGCGATCAGATCGTCAACAACATCCATAACGAAACCCTGCGGTTGAACTCGCTGGCGTCCTCCTTCCTCGACCTGGCGCGGCTCGAATCGGGACGCGTGCAATTCCGCAAGACGCGCTTCAGTTCCGCCGACCTGATCTACGAAGTGCGGGACGTGATGATGTCCAAAGCGCAGGAAATGGACATACAGATCCGCGTGGACGTTCCCGGAGACATGCCGTTGATGGAAGCCGACCGCGACAAGGTCAAACAGGTTCTGCTCAACCTGTTGAGCAACGCCATCAAATACAACCGCCCGAACGGTTCCGTGATCATCACCGGCAACTTCAGCGAGAACGAGATCTCCGTCGCCGTGCAGGATACCGGCATGGGCATCCCGGAAGATTCCATCCCCCACCTGTTCCAGAAGTTCTACCGCGTGCGCGAACACGAGGGCAAAGCCTCCGGCACCGGGCTGGGGCTTTCCATCTGTAAACAGATCATCCAGGGACACAACGGGCGCATCGAAGTCAAAAGCAAAATGGGCGTCGGCACATCCTTCACCATTTTCCTGCCGCGTTCTCCGCGCACATTGCCGCGCAATTAATGTGGGATCGAACTGCCTGTTGTTCGACGGCGGGAGCAAGCTCCCGACTCCAAACTCCAAACTTATGGTCGCGCAACGCCTTCGTGGGGTCTTACTTTTATCTAATCTTGACGGTTGGGGTCTGCAAGTATAATCCTTTGCATGAAGAGAAAAGATTTTAACCGTAAGTGGATTTTCCCGATCGTCCTGATACTGGGCGTCGTCGTTTTCTATTTGCCGCCGGTGTATTCCCGCCTCATGCCGCGGGTCGAGGCTTTGCAATCCAGCGTCAAATATTGGATCAACCCGCCGGAAGAGGCGGTCTTCCAACCCGCAGGACAGGCTGTCACCGAAACGCCCAATGGGACATCTTCGACTCGAACGCCTTCGCCCACGCTCACGCAGACTCCCACTTCCACAACTGGTCCTACGCTGACGCCAACGATCACGACTACGCCTTTGCCTGCCTCTGTCAACCTGACCGGATTCCGCTACGAGGACCAGAGGAATCGCTGGAACTACTGCGGTCCCGCCAACTTGAGCATGGCGCTCAACTACGTCGGCTGGGACGGCAACCGCGACACGGTCGCCAAATCCATCAAACCCGGCGTGCAGGACCCCAAACTGAGCTTCATAGATCAGGGACGAAGCGACGTCAACGTCATGCCCTACGAAATGGTGGATTTCGTCAATGACGAGACCGAGTTCCGCGCGCTCTCGCGCCTTGGCGGCGATATCGAGATCGCCAAAAAACTGGTCGCGGCGGGTTTTCCTTTAATCGCGGAAAAGGGTTACTACGAAAAGGATTACGCCGGCAAGGTCGCCTGGCTCGGACATTACCAGTTCGTGACCGGTTACGACGACGCGCGCGGCGAGTTGATCGTCCAGGATACCTGGAACGACGGTCCCAACTTCCGCATCAAATATGATGGGTTCATGGCGGAGGAAGCCTGGCTTTCGTTCGACAATCTCTTTATCGTGGTCTACAGACCCGAACGCGAAGCCGAGTTGATGCAGGTCCTCGGTCCGTACGCCGACCCGATGTGGGCGGCGGCGTACGCGCTCGGTATGACGGAAGAAAAAATAGCGACCACGAGCGGCATTGATCAGTACTTTGCCTGGTACGCCAAAGGCACAAGCCACGTTGCCTTACAGCAATACGCCGACGCCGCGCTCGCCTACGACCAGGCGTTCGCCATCTATAACTCCCTCGGCAAGGACGATGTCCAGCGTCCCTACCGCATGATGTGGTACCAGACGGGACCCTACTGGGCGTACTTCTACACGGGACGCTACCTGGACGTCATCAACCTCGCCAACGTCACCCTGACCGAGACCATCTCCAAGCCGACCATCGAGGAGAGCATCTACTGGCGCGGGCGCGCCAAATACATGATCGGCGACACACCCGGCGCGGTGGCGGACTTCCGCGAGGCGCTTCGCCTGCATCCCAACTGGGGACCGGCGATCCAGGGGTTGCAAGATCTGGGGATACAGCCGTAGCATATCCCACTTTTGAAAAAGCACGATTTGTGATTTCCGGGAGGAAAAAAGGAACGGGGTGAAACAGTGCCTTGTCTTGCCATGAAAATCGAAAATTCAACTTTCGATTTTCATGGTAGAATAATCTCGTGATTAAACGAGATTCAATTCTTCAGGAAATACAGGTTGCATTATCCCGCAGTCGTATCGTTGCCTTAGTGGGACCTCGCCAATCGGGGAAGACCACCTTGGCGCGCCAGTTCGTTGACCCCAACTCGCTCAACTATTTCGACCTTGAAGACCCCGCCAGCCTGGCGCGCCTTGAGCAACCCATGACCGCGCTCCAGGACCTGCAAGGCTTGGTGGTCATTGATGAGATCCAACGCAAGCCCGAAGTATTTCCCATCCTGCGCGTGCTCTGTGACCGTGATCCCCTGCCTACCCGATTCCTCATCCTCGGGAGCGCCTCCCCCGATTTGATGCGCGGTTCCTCCGAAACACTGGCGGGGCGCGTCGAGACCGTCGCCATCAGCGGATTCAGCCTCGGCGAGGTTGGTGAGGCGTCCTTATCCAGCCACTGGCTGAGAGGCGGGTTTCCCATCTCGTTCCTCGCAAACTCCGAAGCGGACAGCCTCGCATGGAGGAAGAACTTCGTCCAGACGTTTCTCGAGCGCGACCTGCCGCAATGGGGCATACGGGTTCCGTCCGCCACTCTCCTGCGGTTTTGGACCTTGCTGGCGCATTATCACGGGCAGGTCTGGAAAGCCTCCGAGCCGGCCCGCGCCATGGGCGTGAGTGAACCGACTGCGCGGCAGTACCTGGATATCCTCGAAGGCGTTTATATGGTTCGGGTATTACAGCCCTGGTTTGCCAACCTGAAAAAACGACAGGTCAAATCGCCCAAGGTCTATTTCCGCGACAGCGGCATTCTGCATTATTTGCTTGGCATCCGTTCCGACCTCGATCTGCATACCCATCCAAAAAGCGGTGCGTCCTGGGAGGGTTATGCGGTTGAAGAAACCATCAAAGCCGCGGCTCCGGATGAAACCTATTATTGGGCGACGCACAACGGCGCGGAACTGGACCTCATGCTTCTCAAAAACGGCAAAAAAATCGGTGTGGAATGCAAACGGGTGGATGCGCCGCGCCTGACTCCATCCATGCGCATCGCGCTGGAAGACCTGGAACTCGACCATTTATTCGTCATCTACCCAGGGCGGACACCCTATCCCCTGACTGAAATGGTCAGCGTAGTGCCGCTTTCATCTGTCACATCGCTGGCAGAAATGACGCAGTTATAATCAGCATCATGAAACTCCTCCACTTCGCCGACGCCCACATAGACATGGCAAACTACGGACGCCACGATCCCGAAACGGGACTGCCTCTGCGCGTTCTGGATTTCCTCAAATCGCTGGATACCATCGTGGACGCGGCGATCTCCGAACGCGTGGACATGGTCATCTTCGCGGGCGACGCCTACAAGGATCGTTCCCCCGCGCCGACCTTCCAGCGCGAGTGGGGCAAACGCATCATTCGATTGTCGCAGGCGAAAATTCCGACCCTGCTTTTGGTGGGGAATCACGACCTCTCTCCCGCCGCCGGACGCGCTCATGCAATTCAGGAATTCGATACGTTGCAGGTGCCGTTCGTAAAGGTGTTGCAGAAACCTGAATTTTTGACCCCCAAGGAATTATGGGATGTGCCTGCCCAGGTCATTGCCATGCCGTGGATCTCGCGCTCCGGTTTGATGGCATCGCTCGAATCAAGCGCGAGCGACACAAAGGAACTTTTCTCGAATATCGAAGAACGCATATCGGATTTGGTCGAAGGCTGGATCGAGGAAGCCAATAAGGATCTCCCACTCATCCTCACCGCCCACGCTTCCGTGGAAGGGGCGATGTTCGGCGCGGAGAGAATGGTCATGCTGGGAAGCGACCTTGTTCTGCCGACGTCCCTCGTCAAAGACCAAAGACTCGATTACGTCGCCATGGGGCACATCCACAAGCCGCAGGATGTGAACAAAGGGAACCATCCGCCGGTGATCTATCCGGGTTCCATCGAGCGCGTGGACTTTGGCGAGGCGAAGGATGACAGGTTCTATATCATCGCCGAGGTCGAGCGCGGGGACGCGAAGGTCGAGTGGAAAAAGATCGAAGGGACGCGTCCGTTCATCGAGCGCAGGGCAGTTTTACGGTCCAGCGAGAACGTGACCGAGGTCTTGAAGTCCGCGTTGCCGGAGGACGTGTCCGATGCGATTGTCAAACTCGTAGTGGAATATCCAAGAGAGTTGGATTCGTTGATTGATGAATCCGCGTTACGCAAACATGCTGACCATGCGTTCGAGTTTCATCTCGTCAAACGTCCGCAGATCGAAGCGCGCGTGCGAATCCCCGAGGGACAGGTGATCAGCAGCATGAGCCCGCTGGACCTGCTTGGGCAGTATTTCGATTCGGCAAAAGTGAAGGACGCCGACGAACTGCAAAAACTTGCGCGGGAGATTATTGCGGGCGAGGGTGTGTGAGGAGGCAGGTAGACAGGTGTTGGTTGTCGAATCCAATCCTCTAATTCTCCAGCCATTTATCGCAAATCGTAAATCGTAAACCCAAAGAGGTGCCCATGTCGTCGCAACATTCGCGTTATCGTTGGTTCGTCGTTGGTATATTCTTCTTCTTCATGCTCCTGCACCAGACCGATAAATTGATGATCGGCTCGCTGCAAGTGCCGATCACCGACGAGTTCGGGATCACCAACACACAATGGGGATGGATCAATTCTGGAGCGCTGATCGTCGCGACGGCGTTCTATCCGATCTGGGGATACCTGTACGACCGTTTCTCCCGCGCCAGGTTGCTCTCGCTGGCTGCTTTCATTTGGGGTTCGACCACGTGGCTGAACGCCCTCGCCAGGAATTTCGGGGTTCTGCTCGCCACGCGCGCCTCCACCGGCGTGGACGATTCCTCCTACCCCGGCTTGTACACGCTGATCGCGGATTACTTCGGTCCCAACCTGCGCGGCAAGATCTACGGACTCCTGCAACTGGCGCAGCCCATCGGCTACCTGATCGGGATGATCCTGGCGTTGATGGTCGCGCCGATGATCGGCGGCTGGCGTTCGGTATTCTTCATCACCGGCGGGCTGGGACTGGTCATTGCGCTGTTCATCTATTTCGGCGTAAGGGACATGCCGCGCGGCAAAGCCGAGCCGGAGTTCGAACAGATGGCCGAAATGCAGACTTTCAAATTCTCGTGGGATGAAGTAAAACAGATCTTCAATAAACGAACCATGTGGTTCATCTTTGCCCAGGGTTTTGCGGGCGTCTTCCCGTGGAACGTCATCACCTTCTTCTTCTTTGCCTACCTCGAACGCGAACGCGGCTACGATGCGGACAGCATCCTCTTCACCATGGCGCCCGTCATCCTCATCCTCGCGGGCGGATACTTCCTCGGCGGCGCGTTGGGCGACTTCTTCTTCAAGCGCACGCGCAAGGGACGCATCATCGTGTCCAGCGTCGGCGTGTTGATGGGCGCGATCTTCATCGCCCTCGCGCTCAACACCCCCGTCGAAGCCCGCACGCAATTCTTCGTGTTCATGTGCCTGACCGCGATCTTCATGCCGCTGTCCTCCGCCAACGTCATCGCCACGGTTTACGATGTTACCGTTCCAGAAGTGCGCTCCACAGCGCAGGCAACCGAATACTTCGTCGAGAACGGAGGCGCGTGGATCGCTCCCGTCCTCACGGGCATCATCGCAGACGCCATTGACCTCAAGACCGCCATCCTACTCATCTGCGTTGTGGCGTGGGGATTGTGTTTCTTCTTCTACCTCGGCGCGCTCTTCACGATTGACAAGGACGCGCAAGACCTGCGCGGGCAAATGGCGGAACGCGCGAAAGCCATGTAATACGATAACCCGTCATTGCGAGTCTTCGAGAAGCAATCGCCTCGCTGCAACGGGGATTGCTTCGCTCCGCTCGCAATGACGGGAGCGTGTGCGATGCACATCCTCCAACTCGACCTCCGGGACAAAAAACAGGTGGAAGATTTCCTCCGCCTGCCTTTTTCCATCTATGAGGATACTCCGCAGTGGGCGCCGCCCTTGCAGATGGACGAACGCCTCAGACTTAACCCGAAGCGGTTCCCGTTCTACAAGCATTCCCACGCCTCATTCTTTCTCGCCTACCAGGGGACGCGCCCGATGGGCAGGCTCGCGATTCTCGACAATCAGCGTTTCAACGAATTCAACAAAACGAAAACCGCCTTCTTCTATCTCTTCGAATGTGAAAAGAACCTCGAAGCCGCGACCGCCCTCTTCGATGCAGGCTTTGACTGGGCGCGCTCGCGCGGACTCGACAAGATCATCGGTCCAAAGGGATTCACTCCGCTGGACGGATTTGGTTTATTGGTCAAAGGTTTCGAGCATCGTCCTGCTTTTGGCTTGCCCTACAACCCCGCTTATTATGTGGATCTGATCGAAGCACAGGGATTTGTCAAGGAGGGCGAATCGGTTTCCGGGTATTTGGGAACCGGGCTCCAATTCCCGCCGCGCATCCGCGAACTGGCGGAACGGGTTGCAAAACGCCGCGGACTTCACATCTTGCGCTGCAATACCCGCGCCGACCTGCGCGTCCTCGTCCCTCATCTCAAGGACCTCTACAACAACTCCCTCGGCGGCACCGAAGGGACGACTCCGCTCACAGACGAGGAAATTGATTCGATGGCGAAGCAACTCATCTGGCTGGCGGATCCGAAACTTGTCAAACTGGTGATGAAAAACGATAAAGCGGTCGGCTTCCTGTTGGCGTACCCCGATATCTCCGCCGCGCTGCAAAGGGCGCGAGGGAAACTGTTCCCCTTCGGCTGGCTGACCCTGCTTCTCGAACTCCGCCGCACGGATTGGATCAACATCAACGGCGCGGGCTTGCTCCCCGAATACCGAGGCTCCGGCGGCACGGCGATCCTCTACAGCGAGATGTTCAAATCCGTAACGGAAAATCCGCGCTACAAACACGCCGAGGTGGTGCAGATCGGCGTGGAGAACGGGAACATGCAGCGCGAGATGGAAAATTTCGGGATCGAGTTTTATAAGACGCACAGAACGTATCAATACAACCTTTGAGTCGAGGCTACCCCAAAAGCAAAGGGCTATAATATGGAAAGCGGGTCTGAACAATCCCGGTTTAAGAGTATCGCATAATTTGGTGAACAAAGACCTCGTTTCTTCCTCGTGGTGTACGACGAAAAGTTTACTTTTTTATGAGACGAGCGATAGTGAACGAGGCACTTATGGGAGAGATGAATTCCAAAACGACCAAGTCTCCGTCTTCCGTGAATAACCCGTTTGCGCCCAAAAGTGTGTTCCGTATACACGAGACTCATGAATTCCTGCGCAGGGAGGACTGGTAAGCGTATGCTGGCGGCTAGATGAAACTGAGACTCCAACACCCTGAAGTGGTCCATTGTCATAGAAATTAATGGGGGAACCGTTGCAAAATCTCGTGTCTGTCCATGAATCCCAACCTAACCTGGTGACTCCCGACCCAGTTACGACCTTTGATAGCATTCCACTCCTCCAATATTGATCGCCTGAAAGGACAGTGTTATCTTTGCAACTTTGCACAACGCGACCAGCATAAGTTATCACAGGGTTACACTGCTGATAAGCAAGTACTCCCTTTATGGGGGACATGACGGCAAGGATCATCAGTATAAATATCGCAATCAAAAATACAATTTGGGACTCTTTTTCATGTCCTTATTCCTTTCTCAGCTTTGATACGGCTAGGGTTGAACCCAGTCCGTTTTCAAAAGATCGAGCAATGAGAGGATTTCAAATGGTGGTTTCTTCATCCGGACTGCGACATAATCGAATGTACGGCTTGCAAGAATTTGTTCGCCTTTATCTGTTATGACGAAATGTTCTGTATAATCTAAAGCGCCGGACTCTCCGTCACGGTAGCAAACGTCCTGGTTGCCTATGGCATTAATGCCTTCGAAAGCATCCAAAACTGGAGAGGAGTACAGAACCGTCATCTCAACAACCCACTGTTTTGATCCATCCTTGCTCGTGAGCCACTTCGATTCAATTGCCTTGGTTATTCCATCTGTATCTGGCGCGACAAAATCGAGTATTCGTGTATTACAGAAGTGATCTTGCAGTGGTTTGTAAAATTCCCAGGCTCTGCCAGAAATCTTTGTGTCTTCGCTAACACCACTTGGGAGTCGAAGAAGTTTTCCGTCCCGCCAAATGACCTGGGTTACATTTCCTAATTCTAGGTCGGTACGTTGTGATACGACAGTGGTCTGTTGACCTTTTTCGTCTAGTGTATACCAGATTTCCCATAAAGACCGAGTAGGCAGAAGCCAGCCATTTTCCGGGTCAATACCTGCATCTCCAAGAAAGGTCTCATCTTTGTAAGATACAAATAACCACTCTTCAGTAGCCAGTGCGTTTAACCACTTGGTCGTTAATTCGTCTGAAACTTGCAAAGCCTCACGCATGGTATCAGGCGATGGAGAAGGCGCAGTCGAATTGGCAGTTGCTGATACCGGTTGGGACTTGGGAAATTGAATCCAATAGAACCCCAGCGCGCCCAACATTAGTAGAGCAGTAAATGACATCCTTTTTTTCATAGCTCGATCTCCATTTTTGCAAATTTTTTGGGTCGAGTTTCTCGTTCAGTTTCAACCAATATTATTGCCTTCCGTATGCCGGCGTCAACTGGGAAAATTACCAGTCTTTATACTGGTAATTATTCGAGGTTGTCAGGCAAATATTTGTTTACCCAGGCAATTGCCTCATGCCGGGATTTGACATCCAGTTTCTTCAAAATGTTTGTTACGTGAAAGGCGGTGGTTTTGGGGGCAATAGCCAGCTTTTTAGCTATTTTCTTATTGTCATATCCTTCAGCCAGCAATCGAATGATCTCGCGTTCACGGTTTGTCAGGATTTCCCACTTTTCTCCTGCCGCCTGCTTCCAGCGAAGGGCGCGTTCGAACTGTTCTTCTGTAAACAGGGGGACGCCACTTACGGCGCGTCGAATTGCTGAGATTAATCTCTCGCCTGTTTCAGTTTTCGATAAAAAACCCGATGCTCCCGCGTCTATCATGCTGGCAAGATAAGCGTCGCGGTCATGCGCGGTTAATACCAATGTGATCGTTTCTGGAAAGTTGGTCCGCACCCATTTTTCAAGATGCGCGGGTGTCGGTCCTGGCATCACAAGATCAAGCAACAGGATTTTTGGGCGATGTTTTTCAACCATCTCCTGCGCCTGAAATCCGTTTTCCGCTTCGCCGATAACCCGGATGTCCGGTGTTTCATTTAGAATCGCTCGTATTCCTGCGCGTGTGGTCGGATGGTCATCTGCGAGTATAACTGTGATAAGATTTTGAATTTCGGTGGCTTTCTCTTGCATAATCTTCCTCACAAAGTAAAACGTAATAGGGTTATACAATTGTTCCCTCCTGATCTGATCTAAACGAAATCATGCATTCTCGCGTATTGTAACCAAAATTTGAGTTCTTTTGACCATTAGCCTCCGGGGCTTTGGAGAATACAATTCAGCCATAAGGAGACCACCATGACCATCATCGTCGCCGATACCACCTGCGGACTGCCGCGCGACCTGCTCAAGCAACGCGGGATTCCGCTCGTTCCCCAGGTTGTCATCTTTGGAGAGGAAACTTTTCACGATGACGAGCAGTTGGATACCGCCGCGTTCCTGCAAAAACTGAAAGCCTTTCCCACGTTGCCTACAACCGCCGCACCGGAACCGCCCTTGTACTTTCCGATCTTCGAGGAGGCAGGGAAGAAGGGCGAAAGCGTGGTCGTCGTCGCGCCGACGGGCAAAGCCAGCGGAACGGTCCGTTCGGCGCAGACCGCCGCGCTGGAATTTCCGGGGCTCGATGTCCGCGTGGTGGATACGCAAACCATCTCGTGCAATCTCGGCTCGATGGTTCTGGTTGCGGACGACATGGCGAAGGCGGGCGCGTCCGCGGATGAGATCGTCGCGAAACTCAACGACATGATCCCGCGCGGCAGGCTCTACTTTGTCGTAAACACGCTCGAATATCTTGCGAAGGGCGGCCGCATTGGCGGGGCGAAGAAACTGCTCGCCGAATTGTTGGAGATCAAGCCGATCCTGCAAGTCAAGGATGGGCAGGTCGAATCCTTCGAACAACAGAGAACGAAAAGGCGCGCGTTGGCGCGTCTCGTGGAGGTGACGGCGGAGGGCTGCAAAGGCGGAGACGAGGCTCATTTATGTGTGTTGCAGGTCGAGGCGGAGGAGGAAGCGGAGTCCCTCGTCGAAGAGTTGAAGTCGAAGGTCAACGTCTCCCACATCCCGATCTATGAATTGCCTCCCGCCATCGTCGTCCACGCGGGACCGAAGGCGATGGGAGTGGGATTCTTTGTGTAGCGGCATTGCGAGCGAAGCGAAGCAATCTCCTCTTGCCGCGGAAATTGCTTCGCGGCGTCACGCTGCGTCTCCACTGCGTTCCGCTCAGCGCGCTGATCGCTCGCAATGACGGATGGGCAAATGGTATAATTTTTTCAACGAGAAATTTCCCACGAACGTGGTTTATCGAGCAAGGAGTTCCCCATGTCCGGTCATTCGAAATGGTCCACCATCAAACGCAAGAAGGGCGCGGCAGACGCCAAGCGCGGCGCGATCTTCACCCGGCTTGCGCGTGAAATTGTGATCGCGGCGCGCGAAGGCGGCGGCGATCCGGAATCCAATTTCCGTTTGCGGCTCGCGGTGGATAAAGCCCGCGCCGAAAACATGCCAAAGGAAAACATCGAGCGCGCCATCCGCCGCGGCACGGGCGAGGATAAGGACGGCGCGGCGTTCGAGTCCATCACGTACGAAGGATACGTCGGTCACGGCGTGGCGGTGATGATCGAAGCCGTCACCGACAATCGCAATCGCACGGTTGCGGATCTTCGTCACGCGCTCACCAAGGCCGGCGGCGGCATGGGCGAACTCGGCTCGGTCGCGTGGCAGTTCGACCGCATCGCGTATTTCTCGTTTCCCGCCAGCGCGATGAACTACGATAAAGCCTTCGAACTCGGCATCGAAGCGGGCGCGAACGACGTGCTCGAAGAGAACGGAACGATAGAGATCCTTGCGCCGGTCGAATCGTTCAAACTGATCGCCGACGCGCTGCACAAGGCGAACGTCCAGCCCGAGGAGGCGGAACTTCGCATGTCCCCCAAACAGGAAGTGGAACTCGGTCCCGAGGAAACGGTCGGCGTGCTGAAGACGCTCGAAGCCATCGAGGAACTCGACGACGTGCAGAACGTCTACTCGAACCTCAAGGTTTCGGACGAGGCGCTCGCCGCGCTCGAAGCCGCATAAGGATTTTTTACCGCGAAGAACGCAAAAGCCGCGAAGATTTTTATGGAATCTTCGCGTTCCTGGCGGGCTTCGCGGTAAGCATTTAAACCCCACACATGACTCTCGCATTAGGGATCGATCCCGGCACCGCAACCACAGGATACGGACTCGTGCGCCTCACGCGTGACGGGGAACTGATCGCTGTTTCCTTTGGCATTCTCTCCACCCCCAAGGAGGCGACCGCCTCCGCCCGGCTGGAGATGCTCTACGACGGGACGCGCGCTCTCCTCGAGAAACACAAACCCGATACCGCCGCCGTGGAAAAGTTATTCTTCTCGCGCAATGTGACCACCGCGCTTGCTGTGGGGCAGGCGCGCGGCGTGGTCATGCTGGCATTGCAGCAGGCGGGCATCGAGACGTTCGAATACACTCCGAAGGAAATCAAGAACGCCGTCGCCGGTTACGGCGGCGCGGACAAACGCCAGGTGCAGGACATGGTGCGCGCGCTGTTGCAATTGGATTCCATCCCCAAGCCCGACGACGCCGCGGATGCGCTGGCGGTGGCGATTACTCACCTGAACACAAAACGTTACGAGGAAGAATGAAACTGTTCCGCTTCGCTCAGGACGGCTCGCAATGACATATAATAGGGGGCATGATAGCAACCCTGCGCGGTGAAATTTCACAGATCGAAGAAAACGCCCTTATCCTCGAGGTGGGCGGTGTGGGACTGCGGGTCTTCGTCCCTGCGCCTCTGCGCGGACGGATGAAAGCGGGCGAGGTCATTTTGCTGTACACCCACCTCGTCGTCCGCGAGGACGCGCTGACATTATACGGATTCGAATCGCAAGCCGACCGCGAACTCTTCAACATCCTGCTCGGCGTGGATGGGGTGGGACCGAAGGTCGCGTTATCGGTTCTATCCAGCATGACGTTGGACGCCGTGCAGCGCGCCGTCTTTGCCGACGAAGCGGAACTGTTGAGCCGCGTCCCTGGCGTGGGGAAGAAGACCGCGCAAAAGATGGCGCTGCATCTCAAGGACAAACTCAAACCGACGGACGCGCTGGCAAGGGTCGCGGCGATGTCCGACAAGGACAGCGAGGTGCTTGCCGCGTTGACTGCGCTGGGCTACTCGGTCGTCGAGGCGCAAGCCGCAATCCAGTCCATCGCGAAGGACGCGCCCGACGACGTGGAGGAACGTTTACGGCTGGCATTACAGTATTTCCAGTAATTTGATTCTCACCGATGGCGTGCAAAGTGACAGTCGCTTTATAGAGCGACTGTCACTTTTATTTCGCGGAATTAACCGAAAAACCGCAATTTTTGTGGTATAAAAATTCAACGGGGTCGAGTTCGTTTCAGGGGGGAAGCAATAAGAAAGGAGATGATCGAATGACAAAACGAAAAACTGTGGTTGCCGGCGCTTTAGGTGAATGTGTCCACGTGGCGGGCGTGACGAACTTTTTACGTCTCGCGGAAGCGGCTGGCTGGCGGACGGTGTTCCTCGGTCCCGCAGTGCCGATCGAGGAAGTGGTCCGCGTCGCCAAGCGCGAAAAAGCGGATCTGGTGGGAGTCTCGTATCGCCTCACACCGGAAACAGGCGAGCGTTTATTGGGAGAATTCGCTGAAGCAGCATCCGAGTTGCACGAGAAGGGAGTCCGCTTTGCGTTTGGAGGGACGCCTCCCGTTGCGGAACGCGTCGAGAAGATCGGCTTCTTCGAGCGGGTCTTTGACGGGAGTCAGCCGTCGGAGGCGGTGCTTGCTTATTTGAAGGGGAAACAGGCTTCGGGTCGGGGTGAAGCGGATTTCCCCCAGTCCACCATTGAACGAATAAATTGGAAATTTCCGTATCCGATATTACGTCACCACTTCGGTCTTCCAACGATGGAGGATACGATTGCCGGCATCGAAAAGATCGCCGAAGCGGGGGCGTTGGATGTGATCTCGCTCGGCATTGACCAGGACGCGCAGGAAAACTTTTTTCATCCCGAACGGCAGGACCCAAGACGAAAGGGTGCGGGCGGCGTGCCTGTGCGCTCGCCTGAAGATTATCGTGCGTTATATCAGGCGAGCCGCCGCGGAAATTATCCGCTGCTGCGGACGTATTCAGGCACTGACGATTTTATCCGGCTGGCTGAGATGTACAAGGAAACGATCAACATCGCGTGGTGCGCCATCCCGTTGTTTTGGTTCAACCAGATGGACGGGCGCGGACCGTGGGATTTGGAGGGTTCGATCCGCGAACATCAAAGCGTGATGAAGTGGTACGGCGAACATGACATTCCGGTCGAGTTGAACGAGCCGCATCATTGGGGCATGCGCGATTCGTCGGATGTCACGTTCGTGGTGTCGGCGTATCTTTCGGCGTATAACGCGCGCGCCTTCGGCGTGAAGGATTACATCGCGCAGATGATGTTCAATTCCCCACCGGGTCTATCAGATGCGATGGACCTGGCGAAGATGCTTGCGATCGTGGATATGGTCGAGCCGCTTTCCACCCCCCTTTCATCCCCCCATCACGCAAGGCGTGATGGGGGGACAGAGGGGGGTGGGTTCCGTGTGTGGAAGCAAACGCGCATCGGTCTGCTCTCGCATCCGCTCGACCCCGACGCGGCGCGCGGACATCTCGCGGCGAGCACGTATCTGCAAATGGCGATCGAGCCGCACATCTATCACATCGTCGGTCACACCGAGGCGCATCACGCCGCAACTGCGGATGACGTGATCGAAGCCAGCAGGATCGTGCGACGCGCCATCGAGAACGCGCTGGGCGCGCCGGATATGACCGCGGACAGGGCGATCACAAAACGACGAAAGGAACTGGTGAAGGAAGCGAATATTTTACTGGAAGCCATCTCGCGTCTCGCGGGACCCGGGGCTGGCGATCCGTTAACCGATCCTGCGACCTTGACCCGGGCTGTGACCTCCGGTCTCATGGACGCGCCGCAACTGCGTAACAACAAGTTCGGGCGCGGCGAGGTTCGCACGCGCATCGTGGACGGGGCAAGCGTGGCTGTTAACTCAAAGGGTAAACCTGTCAGGGAACAGAAACGTATCCTGGAATTCTGGAAATCATAGCATCCTTGAAGGCGTCATTTCGACGAGCCTTGTCCCGAGCAAAGCGAGGGAGCAGCGAGAAGAAATCCTCCTCACGCCCGGTGAAAAATTTCTCGTGGCGCCTCTTCGTCTGCGCCCTTCGGGTTCCGCTCAGGATGGCGCGCCGCTCGAAATGGCAATTCAAGGAGATTCAAACTCAACCTCGGAGGCTTCAATGACAAAAAACATCACAGTGATCGGGGCGGGACACGGCGGCAAGGCAATGGCGGCGCACCTGGCTTTGATGGGTTTCTCGGTCACGTTGTATAACCGCACGCCCGAACACGTCGAGATCATCCGCAAGCGCGGCGGCATCGAACTGGACAGCGGGGAAGAGGGCGGTCCGCGCGGATTTGGCAAACTTGCAAAGGTCACGTCGGATATCGGCGAGGCGGTCAAGCGCTCGGACGTGATCATGGTCGTCCTGCCCTCCTCCGCCCACGCCGACATCGCCAAAGCCTCCGCGCCGCATTTGCGGGACGGTCATATCGTGATCCTGCATCCAGGCCGCACCTGCGGCGCGCTCGAATTCTCGAAGGTCATCCGCGAGAACGGCTGTACGGCAAACGTGACCATCGCCGAGGCGGAAACGTTCATCTACGCCTCGCGCTCCGACGGTCCCGCGCAGGCGCGCATCTTCCGCATCAAGGAGGCGGTCCCCCTGGCGGCTCTTCCCTCCAGCAACACGGAAAAAGTATTGCAGGTCATCAACGAGGCGTATCCCCAGTTCATTGACGGCGTGGACGTGCTGCATACGGGATTGAACAACATGGGCGCCATCTTCCACCCCGCGCTGACCCTGCTCAACATGGGCTGGATCGAAGCCACGCACGGCGATTATCAGTTCTACATTGACGGTGTATCGCCTTCGGTGGCGCGCATGTTGGAAGTGCTGGACCGCGAGCGCGTGACGGTGGCTTCCGCGTTGGGCATCCGCGCCCGCACCGCGCTCGAATGGCTGAAACTGGCATACGACACGAGCGGCGAAGACCTGCACGAAGCCATCCACAACCAGCCGGGTTACTACGGCATCAAGGCGCCTTCCACGTTGAACCACCGTTACCTGTTCGAGGACGTGCCGATGAGCCTCGTGCCGATCGCCTCGCTGGGCAAACGTTACGGCGTCTCGGTGCGCGGCATGGAGAGCATGATCCAGATCGCCAGCATCATCCACCGCACCGATTACTGGCGACGCGGACGCACGGTCGAAAAACTGGGTCTCTCGGAATGGAGCGTCAGCGAGTTGACGCGCTTCGTGAAGGAAGGGAAGGTGGACTAACTCATCTTCGAAGCCTCAGCCGCGAAGTTCGCGAACTTCGCGGCTGAGGCTTGGCTATCGAACTCAGATCAAGATCAAAAATAAAGGAGAAAACATTATGTGTGGAATCGCAGGAGTTTTTCAGGAACCAGCAAGTCAAACAGTCGAAACAATGGTCAAAAGGATCTCGCATCGCGGACCCGACGGCCGCGGCGTGCTGGGCGTCTCGAACGGGACGCTGGGTCATACCCGCCTCGCCATCCTCGATGTGGAGGGCGGACGTCAACCGATGGCATACCGGGATACGTCCATCGTCTTCAACGGGGAAATTTATAACTATCGGGAACTCAAACGGCAGCATCTCCCGAACCTGCGCGTCCAAACACATTCGGATACCGAGGTGCTGCTTCACCTGTATCGCAAAATGGGACCCGATTTCGTAAAACTTCTGGACGGCATGTTCGCGTTCGCCATCGAGCATAAGGGAGGGACCTTCCTGGCGCGCGACCCGCTCGGCATCAAGCCTTTGTATTACGGCAGGGGCGCCGACGGCAAAAGATTCTTCTTCGCCTCCGAGATCAAGGCGCTGGTGGGGCATGTGGAACGCATCGTGGAGTTTCCTGCCGGGCATTGGTATCACTCGCGGCTCGGCTGGCGCAAATACTACCAACTCGAAGAGACCATTCGCCCGTTCGACGGGAACGAACTCGACGCGATCCCGGAGATCAAATCCACGCTGCGGAGCGCGGTGTACAAACGCCTGCTTGCAGATGTCCCCGTCGGCGTAAGTCTCAGCGGTGGGCTGGACAGCAGCATCGTCACCGCGTTGGCGCGCGAGGAGGCGGAGAACCTGCATTCGTTCGCGGTGGGAGTCGAAGGGAGTCCCGATCTCGAGGCGGCGCGGCAGATGTCCCGTTATCTCGAGACGATCCATCACGAATACGTCTACGACACGCAGGATATGGTCGAAGCGCTGCCAAACGTCCTTTATCATCTCGAGTCGTTCGATCCCGCGTTGGTGCGAAGCGCCATCCCGAATTATTTCCTGGCAAAACTTGCCTCCGAACACGTCAAGGTCATCCTCACCGGCGAAGGCGCGGACGAGGTCTACGCGGGATACGATTATCTGGCGCGTTACGAGGCGCCCGACGAATTGCAGGACGAGATGCTCCACATCACGAACGCGCTTCACAACACCAACCTGCAGCGCGCCGACCGCATGTCCATGGCTTTTGGATTGGAAGCCCGCGTCCCTTTTCTGGACGTGAAATCTGTTTCGCTTGCGATGGGCATTCCCGCCGCCTGGAAACTTCACCACGAACGCGTCCCCAAAGCCCTGCTGCGCCAATCCTTCGCGGACGAACTGCCGCAGGAGATCGTCAACCGCCCCAAGGCAAAGTTCTCGAAAGGCGCCGGTTCCTCCGAGCTGATCGCGCAGGAGGCTGTCGAAAAAATCACGGATGGGGAATTTGCCTCCGAGCGCGACCGCCTCAAAAAGGATTGGAACTACAACCTGCAAAACAAGGAGGCATTGTATTACTACCGCATCCTGCGCGAATTCTACGACGACGAGTGGATCCTTCCGACCATGGGGAACAGCAGGAGTTTGTAGACGGTTGCGTACCGCGACATTCATGTCGCTTGTTGCTGCACAGCGACATGTTGCAGATTAACAATTAAATCGAGCAATCCCCTTTGAACCACAGAGCAACTGTGTTGTATGTCAAGCGGCAAAAGCAGGATTCCAGTGAGAACGGTCACGGATGATGGCATTCAAAATGGTCAAGAGTTTACGC
>SZPG01000039.1 GCA_030263595.1 Chloroflexi bacterium CFX6
TGGGTATCATTCAGGTCGGTTGGGTAAATTTGTTGAGATTTGAGCATCCCACAAGTTTGCCCAACCATGCCGTTTTTTTCAAGTTTTCAGACACTCTCTTAGATATTGCTCTAGAAAAACCAGAGGGCAGGATTTTTATAATTCCCTTACGTTTAGAAGAATGTACTCCTCCGCGTCGTCTTCTTGGTTGGCATTATGCTGATTATTTTCCTGTTGAGCATAGGGAATTAGTGTATCAACGTTTGCAACAATCCCTGAACCTATTATCCGAGCAAATAGTTACGATAAATGATGAAGAAGAAATGAGAGAAGAAATACTCAATCTAATAATTCGAAGTTTTACTGATGCCTTTCAGGAAGTATTCAAGGAGTCTAAATCTGGTAAATCCTCCTCAATAAAAGAAGAAGATAACAAGGATATTTTTGTGCCTCTTTCATTATCTTTTGGCGAAGCGGTTTTTGGCACAGAAAAAGTCATTGAGTTTCAACGAAACGAACAGTGTCAGAATTGCAAAGGATCTTCACGAATACGTTGTACCACCTGCAATGGTAGAGGCGAAACCATACACGAAAGACAAACATTTCTTGGGAAAATGATTCAGACTGTCACGTGTCCAACTTGTAATGGGAGCGGAGAGGTAATTTCATCTCCTTGCTCAATTTGTCAGGGTAAAGGTACATATCTGAATAAAGTCAAAAGGAGAATCGTTATACCTGCTGGTGTGGATACGGGCGTACAAATCCTACTCGCGGGAGAAGGACATACTGGAAAATCGGGGAAGAGTGGAAATGTTCTTGCCGTTTTAACAGTAGAGCCTCATCCTTTTTTCGTAAGAGATCAGTCAGATGTGATAGTCCGATTTCCAGTCCCGAAATGGTTAGCGTTACATGGTGGGTCTTTGCAAGTGCCGCTATTGCAGAGAGGCAAACATAAATTGTTGTCAATTCCTTCAAATACGCAGAACCAGAAAATGTTTAGAATCATTGGTGCGGGTATCCCTAAATCCGAAGCAGGTAGAGGTGATCTTCTTGTGATTGTTGACATCTTTGAGCCTAAAGAGAAGACTCAAGAGATTGAGAAAAAGATGAAACTTATTACTGAGCACATAGGGAGACAAGAATAACCTGCAACTCAAGCCCAATCAGTGCGACTAAAGGTTTCCTATCTTTCTAATGCTCCTAACCACTTGTCTGTCTCTGCGACGGGGTGTGGGCGGTCAACGGACTTTGTCACGGAATCACGGACGGGAACGAATGACAGCGCGCGGGTGGAAGTCCGCTTTGGGGTGGGCGCGGCTGTCCGTGCGGCGGGGTGTGGGCGGTCAATGGACTTTGTCACGGAATCACGGACGGGAACGGATAACGGTGCGCGGGTGGAAGAACCTCACTCTGATTGGCTTGAGTAATCGGCATGTCCGTTTGCCCCTCTCCCAAGGGAGAGGGTATGAGGTTGGTTTCTTTTCCTGATTGGTGGGTGAGTCGTTTTTCCAAAGCAAATGTTCCTTGCAGGAAGGTTTGGCTTCTCCCCCTTGGGAGACATCGTACCCGAGCGTAGCGAGTGGTAGACGGGAGAGGGGGCAATGGACTTTGTCACGGAATCCCGTGCTGGAAGGGATGATTACGCGCTGGTGGAAGTCCGCTTCGACAGGGTTTTGACAGACTCAACCACCCGCCCAGTGCATGGTCTCAGATTGGAAGAAGCTGTCCGTGCGTCTTCCCCCTCTAATTTTCCTCTGACATCCCATTAACATTCGTCCGACGTCCAATCATTAGAATTTCCATGTACCTGGAACGTTGGAGGAAGCATGAATCTCAATAACTACACCCAGAAATCGCAGGAGGCGATTCTCAACGCGCAGCATCTTGCGCAGGACTACAACCATCAAGCCATCGAGCCTGCTCATTTGCTGTTGTCGTTACTCAATCAGGATGAAGGTGTCGTCCCTGCCATTGTCAACAAAGTGGCGGGGAGCGCGCAGGCATTGCGGGATGAACTAACGCGCGAACTGGAGAAGCGACCCAAAATCCACGGCTCGAACGCGGACGTGGGGCTGGCTCAATCCACCGCGGACGTTTTCCGCGCTGCCGAGCGTTACGCCAAAGGGATGCAGGACGATTACGTCTCGACCGAACACATCCTGCTCGGATTAACCGAATCCATCGAAGGCAAACGGCTCGCGTCTTTTGGTCTGACGAAGGATGCGATTCTTTCCGCGCTGAAAACTGTGCGCGGCTCCCAAAGAGTTACCTCCCCGACGCCTGAATCCACCTACCAGGCGCTCGAACGTTACGGGCGCGACCTGACCGCCTACGCGCGTCAGGGGAAACTTGACCCTGTGATCGGGCGCGACGAGGAGATTCGCCGTGTCGTCCAGATTTTGACGCGCCGCACCAAGAACAATCCCGCGCTGGTCGGCGAGCCAGGCGTCGGCAAGACCGCCATCGTCGAGGGGCTGGCGCAGCGCATCGTCAACGGGGACGTGCCCGAAGGTCTGAAAAAGAAGCGGCTCGTCCAGTTGGACATGGGCGCGCTGATCGCGGGCGCGAAATATCGCGGCGAGTTCGAGGAACGTCTCAAAGCCGTCCTCAAAGAAGTGACCGACGCCAGCGGCGAGATCGTCCTGTTCATTGACGAGATGCACACCGTCGTCGGCGCGGGCAAAGCCGAGGGCGCCATGGACGCGGGCAACATGCTCAAGCCCATGCTGGCGCGCGGCGAACTGCACATGATCGGCGCGACCACGCTGGATGAGTATCGCAAGAACATCGAGAAAGACCCCGCGCTCGAACGGCGCTTCCAGCCCGTGCTGGTGGAGGAGCCGGGCGTGGAGGATACGATCTCCATTTTGCGCGGACTCAAGGAACGCTATGAAGTCCATCACGGCGTGCGCATCACCGATCCCGCCGTGATCGCCGCGGCGACGCTGTCGCATCGTTACATCTCGGATCGCCATCTGCCCGACAAAGCCATTGACCTGATTGATGAAGCCGCGGCGCGCCTGCGCACGGAGATTGATTCCAAGCCGCAGGAACTGGACGAAGTGGATCGTCATATCGTGCAGATCGAGATCGAGCGTGAGGCGTTGAAGAAGGAAAAGGATAAGGCGTCGAAGGAACGGCTGGCGAACATTGAGAAGGAACTCGCGGATTTGCGCGAGAAATCGAAGGCATTGTCCGCGCGCTGGCAAACGGAGAAACAAGCCATTGCTGAGTTGCGCGGCTTGAAGGAGAAACTCGAGCAAACACGCGTTGAGATGGAACGCGCTGAACGTGAAGCCGACCTTGAAAAAGCCGCGCGCTTGAAATACGGCGAACTGCGTGAAATCGAGCAGAAGATTCAAGCCGCCGAAGCCCGCTTGAAGACGATGCAGGGCGAGGGCGCGCTGCTCAAAGAGGAAGTGGATGCGGAGGAGATCGCCGCCATCGTCGCGCGCTGGACGGGCATTCCCGTTTCGCGCCTGCTCGAAGGCGAGACGCAGAAGTTGATCCACATGGAGGAGCGGCTGCATCAGCGCGTCGTCGGACAGGATGAGGCTGTCAGCGTGGTATCGAAAGCCGTGCGCCGCGCCCGCGCCGGATTGCAGGATCCGAATCGTCCGATTGGCTCGTTCATCTTTTTGGGACCGACAGGCGTCGGCAAGACCGAACTCGCCCGCGCGTTGGCTGAATTCCTCTTCGATGACGATCATGCCATGATCCGCATTGACATGAGCGAGTATCAGGAAAAGCACACCGTCTCGCGGCTGATCGGCGCGCCGCCTGGTTATGTCGGTTACGAGGAAGGCGGACAGTTGACCGAAGCCGTCCGCCGCCGACCATACAGCGTGGTGCTGTTCGACGAAATCGAGAAAGCGCATCATGAAGTGTTCAATGTGTTGCTGCAATTGCTCGACGACGGGCGTCTCACCGATGGGCAGGGCCGCACCGTGGACTTCCGCAACACGGTCGTGATCATGACCAGCAATCTTGAAAATGAGTTGTGGCAAAAGGAACGTGGCAACGTGACACGTGACAACGTGATACCGATTTTGCAAAATCACTTCCGCCCCGAGTTCCTCAACCGCATTGACGAGATTGTCACCTTCCACCCGTTGAGCCGCGAACATCTGACGGGCATCGTGGAGATCCAGTTGCGCCGCGTCAGCCAGTTGCTGGCAGACAAGGGCTATCAACTCGAAGTCAGCGAAGCCGCGCGCGAATATCTCGCGGAGGTCGGTTACGATCCCGATTTCGGCGCCCGCCCGTTGAAGCGTGCCATCCAGCGTGAGTTACAAGACTCGCTGGCGTTGAAAATTCTCGCGGGTGAATTCCGCGAGGGCGATGTCATTCAAGTGGATCGCGGCAAGGAAGGCTTGGTCTTCACGTCCGCGGTGCAGGGGGAGGTGGTGGAGGCGTAAAGAGAAAATCCTTCAATCGTGGTGCGGGACGCCATCCCGCACCATACATCAGTCCCTGCCTTGAGCGCGATCTGAATCTCTGCAGGGGCAGACATTTCTACCAGCCGCGATTCACCCAGCCGTTCTGGCGTTCCTCACGGAATCGCTGAACCCATTCTTCGGAAGTTGCATCTGCGAGTTTGGTCAGCGCAGGCGGGGCGATGACCGCGGAACGAGAATCAAGCCCGAGGTAGTCCAGAAGCGTTCGGACGGTCCCTTCGTAATTCTGGATGAAATCCTCGTACACGATGGTCAGGGGAACGATGCCCGCTTCGGCGAAGAATTCCTGTATGCCCGCTTCGCGCATCGAGCATTCATTGTACAGGTGGTTGATGGCGTCGAAGGAATATTTGTCGGAAAGGTCAATGGGTTTGCGTACCTGGTCCGTCGGGACGTGCCATTCCCCCGATTGGATTGCCCGCCACCATGAAACCGCCAGCCGTACTTTGTTGCGGCGCGTCATGAAGATGTGGCGGTGATTCGGAAAAACCCCTTCCCACACCGCTGTCCTTCTTGTTTCCTGCGGCGGGCAGGCGGGGAATTTTCGCAGCGTTTCGATCAATTGACCGAAGTGCGGTTCGTAGCAGGAGTGGCTGACGCCAAAGACGCCGTTGGACGTTGCGCCGAGTTTGTATAAATAATCCTGAAGTTCGGCGTAACTCGCCTTGCGATACGTGGAGAGCAAATCGGGCGGACAACTAAACCACTCGCGCGGGATGCCGGCAGCGCCCGTGGACTCGATGGCTTTGTAGAGCAGGGTGCTTCCTGTTCGCTGCGTAAACCAGATCGTGTAGGAAAGATTGGGCTTCATGGGTGCGATTTCCTTTTTTCTGCCGTATTATGTTACTATGTCCTCGATCCTGTCCCACTCTCTTCGGGGTGGCTCGGGCGCTGGAGTACAATCCATGCCTGAAGTTCAAGGAGTTCTGCGCTGTTTTCAATGATTGAGCGTTTATCAAATGAAACCGGTTTTCCAAAGATTTTTACCCTTCAGTGTGTTGATATTGGTCTCCGTGGCGGTGGGCACTGCCTTTCTGTGGGTCGTGTCCATGCGTTCCGCCGGTTTGAGGGAGGGCGAAGTATGCGAGCGGAATTACCAGGGTACGGTCAAAGGCACTTTTTTCAGCCGCGGGGAATGGCATCACTATGTTGACGTCGGCGTGGATGTGCGCTACCCGGAAAACTACCAGTGGCGGGTGCTCCGCTCGCCCATGCCGTCCTCGATCTGGCACAGGTATTTCAGCCAGTACAAAGTCCGCATTGCCTACCGTTGGCCCTCCAACTGGTGGGACCCGTTCACGGTCAATCAGTGGGAAATTTGCAGGCTCGAACGTTAACGAGACCTGGTCGTAATTTGTGAGGCAAATGGCTAATAATGCTTCTCGATTCCGCCGAACCCGATCAACTTGTTTTTCTCCGTCATCTCGATGAAATATCGCAGGCGTTTCTGGAATTCTTCGGGGCGTTTGCGCGCGGCGTCAATGAAGGCGATCCGAATCCGCTTGTAGGCATCCGAAAAGGCTTGGAAGTTTTTCCAGGCTTTTTGGTTTGCCCTGATCGCGGACAAAATATCTGGCGGGATGACAAATTCCTGACTCAACACATCGCCCAATGAGTCTGCTACTTCCTTGATGACCTTCTTCTGCGCCACGAGCGTCCGCAGGCGCTCGATGTTGGCTTGCGAATATTTCGCTTTCGGTTTGCGCGGCGAGAAGCGCTGGACGGTGTGATCCTCGTCCAGTTTTTTGATGATGCTGTCAATCCAGCCGAAGCACAGGGCTTCCTCCACCGCATCGTTGTATTCGATGCGCGGCTTGCCCGTCGCTTTTTTGGGGTAGACCAGCCAGATTTCGGTCTCGCTCTTGTAGTGCTTTTTAAGCCAGGCGCGCCAATCTTTGCGGTCTGTGACGTAAAGCGTTTGGGTGATGTTCATTTCAGCGCCTTGTATTTGTTCTGCACAAACCCGTTCGGGAAGGAACGCGATTCGAGCAGTTCCAGTTTGATGTCTTTTTCCAACGCGCCGAACAGCGGCAAGCCTTCGCCGATAAGAATGGGAATCGTAATGACGGTCATTTTGATTCTCCTTGAAAGTTTCAAAGTTTAGCCAGGCATTATAATCAACTTGTGAGACTTTATCTCGGCTGTCCCATTTGGTCGTTCAAGGGATGGGTGGGGAACTTCTATCCCAAAGGCGCAAAGCCCGCCGACTTCCTGCGCGAATATGCGCGCCGCCTGACCACCATCGAGGGCAACACCACGTTCTACGCTGTGCCTGCGCCGAAGACCATCGAGTCGTGGATCGAGCAGGCGCCGGAGACGTTCCGCTTCTGTTTGAAGATTCCAAAAGCGATCAGCCACGCGGGAAAGTTGATGGATGGGATGGATCGCGCCCGCCAGTTCGTGGAAACCATGCGCCCGCTCGCCTCGCGTCTTGGACCGATGTTCCTGCAGCTGCCTCCCAGCTTTTCCCCACGCCTGATGCCTGATCTCGCTGCGTTCCTGGATGCCTTTCCAAACGATGTGCGCCTCGGCGTGGAAGTGCGCCACCTGGACTGGTTCGACGAGCCGCACCGCACCGCGCTCAATCAACTGCTTGCCGATCACAACATGGCGCGCGTGGTGATTGACACTCGTCCGATACGGGAATTGGCAGGCGATGAGCGCATCAAAGGCAGCGCGTATGAAAGTCTGCTCGAGGCGCGCGAACGCAAACCAAATGTGCCCGTCTTCGAGGAAGTCACCACCGATTTCACGTTTCTGCGTTTCATCGGTCACCCCGAGATGGGACACAACCAGCCCTTCATCGGCGAATGGACGGCTCGGGTCGTGGACCAGTTAGCGGCGGGGAAAGAAGCGTTCGTCTTCTGCCATTCCCCCGATAACTTGCTGGCTCCATACATCGCGCGCGAGTTCCATACCCAGGTTTCATCCCGAATCAAAATCGCCCCACTTCCGTGGGACGACGTTGAATCTCCAAGCGAGCCGTATCAACCAACCTTGTTTTGAGCAGACCATAGACCATGGACGATAGCAAATCCATGGTCCATCGTCTATCGTCCATCGTCCTTACTTTTGATCTTGCTCATCGCATATTCCGCCAGCGCGGTGATCGTCAGTGACGGGTTCACGCCGGGGTTGGCGGGCATCACCGAGCCATCCACCACGTACAGACCGGGGTAATTGAAAACTTCAAAGTTCAGGTCAATCACGCCTTCATTTTCATCGCGCCCGAACGGGACGCCGCCCATCAGGTGCGCGGTGGTGGGGAAGTTGAACAGGCTGTCGGTAAAGGCAGTCTGGGGAATGCCGTCCACTTTTTCGGCGAAGGCGTGCGTGATTTTGCTGGCGAGGGTCAGGTCGCTTGCGCTGTGTTTCTTCTCGTGTTGAATGACCAGCCCTTTGCGCCCGAAGGTGAAGAAACTGCGCCCCAGGCGGACGCGCGTCAGGTTTTCCTCGGTTTGCATCACGAGCAAAATGGTGGTGTAACGCGCCCAGTTCGAGAAGAATTTGGCGTAGAGAAAATCCCATGGACGGCGAAGCATTGCCCAAAGCGTTTTGAGGATGCGCGCCAGCATGCTGCCTGCGCCGTCAATCAGCGGGGCGGTCATGACGCGGATGAAAGATGCGCCGTCCGAATAACGGACAGGTTCGACGCGCGTGACCTCATCCGCGTTGAAGATGGAGGAGATGGCGATGCCTTTGGAGTAATCCACGTCCCATTTGCGGGCGGTGACGCCGAGGATGTTCTCGCTGTTGGTGCGGACGCGGTTGCCGAGATGCTGCGAGATGCGATGAAGGGATTTCGTCTCGTCGCGGCAGCGGAAGAGCAGTTCCAGCGTCCCAATCGTCCCCGCGGAGACGATCACATTGCGGGCGAGAACGGTTTGAGTGCGCTTGAGCAGGCGGGTGGAGTCGCGGTAGATGATGGCATAGCGCGCATCTTTGACGGTGGACAATTGACCATTGACCATGGTATCTTGCTTGCCCTTCCGTCGTCCATCGTCCATCGTCAATGGTCGGATGTCGGTCACTTTCACTTCTGCGATCACCTTCGCCCCGTTCTTTTCCGCGAAGTACAGATAATTTTTGACCAGCGTGTTTTTTGCCCCATAGCGGCATCCGACCATGCATCCGCCGCAGAAATTACAGCCCGTGCGCGCGGGTCCCGTGCCGCCAAAGAATGGGTCGGCGACCGTCTTGTTTTCCTCGCCGAAAAAGACCCCGACTGGAAGCGGCTCGAAGGTGTGCCCATAACCGAACGACTCGGCGATCTGTTTGCACACCTCGTCGGCGGGAAGCAGGCGCGGGTTGCGCGTCACGCCGAGCATTTTGCGCGCGGTGGCGTAATGCGGCTGAAGTTCAGTCTTCCAATCGTTCAGGTGCTTCCACGAAGGCGCGGCAAAGAGACGGTCGTCGGGTTCGATGAGCACGTTGCCGTAGCCGAGGCTCCCGCCGCCCACGCCGCTCCCGTGCAGGGCGAGCAAGCCGTTCATGAAGGTCATTTCGAAGAAGCCGTGGAAGCGCAGGGCGGGAAGCCAGAGATATTTGAAAAGATTCCAATTCGATTTTGGAAAATCCTTGTCCTCGAAGCGTTTGCCGCGTTCGAGGACCAAAACCGAATACCCTTTTTCGGTCAGCCGCATTGCCGAAACGCTGCCCCCAAACCCCGAACCGATGATGACGTAGTCGTAGATGTCTGTCATGATGATCCCTGTGAAGTTGTGTCCCTATTATATCCTTCCCGCGTCGAAAAATTCCCACTTGCATTAAATCCGTTTCGGCATAAGATGAAAGAGGAGGAACGATGCCGCTATGAAAAAAACTTCGCTGGATCTACTCGCCTGCCCGTGCTGTCATGGATTTTTGGAGTTGGAGGATGGAAATGAATCCACGCTTCTTTCCGGACGTTTGACCTGTTCCCGCTGCGGGAGGCTTTTTCCCATCGTGGAGGGGATTCCGCATTTCATAAAGTCTGAGGAACTGACTGGCTTCAACCGCCGCTTTTCGCGCATGTACGATTTGACCGCGTGGGGTTATCGCGCTTTTTCCAAAGTCGCATTTGCGTTTATCGGCATGAACGAAGAGACAAGTCGCCGCGAGATTACCGACCGACTCGACCCGCAAGGCGGCAAAGTGCTGGAGGTTTCGATCGGTCCCGGTGTGAACCTGCCGTACATCGTCCACCGCGCGGATGTGGGCAAGGTCTTCGGTTTGGATATTTCGCTGGGACAGTTGAAAAACTGTCAGCGTTATGCGGCGAAAAAAGGCTGGGGCGTGGACCTGTTCCTGGGAAACGCCGAACAGTTACCCTTTAAGGATGAGGCGTTCGAGAGCGTCCTCCACGTGGGCGGAATCAACTTCTTCAACGATAAAAAATCCGCCATCGAAGAAATGATCCGCGTTGCGAAACCGGGCGCGCGCATTTTGGTTGCCGATGAGACCGAGCGCGGCGCAAAAGGCTATGAAAAAGTGATCCCCGGTTTCAAGGGTTCGTTCGAGGGCAAGCGCGAAGAGGTCGCGCCGCCGATTGACCTCGTGCCGAAGCAGATGCGCGAAACGCGAATCTTCGACGCGTGGAAGGGATGGTTTTATTGCATCGAGTTTCGCAAGCCGTGAGAATTTCGGCGCAGGGAAGAAAATGGTGAAGCGATGAATCTGAATGTGATCGAGAATGCCATTCGTTGGGTGGGCGGGGTGTTTGCTTATGCCGCCTTGGGGATCGTGCTTTTCGGTGTCTGGAGAGGCACACAACGGAGGGTAGGACGCTCGACAGGTACGGCGGGAAAATTATTGAGGAATTGGTGGTTCTATCTTGCTTCGACGATTTTCTTCTTCGGCATTGCCTGGCTTGGCTGGGTTCCGCTGAAATGGACATTCCCGCCGCAGGCTCGCATTTGGGTGTTGATATTTGGATCGTTGTCTTATTTCTTTGGGATGGCGTTTGTTCTGTGGGGGCGCCTCGCCCTCGGGAAAAATTACTTCGTCTCCACGGGGTTTGGCGCGCAGTTATTTGCCGACCATCAACTGATCACGACGGGACCGTATGCCATCGTGCGCCATCCGATGTATGCGGGGCTTATGCTCGCTTCGATTGGGGCGTTGCTCCTTTACAACACGTGGACAACGCTGTTTTTCGTGTTCTTCTCCCCTTTGACGATGCTCCGCGTCCGCCAGGAGGAAACGGCTTTATCGGCGGAATTCGGCGAGGAGTGGAAGGAATATTGCAGGCGGGTGCCCGCGTTCATTCCGCGGTTGAGAAAATAAATTCAAACCTACAAATTACCCCCACAAACGTTTAGGATTTTATTATCTACTCGTCTTCAGTACCTTCATCAAAAAGATTATATTGCGCTTGTTCTTCTTTCAGGAACTGATTTCCAAAGTTTTCAGACAACCCAATAAATTGTTCTAGCGGAACCTTTTTCACGGCTTTGCGCAAATATTTCTCTGTTTCGCTATCGTTCATGTGCATCAAGGCATGTTTGAAACCCAGTGCATTGTTCAATACCTGCACGACCTGCCTTGGCCAATACCCGGCGCTCATTTGAATAATTGTTCCTTTCACATCTTCCGCCATGCGTTCTATTCTGCTGTTCGCCCCAACTCGATCAACGAGAATAATCGTTGCCATGAAAAATTTCGATCGTCCCAATGAAATCTCGCGCTCAAAACGGGTTACTTTATCAAGCGAGATTTCAGGATTTCCCCTCCCGATAAAACCAATATCGAATCGAACACCCTTTCCCAATTCGTAAAGCAATGTGGCGTCACTTTCCCTCTTTTCATTTCTGGAGGAGAGCCAAAAGACCCTTTCATATGCCTGGGGCGGTGGGACAATGTGACGGAAGCCCAAAATATGCAGCAGGGAACCAAGAACCAGTTTTTCAAATAGCTTGCCGTAGGCTGATTTTTCCGAACCGCGAATGGCAAGCGTCTGAGCGCCGACTGCGTTAAGCAGATAGGTCAGCCAAAGCCAGTTGAGTTGCGCTTTTTGACCTCCTTGAAAAATTATTTCGCCATGTAGTGAGCCTTTTTCCGCCTTGCGCGCTGCGCTGACTTCGCCGCATATTTGAATATATCTGTCCCGATATTCCACGATCGCTTCCGGGTTATCCCGCAGGACGTTTTGAAATGCCTTATCCGTTAATCCAAGTATCCACTGCGCAAGCCACCGCTCGGGTTTGGATATTTTCTTGTTTGTGAGAATATCTGCAGCAATATTGGGGATGCGGTGGATAAAATCCTTCGAGTTTGCCGATCCCTTGATGAACATTTCCGCCATTGCCAGGTTTAAGGTGGCGATTCTTCGACGCGTGAGCGCTTCGGTCGAATCCCGAAGGTTCTTCCCCGTTAGAATGTCCAGCACCACACCGCGAACAACGTCCAAGCCGATTTGTTCAACCAGCCGGCTCCCACTGGCTGATAGCAAATCCAGATCGGTTGCAGAGATCAATTCTGTAATGGCGTTTCGTGGATTTTTCTTTTTCGCCGGCATGTTATCCCTCAGAGCAATATGTTATCCGCCTCTATGGGCGGGCAGTTGATCGTGTGAACCTGTCTTGCGTTCTTTCCCAACCAGGATTTTGCTTCCTCCCGAATAATCGAGATGTACTTTGGATTTTGCTCAAGAAGTACAAACCGCCTGTTCAGTTTGACAGCCGCTCTCCCGACCGTTCCTATACCGGCAAACGGATCGAGTACAACATCATCCTTAAAGGAGTAATACTTTATTACTTTTTCCGCCAATTCAACGGGAAAAACGGCGGGGTGACGCGGGTCGTGTGACGGCTTGATCCTCCAGATGTTTGTGCGTTCATAATCGTCCCCAACTTTGGATGCTTTTACGATCTCTTTGTCGGGATGGGCACGGATATTCCAGTCAATTAATTTGTCGGTGTGCTTCCTGTAAACCAAAACATACTCCGTAACAGGGACGGGCTTGTACTGCAGCGGGTTTCTGTCGGCTGCAAATCGCCTTCCCCGGCCGGTTGCCCAGCCTGCGCCCTCGGGTTTTTCCCAAATAATATCGTCAATGAAATCATACCCCTCTTCGATGAACAATCTGTGAACATCAAAAGGCACCGCAATACGTTTTGATGCTTCGCTTCTGCTGGCTCGGCGCACAAGGACCGGCGAGATGTTGATTACAAAGAAACAACCTTCCGCAAGCACCCGATGAACGTTTTGGATGATCTTACGAATTTTGAGCAGATATTCTTCGTAAGTGACATAGTCGGTATATTCCGGCCGGGCGTTATAGTAGGGCGGCGAAGTAAAAACCAGATTTACGCTTCCCGCTGGAAGTTTTTGCAAGAGTTCTTCACTATCCCCCTGCGCAATGGTATTTCTCAGGGACGATAATACGTAAGTTCCGTTTGTCTTTTTGGCTTTCGCTTTCCTGTGTTCATTCCGCCCGAGCAAACGGGACTCCAGAACATCGGGTTTCGTTGACTTATCCTCGATAACCAACGACGTATAGGCGTCAATAACGACCTCCCCGATTCTGTCGTTTGATGCTCTACTGACCAGAGGTACACGCCAGATGTGATATCGATCGTCCACTTCAGGCAAGCCAAATTCAACGGCATTTTCGAGCCTCGCGCGTTGAAGCCAAAAGGCAGCCACCTTTTTGGCAGATTTCACATCCAGGACATTGTATTTTCGTTTTGTGGCGACCGTGTGTTTTGTAAGCATGGTGGTCCTATTTTACCATTTACAATCTTTCACATTCCCGCCGTCCCACACGCGGAGAGGGTCAGGCTGATCGCAAAGAACAGTGAGAGGAATTTTTTCATCGTCCACCTCGTTGAATGGAATTATACTTCCATCAGACCATGGACGACGGACAATTGACCGTGGTCACCGGTCTATCGTCCATCGCCGCCTCAAAGAGGAAACCATGCCCAACACCACTTTCACATCCCGCCGTTCGCCTGTTTACGCCCGCCGCGGAATTGTCGCCACCTCACAGCCGCTGGCAACCGCCGCAGGCATCGAAGTTCTTTCCAAAGGCGGCAATGCTGCCGATGCCGCTGTTGCCGCCGCCGCCGCGCTCAACGTTACCGAGCCGACCTCTACAGGAATCGGCGGGGATATGTTCGCCTTGTATTACGACGCGCAGACTCGGCAGGTGACTGCCCTGAACGGATCGGGACGCGCCTCGTCCGCGCTGACGCTTGAGCGGCTAAAGAACGAGGGACTCCTCGCGGATAGTTTGCCGCCGTTCCACCCCCATACCATTACCGTCCCTGGGGCGTGCGCGGGCTGGTGTGACTTAATTCAGAAGCACGGCTCGCTTTCGATGAGCGAAATCCTCGCGCCTGCCATTCGACTCGCGGAGGAAGGCTTTCCCGTCGCGCCGATCACTGCTCACTTTTGGGCGCGCGGCGCGGAGCGGCAGCTCAAGTCTGCGTTGAACGGGCAGGAGTTGACCATTGACGGGCGCGCGCCGAAGGCTGGCGAAGTCTTCCGCAACCCCGGGCTGGCGCGCACGTTCAAGGTGGTGGCGGAGCGGGGCGCTGTCGGGTTTTACCAGGGTCCCATTGCAGAATCAATTGTCGCCGTAATCAAAGAGGCGGGCGGATGTATGACGATGGATGATCTCGCGTCGCATGTGTCCACGTGGGACAAGCCCATCTCCGTTGATTATCGCGGGCTGCGCGTGTATGAATGTCCGCCGAACGGACAGGGCATCACGGCGCTCATTGCGTTGAACATCCTCGAAGGCTTTGATTTGGCTGGGTTGGATGCAGCCTCGCCCGAAAAGATGCACTTGATGATCGAGGCGCTGCGCCTTGCGTTCGCCGATGCAAAGTGGTACGTGGCAGACCCTGCGTTTGTGAATATCCCTGTCAGCGAATTGCTCTCGAAAGAGTATGCAGCGGAGAGACGCAAATTAATCAAAACGCAAAACGCGACGGTGGATGTGATGCGGGGGACTCCTGTCGCATCCTCGGATACGGTGTATTTGAGCGTGGTGGACGGGATGGGGAATGCGTGCTCGTTCATCAACAGCAATTACATGGGTTTTGGCACGGGCATCGTGCCGAAAGGCTGGGGCTTCACCCTGCAAAACCGCGGACACAACTTCAGTCTCGACCCGAATCATCCCAACTGCCTTGCACCCGGTAAACGACCGTATCACACGATCATCCCTGCAATGGTGACAAGACCCCCCTCTCCCTCTGGGAAAGGGGGCGGGGGTGAGGGCGAATCGTTGTATGCTTCGTACGGCGTCATGGGCGGATTCATGCAGCCGCAGGGACACGTGCAAGTGCTCTCCGCGCTGAAAGATGCGGGACTCGACCCGCAGTCCGCGCTGGATTTGCCGCGCTTCTGCATTGACGTGGAAGAGTCGGGCGGGCGCGTCGCCATCGAAGAAGGGATGCCAAAAACAACCATGGACGCCCTGCAAAAAATGGGGCATCCATTGTATGAAGTAACAGGCTACGAGCGCGCGTTATTCGGCAGGGGACAGGTGATTTTGCGCGATGAATCGGGCGTGCTGTGCGGCGGAAGCGACCCAAGAGCCGATGGGGTTGCGGGGAGTTTGTGAGTTTCAACCAGAGATAAACAAAGATAAACGGAGATGAACGAGGAAAATCTTTGTTCATCTCCGTTTATCACTGGTGATTTTTACGCTTGCTGCTACGAATCCATCGTTCCGAGCCAGCCTTTGCGCACCATCCACTTCACGAACTCAAGCACAGGCGAGATGGTCAGCGAGAGGGCGAAGACGATTGCCCAGTCCACGAGCGGCAGGCTGAAGGTGTTGAACGGTTCGTGCAGGGCGGGGATGTAGACGATCAACAGGAGCAGTACTGCTTCCCAAACGATGGCGATGTTCAGCCATTTGTTTTCGAACGGACGGTTGAACACGGAATGGCGGTCGGATCGGAAGTTGTAGGCTTTGAAGAACTGCACCAGCACCAGCGAGACGAAGGTCATCGTCATCGCTTCTTCGATGCTGCGACCGGAATTCGCCGCCCAGATGAACAGACCCAGGTTGATGATCGTGGACCACAGCCCGCCCGCCACCATCAGTGCGACCACAGGACGGGTGAAGATGCCCGTGCGCGGATTGCGCGGCTTGCGTTTCATCAAATCCTTTTCGGGCGGGTCCACCGAGAGCGCCAGCGCGGGCAAGCCGTCGGTGGCGAGGTTGACGTAGAGGATTTGCACGGCGGTCAGCGGCAGGGGCAGACCCAAGAGAGCCGAGCCAGCCATCAGACCGATTTCGCCGATGTTCGACGAAAGCAGATACATCAGATATTTCTTGATGTTGCCGAACACGCCGCGCCCTTCTTCCACAGCCGCGACGATGGAAGCAAAGTTATCGTCGGTCAGGGTCATGGCGGCGGCTTCTTTTGTTACATCCGTGCCGGTGATGCCCATCGCTATGCCGATGTCTGCTTTTTTGAGGGCGGGAGCGTCGTTCACGCCGTCGCCGGTCATGGCGACGATGTGTTCGTTTGCCTGCAACGCCGTCACCACGCGCAGTTTGTGAGCGGGAGAGACGCGCGCGTACACGTCAATGGATTCCACTTCGCGCTTGAACTGCTCGTCGGAGATGTCGTCGAGCTCCGCGCCGGTGACCACCCGTCCGTTTTTCAGCAGACCCAGTTCGCGCGCCACAGCCTGCGCAGTGACCGGGTGATCACCCGTGATCATCACCGGGCGGATGCCCGCACTTTCGCAGACGGCTATCGCTTCCTTCGCTTCGGGACGCGGCGGGTCAATCATCCCAGCCAGCCCGAGGAAGGTCATACCCGTCTGGGCAGATTCGATCACCGCGTCCGGTTTTGAGGCGATGGCAAGCACGCGCAGGGCGCTGCCTGCAAACGTCTGCGCCACATCCAGCACTTGTTTGCGGGCGGTATCGTCCAGTTTTTTCACGCCGCTCGCGGTGAGGATCGAATCGCAGTTCTCCAAAATGATTTCGGGCGCGCCTTTGGTGTACGCCACCGTCCCCTGATCGGTTCGATGGAGGGTGGTCATGCGCTTGGATTCGGACGTGAACGGAATTTCCTGCACGCGTGGATAGGTTTCGTCCAGCGCTTCTTTCTTAAGTCCGGCTTTGGCGGCGGCGACGATGAGCGCGCCTTCGGTGGGGTCGCCTTTGATGTCCCAATCGCTTTCCGAACCGTTGGCTCCATTCTTGAGGAGTTTCGCATCGGATGCGAGCGCTGCGGCGGTGAGCAGGCGTTTCAAGTCGTCGTTGGGTTCGGTTTTCGTCCCGCCGTTGACGGAGAAATGACCGATTGGCGCATAGCCCGAACCGCTCACGTCGTACACCTGACCCGCGGCGTAAATCTTGCGCACGGTCATTTCATCTTTTGTGAGCGTGCCGGTTTTATCGGAACAGATCACAGACGTGCTGCCGAGCGTCTCCACCGCGGGCAGGCGGCGGATGAGCGCATGGCGTTTGACCATCTTCTGCACGCCGATGGCGAGCGAGATGGTCACGACCGCGGGCAGGGCTTCGGGCACGACCGCCACCGCCAGCGCAATGCCGAAGATGAGCATTTCGATGAAGGGCTGCCCGCGCAGCAAGCCCAATGCGACGATGATGGCAACCACCACGAACGCCGCGCGCGCCAGCACGGTGCCGACTTTATCCAGGTTTTGCTGGAGCGGGGTTTTGGTGGTTTCGACGGTTTGCAGCAGCTGCGCGATCTTGCCGAACTCGGTCTGCATGCCCGTTGCGACGATCAGCGCGCGTCCGCGCCCGTAGGTGACGGCGGTGCCGGCGTAGACCATGTTCTTGCGGTCGCCCACGGGCAGGTCCTCGGTTGGAAGCGGGTCGGTGTGTTTTTCCACCGGCACCGATTCGCCCGTCAGCGCGGCTTCCTCCACCTGCAGGTTGATGGATTCGATCAGCCGCCCGTCGGCGGGGATGCGGTCGCCCATGTGCAAAACGACCACGTCGCCGGGAACCACTTCGCGCGCGGGCACTTTCACTTCCTGCCCGTCGCGCAGCACGGTGGCGGTGGGCGCCGCCATTTGCCGCAGCGCTTCGATGGCTCGTTCGGCGCGGTACTCCTGAATGAAGCCGAGCAGCACGGCGAACAGCACGATCACCGCGATGACGATGGACTCGACGCCGTGCCCCAGAAACAGCGAGATGGCGGTCGCGCCGAGCAGGATGAGAATCAATACGTTCTTGAATTGGTCAATCAGGATCTCCCACGGCGAAATGCGGTGCGCGGACTGAATCTCGTTCGGTCCGTATTTCGCCAGGCGCGCCTCCGCCTCTTTCTGACTTATGCCTGCCTGCCCGCCGTCGAGTTGGGCAAACGCCTGCTCCGTGCTTTTGGTATGCCAGTAATTGTTTTGTTCCATATCTAAAATTTTGCTCCTTATTTGTTGGCTCTCCCGTAATTGGCGGGAAAGAGTCTAAACACGAAGGGCGCCAAGCCCACAAAGGGAGAAGGGACGGACTTTACACGTGTTTTTCCTTCGTGACCTTTGTGCACTTTGTGTTTAAAAATGGTTTTCCCATTAAAAACGGCAGAGCCTATTTGTTTTTATCTTCCATCCTCGGCATCGCCGACTTGAACACGAAATAATTGAAAAGGTAAATGGGACCCGCCAGCAGCAGCAGCGCGAGCACCGCCAGCAGGTCCAGCCCGAAGAGGATGATCTCCTCGAACCAGAGAATCAACGAAGTGCCGCCTGCGCCGGTGGCAAGAGCGGGCTTCCAGTATTTCCGCAGGGCGGATGCCGCATTTGCAGACATGGGAACTCCTTTCTGTTTGGTGACAAGCAGATATGGGGGGCGGTGCCGGAAACAAAAAGACCACCGCCGCAATGGCGATGGTCTTGCGCTTTGCTTCCAGGCAGCCGGTGGCGCAAAGCGCCACGTCTTGACGACTGCCAGACCCGAAACCGGTTCGGGGGCTACTCCCCATCGGAGTAACCTTAGTTTACAGCGGAACAGCAGGCATGTCAATTACAGTTTCGCAAGTCGGGGTTGGGTTTTATCTAATCCACAACCACCTTGCTCCTGTTGAATGTGATGGTGTGATGAGACCCCGCCCGAAGCTGGAAGCCGCCGGTGAATTTCACGCCGCCCACCCAGGCAACGTAATCAATCCAGCCGGAGGGGATGTCCACGGACAACGTCCCGCTCACGGGGAACTCGTTGATGGCGTTCGTCCCATCTGCCCGGGCGGTGCGCAGCGAGATGTACACATCCGCATTGGCTTTGTTGACCAGCAGCACCGTCCCGGTGGATGCGTTTTGGGGGATGTCGCCCGGGTACGAAAGCGGGACGGGGTCCTTCGCGCCGGCGGGGGCGGGGATGTAAATCACCTGCCCGACGAAGATCAGGTTGATGTTGCGAATATGCGGGTTTGCCGCCCACAAGTCATACAACCCAACCCCAAACCGGCTGGCGATCTTGGAAAGGGTGTCGCCGTATTGAACGATGTACGTGCCTGTGTAACCGGTGGGGGGATAATAACTGCCCCCCGTGACGGGAACTACAGTGATGGGCGCGGGCGTAGGCGGGGCTGGCGCCGCATAATCACTGCCGGGGATGACCAGCGCCTGACCCGCCGATAACACGTTGCCGATGCCTGGGTTGGCGGCGTAGATGGCAGCGGTGGATGTGCCGCACATGGCGGCAAGTTTTTCGACGGTATCCCCCGCCTCGGCGATGTACGTGCCGCCGCACACGCCTCCCGCCCGGACTTGAAGCGGGCTCAGCGCTGCGAGCATTGCCGTCAGGACGAGCGCGAGACCTTGAACCAGCGTTCTGCGAGACATATCTGCCTCCTTGCAGGTGGAACACTCCATACAAATGATAAGTCAAAAAGAGGCGGATGGCAACCGCCCCAAAGCATTAAACGCGGTTCACGGTCTCGACGGACGGGAGGGTCTTCCAGCCGTCCTTGTTGTAGTGCAGCGAAAACGACACACGCGGCGGCGTTGAATCGAAGTCCACGTGGACGATGCCGAAGTTTTGTCCCGTTTGGTGGAAAAGTTTTTTCTGATTCCCGATCCATTTCGAAAAGATCGGCAGGTAGGTGTTGCTGATGAACATGGGAGTCTGCTCGAACGGCGTGGAGCAGAATTCCCAAATGGGAATGCGGCGTCCGCTTGGGCATTTGAGTTCCGCAGAGACGGCGTGTGCGGAATGCAGGTCGCCGGTGAGGATGCGCACCCCTTCGATCTCGTTCACTGCGAGAAACTCCAGCAGGCGTTCGCGTTCGGCTGGGAAGCCCGTCCAGCGGTCGCGCGTGAGGTCGAGCCAGAACGGATGCAGGACCGTCCCCGAAGAAACCAGGAATTTCACGGGATATTGTTCCCTGACCGAGAGGAACCATTCCTGCAAAACCTTCCATTGCCCTTCGCTCAACAGGGATCGTTCCCTGCCTTTTACGCGCATCGTGCGGGTATCGAGCACGAAGAACGCCGCGCCGCCGCAGGTAAAACTGTAGGCGAGCGAACCTTCATCCTGGCGCTCGAACCGGAATTTGCCGCTTTCATCGGGTTCGAGTGGAATCAGCATTTCGGGCGCGTGCATGGCTTGATGTTCGTGATACGCCTTGAGCGCGGCGCGGATGCGCCCGGGGAACAGGTGACGCTGCTGCGGCGGGATGCCCTTCAGCCAGCGCAGGAATTTGTTGTGAAGCGGTATATCCGCCCAGCGCCTGTCGGGGTCGCGCCAATGCCAGTCGTCGTCCACTTCGTGATCGTCGAGCGTCATAAAAAGCGGCAGGTTGGGCAGCAGTACGCGCATGGCGGGGCGCGACCAGGCGTATTCGTACACTGTGCGATATTCTTCGAGCGTGACGGCGATGCGTCCCAGCCCGTTTTGCGCGGCAATGTCGGCGTAGATTTGGTCTCCAAGCAGCAAGCCGAAACGCAGGGCGTCGGCTTCGACCCGGCGGCTGATCTCACCCATGGTTTTGCCGCCATGTTCGTCGGGCGGCAGGTAACACGAGCCGAAAACGAAGGAAAATGAACGGCGTGAACCCGGCTTGGGGAACGTGATGAAGCGATGAAATTCCTCCCGCTTCGGGCGGACCTTGCGGAGGCTGACCGCGTAGAAGTAATTCGTTTCCGGTTTGAGGCGGGTCAACTCCACGACGCCTGCATGACCGTCGCGCGCCGCAAGTTCGACATTCCCGGCAAGTCGGGCATCCTTCCCGTCTGCGCGGGAAGCCAGCCAGACATACAGCGTTGATTGTGCATCCGCGCGCGCCCAGACCTTTGCGCCTTCATGGCTGAGTCCGCCCACGAGGGGACCGAGGAGGATTTTTGGCGTTGACATATGTTTTCCACCTTTCCATGGATTGCAGGGATTTTCATCGCCTCATCCCACAGCATGAGATCGGATTCGATGATATTAGTTTGTTTGGCAATCCTTTTTCGTGAACGTTCATGTCCTTCATGGATTCTCTTCTTATTATAAGGCTGATGATTAGGGCGCGTCTTTGATAAACACCAAAATCGTCTGCGGCACTTTGCGTTCCACAGGTTTGCCATTGAGACCTTCATCGTCCGGGACGTTGTCAATCACTCCGTCCACCGCGTCCACGCTGTCGCCTCCGCCGCCGCCGTCGTAGGCGGTGACGCATCCGAACTCGAGCATCAATTCAGCCGATTCCCACAGGGTCATGCCTTTGTGGACGAAATCGCCGTCCACAGTCAGGAACATGATGCGCCCGTCGGCATGCAAACCGCGGATGGAACGCGCGTGCCTCTCGGTGTATTTGGGTTCCGTTCCGTGGGCGGGAATCATGTTTACGCCGCCCTGCACGAGGTAGCGAAGCCCGCTGGTGACATTCCACTGGTTCTGAATGTTCTTGTGCCCGATGAACGCCCTGCCGTCCTGGGTGATGATCAACGACGGCTCGCTTTGTTTGCGCTTTTGATGCACCACGCCGTTGCAGATCTCCGTCCCCTTGACTTTGCGGGTGTCTCTGTGCCAGTCGTCGCCGTTGAAACCGAATTTTGCGCCCCTCTGCTTCGCAATGACCGAGGGCCAGCCGTCCTGGTGCACGACCTCGATCCTGACATCGGCGGGGCTGCACATCGTCAAATAGAACCGCGTCCCGTACCGTTCGCCTTTGATGCGGATCACGCCCCTGGCGGGATTTGTCGTGATGTCTTCGCCCGGCGGGATGTCCTCCATCTTCTCAAGGAACCCGGCAAAGGACCAGCCCGTGAGCGTGCCGTCCGCGTTGCGGATTTTGAACCAGGTTCCGTCCTCGTTCTCCCCGATCTTTTCGATGACCTCGTTCAGTTTGACGTTGCCGCGCTCTGCGGAGTTTTTATCCGGCTCTTCGCGCACAAAGAGGAACGGTTCGGCGGTCACTTTGTATCTGATCCCTGACGGGGATTCAGCGACCCCGAAGCGCTGTCGAAAGGTTGCTTCGTCCAGGTTGTAGCGATCCATATCAATGGCTTCCGAGCCGACCCCGTGCGCGGTGCCATCTCCGGTTTGGGAATATTGCCAGATGACCCAGTCGTTCCACCCGGTTGGCATGAGTGGTTGGGGATCTGTAGTGTAATGGGCAACCCATAGGGGATGCGTGACGAAGTACGCCCGGCTATCTCCCACGATCTTGTCGAAGTAATTTCTGCGCGTATAGACGCCCAATCTCACATTCGGGAGCAGCAACTCGAATTCCTCCATGCATTCCTTCCAGTGTGTCCACGAATTAAAGGGACCGGGTTCCCACTTCTCCAGGTCCAGCCACGCGCCGAGGACGCCGGGATCGTCTTGTATCGCTTCGACCCATGTCCGCGCCTGCTCTTTGGGATCGTACCTTTCGTCGTAGAACCAGTAGGTTCCAAATACCATGCCTGCCAGGACGGCGTCGCTCCTGAACTTGTTGAATTTTTCGTCGCTCCACGAACCCTGCCCCGCTTTCAGGATGACGCCGAGAGATTTGGTCTTCAACACCTTGAAATCACAGGTTTTTTGATGGTGGGAAATATCGTTGATCGCTATCATTGCGGCTTCCTCCGGGGTACGCTAGGTCTTGTCGTTGGGTGATCGAATGATAGCCCCCTGCGAATTCATTCTAGCACCCGGAGACGGCGATTTCAACCGCTTCGAGCCTGACCCGGACCTGGTCTGCCGATCCAGGCTTGGTCTGCGCCTGAGGCGGATGCGGCTCAAATGGACGGCTGCAAGGCGGTTTACTTATCTGCTCTTCGCATCAACCTCGACCTGGCAGAAGCCAGCAACAAAACCGAATAGATTTTATGAAACCCCAGCAGGGTGGAGAAAATGAAACCGAGGGATGATTTGCCATCCTTGGATACTCGTTGCGGCACAACCACCGACCCAAAATACAGGCGCGTACTTTTCTCCATTGGGACGACCATCAGCCACGAGCGCGTACTGCCCGCAAAGTCGCACATCAGGATTTGGTTTTCGGCACGGGCTTCCACCGTCCACGCAGCGAATGTATCCCGAACGCCGTTTGCCAATTCCCCGGCTTGCGCGTCGGTGGAAGGTTTTCGCACGAGAAGAAGGATCAGCCGTTCCAATTTGAAGAGGGGCGTAGTGTAGAAGGCGAAGAGGTATTCGGGGAAGGAGATTTGAATGGGGAGGTCGGCGCAGTAACTGTCTGTGTAGGCTCCCGGCACGGAGGTGTATTTGTGAATCAGGGCGTTCGCCGGGGCGGGGGATTTTTGAATGATGGGCATAAGCATTTATAGTTGTCATGCTGAGCGGAGTGCGGCGCGGTGAGCGTCCCTGCATTGGCGTGGAGACCCTTCGTGGCGTGGGACGCCACTCAAGGTGACATAATCCTTAATACTCGCTTGCAAACTGCTCATGCACCCAGAGGAATTCGTTGCGTTTGTTCAGCACGCGGACGAGACCGCCAAAGCCGGGGTCTTTGGCTTTGAGGAGAGCGTGCAGTTCGCGGAATAAGATATTTTACTCTCGAAAAGAAATCGCCCTCAATAGCAGAACTCCAAGATTTTGGAAATCTCGGAGTTCTTGTTACGCCTTGTATTCTTCATCCACTTCTTCAAGCAATTGGTCGAGGCGACCCGATGCCGCGTCGCGTTCAATTTGCTCGTCCCACAATTTGGCTTCGTATTCCTCGAACCACTCGCGGAAACGGGCGAAGTCTTTTTTCCGATAATTGGGTCACGGCTTGTTCAAGTTCTGTGATAGTCATAAGAAACTTCTTGCTGTTGCCAAAAGTATAGCACAATCGAAAAGAATCGCCCCTGAAATTTTCAACCTTCAGGGGCAACGTATTTTGCAGACGAGGCTGATCACTGATGACTGATCACTGATGACTGATCACTGGTAACTATAAAACCCTCTCCCGCTCTTCCTTCCCAAATACCCCGCATCCACCATCTTCCGCAGCAGCGGCGCGGGGCGGTACTTGTCTTCGCCCAAATCGCGCTGCAAGACTTCCATCACGAACAGCACCACGTCCAAGCCAATCAAATCCGCCAGCGTGAGCGGACCCATCGGATGGTTCATACCGAGTTTCATCACCGCGTCAATCGCTTCGGGCGTGCCGACTCCCTCCTGTAGGGCAAACACCGCCTCATTGATCATCGGACACAGGATGCGGTTGGAGATGAATCCGGGCGAGTCGTTGGCTTCGACGGGTTCCTTGCCCATCACCCTGCACAGTTCCAGCGTAGTGTTCAATGTCGCTTCGTCGGTGGCAAGACCCTTGATGACCTCCACCAGTTTCATCAGCGGCACAGGATTCATGAAGTGCATTCCGATGACCTTCTCCGGTCGTTTCGTGGCAGCGGCGATCTTGGTGATGGAAATCGAAGACGTGTTGCTCGCCAAAATCACGCCTTCGCGCGCGTTGGCGTCCATGTCTTTGAAGATTTTGAATTTCAATTCGGGATTTTCCGTCGCGGCTTCGATGACAAAATCCGCCTCCTTCATCGCCTCCATCGTGGACGTGAAGTTGATTCGGTCTGCGGATGCCTTTTGCTCCGCTGTGAGCGTTCCCTTCTCCAACAGTTTCGCCGTGGACTTGGCAATGGTCGCTTTGGCTTTTTCGAGCGCGGCAGGGACGACGTCCATGCAAGTGACCTGATAGCCCGACGTCGCCGCCACCTGCGCGATGCCGTTGCCCATCGTCCCCGCCCCGATGATGAAGATGTGTTTAATGGTCATAAAGTCTCCTGGTCTTGTTGTCGAATTGTCTCTTGGTCTGGTAGTCTGGTGGTCGGATGTTCAGATAAGTAGTCGGTCGAAATAAATTTTACAAAAATACGCTCCCGGCGGCGTCCCCGCCGCCGAGGACGGCGGCATGAGCAGGAATTTGTTTTCTAAAAACCGTAGATAGGCTTTGATCGCGTAATCGAAAATCCTTTGCAAAGTTGCCCTGGTCGGTCAGGTCATAAACCAAATTTGCCAATTCACGCGCTTGCTGCCATGCGCAGGCATCTTCAAATCGTTCAATTTTCATAAATCCTCCTGAGATTTTGGAATTTGACCATCCAACACTGCGACTGTCCGACCAACTGACTGACCGACTACCCCTGCCGATCCCGCCAAATCTTATAGTTATTCTTTATCTGCTCGATGTGACCCGGAATATGCGCCGAGTAGATGTTGAGCCACTGCTCGAACGTGTAGGGTTCGTCATATTCAGGATGCTTGACCGAATGAGAGAAAACCTCGTCCGGTTGTTTCTTCAGCAGGGCATACGTCGTCTTGCGGGCCAGGCGCACCACTTCCAGCGCATCTTCCCAACTCTGGTCGAGGTAGTCGAGTTCGACAGCCCACTTGTCCTGGTCGTAGCCCATGAGAGTCCCGCCGGGTTCGACGACCAACTTGCGGGCGCGGAGTGCGGCGTTCGATTCAGAATCCGCCAGATGCAACAACACCTCATGCACACTCCATTCCGTCGGCGCGGGCTTGAAGGTCCACACCTCGCGCGGAATATCGCGGAGCGTTTGCATCAATAAGTCGTAACCCCTGCCGTACAGCTCGATCTTCTCGTCGCGTTCCCGTTTCTCCATCACCAATTCTCCAATCCTCTAATCTCCAATTACCAATTACCTGATTACCAATTACCCCTCACTCCATCTCCACCGCCATCGCCACCGCCTCGCCGCCGCCCAAACACAACGAAGCAATGCCGCGCTTCAGTCCGCGATCCTTCAAGGCGTAGAGTAGAGTCGTCAACACGCGCGCGCCGCTCGCCCCCAGTGGGTGACCGAGCGCAATCGCGCCGCCGTTTACGTTGACCTTGTTCCAATCCCAGCCCTGGTCGGCAAGGGCGTACCCGTCCGCGAGGACTTGCGCGGCGAAGGCTTCGTTCAATTCGATGAGGTCAACATCCTTCAACGTCCAGCCGATTTTCTTGAGCAGTTTTGGCATGGCGTGGGCGGGCGCGGCAAAGAGGTATTTCGGCTCCAGAGCGGCTTGCGCGTAGCCAACAATCCGCGCTAGGGGTTTGAGGTTCTTCTTTTCGGCATACGCGCGGGATGAAATCACCACTGCCGCCGCGCCGTCGTTCATCGTCGAGGCGTTGCCTGCGGTCACTTTGCCGTCGGCTTTGAAAACCGGTTTTAGTTTGGCAAGCGACTCCAGCGACGTATCCTTGCGCGGACCTTCATCCACGCTGACGGTGGTCACTTCGCCTTTGCGTCCGGGGATTTGGACGGGAACAATCTCCGGCGTAAACCGTCCCGCCTCTTGAGCCTCCACAGCCTTCTGGTGGGAGCGAAGCGCGTATTCATCCATCGCCTCGCGCGTGACCTCATACTCATCCGCGATGAACTCGGCGGCGCTGCCCATCGCCCAATTTTCGAACGGGTCCCACAAGCCGTCGTTGAGCAGGGCGTCGGTCATCTGGGTGTTGCCGAATTTCAACTCGCCCATGCGCCCGCTGACAAGATAGGGAGCGCGGCTCATGGATTCGAACCCGCCTGCGATGAAGAGCGACGCATCGCCCGCGCGGACGGCTTGCGCCGCCATCATCGCCGACTTCAACCCGGAGCCGCAGACCTTGTTGAGAGTCGTTGCGCTGACGGTGGCTGGCACGTTGCCGAAGATCAGCGCCTGCCGCGCCGGAGCCTGACCCAATCCCGCCGCAACGACGTTGCCCATGATGACTTCCTCCACTTCGCCGGGGTCAATGCCCGCGCGTTTGACCGCCTCTTCGACGGCGATGGCTCCCAGTTTTGGGGCGGGAATGCCGCTCAACGCGCCTTGAAACTTTCCAATGGGGGTGCGCGCTGCGCTCAAGATGACTGCTTCGTTTTCTTTGCTCATTGGTTCTCCTGTTGGGTGATTGTATTATACGCGAGAGGAATCGAGGGGTGGTTTTAAGTTGCAGGTTACAGATTGCAGGTTGATAAGCTGTTTGTAGGGGATTTTTGTTTGTTGCAGACTGCCTCGTTACCCGAAACGCCTAACCGATGTTCTTCAACGCTTCTCTCCTGCTCAGCGGATGCAGTTCCTTCGTCGCCTTCACGAACTTTTTCACCGGGGCGGGTTTGGTCCAGGCGTACTGCCGCAGCGCCCAGCCGATGGCTTTGTTGATGAAGAATTCATCCGAGCCGAGATTTTCGCGGATGATCTCGCACAGCAGGTCGAAGTCGGTCTCTTCCTTGTAGCCGAGTTGAAAGAGCAGCGCCGAGCGTCTCAGCCAGAAGTTATCCGATTTGCGCCATTTTTTCAAATACTTTGCCTTGACCTTCGGAAAACGTTTGAAATGCACGCCGACTGTGCTGCCCGCAATCGAGTCCACCGTGTCCCACCAGGACTTGGTGACGATGAGATATTCAAGTGTGGCGATGAAATCGGGTTCCAGTTTCTTTTCTAGTTTTCCAAGCAGGCTGACCGCCGCATATTGAAACTCCCGCTGGGACAGCGACCACAACTCCCGCACGATGACATCCAGTTCCTCCAGCGGCGGAAGCCCATGCTTTTGGATGAATTCCTTTTGCAAAGCCGCGCGCTCGGGCGTTTTGATTCCCAAATACTCGAACTGGTCGCGCATGTACTTTTTCATCGGCGCGGCGTTCGCGGGGTTGGCGTTCGCCTCGAAGACTTTCTTCAGGGAAAGAACGTAGGGATGCATCAAGCCTCTGATCCTTGTCTCGCCTCAAATCGTGGAATGCCGGCACCCATACTATAGTACGTCAAGTCTGGAAAAACTACTGATGTTTGTCATGCCTTGAACGAAGCCTCCCTGCCATGCGAGGCTTTGCGCCTAATTTGCGCCTTCGGGCGGCGTGTAGCGGACGGTCCAACTGCCGTCCATTTGGTTGGTGACGAATGAGTACGGCGTGGCGATGAAAATCCACGTCCTGCCGGGCTTGAGCGGAATGAGATTGCCGTCCGAGTCCACAAAATAGATGGGGCGCGCCTGACCGGTCTTCTTTTCGTATTCGCGCGCCTTCGTACTCCAGCGAATGTCGTACTTCATCCCGTCGCGGAAGAGAAAGGCGAAGCCGCCATTGCCGAGTTCCAGGTCAATTTCCACGAGGGCGGGCACGGGCGTTCCCTGATACTCGAATACTTCATGGTCGGCATAGATCACCACGATGTTTTCGAACTGCAGCTGCCGCCCCGTCAGGCGGTCAATTTCAGGGTGCAGGACCCCGGCGTTTTCCTGGGAGGTATCGTCCACGTAGCGCCAGTACGAGCCGGAAAGCGGGTCATAGACGAAGGCAGACTGGTTGCGATACGCCACATACATGTTCACCCGGTTTGCGACCCAGCCCCCCGCCGGCGGGGTTTCGGAAAATACGTTGCTGGCGTAGTTGAATCTGCCCGACCTTGTCTTTTTATTCTCCTCGGCGAGCGCTTTCATCTTTTCGATGCTGATCATCGCGCCGCCGCTGGCTTCGTCGTGCGGGACGAGATAGCATTGCGGCAGTTTATCCAAAATCTCCAGCGTGGCAGAGGCATAGACAAAGCACGAGTTGAGGAAGAAGTCGTGAATGTCTATGAAAACCAGGCGCCCCGAGCGGATGGGTCCCACCTCGGCGGGGGGCATTTGGGTGGATTCGTTTACGGGTGGACTCACTTCCTCGGACAGGACCAGGCCTGCGTCCAGATGAAGAAGCGCGGATGTAACCTCCGCCTCCGCCCGACCCGATGCCTGATCCACATCACTATCCTTGTTCTCATCCCCGACGTTTTTCTCCGTAAATTTCAACCACGCGGGAACCTTGAACTCGACGATGTAATTCCCCGGCTCGACGTTGAACCCGTAATAGCCGTTTGAATCGCTCGTGGTTTGTTGAATTGGTTGATTCGAAGAATCAAACAAATTGACGCACACTCCGCCGACGCCTTTTTCGTAATCTTCGTGCCTGCCGTTTGCATTTTCATCGAGCCAGATGCGGTTGCCCAGCAGTGTGGAGGTCTGGATGAACGGCTCGCGCCGCACTTCGCAATCGCCGGTGACGGGGATTTCGGGTTCAGGAAATTCGCCGTAAAACGCGGCGAGGAAACGGGTGGCGCCTTCGGTGATGTAATGCTCGAAGACCCAGGACGCGAACGAAAGCCCCGCCTGCGGGCGCGCCGCCACCGGAAAATGCGAAATGGACATCATCATGGCGGGCGTGCGCAGCAGGCTTGGGTCTTCCACTTGCAAGCCGGTCAGCGGGTTGACCCCTGCCGGGAAATTTTGCAGGTTGGGTCCGTACGTAAACGGAGTGGAGATGCCCTGCGGTGTGGGGGTGAGGGTGGGCTGGGGTGTGCCGGCGGTCGCTGTGATGGCGGGGCTTGGAACCGGCGTTTCGATGGTTTCCTTTGCTTTGCAGGAAGAGATGATCATTAAGATAAGAAGAAAGGGAATTATTGTTCCTGTATGTCTCTGCATAGAGTCTCCATGATTGGTTCTCCCCCTTTCCTGACCACAGGCGTTTGCGCCGGACGCAAGGGCGGCATGAACAAAGAGAAACGGGGTTGCTTCAATCCGTATTCATCTATGTGTATCTGTGGTTTCGAACGCCTGCCGGATTCGTTGATACGTCTCCTCCAACGCCTCGGGTAACACGCGCGTTCCGCCGATGGTGGACATGAAGTTGGTATCGCCAGCCCAGCGCGGCACAACGTGGACGTGAACATGCCCCAGCACGCCCGCGCCCGCCGCTTCTCCGATGTTGACGCCCACATTGAACGATTGCGTCCGGTACACTTTGCGCAGGACGGCGGTGCAGCGTGAGGTCAGTTCCATCATTTCGGCGCGCGTCGCAGGGTCCAATTCTTCGAGGTTCGGGACGTGTTTGAAAGGGATGACCATCACATGCCCGCTGGTGTATGGGTAGCGATTAAGGATCACATACGCCAGTGTGCCGCGATGCACAATGAGATTCCCCGTGCTGTCCGCCTGGGCTTGCGCGCGGCAGAACACACAGCCGTCTTCTTTTTCGTGGTTTTCGATGTATTCCATACGCCAGGGTGACCAGAGATGGTTCATGAGGAAAGGATAAAAGATGAAAGAAAGTTTTCCCAATTATAGGCGAAAAACTGCATTCCTGATTTCCTATTCCCCATTCCCTCGTTTTCGATTATCCTACCCTCAATGCAGCCCAGTCTTTTCCCTGAAACGCTTACCGTCTCCCAACTCACCTTCCGCATCCGCAAACTGCTGGAGGATGATCCCGAATTGCAGGATGTGTGGGTGGCTGGGGAGATCTCCAACCTGTCGCGCCCGGCGTCGGGTCACGTCTACTTCACGCTCAAGGACAAGAACGCTTCCCTGCGCTGCGTGATGTGGAAGACGGATGTCCTGCGCACACGCCCGAACCTTCAGGAAGGCGCCGCGGTTGAAGTGCATGGGCGCATCGCCGTGTATGAGCCGCAGGGACAATATCAACTGGTCGCCAATCTCATCCAGGCAAAAGGCGAGGGCGCGCTCTTTCAGGAATTTCTGCGGCTCAAAGCCATGCTCGAAGCCGAAGGTCTTTTCGATCCTGAAAGAAAACGCCCCATCCCCGAACTGCCGCGCAGGATCGGCATAGTCACCTCATCCACAGGCGCGGCATTGCGCGACATGCTCAACACCATCCGCCGCCGTTTGCCGATTGCGGAAGTGATTCTTGCACCCTCTCCCGTACAGGGCGTCGAAGCCCCGCCCGCGCTGGTCAACGCCATCCAATTCCTCAATTACCAGTTACCCGATGTCATCCTCCTCGCGCGCGGCGGCGGTTCCATCGAAGACCTGTGGGCGTTCAACGACGAGCGGGTCGTCCGCGCGGTTGCCGCCTCGAAAGTCCCCGTCATTTCGGGCGTCGGTCACGAAACGGATTTCACCCTGTGCGACTTCGCCGCGGATTTGCGCGCCCCCACTCCCACCGCCGCAGCGGAACTGGCGACTCAAACCACGCTGGACGACCTCCAATTGCAAATTACCAATTACCAATCCCGCCTCTTTGACTTAATCTCGAACCTGCTCGCTGACCATCGAGCTTTGACCTCCTCCCTGGCGGCGCGCCTCAAATACGTCTCTCCCGAACGGCTCATCCAATCCGAGTTTCAGCGCCTCGACGAACTCTTCCGCCGCGCCCTCTCCGCGGTGACGCACCGCATCCAATTGCAGTCTGCCAGCGTAGATGGAATGTCGAAGCGGCTCGATGCGCTCAACCCGGCGGGCATTTTATCGCGCGGATACGCCATCGTCACCCGCAGGGAGGATGGAAAGGTCGTCGGCAAAATTTCGGATGCGCGCGGCGAAATGAACGTGCGCGTGAGCGATGGAGAGTTTGAAGTAATCCCGAAGCGCCAATCGTAAATCGTAAATTATTTGGAGTCCTCATGCCAAAATCAAAATCCACCCAAAAACCCGTCGAAGAATTGTCCTACGAAGAAGCTCTCGCTGAATTGGAAGGAATCGTCGAAGCGCTCGAAGGCGAACAGAACCCGCTCGAAGAGGCGATGAAACTCTACGAGCGCGGACAAGCCCTCGCCGCGCACTGCGGCGCATTGCTCGAGTCTGCCCAGCTCAAAGTGCGGAAACTGGCTGGCGGGTCGCTGATCGAATTTGAAGAGGAATCCGAATGAACCTGCTTGGCGTTCTTCAAAACAAGGTGTTGATCGCCGTGCTGACGGCATGGCTGCTGGCGCAGGCGTTGAAAATTCCCACCGAATACCTGCGCTCGCGCCGCTGGCTGTGGGCGATGGTCTTTGCCGCGGGCGGAATGCCCTCCTCCCACACCGCGCTGATGGTTGCCGGCACGCTGGCGGTCGGGTTGTATCACGGCTTCGACAATCCCGTCTTTGCCATTGCGGTTGCCGTGACCATGATCATCGCGCACGATGCGGCGGGCGTGCGCCGCCAGGCGGGCAAACATGCCGAGCGTATCAACCTGCTTTTCGAGGAATTGCTCAAGGGGCATATCTGGAACGAGGACGAATTGAAGGAAGTCATCGGTCACACCCCGCTGGAGGTTATCGGCGGCATCCTCCTCGGTCTGCTCGTCGCCATCGTGCAGTGGATGGTGTGGAAATAAGACGATGGACCGCGGCTCATTTCTTCAGCCGCCGCATCACCCCATTTGCAATGTAACTCAACTCCGGCAGGCGCAGGGCGAACAGAATGCCAAAATAAACCGCCCCGCCGATTGCCACACCCAGCGGGACAAGAATCCAGACGCTGAGAAGTTTCCCAAACGCCAGCCAGCCCCAGAGCGAAAGCCCCATGACCAATCCCGCCGCCGCAAAGGGTATCGCTCCGCGCAGGATGTAGCCGCCTTCGATGCCGTTCAATCGCTTTCGCATCATCATGAATAATGCGGCTGCTTCGAGCGCGGTTGCCAGTGAGTTTGCCAGCGCCAGCCCGCCGTGCGGCATCCAGCCGATGGACTCGAACAGACGGGAGAAGGACACGCTGAAAACGACGTTCAACAACATCGCCGCCGTGCCGATGATGACGGGCGTCTTTGTGTCGTGCCGGGCGTAGAAGGCGCGCGTCAACACTTCCATGATGGAGTGACCGACGAGCCCCGCCGCGTACCACAGCAGCGCCCACGCCACGATCTGCACCGAGCGTTCGTCGAATTCGCCGCGCCGATACAGCAGGGAAATAATCGGCTCACGCAGGATGATCAACCCGACGCTGGCGGGCAGCGCCAGCAGCATCACCCCGCGCAAGGATGAAGCCAGCGATGAGCGCATCTCGTCCTGTTTGCCGAGCGCATGCTGGGCGGAAAAGGTCGGCATTGCCGCAATCGCCACCGACTGGGCGATTGCCGCCTGCGCCATCAGCATCAGCGAAAAGCCGTAGTACAAGCCGGTCACGCTTCCCGCCGCCATTTGGGAAGCCAGCCAGGTGTTGACCCAGAAATTGAGTTGGACGACGGCAACCCCCAACAGGCGCGGTCCCATGAGGAGGAGGACCTGGCGAAAGTTGGCGTCGTGGAAATCCAGGAAGTGGGAAGTGGGAATTGGGAATTGGAAACTGGAGATTAATCTTGCAAGTTGGGGAAGCTGAACAAAGAGATACAATGCCGCCCCGGCTACCACGCCCCAGGCAAGACCATATACTCCAATGGAAGGTGCGAGGAAGACCGCGCCGAAGATGATGCCGAGTTGGTACAGCGCGGGCGTGAGCGCCGGGATGAGAAAGATTTGATGCGCGTTCAGGATGCCCACGATCAAGCCGCCCAAGCCGAACAATACGGCGGAGATGAGTTGAATGCGCAGGAGCGAAATCGTCAGCGCGAAGAGTTTGGGGTCGGCGGCAAGCCCGGGGGCGAGCGCGAAGCGCACCACTTGCGGGGCGAACAAGGCAGTGAGCGCAGCCAGCAGGCTCAGGGTCAGCGTGACCGCGTTCGCAATGGACGCGGCAAGCCGCCAGGCGGAGGTCCTGTCCTCTTTGGCGAGCAAGCCGGTGAATGTCGGAATAAAAGCGGAGCCCAGCGCGCCGCCAGCCACCAGTAAAAACAACGTCTCGCTGACACGGTTGGCGGCGAAGAAGGCGTCCAGTTCGGGCGAAGCGCCGAATGCCCGCGCCACCAGAACGCCGCGTATGAGTCCCGCGATTTGTCCGAGGATGATGGCGAACATCACCGTGCCTGCGGCGCGGGCGATCTGGCGGTTTGCATTTTCGGTGTTGGTCATGGACGGGGATTATAAACGACGCACCCACCCTGCCGTTCCGCCGGGCGGGGGAGGCGGGGTTATAATGTTGATAACCCATGTCCAATTTTGCTCGACGCGGATATCTTGTTCTTGCCGATATTTCGGGCTATACGTCTTTTGTCGCCAAGACGGAACTGGAACACTCCCATGAGATCCTCACCGAACTGTTGGAATTGCTGGTGGCGGAATTTCAGCCCCTGATGACGATTTCGAAACTCGAAGGCGATGCCGTGTTTGCCTACGCGGACGAGGAAGAACAAACGCGCGGCGAAATCCTGATCGAATTCATGGAGTCTGTGTACGCCGCCTTCCGCGACAAGCAGGTCTCCATGCGCCGCAAAACGACCTGTACCTGTGCAGCCTGCCGGAACATCTCTTCCCTCGATTTGAAATTCATCGTGCATTACGGCGATTACATCGTCCAGACGGTTGCAAACATCCGGGAATTGGTCGGCACGGATGTGAATCTGGTCCACCGCCTCTCGAAAAATCATGTGTCGGAGGCGACAGGCTGGCGCGCTTATATTCTCCTGACGGAGAAATGTCTCAACTGTATGCAGTTGGACCTCCCGGATGCTCATTTGCAGCTGGAAGCATACGAACATTTGGGAGAGGTAAAGACCCGCAGCATTGACCTGCACGCCAGATACCGGGAATTGACCGACGAGCGCCGAGTGAGGATCACGGAAGAAGAAGCGGATTTGACCCTGAATGTTGACTTTCGCGTGCCGCCGCACATCGCCTGGGAATGGATGCAGGACCCTTCCAGGCGAAATATCTGGTGTCCAGACGTAAAATGGTCCATCGGCGATCGCCCCCGAGGACGCCGCGGCAGGGGAGCCAGCAATCACTGCGCGCACGGGAAGGGAATCAGTACCGAAGTGGTTCTGGACTGGCGTCCCTTTCACTATGTAACCGTTCACTCCATCGAAAATGGGAAGGTGCTGTTCATGGAAACGGCTTACTTCGAGGCGCTGCCCGATGGCACAACCCGTTTTCGAGACTGCATCAGCATCCGGCTCATACCGGGACCGCGTCCCCTCCGGCGCATTTTAGGCTGGTTCATCTTTATCGTTGTGAATAAGTACGATAAACTGCTTGCCGATGCTGCGCGCCTGGCGGAAGAGGATTATGGGAAGAGCAAAGAATCCGCCAGGTTTTGATCTCCCGTCTCCTCCCTCGGTCTCCGTCTGCCAATTGCCAAACCGATGACTCGCCTTGCCCGGCTCCTCTCCATTAAACCCGGCGAAGGACGCATGTCCTCCTTCTTGATCGGGATCATGCTTCTGACGGCGTTCGGCGCGGCGCTTGGCGGCACGGGCATCGAAGCGCTTTTCTTCGCCCGCTTTGGCGTGGACTATCTCCCATATATGTACATCGGATTGGGAATCACGTCCATGCTGACGTCCTTTCTCGTCACCGCCGCATTGGGGCGGATTCCGAAATCCATCCTTTACACCGCCGTTCCCCTGCTTGCCGCGCTGCTTTTGCTCGGCGCGCGTCTTGTCCTGCTCGCCGAACCGCCCTGGCTTTACCCTGTCCTCTGGCTTGGCAAGGAAGTGCTCAACTCGCTCGTCAATCTTGTGATCTGGGGCGTGGCGGGCGTGGTGTGCGATGCGCGTCAAGCCAAGCGGCTCTTTCCCCTCTTCAATGCCAGCCGCATTCTCGGGCAGATCCTCGGTGGATTTGCCACAGGGCTGCTGGTCAGCTTCATTGGCGCCGAAAACCTGCTTCTTGGCTGGTTTGGCTCCCTCGTTCTTTCGTTTCTTCTCAGCCGCGCCCTCGTCGCTCTTCGACCCACTGGAATAACGCCTCAGCCAAAATTCCGGCGCAGTCAACCCGCGCTCATCCAGGAAATGCAGCGCGGCTTCGAGTACGTCCGCAAATCCACGCTAATGGCATGGATCGCCGTTTCGACCGTTTTCTTCTCGATCCTTTATTTCTCCATCTCTCTGCCCTTTTCCCGCGCCGTCACAGAACAGTTCCCCAATGCAGATGACCTTGCCGCTTTCCTCGGTCTCTTCAACGGATTCAACACCACCGCCGCGTTTCTTGCGTCGCTGCTGCTTGCCAACCGTTTGTTTGCGCGCTTTGGAATCATGCTCTGCATTCTGGCATTTCCGGTCATTTACCTCACCGGCTTTGCCGCGCTTATTCTCGCGCCTTTCTTTGCCGTCATCGTTGCGTTTCGTTTCCTGCAAATGCTCTGGCTCTCCGGCATCGCCGACCCCGCCTGGCAAACCATGTTCAATGTGGTGCCTCCCGAAAAACGCGACCAGGTGCGCGCCTTCATCGGCGGCGTGCCCGAACAGGCGGGCGTTTTCATAGCGGGCGGCATCCTCATCATCGGCGAGCAAACCCTCCTGCCTGGGCAGCATTACCTCATCGGTCTGGCTGCGGCGGCGGTATGTGCCTTCATTCTTTACCAGGCGCGGCGCGGATACAGCCGCGCGCTCGTCGAAGCCCTGCGCGCGGGACGTCCGCAATTGTTCTACGCCGAAGAAAAACCCTTCGGCGGTTTCCGGCAGGATGCCGCCGCCGTTCGCACAGCCTTCAATGGCTTGCGCGACCCCGACGTGCTCGTTCGCCGGATTTCCGTCGAAGTTGTAGGTCAGCTCTCACTGCCCGAAGCGATTCCCGCCCTCGTGAATGGGTTAAGGGATACCGACCCACAGGTGCGGATCGCCTCCCTCCGGGCGTTGACTCAGTCCAAAGCCTCATCTGCCCTGTTGGATATCGCCGCCTCTCTCGCGGACCCGGAGCCGGATGTGCGCTGCGAAGCGGTTTCCTCGCTGACGGTTTTATCCTCCAATTCCCCCGCGCTGACGATGTACCTGACCCCCCTGCTCACGGATGAAAACGCCAAGGTCAGCGCGCGCGCTGCATTATCGCTGCTGCGCGTTGATAAAACGAACATGGAGGCGAAACGCCGCCTGCGCCAAATCTCCATCATTGGGACGCTCGACGAGCGCATCCACGCCATCAAATGGATGGGCGAATGGGGCGACATGGACGCCTTCGATTTCCTTGCCAACGAACTGCAAGACCGGCATCTGGAGCCGGCGGTCAAAAAAACCATCCTGACCACACTTCATCAAATTCACCCGCAGAACGCCGCCTCTTACCTGCTCGAAGCGCTGCGCGACCCCTCTGTGTGTGAAACTGCCGCCCAACTGCTCGGCTCCATCGGCACACCTGTGATGCCGTCCATTCTTTCGGCGCTGCAATGGGAGGAAACGGCGGATGGGGCGCTGCTCGCGCTCGCTTACCTCCCGTCTCCGCCGGCAAAGCCGGTCATTGACTTTGCCCGGCTGGCGGTCTCGCGCTCGCGGGAGTATCACGCTCTGATGGGTGGAATCAACTCACAGTCCGGGAAGGATGCGGCGGGGTCCATCCGGCGGGATGCCGTCAATTTGCTCGTCGAAGCCCTGCGGGAAAAATCGCAGCGATACGGAATCCGTGCCCTGTCTGCAGTTGGTCTGCTTGGCGACCGGGGAGCCATGCAGCTGGCGGTTCGGAATTTGAGTTCGCGCGACCCATCCCAACATGCCAATGGGCTCGAAGCGCTGGAAACCATCGGCGCAAAATGGCGGGACGTGTTGCAGCCGCTGACGGTTTTGTGGGAAAATGATGCCCGGGCGGCAGGTTCCCCGGATTGGGAAAGGCTGTTCAACGATGAAGATGAATGGATTCGCGATTGCGCGCATTACGCCGCGCAGCGGAGTGGAGTGATCAACGTGGAAAATTTATCGCCGCTTTCCCTCATGGATCGGATTCTTTTCCTGAAACGTGTGCCGTTGTTCGAAAACCTTTCTTCTGTGGATTTGAAGCAGGTGGCAGCCATTGCCGGGGAGGAATCTTTTGTGAATGGCGAAGAGATCGCCCGCGAAGGGGAGCCGGGCGATGTCATGTATGTCATCGTAAGCGGCAGGGTGCGCGTATGCGCCATGCGGGGCGGGCGGGAGGTCGAGATTGCGATTCGAGGAGAAGGCGATTATGTGGGTGAAATGTCCATTATCAGCAACGAGCCGCGCATGGCGTCCCTGGTGGCGGCGGGCGATGTGCGCACCCTGTGCATTGACCAGAAAAGCTTCGAAGAGTTGCTGCGCGAACGCCCCGATGTGAGCCTGGCGATCATTCACGAATTGAACAGGCGCTTGCGGGAGGCGTCGCTGCGGGGGTGAATGTGCGTCCCGTGTTGTGCGCAGGCGCAGGGTCATGCCGTCCATTACAAATCGTAAATCAAAATGAAACCATCCTTCTTTCCTGCTTTCCTCCTTCTTCTCATTCTCTTCCTCTCCTCCTGCGGTGAGACGACCCCTTCGCTTCCGCTGGAAGATGAGCCCGCCTCCGCAGCGAAGGTCGAACTCAAGCCGATTGAACTCCCCGCAGGCTACGGCGTGGAGGGCGGCTGGTTCGAGTTGTATTTTACGAACCCGCAAAGCCCCCTCGCCTCCCAGCAGACGGGCGGAGTTGACCAGCCCATCGCCGAATCCATTGACGCCGCCAAACTCAGCGTGGATGTCGCCGTTTACAGCCTCAGCCTGAACAGCGTCCGGGATGCGCTGCTGCGCGCTCATGACCGCGGCGTGCGGGTGCGCCTGGTGATGGAAAGCGACAATCTCGACCGCGCCGATCCGCAAAAGTTGAAGGAGGCGGGCATTCCCATTTTGGGCGACCGGCGCGAAGGATTGATGCACAACAAGTTTGTGGTCATTGACAATTCCGAAGTGTGGGCAGGCACGATGAACCTGACCGATTCCGGCGCGTATGAGGACAATAACGTCATGATGCGCATCCGTTCGGTGAAAGTGGCGGAGAATTTCACCAAAGAATTCGAGGAGATGTTCGTGGACGACCAATTCGGGGAGGCTGTTGCCGCCGAAACGCCCAACCCGCGTGTGACGATTGATGGGACGCCGGTGGATACCTACTTTTCGCCGGATGACGGGATTCAACCCATCCTCGTGGACATCCTCAATGAAGCGCAGGAGAGCATTTACTTCATGGCGTTTTCCTTCACCGCCGACCCGTTGGGCGACGCAATTCGCGCGCGCGCCGAGGAAGGGGTGACGGCGGCGGGCGTGATGGACGAGGATCAGGTCGCTTCCAATATCGGCACGGAGTTCGACCCGTTTCGGCAGGCGGGGCTGGATGTGTACCTGGACGGCAATGACGGACAGATGCACCATAAAGTGATCGTCGTTGACGAAAGCATCGTCATTTTCGGCTCGTACAATTTCACCCACAGCGCCGAGACGAAGAACGACGAGACCCTGCTGGTCATTTACAGCGAACCGATAGCGGCGCAGTTCATTGCCGAGTTCCGGCGCGTGTACGAGCGGACGAAATAGCCCTGTTTGGTTGTACGCATTGAGGCAAAATTCACAGGCGCTGATTTCCGAAAAAAACCGGCGGGGGGAAGCCGTAACTTTTTCCCTCTCAATTCGACTATGTGGATGTAGTCACTCAATATTTCAAAGAGGTGAAAAATGAAAAGGACAACCTACGTATTCATGCTCGTCCTGGCGCTGACTGCCATGCTCATCAGCGCCTGCGGCGGGGCGGCGGCTTCACCGGCAAATTCCTCCGGCGGGTCGAACAAGCCTCAGGCGTCAATCATCGAATTCACGGGTGTGATCGAAGCCATGGACGGCGACCAGTGGACGGTGAACGGGCAGGTCATTACCGTGGATCCCGCCGTTGTGCGCGACGGATCGTTTAAGGTGGGCGATACCGTGAAGGTCGAAGCCGAAGTCCAGGCGGATGGCTCGATTGTTGTAACCCGCGTCGAGCCGCCCGATACGGACGGCAACACCAATGACGACAACGGCAACGACGATAACTCCAACGACGGCAACACCAACGACGACAACGGCAACGACGATAACTCCAACGATGACAACGGCAACGACGACAACTCCAATGACGATTCGAACGACAACGGCGACGATGACTCGAACGACAACGGCGACGATGACTCGAACGACAACGGCGACGATGACTCGAATGACAACGGCGATGACGGCTCGAATGACAACGGCGACGACGGCGACAACTCGAACGACGACGACGGCGGCGACGACAACTCCAACGACGATGACGGCGGCGACGACGACAACTCCAACGAGGACGATGACAACGGCGGAAACGACAACGGATAGCCGCCGGGGCTGACGCAAGATGGTATCTCCTGGTCGTCTGGACGAAGTCACGGTTCAGACGACCAGGTTTTCGCTTTTTATGGAATTATTCAATGTTCAAACGAATTCACGCTCCGACGATCCCTATCCTGTTGTTCATCCTGTTCTTTGCCGGGATGGCGGCCATCCAGTTTTCGACACCCAACCTGCCGGATAACGACGGTTTCTATCACATCCGCTTCGCCTGGTTGATGCGCACCGAAGGCTTGAAACCGGATTTTCCCTGGCTCCCGCTCAGCATCCTGAACGAACGCGAATTCTACGATCATCATTTCCTCTTCCATGCGGCGCTGATCCCCTTCACTTTCGGCGATCTTCTTGCCGGGGCGAAGTGGGCGGCTGTGACCTTTTCCGCGCTGGCGTTCCTAAGCGTTTGGTATTTGTTCCACCGCCAGAACCTGCCTGCCTCCGGCTTGTGGGCGCTTGCCCTGCTGGGAATTTCCGATGCATTCCTCTACCGCATGTCCATCACCCGCGCGCAATCCCTTTCGCTGGCGGTGCTGATCCTGGGCTTTCTGTGGATGCTGGAAGGCAGGCACAAGCGCGTTGGCGTGTTGTCTTTTTTCTACGTCTGGTTTTACAATGCCTTTCCGCTCATGCTTGCCGCCGCGTTCCTTTACGGGCTGGGAGTGTGGCTCACGGAGCGCCGGCTGGAAGCCCGTCCGTTGGTTTGGGCGGGCGCCGGCATCCTTGCCGGGTTGATCCTCAATCCTTATTTTCCAAATAACATCATCTTTACCTACCACCACTTTCTGCCGAAACTGCTGGATGCAACCTCGGTGCGCGTGGGCAACGAGTGGTATCCCTACGATACGGAGCAGCTGCTCCGAAACTCCCTGCCCGCTCTGGCTGCTTTCGTGAGCGGCGCGCTGGCGCTCGGTCTTTCCGGTCGAAGAATGGATGCGCGCACAGCGGGCGCGTTCCTGATCGCCCTGCTCTTCGGCTTGATGCTCTTCAAGGCGCGCAGGTTCGTGGAATACTTCCCGCCGTTTGCGCTTGTCTTTGCGGCGTTCGCCTGGGCGCCTCTGTTCGATGCCGAACGCTCGCAGCCCAGCCTGAAATTCAGGCTCGGGTTTCAAACGGGCGTATCCTCAATTCTGCTTGCGGTTGCCGTCATCGCGGGAATTGTGAAAGCCATCCCCGCTGCACAGGCGCAGATGGCGCGCTCGAAACCCGCAGATTTATACGAGCGCGCGTCTGCCTGGCTGATGGAAAACACCCCGCCGGGCGAGCGTGTCTTCCAAACCGATTGGGACGACTTCCCGCGTTTGTTCTTCTACAACACCCACAACACCTACCTGACTGGGCTGGACCCCACCTACCTCCAGTTGTATGACGAAGCGCTTTACGACCAATGGATTGACATCACGCGCGGCGACGTGGAACGCCCGTCCAGTATCATTCGTTCGCGGTTTGCCGCGCGCTATGTGCACACCGATTTGAACCATGGCGATTTCATCCGCCGGGCTGAAAACGACCCCGGCTTGCGGGAGGTGTACCGGGACGACCAGGCTGTCATTTATGAAGTCATCGAATGATGATAAGATATTCGGTGACGGAAGTTAAATGAAAAAATTCGGATATTGGGTGTCGGAAAAAATAATGACAGCAGCGGACGGGAAGCAAGGAATAAACGACCTGCGCGACTTGGATTCACAAGCCATTGGCGCGGTATACGACCAGTACTTTTCCGAGGTCTATCGTTATGCCCTGTATCGTTTGGGCGACCAGTCACTTGCAGAGGATATCGCCAGCGATGTCTTCATCCGCCTGCTGGAAGCGGTTCGTTCGGGACGCGGACCGGATTCCAACCTCAAAGGCTGGCTGATCGGGACGGCGAACCACATCGTGACCGACCACATACGCAGGAAGTACCGCCGCAGCGAGGAGGAAATCCCCGAATCGCTGCCGGACCTCCAGCCCGGTCCCGCCAGTGAAGTGGACCAACGCGAACAGAACCGCGCCGTGCAGAACGCCTACACCAAACTGACCCCCGAACAACAGCATGTCCTTGCCCTGCGATTCGGGCAGGGATATTCGCTGGAGGAAACCGCCGTTCATTTGAACAAGAATGTCAATGCCGTAAAAGCTCTCCAGTTCCGCGCGCTGGCGGCTCTGCAGCGCGAGATTGGCGAGGTGGATTATGAATAAATTATTCGACGCTTTGGAAGTTTGCCTGCACGAGATCGAAAACGGAACCGACCTCGAGACCGCCCTTGCCCGTTACCCCGATCTTGCCGGCGAGCTGCGCCCGATTCTCAAAACCGCCATCAAGGCGCGCAATATGTCCGCTGCGGAACCCTCCGCAGAGGCGGCGCGGCGCGGACGCGCGCGGGTGATGCAGCGCGCTGCCGAAATCCGCGAGTCGAGGCGCGCGCCGAACAGGCGCGTGATCCCCGTCTTTTCGCGCCTGGCGATTTCCTTCGCCCTGGTGATCGCATTCCTGTTGAGCGGAACCGGGATTTTGAGCGCCTCCGCTTCGGCGCTGCCGGGCGAGAGTCTCTACCCGGTCAAGCGCGGGTGGGAGAGCGTCCGCCTGTTCTTCATCTTCGACCAGGAAGCGCGCGAATTGCTGGCAAACGAATTCGAAAATGAACGCCTCCACGAAATTGATGAACTCCTGGCGGAGGGACGCCACGAGACGATTCAGTTTGCGGGCGTGTTTATGCGGGTGAAAAACAACACCTATGTTTCGGGGTTGATGGTCGTCCTGCCGGAAAATATCCAGTCGCCTGAAAACGGCGCGCCGGTGATCGTCAGCGGGCGGACCAACGCCCAGGGCTTCATCGAAGTGACCAGCCTCGACCTGCTCCCGGCTGGCTCGGTGGTGCCTGCCGGCAAGCCCATCGAAATGGAGTTGGAGGAAGAGGGAAGACCCCAGCCCGCCCCCAGCCCCAACCCGGATGATGCGGCGGATGTCCCCGCCCGGTATGAGATCAAGGGAACGCTTCAAGCCATTTCCGCCAATACGCTCGTTATCAACGGGATGACGGTTTACCTTTCGAACCTGTCTACGCAGGGGTTGTGCATCGGCATGACGGTGGAAGCGACCGGTTACTACGGCGAAGACGGCAGGTTCATCGCCACCGGCATCGAAGCGGAGGGCGAGTGCTCCGATGAAACCGGCGGCGGGACTTCCACGCCGGCTGTCAATGAAAACGACGATTCGGAATCGAACGAAAACGACGACGGCAGCGAAGATAACGGCAGCGATGACAACTCGACCAATGACAACGAGGACGATGGCAACTCCAACGACGATGACAACAGCGACGATTCCAGCAATGACAACGATGACAACGAGGGCAATGAGGACAACGACAACGATTAGCGATTAGCGAAGAACTGCGAGGCGGACCCCCTCGCAGTTCTTTAACATTTTGGAGTCAGCCAGCTTGCTGGCGTATTACAAGAGCAGGTGCCGCCACGGCGTCACGCGGCGCTCCCTGACTCCATAACCCGCTTCCAGGAGGAAAACATGGCACGAAAACTCATCCTTGTTCTTTTGATTTTGATGCAGGCGGGATGCAGTTCCCTGACCACCCCCGCAACACCCCCGGCGCCGAGCCTGACCCCGCCTTTGCCCACCCGGACGTTTACCCCCGCTCCCACCGCCACAATCACGCTGACCCCCACACCTACTCCCATTGCCTTCACCCCCGACCAGCTCGCCCAGATGAGCGAGGAAGAGAAACTGGCGGCAGGAGCGGAGGCGGCAGCAGCGTACCTGGAGGGAGTGACAGTTGTTAAGGCGGAGTTGCGCGGCAGCCAGTACTGGACGTATAAGACCGAGCTGTTTGAAAACGAGCATTTGGAGCAGGAGGAGCGGACGGTGGTGGCTGGGGTGTATGAGCTGGAAACGGGAGAGTGGGTGGCGCGCTGCTCGGCAAAGGAGTTGTGGGAAAGGTATAAGGCAGGGGAGGCAGTACCGGAGAGGATGGTATTTGACGGGGAGATAGTGGAGCAGGCGTGGGATACGGAGAGTGCGCTGGGGCGGGCGCAGGAAGCAACCTACCGCGGGGTGGAGTACCCGGCGGGAGTGAAGGTGTGGCAGAATGCCGAGGGGCAGACGGTGCTAGTGGACTGGCCCTACTACCCGGGCGGGGCGCAGGATTTGATGAGTGTGGCAGCCACTCCCGACGGGCGATTGGTAGTGGTGCAGCCGGTGGGAACGGAAGTAAAGTATGACCTGAGCGGGGTAAGCAAAGGTGAGCTGGATCAGGTCTATGCCGTGTTATTACGCCAGCCAAATAATCAAGATCTGGAGCCGGTGTTGCGCAACCCCGAGGGGAGTGTGATTGTAGTATTGGGCTTGCAGCAGACGACCAAGGGTTACTGGAGTGGGGACGAGAGTGAAGAGCGGCAATCAACACTGATGGAGTTTTGGGCGCAACAGAAGATTAACGTGTTTACTGCCGATAAAAGGGAGGAGGGGGTAGTGGTTGTTACAAATCTTCTGCTTGATGCATTTGTATCAAACCATAAGACAAAACTTACTAAGGAGTGGGCTGAATGGCGAGAGCTTGGTATTGCCGATAGCTTAGTGACCGCGGACCAAACGCCCACGAGTGCGAAGGGGGATGGGGATTCTGATGGTGTGGATGATTTTGATGAGGAGTATCGTTTGCCAATTGAGTCGATAAAAAAATTGCTGAGAGAAGCAGGGCTTGAGATTGAGTTTATCCAGTAACGCGTCGGCTTGGTTGCAGTTGCGAGCCGATGTATGCTAGGCTCAGGGTATGAAGAGGGGGTGGCGGGTAGTTGCGATGGCGGGACTTTTTTTGGTGGGAGTGGTTTTTTTGGCTCCTAGCAAAGTGTCGGCGCAGAGCTGTAATAGTGTCTATGTTGAGTGTGGGGAGCGGGAGCAGACATGTGATCCCGTGTCTGGGATATGTACACCTACTGGCAATTGTCTGGGGGGCTATGGGTATGACGAGCCGGTGGAGTGTTATGCGTCGGGCGGGCAGTGCAAGCTGCCAGAGGTGTGTGCGCCGTATGGGTATTGTACGTCAGCCGTGTATGGCAGCTGCGGCGGGGGCAGTGGCGGCGGCGGTGTACGGGTCCTGCGGCGGGGGCGGCGGGGGAGCGTACTTCCCCACCTGCCCGGGCGGGACGAGCCTGTCCTGCGGGACGCCGGCTTTGTATGTGCAGAACGCAAGCGGTGATTTGGATAAAAGCGGGGGGCAGTGC